>JBEKLM010000014.1:0-89268 GCA_050010195.1 Verrucomicrobiia bacterium
CAGCGGCCTGACCAGCGTCACGATGGGCACCAACGTCGCCACCATCGGGGACGAGGCGTTCGCTGCTGACACAAGCCTGACCAGCGTCACGATCCCCGCCAGCGTCACCAGCATCGGGGACTTTGCGTTCGATGGGTGCAACAGCGTGAATGGAGTCTATTTTCTAGGCAATGCCCCCAGCCTTGGTGGTGCGTATGGCGATGTGTTCGCCTACGACACTGCGACGGTCTATTACTTGCCGGGGACAACGGGTTGGGGCTCGACATTTGGTGGACTTCCGACTGTTCTCTGGAATCCGCAGGCGAAAAACCTCGGCGTACAGGCGAATCAATTCGGGTTCACCATCACCGGGAGCAGCAATCTGGTCATCGTGGTCGAAGCCACCACGAATCTGGTCAATGCCGTCTGGGTTTCGCTGTCAACCAACACCCTCACCGGCGGTTCGTCCTCTTTCAGCGATCCCCAGTCGACGAATTATCGCGCCCGTTTCTACCGCTTCACCGCGCCGTGAGCTGATTACGCCTATGGGGAAGTAGCCGGTGCGATGGAGCCGAGAAAGGGCTTGATGCGGTGTCAACGAGGATACTCTGCTTGTGGATGAGATTGAATGGCCCGATGGTCGCGGGAGCAGGTCATATGGGAAATGTCGGTTAAGAATTCAATGTCAAGAAGGTGAAGCGATGAAACTGCGAACAAGCTCGGCAGCATGCACGACCCTCTTATGTGTCACTCTACTCGGCCTTGCGTCACCCGCGACAGCGGATCAGCTCGTCGCTCTCACACTCACCGGAATCACATACGCCGACGGCGGGACCGCCACCGGGTCCATCACGCTAGACTACCCCACGAGCGGAGCAGCTACGGTCGCCTGTTTCGATATCACCTTGACCGACACGCAGTTGACCCAAGCCCCTCCCATCGGATACGGGTCATCAACTGTCACAATGAGTTCAAGCGCCCCCTCCAATTGGTGGTCCTTTCTTGTCGGACCGTCTGGCCCGAATAACACTTACCAACTTGGCGTATATGGCGCCCCCCCCACCGGAGGAGATCAGGCAATGGAGTTTATTTTCGACGTCCCCAATTCACTCATAATGGGGCCGCCCCCAGTCGCGCCAGTCCCATTTGACCCCACCGCCCAAGGCTACGACGGCGGGTGGTTCCTGGTGGAGGGCGGCATAGCACCCGGGTCTCTTGTCACAGGGGGCACCCTTGATCCCTCGGTCGTGGTGCCGCCGTTCCAGCAGTGGCAGACGAATTATTTCGGGTGTGTCTCCTGTCCCCAGTCCGGTCCCAACGCCGACCCGTTGGGCAAAGGCATCAGTAACACCAACCAATTCTTGGTCGGTTTGAATCCGACGAATCCTGCCTCGGTGTTCCGGATCATCGCCCTCAGCCAAGTGGGCGGAACCAACACGGTCACGTGGAAGACTTCCGGCGGCGACCTGAACGCCGCATCATTCAACGGCCCGACGGTGATCACCAACATCGTACAAGGCTCGGTAGGCGCAGCCGACGGCAGCTACAGCAACAACTTCAGCGACATCAGCGGCCCGTTGATCATCGTGCCAGTTGGTGACACCGTGACGAACTATCTGGACGCGAGCGGCACCAACCGCTTCTACCGCATCCGGCTCGGGCCGTGAAAGCTATGTTCGGGGTCTCACCATGAGGACTGCAACGGCAACGAAAGGTGCCTCGTTCCCGACTCGGTGAACTGACTCGCGGCTGCGCTCCTGTTTTAGCGGGCTCCCAGGTGACAGCCGGTTGGTAAGGCGGACCATATTCTGCGGATCGGCGGGCCTTCACCTCGCCGAAATGGCTTCGGCCACGCAGGCGGGAGCCCCTCCTTTCTTCCGCACGGCTCGGCAGGAGCCTCGCCCTCCCCAATGGGAATTGGTCAAGCACCCGTTTCCCCGGAGGGAAGGCTTCATTTTCACCGGGATTTTGGGTATCACGACTGGGTGAATTCGCGACATCAATTTAAGGCGGCGGGATGAGCGCTCGCTGGATACTGGTGGACGGGTACAGTGTGTTGCACGCGTGGCCGCGGTTTACGACGCGCAAGTCGCGGCAATGGTCGCTGCAACAAAAACGCGAGGCGTTGGTGATGTTGCTGCGGCAGTACGCGGACCACAGTCATCGCCGGGTGACGGTGGTGTTTGATGGGTATGCGGCGAAACACAAGCCCGAGGTGGCGGAGCCGACGCATGGGGTCGAGGTGCTGTTTTCGGACAAGGGCAAGACGGCGGATGATCTGATCGAGAGGCTGGTTGGGCAGTCGGAGCATCGGGCGACGATCATGGTGGTGACGTCGGACAACATGGAGCGGCGGACGGTGGAGTCGTTGGGGGCGCAGAGCCTGTCGGCGGAGATTTTTGAGGAGGAAGTGGATGCGGCGTTGCGGGAATTGGCGGGGGAGGTGCGCTCGCATAGTCGGCGGCGGAATATCGGGCACGGGCAGGGGGATTGGGGGGCGTAGACTGGTCGTCGAAGGCAGAGTTGACACGGGCACGGATATTTGGCTAGGATGCGCGCAGACTTTCCGGAGAATCTCTGGACGGAGGAAGCCGCGTTATGAATAGACTTGGTAAAATTGCCCCCATCATTGTCGTCATCATCAGTCTCGGATCGTTGTATCTGGCGTTTAGGCTGGATGGCATGAAAAAGGCCCATCTGGCCAAGATCGCGTCCCTGAGCGCTGACTTGACCACGACCAAGGCCGACCTCACCAAGACCAAGGGGACGTTGAAGCAGACCCAGGCGGACTTGACGACGACGAAGAGCAATTTGGTGCAAACCACGGCGACCCTCGCGACGACCAAGACGGCGCTCGACCAGAAGACGCAGGAGGCTAACTCGCTGCAGACGCAATTAACGGACGCGACGAATCAGTTGGCGCAGACCAAGGCGGATTTGGGCACGGCCCAGAGCACAATCAAGAACATTCAGGACGGGTTGAAGGAAGTGGGGATTACGAACATCAACAACATCGCCGAGCTTCGCGACCGGATCGTGTCCATGGGAGAGGAGAACGGAGTTCTTGGCAAGCAACTCACGCTGTTGCACGCGGAGAACGAGCGGCTGAACGAGAAGATCGTGGAATTGAGCACCACGCCCGTCGGATTACGCGGCCATATTTCCGTCGTGCAGGGCAAATGGGGTTTTATTGTAATGGATCTTGGCCATTCGCAACGCGTCCAGCCGAACTCGGAGTTTTTAGTGTACCGTGACTCCAAATTCGTGGGTAAAGTACAGGTTGTCTCCGTCGCCGCGAACAATTGTATCGCCCAGATTCTGCCGGATTATCTGAAGCATCCGCCCCTCCCGGGTGACCTTGTGGTCCATTAGCCCGGACAGGCGATCAGATTGATGAAGGCGTTCCGTACCATTCTGCTTCTTGCGACAACGGCAGCAGGCCTTGCGCTGGTCAGTGGATGCGCCACGACCAACGACGACAACAACGTTAGCTCCATCCCGTGGGATCGGCCCCAGCAATGGGAGGGCAGCGGTGCGTTGGGCGGGTTTCAAGGACCCGGCGGCATGGGCCATTGAAGCGCCAGGGCGTAATCCGTCGCGGCTAGACCAACAATTCGGCGATCTGCACCGCGTTCAACGCGGCACCCTTCAACAACTGATCCCCGCTGACGAACAGTTCGATCCCGCGCCCGTCATCCCGCGATACATCCTGTCGAATCCGGCCCACCAAACAGTCATACATCCCGGACGCATCGATCGGCATCGGGTACTTCTTGTTAGCGGGGTCGTCCACGACCTGAACACCGGGCGCCTTGGATAGAATCGTACGCGCCTCGGCGGCGGTGATGGGGCGTTCAAACTCGATGTTCACCGCCTCGCTGTGGGCGCGGTACACGGGCACGCGGACGCAGGTGGCGCTGATCTTCAGCGTCGGATGGTGCATGATCTTGCGCGATTCGTTGACGAACTTCATCTCTTCCTTGGTGTAGCCGTTGTCGAGGAAGACATCCACATGCGGGAAGAGATTGAACGCAATGCGTTGCGGGAGCGCCTCCGCTTTCACATCGCTCTTGCCGTGCAAGAACAAATGGGTTTGTTCCTCGAGTTCCGCCATCGCTTTGGCGCCCGCGCCGCTGGCGGCCTGGTAAGTGGAAACGATAATGCGCTTCACGGGGTTCGCCTTGTGCAACGGGTAGACGGCGACCAACATGATTGCGGTCGAACAGTTCGGATTGGCAATGATGCCTTTGTGCTTCTTCGCGTCCTCGGGGTTCACTTCCGGGACCACAAGCGGCACATCGGGCTCCATGCGGAACGCCGATGAGTTGTCGATCACCACCGCGCCCTGTTTGGCCGCGCTGTGGGCAAATTCCTTCGACCGCGATGCGCCCGCGCTGAACAGGGCAAAATCGATGCCCTTGAACACATCGGCTTTGAGCAACTCGACGCTCACGTCCGCCCCTTTGAACTTGAGCTTCTTGCCCACGCTCCGCTCGGACGCGAACAAACGCAAATTCTTCACGGGAAACCCGCGTTTTTCCAAAGTTTCGATCATCTCGACGCCGACCGCACCGGTCGCGCCGACGACTGCTACGCTATATCCTTGTGCCATGATGTGTTCCTCTATCCCATTCGGGGCGGTGAAGTATACTCATGTTGAGCCCAAGCGCAAGCACGCCTTGGGGCCGAAAGTCAGCAAGAAACGGGTCGCCGGCCGGCAATCGCCAGGGTAGTGTCCTGCCAGTTATGGAAGCCGTGTCGCCAGAAGCCACCATCCGGAGCGGCGCCGAGCCGTTGTCGCAAGCGGCGATGGACTACGCGCGGATCGAACGCGCCCTGCGCTTTCTCAATGCGCACTATCTCCGTCGGCCGACGCTCGACGAGATCGCGGCGCACATTCACCTCAGCCCGTTTCATTTCGAGCGGCTGTTTCAGCGATGGGCCGGGACCAGCCCGAAGTGGTTTCTTCAGCATCTCACCAAGGAACACGCCAAGGCGATTCTTCAAGATTCAAGAAGTCTTCTGGATGCCGCGTTCGAATCGGGTCTTTCCGGCACGGGACGGTTGCACGATCTATTCGTTACCTGCGAGGCGGTGACGCCCGGCGAGTACAAACGCCGTGGAGAAGGTTTGGCGATCGAGTATGGATTTCATCCGACACCGTTTGGCGAATGCCTGTTGGCCAGGACAGCGCGCGGCATTTACGCCCTTCGGTTTATGTCCACACCATCACGGCCGTCGGCGCTTCAGGAGTTGCGCGCCGAATGGCCCGCCGCCAAGTTCGTAGAGAACGACAGCAAAACCGGAAAGATTTGCGGGCGGATTTTCAGCGGTGCCGCGAATGATGCTGTCACGCCGTTCCATCTGCATCTGCGCGGGACCAATTTCCAGTTGAAGGTGTGGCAGGCGCTGTTGACGATTCCCTGTGGCAGACTGGCAAATTACGGCGATCTGGCTGTGAAGATTGGCGCGCCCACAGCAAGTCGAGCCGTTGGTTCAGCCGTGGGCCGCAACCCCATCGCCTACCTGATTCCCTGCCATCGCGTCATCCACAGCCTCGGCGTCATCGGAGACTACCGCTGGGGCCGCGAGCGAAAGCAGGCAATAATTGGATGGGAAGCGGGACGGGTGACACCACAATAGGGCCGAGTCAATTAGTCTTTTCTGGCTGATCAGTCTTGGTGAAGAGTTTACGAATTATTCCACGAGCCAGCTTGTCGATGGAAAGATAATACGGCGCTGCGTGTTCTTCCGCGAGCGCGACTTGAAATAAGCCTTGTGTCGGCAGAAAATCAGCGAGACGGACAATTCTGAAGTGTCTTGGCCAATTGCATATTGACCAGTTTCTCAATCTTGGCTTTTACGTTGTTATCGTCGTTACTCATCGCACGGACCTCGTGTTGCGTGTGATCGAATGCCGATTGGGTGGCACTCTCTAACGGGCGTTACCCGACGCCCGATGCCCGATGCCTCAAGCTATCGATGCTTTGCCAGTCGGAATGCCCCGGAAATCGGCATTCCCAGTATTTCCAGCCATTGACGCTCGTATGCGTGATCTCGCAGGCCGGCTTGCTGACCGAGCTAAACCCTTTGCCGTTCTGAGCAAGACAACCATCGGACACCCTGGCTGTGAACCACTGACCCTTGTGCCTCATTCGGAACTCGGTGCCGTGAGGAAACTCAACCCCTTCCGCGATGAAGCTTTTGCCGGAGGTGAGACCGTTCGGTGATGGAGCGGCTTCGATTTGCTGAAGTTCCAGGATCCGTCGCAACACGTCGTTGTAGGTTGTGTTCTCGCTCTCCCGCATCGCTGTGAGCGCTTTAAACACTTCGAAGTCGATGTCAATTTGCATGGCAAACCCCTACTTATAGACTTTATAGTCTATAGACTACAGATGTGTCAAGCAGTATGAGTAATTCGAGCTGGAAATGTCTCGCAACAACCTAAACAGCAAGCCCTTACATTGTAGATGTTTTTGGCGCTGGTAAGCTCGGCGCGGTCTGACAAGCTGGCGAAAGGACGAGTAAACGAAGAAAGGTCACTGGGAAGCGCTGTGATCCGTTCTGTTTAGCCATTCGACTGGCTCCCTTGGGAGGCTGGCCTTCTTTACACCGCTGCTGCGACCAAATCGCCGACTTCCTTTGTGCCGTAGCCCATTTTGCCGGCGGCGAGGGATTTTAACTTCTCGCGCACGGTCTTGACGACGGCGGTTTCGATGGCCTGCGCGGCTTTGGTTTCACCCAAGAAATCGAGCATCAGACCGCCGGCGCAGATTGCGGCGAGCGGATTAATGACGTTCTTACCGGTGTACTTCGGCGCGCTGCCGCCGATCGGTTCGAACATGCTGGTGCCCTGGGGATTGATGTTGCCGCCGGCGGCGATGCCCATACCGCCCTGGATCATCGCGCCGAGGTCGGTGATAATGTCGCCGAACATGTTGTCGGTCACGATCACATCGAACCACTCGGGATTTTTTACGAACCACATCGTTGTGGCGTCAACGTGGGCGTAATCGCGTTTGATGTCGGGATATTCCTTCTCGCCGATCTCATGGAACGCACGTTCCCAGAGGTCGAACGCGTAGGTGAGGACGTTGGTCTTGCCGCACAACATGAGTTGCGCCTTCTTACCGGCTTTGACGTCTTCGGGCTTGAGGCCCTTCCAGGGCTTGCCACCGCGGCGTTTTCGCGCCAGATCGAACGCATAGCGCAGGCAGCGTTCCACGCCGCGCCGGGTATTGATGCTTTCCTGCACGGCAATCTCGTTCGGCGTGCCCTTGAACACGAACCCGCCGCTGCCCGTGTACAGACCCTCATTGTTTTCACGAATCACGACAAAATCGATGTCGGCCGGTCCTTTGTCCTTCAGCGGACAGAACCGCTCATCGTACAATTTCACGGGGCGAAGGTTGATGTACTGTTCCATCTCGAAACGCAGCCGCAACAGGATGCCTTTCTCGAGGATGCCGGGCTTCACATCGGGATGGCCGATGGCGCCGAGGAGGACGACGGGGAACTTGCGCAATTCGCTGACGGCGCTCTCGGGCAGCACTTCCTTGGTGCGCAGGTAGCGGTCGCCACCAAAATCGTAGTCCGTATAGTTGAGTTTGAGACCGAATTTCTTCGACGCGACGTCGAGCACCTTGATCGCTTCCCGAACGACCTCGGGACCCGTGCCGTCGCCGCCGATAACTGCCACGTTGTAAGATTTCATCGGAATACCTTTCGCCAAAAACACGCCCTTTGTGGGCGGGAGTGAGGATTCTAAGCCCTGCGGGGAGGGTTGCAACCGAATTTTCTCTTCGCCACGCGACCCGCGCGCCATTACGATTCACTGAGAATTCTGAATGCGTCAGTTTGCGATGAAACCGGAGGAATCGAAGTTTGGGACGTGGTGGCTGGCGGCGTTGCTGTTTGTGGCGGCGCTGGCTGTTTATGGCAACAACTGGCACGCCGCTTTTATCCTCGATGACGTTCCCTGGATTCTCAAGAACCAGAACATCCACTCTCTCTGGCCACTTTGGACGCCGCTCCTGAACACGTCACGCCCGGTTGTGCAATGGAGCCTGGCCCTGAATTATGCGATGGGCGGTCTGGATGTGGTTGGATATCACCTCGTCAACAACCTGATCCATGCATTGACCGCACTTGTTTTATTCGGTGTGGTGCGGCGCACGTTGCGGACGGAAAGACTCGGACGGACTTTTGGTGATGCGGCGGACGGGGTGGGGTTCGCCGTGGCCCTGCTCTGGGCGTTGCATCCGCTCGATACGGAAAGCGTGACCTATGTGATCCAGCGCTCGGAAAGCATAGCGGGACTGTTCGCCGTGCTTACCCTGTACTGTGTCATCCGTGGGGCGATGGGGGAACGGGCAATCGCGTGGAATTTTCGGGCCATTCTCTCCTGCGCACTGGCCGTGGGGTCGAAACCGTCGGCGATGGTCGTTCCCCTATTGGTCCTGGCGTACGATTGGACATTCCTCGCGGCGACGTGGTCGAAGCTGTGGCACAGACGCTGGCGACTGTACGTCGGACTGATGGCCAGTTGGTTGTTGGTCGCCGTCTTCCTCTCCGCCGGCAAGCGAGAATGGATGGGGAGCGCGGGCGTGGTATCCGGCAGTCGCGCGATCCCATGGCTCGATTATGCGAAGTTGCAGCCCGGAGTCATTCTCCATTATTTGCGCCTGAGCCTGTGGCCTGACCGCTTGTGCCTGCTGTACGGGCGTCCACAACCGCCGACGGAGTTGTTATTCTGGCTCCAGTGCGGGGTGATGGCCGTCTTGCTGATCATCACGGCGTGGTTGCTCACCAGAAAGAGCGCCATGGGATTCCTTGGCGCGTGGTTTTTTGTCGCGTTGGCGCCGACGTCGTCTGTGATTCCGTTGCTGCATCCCGTGTTCGAGCACCGAATGTATCTCCCGCTCATGGCGGTGGTGGCAGTGATCGTGTGCGCCGTGTATTCGGCTTTCAACAAGCTTGGAGGAGCGGGCAAGGCCAGGGCGTGGCTGTGTGTGGGAACGCTGGCGCTGGCTGGACTAGCGTTGGGAGCAACCACGATGCGACGCAACATGGATTATGGAACCGAGGTTTCCATCTGGCGAGACACGGCAGAAAAGGCGCCGGCAAATCCCGACGCGCAATATGGTCTCGGGTTGGCGTTGGCCACTGCGGGACAACTCGAGGAGGCGGGCGCGGCGTATTCAGAGGCATTACGGTTGAAGCCGGATTTTGCGCAGGTGCAATACGATTGGGGGCTGGCGTTGATGAAGGCGGGGCGGGAGACGGAGGCGCTCGCGCATCTCACCGCGGCCCTTGGGATGGATCCACGATATGCGGAGGCCGCGGACGGGATCGGCGTTGTTCTCTATCACCAGGGTAAGCTGGAGGACGCAATTCAGCGCTTTTTCGAGGCCACACGTCTCGACCCGGATGACGCCCAGGCCCAACACAACCTGGCCATGGCATTGCACGAGCAGCGGCAGCGGTCAGGGAACCAGAACTGATCGCGGCTGAAGCCGGCTTTTCCGGGTGTAGAGCGCAACGGCAAGGGCGAAGCCAGCCAGAGAGATGATGGATATCCACGTTCCCACCCGGAACCCGATCGGCGAGTATTCGATTCGGATGCGATGGTGGCCTTGTGAGAGCGGGATGGCCCGTAAAACATAATTTGCCGGCAAGACATCGTAGGTGTGCTGCGCGCTGCCGTCCAGCGGACGGGCCCGCCAGCCGTCGCTGTAGGCGTCCGTGATCAACAAAATGGCTGGATGCGGGAGGTCGGCCTCGACAGTCAGTTGGTTTGCGGATGAATCGATGAGTGTGACCGTCCCTTTCTCCGTGGAGAGTTGCGGCGCGGGATTGGGCTCGGTTTCGAGGATGACTTGTTGCCGCGGGTCGAACGACGGGGAGTCCATCGCCTGCAGGACTTCGTCGCGACCTGATATCACGCGATATTCCTGTAGTAGTTGAAGTTGCGGCATGACGGCGTTCCCTGTCAGGACGCGGTCTCCATCCTTGTTGGCGAGAAAGGCGTAGCGCCAGCGCAACATCGAGTACAACGGATGGAATCGCGAGAATTCAATATGTTGGTTGGCTCCTTCCGGGGGCTGTCCTTGCGTGAACGCCATGAATTCCGTGTAGCGTTTGAGCGTGAGCGGTGCGTACCCCCAGACGTCTTCTTTGCCGAGGCCCATGGCGACATTGGGGATTCGTTGGTCGAAAATGCGATAATCTCCCGGGCGTTGGTCGAGAAACGCCTTTAATTTTGGCGCCTCCGTGTACGCCAGATCAAACGTGGCCAGTGATGTTCTGCCGAAGACGAAGACCTCGGCAATTGCCATGAGCGCCGCCGCGTAAGCAACCCATCGGGAAATTCCGGCCAGCAGTACCAATCCGCCCAGGATTAGCAACTCCGCCGCCGCAACCAGCAGACACCGTGAGGCGAATACCCCGGCCTGCCTTACGAACAGCGGGTCCGCATAGGTCGCCGCCGGCAAATACGATTCCTGTGTGACGCCAACCGCGCGCATCGATCGGGACCACCAGTTTGCTGGCTCCGGCGTGAGCGCCGCTGACCGAAGTCCCAATCCCGCACACACAACAATAATGCCCGCGACGAACAAGCCCAAAGCCAATCCATTGTTTCCTTTTGGAGTCGTGAGCAAACGATCCAGACCGGCTCCCGCCAACATGATCATGAAGAGCGATGCCTCGATGATGAATTTGGCGTTGGCCCGAAACCGATCAAACCCCGGCGCCCAGAGGTAGAGAAGCTTGAACAACGGAGTATTCGCACCCAATGCCAGCACCAACATGATCGCCAGCAGTGGAAGCAGTCCACGCCAAAGCTCGCGTTTTCCACGAACGGCGCCATAAACCCCCAGCGCCAAACCGCTGACGCCGATGAACAGACACATCTCCCACCAATACCAGCGTCCCCAGTAAGGCAGGCTGATCTCATTGCCGAAGAATCCCGGCGCCAGCAGCGTGAGCAGGTTCTCGGGAGCGAACGAAACCATTGAGGCGAAATTGTAGGTGACCCCGCCGGCACGGATGCTTTCGGAGGCGGCTTGAAAGCTGGTCAGGAGTTGGACGGCACCCAATGCGGCCGCCCCGGTATACATCCCCACAAAACCCAGAAGAACCGTTGTCCGGTGCCGGGAACCGATCCATCCAACGAGCATCAGCAACCCCGCCGCCACGGCCGTATAGAAACAGGCCTGAAAATCGCCGGCGAATATCTGCATGGTGATGGCCGCCATGCCCGACAACACCCAACCCAGTGTCCGCGTCCGAATCCACTCCTCGACCGAAACGAACACAAGGGGCGTCCACGCAATGGCGTACAGCAAGGACAGATGCCCGGCGTAGACGTGAAGAAAGTACGAGCCGGAAAACATGAACAACGCGCCGGCCACGACTGCGGCAACAGGATGCAGTCCACGGCGTTGCGCCCACAGGCAGGTAAACAATCCGGCGAGAAAGACATGGAGCGCAATGCCGAGGTTAATCGACAGTGGAAGCGGCAACACCAAGTCGAGCCAATTGGTCGGGTACAGTACTGCGGTCTGGGCCCAGCCCAGATACGGCATGCCGCAGAAGACGTGAGGATTCCAGAGCGGCAGATGGCCATGGCGGAGCTGGTCGGCCGCGAACGCCCGCCAGTAGATGAATTGAGAGGCGAGATCGTTTCCGCTATCCGACAACACGACGGGCCGGCTCGTGAACAAGACGTCGCCAAACATCCCGAGGGTCAGCCCCAACAAAACGGCGATGCCGATCCAACGAGAATGGATCGAGCGGCTCGCTTGTTCTGTCGTGGTGGGGCCCAAACCGACGAAGAGGATACCTTGCGGCGGTGTGCGGGGGAAGTCTCGGATGGCGGGGACAAAACCGGTTCTTGCGGTTCTCGAACGGCGGCCTTAAACAGGACGTAATGACACCTGCACCAGAACGGGCGGCAGTACCGCGCGAACGGCTGATCGATTTTCTCGGGTTGCGGCGGAGCATTGTCGGGTTGCTGGGGATGGTCGTGTTGGTGGGCATGGGCGAGCACATGGCCGAGCAATTCCTCCCGCTGTACCTGTTGGCGCTCGGTGGCGGCTTCATCTCGATTGGTTTTCTCAACGCGATGGACAACCTGCTGGGCGCACTGTACTCGTTTCCCGGCGGCTACCTTTCCGACCGGCTCGGGATGAAGCGCGCCCTGCTGGTATTTAACTTCGCGTCGATGGTCGGTTTTCTGATCGTGGTGCTGGTCCCGACATGGCAGGCGTTTTTGGGCGGCGCGGCCCTGTTCTTATCGTGGACCGCGATCTCGCTGCCGGCGACGATGGGGTTGGTCGCGAAGGTGCTGCCCAAGAACAAGCGGGCGATGGGCGTTTCCCTGCACTCGCTGGTGCGGCGCGTGCCGATGGCGCTGGGGCCGGTGGTGGGCGGCGCATTCATCAAGGCGTGGGGAGTCGAACAGGGTGTGCGGCTGGCCTTTATCGTGGCGCTGGTGATGGCCGTGATCGCGGCGATTTTGCAGCAGTTCCTGATTGAAGACGATGCACCGCACGAGAGAACCGAGGCGGAACACAATCCCTTCCGCATGTGGCGGTATGTGAACGCCGATCTGAAACAGTTGCTGATCGCGGACACTCTGGTGCGGTTTTGCGAGCAGATTCCATACGCGTTCGTCGTGGTATGGGCGGTGGGGACGGCCAGCGCGCCGGGGCCGGTGAGCGCGCTGCAGTTCGGCGTGCTGCGCACGGTCGAAATGGCGACGGCCATTCTCATTTATATTCCGGTGGCGTATCTGGCCGACCGCAGCCACAAGAAACCGTTTGTCGTGATGACGTTCGTCTTCTTCACGTTTTTCCCGCTCCTGCTGCTGTACTCGCGGACCTTTGGCATGCTCGTCGTCGCGTTTGTGCTCCGCGGGTTGAAAGAATTCGGCGAACCGACCCGCAAGGCGCTGATCATGGATCTCGCCCCCGAGGACCGAAAGGCGGGGGTGTTCGGTCTCTACTACCTGATTCGCGACGTGATCGTGTCGATTGCGGCCCTCGGCGGCGCATTCCTCTGGCAGGCCAACCCGCGATGGAATCTGCTATCGGCGTTTGCGTTTGGCGTGCTCGGTACGATTTGGTTCGCGCTGCGCGGACGTGATCTTGGCCGGTCCACGGAGTAATGCGGCGAAGCGCGCACGGTTCCGCTTTGTGTCGAAGGCGGATTCAATCTTGACCGATACACTCATGTAATCCGGAAACGCAGTCTGGATTTCCCTTAAGACCGGCTGTGATTGATGCGATGCTTGCATCAGCAACGGCGGTCGCGTCATTGGTACGAGAACAAATCGCATCGCCATTTCTCAATGGGGATTACGCTATGCAAGGATCGTCGGATTTCAATCGGCACGTCGAAGTGGTAGCGGGTCGCAGCGCGGATTTCCGGCTGGGCTTGATTTCCGTGCTGGCCGGCGGCATTGGCATTGGCGGGGGGCTGATCGCGTATCTGTTGCTGAAGTTGATCGGCCTGTTTACCAATCTGTTCTTCTTTGGCAGGCTCTCGACTGCGTTCACGAGCCCGGCCGGGAACCATCTTGGCCTGTGGGTAATTCTTTTGCCGGCGGCCGGCGGGATTGTGGTCGGGCTGATGGCGAAGTATGGCACGTCGAAGATCAAGGGCCACGGCATTCCCGAGGCGATGGAAGCGGTGCTGACGAGCCGCAGTCGGATTCACCCGAAGGTCGCGATCCTCAAGCCGCTGTCGGTGGCGGTGGCCATCGGCACAGGCGGACCGTTCGGCGCGGAGGGCCCGATTATTCAGACCGGCGGGGCGGTCGGGTCACTGGTCGGACAACTGGTCAAAATGACGGCGGTCGAGCGCAAGGTGTTGCTGGCGTGCGGCGCCGGGGCGGGAATGTCAGCGACATTCAACACGCCGATTGCCGGAGTGATACTGGCGATTGAACTGCTGCTGTTCGAATTTCGGCCGCGTTCGTTCATTCCGCTCGTGGTTGCCAGCACGCTGGCGACGGCCACGCGGTTTGTCGTGATGGGGCGCAATGCGATGTTCGAGATGGGCAGCGTGGACTTCGGCATTCCGTCGAGTCTATTGTACTACATCCTGCTCGGTGTGGTGTGCGGGTTCGCGGCGGTGGGATTCAGCCGGGCATTGTATTGGGTCGAAGACCAGTTCGAGCATCTCCCGGTTGACGAACTGTGGTGGCCCGCGATTGGCGGACTGGGGCTGGGTGTCATCGGCTTCTTCATGCCGCGGGTGCTGGGGGTCGGCTACGACACGATCTCGGATATTCTGAACGAGCGGCTCGCGCTGAATTTGTTGCTCGGCATCATGATATTCAAGGCGTTGGCGTTGCTGATCTCGCTCGGCTCCGGAACATCGGGTGGATTGCTGGCGCCGATGTTCATGTGCAGCGCGGCCATGGGGGCAGCGTTTGCCATGGGAATGAACCGTCTGATTCCGGGCGCGCACCTGCCGCCGGGGGCGTTTGCGCTGGTGGCCATGGGGGCGGTGTTTGGCGCGGCAGCCAACTCGACATTCACGTTCATCATTTTTGCCTTCGAGATCACCCGCGACTACAACGCGGTGCTGCCGTTAATGTTGGTGTGCGTCGTCGCCAGCGGTATCGCGCGACGGTACATGCGGGCATCGATCATGACCGAAAAGCTGGCGCGTCGCGGGTTGCGGGTCGATCAAGAATTTGAGACGGATGTGTTTCAGCAGGTAACGGTCGGTGAAATCATGGATAAGCAGCCGCCGACGGTGTCCTCCGAGATGACGGTGGCGGAGTTGGCGGACCGCATTGTGCAGAGCAAGTCACAATCCCATCGGCGGCAGGCAGCGCTGGTTCTCGACAGCACGAATCGGCTGGTCGGAATCATCACGCGGGGGGATGTGCTCCGATTGTTGAAGGATGATCCGGCGGGTGCTGCCACCGTGGGAGAGGCGTGCTCCACCATCCTGATCGTGACGTATCCCGACGAGAGCGTGCATGAGGCGATGACGAAACTGTTGGTCAACAATATCGGGCGTTTGCCGGTGGTCCGCCGGGAGGTACCGCACTTTGTTGTCGGCTACCTGGGCCGGGCCGAAGTGATGGCGGCGCGTACGCGGCGGCACGAGGAAGAACACGTGCGCGAGCCGGGCTGGCTGAGCCGCACCGCCTAAGAGCGTCGGCAATGCAGGACCGAACCGCCTCCATTTGAAAACTGGTATTTACTGGATGGCCCGATTCAGGTCGGCGACCAGCGCGTCGATGTCCTGACAACCGCGGGCGCGGGCGGTCTGTTCGATGGAGTGCGCCCCACCGCAACAGAAGTCCACTTTGTGATTGCCGAACACCGCGACTGTTTGCGGCCAACGGTCGGCGACTTCGCGCACGATCATGTCCTTGGTGATCGTCGTCGCGGCTTCGGCAGGCGGTTCACGATGACCGCAACGACAACCGCCTTCACGATGGGCGGCGAACTTCTCTTTGATCGATTGGATAAGACTCATGTTGGTTTCTCCTTTGGATTTCTTCGTTTAGAAGTTGGATGAGCGGTTGCGGGTCGATCCCGTGCCGACGCGCCGCGAACTCGATGGTGACGAAGCGGGGCGGGTCATGCTGCATCGCCGCCAGACCGCCCAAACCGCCATGGATGAGCACCGGCCGAATCTCAGGATGGATTTCCAGCAGATCGGTTATGCGCGTCGTCAACTTGACGATGGAATCGCGGGTGAGTTTTTCGGCCCGTGTGCGCAACGTCATCGCGATGTTCACCGCGAACATCACCAGCGCGGTGAATACGAGAAAGCCTGCGATGCCCGACCAAACGTAGCTCCACGTGGTTTCGAAGACGCGGTTCAAGGCCATCGAGAAGGCCAGCGTGCTGCCGGCGGCGAGGCACCAGAACGATGCGCGCATCAAGCGATTGCTCCAGAGATTCACGCCGTTGAAGATCGGCAACACGCGGTAGCTCACGCCGAAAATCAGCGGGGTGATGAACCCGATGGCCATCGTGTGCCGGGCGGATGCGCTGAGGCGGAACACGTCGGCATGAAACGGGGTCACGGCGGCGATAAGCAGCCACGCGTAGCCGAGTTTGACAAACCATGCGAAGGAGTTGTCCACACCCTGGATTTCGATTTTCGTGCGGCGGGGGGCAAACACGCCGAGGGCCCACACGAAGAGCACGATGGCCACGGCTTCCAGGACGGAAGCGATCCACGCGAGTTGTTCCACCGGATAACGGAAGAAGATGGCGGCGTTCCACGACACAAACGCCACGTTTGCCGCCCATGTTTTCGAGTCGCGCAATCCGAGAAAGTGCGGCAACACGCGGAGCGAGAAGCCAAAAATCATGTTGGCGATGAACCCAAAGAAGGCGACGTGAATCCACAAGGCGTCCGCCAGGGCGGGAATGCCCACCGACCGTTTCAGGGACATCTGCAGGACGATCCAGAAATTCCACACGCCGAGCACGGCGAACCAAGCGACACTTGCCCAAATGAATTTCTCGTGGAACTCATGTTTCTGTTGCGAGCGCGCCATCGACCCGCCGAGCAACCATACAAACAACCCAATGGCCGCCAACTCCATGGCCCCGGAGATCAGCAGCGCCATTGCGCCGACCGAGTGCCACGCCAGCGGCTGCGCGATGACACGAACGAGCACGCCGGCCAGCATCAGCACGAAGCACCATTTGGCCGCGCCCGCGGGCCGCAAGGGTTGCATTCTTATCCGCGGCACCGCGTGGAACGCCACCCCCATGATAAACAACCCGACCCAACCGAAAATCTGGGCATGCCCGTGAATCTGTTTCAGCACGCCGCTGATTTCGTAATACGATTGGGCCAGCGAAATCCGGGTGAGATTGACGACGCCGAGGCCGAATCCAGCGGTTAACGCGACGAACAACGCGCCGAAGACAAATCGTTTGTACAGATTCTCGCTCGCCAACTCCGTCGCCGCAGCTGTAGCGGGCTTCGGGCTCTCGTCCTTCCATTCCCCGCGCAGGGCGCGGTTCAATTCGTCCACGAATTCGCGCAGCGGCACGCGGTGGGCCGCGGCGAAGATGAACAACGGCTCCGGTGGACCATACTCCCCGCCGCATCCGGCGATTCCGTACTTCTCAAACACGGGCCGGCACTGTGGATACTGCCGGCTGATGTCCGAGACCAGCATCGAGTGATGGATCGGTTCGGCGGGTGTTGATGAGGTCGGTGTTATGGGGACCGTGTTGTTCATGGATGCACCAGGCAGCCTTTGCAGCGGACGGGGTCTTTGTCGGAGTGATAGATTTCGCATTGCGGATGGCCGGCGACATCGAGGTAGCCGACCGCGCCCTGCTCGACGCGGAAGATGGCGTGGTCGACGAGTGTGTAGGTGCCGGGCACCTTCGTGTCGAACTCGACCACGGTCGCGCCACCGGCGGGAACCAGAGTCGTCTGGATACCGTGCGATGGGGGGTCGATGAGACCGCCCTCGCGGTACACTTTATCGAAGATCTCTCCGATGACATGGAAGGAGGAGATGAGGTTTGGCCCCGCGTCGCCGAAGTAGATGCGCACGCGTTGGCCGACGGTGGCGTGGAGCGAGTTTTTCCCCATCAGTGAACCGACGCGGCCGTTGAAGATCACGAAGGTTGGGCGCTCCTCCAGGCCCTTTTCGTGCGAGTACTCAAGAAACTCCGCGTCCTCGGGTGCGTCCTTCGTGTAAATCTCGCTTTGCATGACGTAAAACTCGCGGTCGACCTTCGGCAGACCGCTCTTGGGCTCGACGAGGATCAGGCCGTACATTCCGTTGGCGATGTGGTCCATCACGGGCGGGGCGGCGCAATGATACAAAAACAAGCCGGGTTGCAGCAGCTTGAACCACGAGACGGCCACCTCGCCTTTCACGGTCGTCGTGACTGGCGCGCCGCCGCCGGGGCCGGTCACGGCGTGCAAATCGCAGTTGTGCGGCTTGCCGCTGGGGTCGGTGTTGTCGACGTGGAGTTCGAGTGTGTCGCCGACGCGGGCGCGGATGAACGGGCCGGGCGTGTGCCCGTTGAAACACCAGAAGGCATACTTTACGTCGCCTTTGAGCTGGTTCGTGAAAACACCACTGGTCAAGTGGACTTCCACGATCGCGGGCGGTCGGCGGCCAATCGGCGGCGGCACTTCGGGCGCGTAGGTGAGTTGCGCCTTCACGCGCAAAGGGGCGGCGGCGAGGGAAAGCTGGGTGGCGACGAGCGAGGCGACAGCGACGGCCACGATTCGCTGGGTAGTGAATCTCTGTTTCATGCTCCCAACCTACAGTCGATGCCGTCGGGGCGTGTTGACGCAGGTCAACAAAGGCGCGTGTTTGCTTGAGAGGCGGCCCTAGATCTTCTCGTCGCCGCGGGCGATGGCTTCGAGGCGTTTGCGATTCTGGACGCGGATGAGGCGACCGCGATAAGTGAGGATGCGGTGCTGGGCCAGGCGGGCGAGGAGGCGCGAGAAGGTCTCCTTCGTGGTGCCAAGCATTTGTGCGATGGTCGTCTTGCTAATGGTCACCTTGATGGGGTTGCCTGGTGCCACCGGGAGGCTGAGCACGTAGCTGGCGAAGCGCGCGGGGACTTCCTTGAGCGTGAGATCGGTCAGCGCATTACGCATCTGCGAGAGCGATTTGACGAGCGTCCCCATGATTTTGAAACTCAGGTGCGGGTCGTGCAGGAGGAGTTGTTTGAAGCCATTTTTCTCGACAGACACAATCGTACTCGGAGCGAGGGTCTCGGCGGTGGCCGGGTAGGCGTCCATGAACATGGCTGCCTCGGCAAACGACTCACCGGTTTCGACGACATGCAGCACCCGCTCACGCCCATCAGGGCCGACGCGGAAAATCTTCACGGCACCACTGGCGACGAGGAAAAAACCTCGCGAGGGGTCGCCCTCGGTGAAGACAATCTGACCTTTCCGGTACTCCTTACGGAGCGCCAACTGCTGAAGGGCGTGCAACTCGTGCTCGTCGAGGTCGGAGAACAAATGGCAACTGCGGAGTAAATAGGTCAGATCCATCGCCCGGTTGGCCAGTGTCTATCACGCGGCAGACACGCTTGTCGAGCCATCGTGTGAAGGGCGGCCCAAGGATGCGCCGCCCCGATGGAAGGGGGGGTGCATGACACGTTCGGGCGAGGATTATTCGAGCCCGGTGACCTCGGCGTCGAAGAGGGTCAGCGGCTTTCCGCTCTCGACCGCGATCTTCGAAGCGGTGAACTTGATGCCCTGGGCGTGGTAGATTTTCATCGGGGACTTCGCCGAGATGGTCACGTTCGAGAGGGTGACGTTGGAAATGGGAGCCTCGGGCAACCCGCGAATGATGCCTGCCGTGGCACAGGCGGTTGCGGTCACGTTGCGGATGACGATGTTTTTGTTGATGGGGGTGCGGTCGGTGACGGGTTGAGCTTTCTCCGTCGAGGGATCCTTGGGCGCATCGCGTTCCGGATACCAGTCGATGATATAGATCGGGTTTTTCACCGCGGTCATGGTGAGGTTTTCGTAGGTGAGGTTTTGCAACAGGCCGCCGCGTCCGCGCGAAGTCTTGATGCGAATCCCGGCATCGGTCGAATCGAACGTGCAATTACTCACGCGCAGGTCCTCGATGCCGTTGTCCGTACCCGAGCCGATGGACATGCCATGACCGTGACGGAACGTGCAATTCGTGATCGTAAAGTTTTTGTCGCCGGGCGCGCGGGAGCTACCGGGTTTCACCGCGATGTTGTCGTCGCCGTCGTCGATCGTGCAGTTGGTGATGAGATAATTCCACCCCGACGGATCGATCCCGTCGGTGTTGGGGGCATTGGCCGGCGACTGGATGGTGATCCCCTGGATGGTCACATCCGTGCAATTCTGGGGGACCAGATGAAACATCGGTGAATTCGTGAGGGTGACCCCATGGACGTAAACGCGGCTGCATTTGTTGAATTTGATCATGTACGGGCGGTGGGTCATGGCTTTATCGGCGCGGAACGCGTCCCACCAGGCCTTGCCCTGGCCGTCGATGGCGCCTTCCCCGCTGATTTCGATGTCGTGCGCACCGACGACGGAGATGCCGTCCTGGTATCGTTCGTCCGCGCTCGGATAATTCTTGATGTCGTCGGTGATCAGAATTGTTGCCCCCTTGGCGAGCTGGAGATTGATCTGGCTGGCGAGCGTGAACGGGCCGGTCAGGAAGTTGCCTTCGGGGACGAGGACGATGCCGCCACCGGCGGCGCTGGCGGCGTCGATGGTTTTCTGGATGGCGGCGGTATTCACGGTCTTGCCATCGCCAACGGCGCCGAATTTGGTCACCAGAAACGTGTTGGTGGGGATGACCGGCAGGGGCGGGTTTTGAGCGTGGGCCCGTCCGTTGAATGCGACGCAGAAGATGGCAAACAAGAGAGCGGAGACGTTGATGTGTTTCATGGGGCGATTCCTTTGATTTCCAGTCGGTGCGCCATACTGGCGACGGCGCATGAGCGCGGTCAAAGGGATTTCACGCGCAGAGACAATCGCCGGGGTTGGAGCTACTTCCGTGTTTGCCAGAGCTTCCTGCGCTCCATGGCCAGCGACAACTGTTTCGTTCTTCTAAGAGGCTCGGCTTCAAGGGCGGTCAAGATAGTTTCTGCCGGGACGTTGCCCAATTCCTTTGGTTCTAATTTATGGAGCCCGCCACCATAAACTCGACCCTCATCCGTTAGGGTACGAGTGGAAATCTGATTGAGAGCTTGCCAGATTGTCTTTGCCAGCGCGGGCGTCTCCTTCAGCGCCATTTTCAGGAACGGCTTGGGATACAGCATGAGGTAAACATTCGGCGCGGTGGCCTTTGAGTGATTGAGGATGAAACGGAATGGCTTACCGCTGCCGGTATCTTGCCGGCCCATGTAGGTGCTGAGGAATGGCGAAGGCGATCGATTCTCCTGTGCGTACCATGGTGAACGATGCGTGCACAGATAGCCCTTCTGCACTCCGCTTTCGATGCCAAGCTGGAGATATTTCCAAACGGTCGGATGTTTTTTCCTCACTTCTGGCTCGGGGAGATCACACGCCAGCAGAAACAACTTACGATCCAAGATCGGATTGCCCTTGCTGTCAGCCGCCACTTCATCGACCTCCAAGTATCGCGGACTCGGAAGGATCGGTATCAGGAATTTTTCGGGAATCTGATGTGCCACTACCTGTTCGCGGTTCAGGATGAAGAACCGGTTGTCACCGGTTGCCAAGCCGCGTTGGATTTTGAACAAATCAGATAGGACAGTTTGCAACGAGCCGCTCACTGTTTCTTCGGTGCGGTGCGGAAATCGTGTCCATTTGGATTCACTTCGAAGCACCCTGGCCGAGACGGTCTTGGAAATCCCCGGCGTAAGCAGGTCGCCGCCATAAGTGAACTCAACCGTGTGATCGGTCGGGGGCAACGCGTTCCGAATCCAAACGACCGCGGATGAGACGAGCGCGTCGGAAAACTGTACGTCGTTTGGATCAAAGCGGTGGATGCGGAGGAGTGTAACTCGGCTCAAAAGGTAGTCCTTAATCTGCCGCCCGTAATTGACGTCCATGAACTCACTCGGAATGAGCCAGCCGGCAAGCCCGCCTTTAGCCATCCACGCTTGAGAGAGACACAAGAAATAGCAATACAGCCCGGCCAATCCGCTCAACTTAACGCCAGCAGTTCGTTCGACCAAGCGATGCATCCGCAGCTTTTCCCCGGCGCGCAAATGGTGGTGCCGGACATACGGCGGATTGCAAATCACCAGATTTGGCTTCGTCCATTCCAAAGAGGGGGGCGCGGCTTTAGTGAAATCTTCGACGCGCAGTTTTAGTGGCGTGTTCCGCCAAAGCGCGAGGGCACTGTCGGCACATGCTGGATCAGTTTCAAAACCGACGGCGTTTTCTAGCTGGGCGGCCGGAAATACGCGAAGCAATGCCGAGTAGAACGAGCCGGTGCCGATAGCCGGGTCCAAAAAACGAACGCGTGTCCCATCGGGATGAAGTCGGCGGCCGCATTCGAGCAACTGAATCGCCAGCGCCGTCGGCGTGGAAAACTGTCCGAGCTTGTTGCGCTCGCCCTGGCTTTTGGAGGAATCAAGCTGCGTTTGAATCTCCAGCCGCCTTGCCTCAATAGTGTCGATTACGCTCATGCCTTAAAGTCCGAACTTGGCAAAATCATCAATGCGATGTTCCCAGATCCAATCAATCCCTTCAGCCGCTTCATAGCCCAGATATCCGGTATCAAAGTAGCCGCACAAAAATAGCACATACCGCACGGATTGCCCGTAGGTCGCCCGCAACTGCGACATCTTGGTCGCCTCCTCCTTGCGCCGCTTGTTTACATTCGTGAAATCACCTGCAGATTTGGCTTCTATCAACAACGGTAATTGGCCCGCTTTCAAACGAAGCGGCGCAATCGCGATGTCGACCGGTATCGCTATCTCTGTCCCACTGGTCAACTGGATCGGCACGTTGAGGTGAACAGCGAATGAGCCCGGCTTCATATCCCTCATTTTCGAGCCTGCTAGCGCCGGAGAATAGTCGCGCCCTTGCAGCCACTCCTTGATCTTAGCAAGCTGGCGGCGTTCTTGTGCATTGCGGATGATTGGATCGGCAACCGCACCGCACAACCGGTCTGCGATGATCGTTGCCGCCCGGTGAAGTTCTTGGCGACTCGGTTTCCGTCGGCCATCGAGCCACAGAAGAATGTCCTTGTCTGCCAGTTTGGAAATCACGGTCCCAATTTTCCGCAAATCTTTGATTAGCTGCGAAGCATTCATTCGCTGGGGAATGCGCTTGTCTAACTCCATGCTTCGCACAAGATTTGGCGACACGCCCGAAAGCCCGATGAGCCGGTCACGCGCGATTGGTGGGGCTGTCGCCATTCGAAGCATGGGCAAAACAGTCGGGTGCGTCCTCAGAACCTCCGGGGAGATGTTGGCGAGATTGTCTGTTTGCTGCAGCGCTGTCTCGACTTGCTCCGTCGTCTCTACCCGCGTGTCCCGGTAAGCCTTCGGAGCAAACCGGATGAACCAGTCATTGTAAAGATCGACCGACTTGACGATGTCATCCTTCCAGAGGTTCGGCTTATCGGAATTCACCGGCATATTGGTGCGGAGTATGCCAACACGAGCTGGTCGGGGCAAGCTCTCCTTCGGCGGACGAGCTCGCGATTCGCAGCCAGCGAACCCGCCGGTACGCCCGCGCGGTAACTCAAATCCGGCCGAAGCGGAATCGCCGGGGTTGGAGCTACTTCTGGGATTTCTCCGACTGGTAGACGACGCCGATGGCCGCACGCCAGCGGTCGAGGGCTTTCATGTTGCCCAGCGAATCGTCCCAGGTCATGGAGGGCGACTGGCGTTTCTCGATGTAGGCGGCGACGTGGTCGGCTTCGACGGCGTAGATGGGCTGGGGCGATTCGATGACAATTTCTTCTGGTGATTTTCCCTTGCGCTCCAACTGGATGGTGGCTTTGCCGCCTTCACGGGCGGGTCCCCACGGCTGCGAGACGAAGATGCTGCCTTCGGAGCCAAAGATGCGCAGGGCGTTCTCCTGTTGCACCTGGGTGCTGGTGGCGAGCGCGGCGAGGATATTACCGGGGAATTTCATCGAGGCGATGGCCCAGAGGTCGACACCCGTGGTGGCGAGGTGGGCGCAGCCGTTGACCTCGGTCGGCTCGGCGAACGGTTTACCCGTGGCAACGCCGGCGATGAGGCGCGACATGGAAACGGTGTAACAACCGACGTCGAGGATGCCGCCGCCGCCGAGTTCGTTGCTGAAGAGACGTTGGTTGGGATCGAACTCCCGATGAAAGCCGAAGGACGCCTGGATGATGCGCACCTCGCCGATGGATTTCTCCCGAATGAGTTCGACGAGCTTGAGCGTTTGCGGGTGGCACCGATACATGAACGCTTCGAGAAGAAACACGTTGTGCCGGCGCGCCGCACCGATGACGGTCAGGGCCTCGGCGTGATTGAGCGTGAGCGGTTTTTCGCAGAGGATGTGCTTGCCGGCTTTGGCGGCCTTGATGCACCACTCGGCGTGCATGGGGTGCGGGGTGGCGATGTAGACGGCTTGGACGGTCGGATCGGCGAGCAACGCCTCGTAGGAGCCGTGACATCGCGGCACGCCGAACTCGGCGCCAAATCGGTCCGCACTGAGTTGGGTGCGGCTGCCGACGGCGGCGAGTTTGCCGGTTTTGGATTGGGGAAGGTTCCTAGCGAAAACGCCCGCGATACGGCCGGTGCCAAGGATGCCCCAGGAAAGTGAGTTCATATCGGGAAAGTCGTAGGGTGGATTGTCGCGAGCGGCAAGGAAAAAGCGACGGGGAGGACGGGCAGAAGTCGGGAGACAGAAGGCGTAGAGCGGGCCGACTTCGCTGAAGCCTGGCGTTTCCGCTTCGAGGGCCAAGCTGTTCGCCAGCGGATCGGTGACTGGTGAGGCCAGGTGACCATCGGACTTAGATCGTATGTAAACACCAGACGTGGTCCCGCATACGGTGCGGCGACTACTCGTAACGCAAGGATTCGATCGGGTCGAGGTTGGCCGCTTTCCAGGCGGGATACGTGCCGAAGACGATCCCTACCATCGAGCAGATCACAAGGCCCAGGACCGCCCAGTCGAACGGAATCACCGTTGGAACTTTCAAGAAATGGGCCGCGAGGTTGCCGCCGCCGATGCCCAGCAGGACGCCCATCACGCCGCCGACTTCGCAGAGCACGACCGCCTCCATGATGAATTGCATCATGATGTTCCGTTTCTTGGCGCCGACGGCCCGGCGGACGCCGATTTCGCGAGTGCGCTCGGTGACCGACACGAGCATGACATTCATGATGCCGATTCCCGCCGCGATCAGCGCAATGGAACTCACGACGGCCACGCCGATGCGCACCTTCCTCGTGAACGAATTGAACTGGGTGATGATCGAGTCATTTGAGAAGATCTCGAAGTCGTCTTCCGCGCCGGGCGGGACTTTGCGGGCGACCCGCAGGATCCCGCGCACCTGCTCGACCGTGTCGTCGTAGCTCGCCGAGTCGCGGGCCTGAACGAGGATCGTCAGGCTCCACGACCAGCGCCCAAAGCGGTTCAACCCGGTGGTGATCGGCACGACGGCGAAGTTGTCCTGCTCGCCGCTGAGGGCGCCCCCTTTGGGCGCGAGCACGCCGATGACGGTGTAATTGATCCCGTTGATCTTGAGGCGGTCGCCGACGGCCGATCCGAAGGGAAAAACGGTTTGCGCCAGCCCGCTGCCCAGCAAGCAAACGTCGCGGGCGTTGTCCACATCCATTTCCGTCAAGGCGCGGCCTTCGGCAACCATCCAGTTGCGGGCCGGAAAACTTCCCGGCGTTTCCCCCATCAATTGCACCGTCGGCGGCGTTTTCTTGTAGCGGGTTTCGACCTGGCCGCCCCAGAAATTCTTTTCGATGCCGACGCTGGCAGCGAGGGTGGCCTTATCCTGCACCTGCCGTCCGTGGGCGAGGCTGATGTTTTTCCGCCGCCAGTATCGTTCCCAATCGCCGGCGCCGAACTGGACGGCCGGCCATTTGCTGATTGCAAACGTCTGGCCGCCGAGCCGGCTCATTTCTCTCTCGACGTTGTTTTTCAGCGCGCGCATCGCGGTGGTCACGGCGATGATCGAGAACACGCCGATCAGCACGCCCAGCAACGTGAGCGCCGAGCGCAGTTTGTGCGACGTCAACGCGTTCATGGCCATCGAGAAGCTCTCTCCGGCTTCGGAACGCAGCCGCGTTGGGTTGTGCCGTTTCATTCACTCCTCAGCGCGTCCACCGGATCCATCCGTGCCGCGCGCCACGCCGGGACGAAGCCGGAAACCAGTCCCGTCACCAGCGACACGAGCAACGCGATGCCCACGATGGTCGGCGACATCGTCGCGGGCATGACCCACTGACGCACGGCCAAGGTCAGGGGCCACGCGATGCCGAGGGCGATGACACCGCCGAGCAGGCAGAGGCAGGCGGCCTCGGTGAGGAATTGCAGCAGGATCGTTCGCCGTTTGGCGCCGATGGCTTTGCGGATGCCGATTTCGTGCGTCCGCTCGGTCACGGAAACGAACATGATGTTCATGATGCCGATGCCGCCGACGAACAGGGACAGTCCGGTGACGAACAACCCGACGACCGCGATGGTGCCCGCCACGTGGTGAAACATCTGGACAAATTGGTCCTGCTGGTTGATCGCGAAATCGTCGGGATCGTTCGGCGCGAGCCGGCGGATCCGGCGCATCACCTGACGGAGTTCCTCCCGCGCCTCGTTCAGGTCCACGAGTTGCTTCGCCTTGACCTCGATGTCGATGCTGGGGTCGCTCCAGATGAAACTGATGAACTGTTTCAGCGGAATGATCACGCGATTGTCGAGACTGAACATCCCCAGGAACCCGCCCTGTTTTTCCAACACCCCGATGACTTCGAACGACCGGTTCTGGATTTTGACCCGCTGGCCGATGGGCGGCTCGTTGCGAAACAAATTCGTCGCCACCTCCGAGCCGAGGACGCACACCGGCCGGCCACCCGCAGCGTCGGCGGTGGAAATGAAGCGACCTTGTTCGACGCCGACGCCGCTGGTGAGCAGGTAGTCCTCGGTCGTGCCGAGGATTGTCACCGCGCTGGCGCTACGGTTCTTGAATTTCACGGATCCCTCGTCGTCCGCGGTGGGCGCAACGGCCGCGGCCAGCGTCAACTGCCGTGCCAGCGCCTCAACTTCCGGCATCCGAATCTTGCGCCGCTTCTGCTCCTTGAGCCAGTCCTCCCAGGTATTGGTCATCCAATTGCCGCGTTGGACATAGAACACGTCCGCGCCGAGCGACGAGATGCTTTTGAGGAACGCGGTATTCAATCCCTCGATCGCGGTGCCCATGAGCGTGACGGTGACGACGCCGATCACGATGCCGAGCGTGGTGAGCACTGAACGCAGTTTGTTGGCGCGGATGGCGTCCCAGGAGATGCCGAGGCCTTCCCGAATCTCAGCGAGCAGGTTCATCGCGCTCCGAGCGTGATTCACGGCGGGTCTGGCCGTCGGCTGGGCACTCGTCGCTGGCGATCAGGCCGTCGCGTATCCGGATGACGCGGCGGGCGAGCTTCGCGATGTCTTCCTCGTGGGTGACAACGACAATGGTGTTGCCCGTCTGTGACAATTCGTCGAACAGCGCCATGATCTCGGCGCCGGTTTTGGAGTCGAGGTTGCCGGTCGGTTCATCGGCCAGAAGAATGGACGGTCGATTGACGAGGGCGCGGGCGACGGCGATGCGCTGGCGTTCGCCGCCGGAAAGTTCGTTGGGCTTGTGATGCATGCGATCGGCGAGGCCGACCTGGCGGATCGCCTCAAGCGCGATCCTCTGACGCTCCGCGGCCGGCACGCCGGCGTAGATGAGCGGCAGCTCGATGTTGTGGAGCGCGTTGGAGCGGGGCAGGAGGTTGAACGTTTGGAATACGAATCCGATCTCGCGGTTGCGGACCTCGGCGAGTTGATTGTCGTCCATGTCGCTGACGTTGATGCCGTTGAGCTCGTAACGGCCCGAACTGGGCGTGTCGAGGCAGCCGACGACGTTCATGAGGGTGGATTTGCCGGAGCCGGAGGGGCCCATGACGGCGACGTATTCGCCGCGCTGAATTTCGAGCGAGACGTCGCGCAGGGCGTGGACCGTCTCCGCGCCCATCTGGTAACGCCGCGAGATGTTTTGAAGGTGGATCAGCCCCACCGTTACGTCTTTGGCTCCTTGTCGGTGGCCGCGCCTTTGCGGATTTTTTTGCCGTCTTGCAGGTCGCGGCTGATGGCTTTGTAACCGCCCGAGACAACCTCCTGTCCCTCGGCAAGTCCGTCGGCGATCTCCCAATAATCGTCGTCGCAGATGCCGATTTTCACCGGCACCATTTTCACGCGGTTGCCGTCCACGACGAACACGACTTCCGACAGCTTGGGTGCGTCCTTGGATTTTTTGTCCAGCGGAACGGCGTTGGTGGAATCGGCAGACGCGATCCCGTTGGTCGCGTCGGATTTGGTCACAGATTTTTTGGGAGCCTTGTCTTTGTCCGTCGGTTTCGGCGGCCGGGTGGTGACGCTGGCCAACGGCACGGTGATGGCATTCGTGCGGTAGCGGGTCTCGATTTCGGCGCTGACGGACATGCCGGGGCGGAACGCTTCGGTTTCGCTAATGCGAATGCGGACCTCGAACTTGGTGGCCTCCTGCGATTGGCTGGAACTACTGGAGAGCGAGCCGGTGTTTTTCGACGAGTTCGCGATATCCGTGACCACGCCCGTGAACTTGCGGTCTTTAAACGCGTCCACATCCAGCCGCGTTTTCTGGCCGGGACGGATCAGGACGACGTCGATCTCGCCGACGTCGACGCGCGCCTCCATTTGATTCAGATCGGAAATGGTCATGATTTCGGTGCCGACATTTTCGACCGTGCCGAGCACGCGTTCGCCGACCTGTGAATTCAACTTGCTGATGGTGCCGTTGAGTGGCGAGACGATGGTCGCTTTGATGAGCTGCTTTACCGCGTAGTCCAACGTGGCGCGGGCGACTTCGACCTGGCGTTGGGCGCCGGTCAGTTGCGTTTGGGCCACTTCGTAAGCGGCTTGGAACTGGTCAAAATCGGCCTGCGAAATGAGCCTGGCCGCGAGCAGTTTTTGGTTGCGAGTGAAGTCGGCCCCCGCTTTCTTCAGATTCGCCTCGGCGGTGGCCTGGGCGGCGAGAACGGACTTGTAACTGGCGTCGGCCTGGTCGCGGTTGGCGATGTAATCGTCGGGTCGGATTTTCACGATCAAGTCGCCTTTGTTGACCTGCTGACCTTCCTTGACCGGCAATTCGATGATTTCGCCGCTGACTTCGGGGCTGATCTTGACCTGGAGCACCGGCTGGATTTTTCCGTTGGCCACGACCAGTTCGGTCAGATTTCGTCGTTTGACTGTTTCGGTCTGGACCGTGATGACGGGTTCTTTCTTCCGGAAGAACACCGCCCATACCAGGCCGGCCACGATCAACACAACGATCGAGAGGAGTAGGAGTCTTCGACGCTTCTTAGAGATTGCCATTGGCTGACTGAGAGCTGTTGGTTGGCGATCTTGGGGACACAGTTCCAACCGTTGTTATGTTTGGCATTCTGGCGGACGAACCGTCACACCAAAAACCTGGTCATGTCTTTCGCCGGAACGAGCTTGACCAGACAAACCGGGAGACTACCGGAAGTCCTGGCGATTGTCCAGACGGGAGTGCCTTCGTTTGGCGCATGCGCGAGTCGGGCAAGATGAGGGGCAGAGGGCAGGAGGCGGGAGGGGGGAATTCGAGCACCCACCCCTGCCCCTCCGTGGAGGGGAACGAATGGAGCGAGAGAGGGGGGCCGGGACGTGTGGGGGGCGAGCCACAGATCCGCCGTCGCTCGGGGAGCTATGGCGGACAAGTGCACACGGATGGGCACGGATGAGGCGGGTCTTTCTTCATGATATGTCGCTAAGCGATATATCATGAGGTGCGCACGCGTCGATGCGACACGAGGCGTCCGCTACATGGCGGCCGGGTCCGCGAAGGCGGATCGGCGGCGGTGTCGGAGGGGGGAAGCCGGGAGGCGGGAGACGAAATTCAGAATCCAGGGGACGGGATTTACAACTCGCCTTTGAAGGCGCGATCGAGGATGGAGGGAAGCAACGCATCCAATTCGGCGGCGGTTTGGGAGTGGAGCCGCGTGAGGGCCGTCACCTGCCCCGCCAATGTCTGGGAGCATCGCACGCGGCTGGTCGAGGTGCGGCAGCCTGATACCTGTCAGTGACAGGCATCATGGGCAACGGGGGGAAGTGATGACACCTGGTGGTACCAGGCATCAGGCGTGGTCAGGAGGCGGGAGGACCGGGGGTCGTCAACGATCGGGAGGCGGTGAGGCGGGCTACGAAGTCTGATCTGGAAAGTGGAAGGCGGTGAGGCCGTCTACCTTCGTAGCCGAGTAGCCAAGCCCCGATAAGAAATCGGGGTAAATAGCCGAGGGGCGGGCAAGCGGCGAGTTCGGCGGCGGTGTCGGAGTGGGGAAGCGGGGAGGCCGGCTACGAGGTGTGATCTGGAAAGTGGAAGGCGGTGAGGCGGGTCAGATTACGGTCTTGCCGTCGTAGTCGCGGCAGTAACGCTCGACCTGTTCCCACGTGTCGCAATCGTGCGTGGTGAGATAGGCTTCGTCGGGATTGTCGATCTGGCTGTCGAACACGTCGACGACGTAGTTGTCTTGCTCCAGCCGAATATGAAAATCGAATGGTTCGCGTTCGGCATCCCACTCGGTCGGTGAAAGCTGCTTGAAGTTCATCTTGGGCGTACGACTGTTTGAGCTCTCACCATAGCTCGTACGATCGGGCAATAATCTCGTCAAGTTCGCCCTTGGAGTCGCCGCTGCCGAAGGTGAAGGTGCCGGTCAAGTGCCGCCAGTCGTCGATATTCAGATCGTACACCTCTTTCGCGATGAGTGCTTCGAGTTCGGCGCGTTCCTTCGTGTCGTGCGGGGAGGCTGACAGTTTCTCTGCCGCCGCTACCAGTTTGGCGCGCGCTTTGTTCGGGAGCTTCGGGATGGGAAGTTCATAAAGCTGGAATACGCTGACTCCGGTCGAAACCTTGTTGCGGACGTAGTAGTTAAGGACTAAAGAATTGAACATGGCGAGAAGCGGGAGAAGTTCCGCCTCTGCCCAAACGGCTTGCGTGAGTCGCCCCTTCCCATCAACTTCATATTTGTACGGTGTGAGGTACATGAGTTTGTGGCTTAAGCAAACTCTGGCGGGAAGCATGGCTGCTATCAAAGTCCGTTCGTTCGTTGAGCTTCCGACTTCGCGGTAGGCAAGGCGCTCGAATTGATAGTGTAGGCTAAACTTCTTCCTCAGGAAGACTTCTTGAAGCTCAGCTTCCAAGTTTGTGGAGGTATCGTCCACATTGATACCTTCGACGCGCTTGGCCTTGGTCTTTCGGACGAAGGACACGAGGCGATAGAGTTCTTTGCGCAGAAGTTCTTCGCGAACTTCCTTCTCCACGACGTACCAGTTAGGGGGCGTGAACTTGCTGTCGAACTGAAATGTGGTTTTTCCCTCTAGAAGTGGTATCTCTCCGGCCTTTAACTTGTGCGTGCCGATCTTTCTTAGAAACCGATTATCTCCTGTGAGGTGAAGCTCCCGGCGAAACTGGTAGCCTAGTGAGCCAAGTAAGGGATGGGCAGCGCGGATTTTGGTGCAAACTTGGCAATCTGTGGGGGTACGGAATTCCATAATCGAGAGGTTCTCGGGGGAAAACCGTCGTACCATTTCGACGCTATACTTGATCGGTGGCGACGCGATCTCCGCTGGATCGTGAAGGTAAAATCGAGCATTAAACGTATGATCTGGCCCAGGAATATCACCTTTCAGGACATTGAAGTAGCCAAACTTAAATTGCGGGTGAACATTCGGGAAAATCTTTAGTCGCCTCTTGACCCCGTCAACCTCACGCTCGTACCCTTTATTTTCAAACGAGGTCAAGTCTTGGAGTGTGTTCTTTATGCTGAGCAGTTCTCGCAAATCCCTGCAACCTTCATCCGTCTGAATCCCCGACGGGACCAGCATTGCCAAGCGTCCTCGGTGTTTAAGAAGCCTCAGGTTATTCTCGATAAAGAGCTTGTAGAAATTCCAGTCACCGCTACCTTGGCTCTTGAAAGTTCGCGTGAGATGCTCTCTATACCTTTCATGTCGCTCTTGGTATTCATCCCATCGCTGTCGGAATCTTTCATTCTCGAGTAGCTGCGTCTCGAACCACTTGTCAAATTGCTGGCCTTCCATTTGGTACTTGTGCTGTCCTGCGAATTCTTTGCGGATCGGCTTGACCGTTTCCCACGGCGGGTTTCCGATGTTGCCGTCGAAGCCGCGGTCGGCAGCCGGTCGGGCTTTCCCATCGGCGGTGAAGTAGCAGGGAAAGAAACTCAGTGCGGCGAGAAGTGGCTCGCAGGGAAGTTTTTCGGCAGCGAAATGGGAGATTAATATCTGACGGATTTCCCGGCGGACCTCGAGGGCCTTTTCCAACGGGTCGTGATCGCTGGGATTGGCAATATACTGATTGCGAAGGGCGCTGAGTTGGGCAATCGCCTCGCGTCCGGTTGTGGACAGCCATGAGACTTGAGCGTCGGTGTCCGCGTCGACGAGCGAGTCGTTGCAAATGAAATTGAGTTCGAGATTGGGGAGAATCTTGGCGGCTTCGGTCTTGAGTTCCCGGAAGTTGTAGTCCGCTGGCGTGAGCTTGACGGCCTCCTTCCACACGTTGGTCTTGGCGACTTCGATTGCGCCGGGATCCTTGTCGACGCACCAGATGTGGCGGAGCAGAATGTCGGCCACGAGCTGGCGGTGCTGATTGTCACGCAAAAGGTGGCGGTGACAGAAATCCGCGGCCGCGCGCACTTCGGGAGGCACGTCAAAGAGTCCTTGGCCGGATTGTTTGGCCCAACTGCACGCGGAGTCAATGCGCCGGTATTGCTCCCAAATAGCGCGGAGGACCTTGATGAGGAATCCGCCGCTACCACCGGCCATGTCAACGACACGTATCTCGTAAAGCTGTTTCATTAAGGCGTCAGCGGCGGCGAAGTCGTGACGGTCGATGGCGAGCAGCTTCACGATCCGATCTACCAGAGGAAGGAAGAGGGCGTCCACAAGGCTATCGGCCATTGGTGTCGTGATTGGCGCCGGCGTGTAGTAGATCCCCTCGTCTTTGCGATTGGCGGCGAGAAACATCTCGTAGGATTTGCCGAAGATGTCCTCATTGATCTTGCGGTAGTTGTAATGGACAATGCCGCGGCTGAAGACTTTGTTCCATGTGCTGACACCAAGTACGTCGTCGAGGGCGCGGGCGAAGATATCGAGGTTTTCTTGGGATTTATCGAGGTGGTCCCAGAGCTTTTCCTCGAACAGTTCCGTGTCGTAGTGGTCATCAAAGAATTCTTCAAACTCGCGGAAGAAGCTGCGCAGAGTCGGCACGGAGCCTTTGGCGACCCATTTTTCCTTCTGGCGCTCATACTCCTCTTGGATAAACCGGAACGGCACGAGGCCGAAGTCTTCCAGCGTCTTGGCGAAGATCAGTTTGTTGATGAGCAAGATGACCAACTCGGCGGCGCCATCGCTATCGGTAAACTTCACCTCGCGAAACCGGGTGAACCAGCCCTGCAAGTCTTCAAAGAACACGCGGTCTAGTTCCGGCCGGTCTACCTCGTCCTCAGCGCGCCGAAGAACATCCAGCAGGCTGCGCGTTTGAGCAGCGCGTTCAAGCAGCTCCGCGAAAGGAATATGAGCGAAATGTTTGTCATCCACAAAGGTGTCGCGCGCGTTGTAGAGATATGCGTCGCGCAGGTCGGTGAGAATGACATATTCATGTTTGTGAAGGTAATTCTTAATCTGGTCGAGGTGACTAGCGGGCTTCAGCGGGTGTGAGGTGAGTCGCTCGTCGCTGTACAGGTCGAAGAGGGCTTTCAACTCGATCAGCACGGGTTCGGTTCCGCCCTCCATCACAGCGAAGTCCACAAAGCCGCTAACAACGTTGAGTTGCGGCTGGAGGCGCAGGCCCAGGATGTCAGTTACGACTGAGCGCAATAGATTTTCGGATGCGCTCTCTGGTTTCGAGCCGTTTTTGAGATTGAGGATGTACTCATTTATGGGCTCGTACTCGGAGAGGCGCGAGCTTTTGTCCAATAGCGGCATGAGCGGGATTTCGCGTGAGTTTGTCAATTCACGCAAAGAGTGAAGAATACCGGGCTTGTCCATGGGCAGCGAGCATCCTAGCAAGGCTGCCGGGTCAGGGCAAGGAATGAGCGGGGGGCAGGCCGGTAGATAGGCGGCGCGTGCGCTTTTCAAGAACGGAGGAGGAATCGACGCGCGCAGTCTACAAGCGGGTGATTTGCGACGCAAGATACAACGTCGTCGCGTCTCGTCCGACTCGGCTTGCAAGCAAGCGCGGCGTAGGGCGGCTAAACCGCGCCAGAGGCGGGCAAGCCTCGGAAAGGGGTTCGGGGCAAGTGGCGCGGGGGCGTGGGGGCTGTGGCCGAGTAGCCAGTAGTCAGTAGCCGAGTAGACAAGGGGCAGAGGCGGAGGGCGAAGACGAAGAGGGATGCGGGGGCGTACGGACCAACGCTCAACATCCAACGCTAAACGTTCAACGTTCAAGAACGCGCGGCGCGTGGGGCGGGCGGGCGGGGAGGAGCGGACCGAGGCAACGGCGGCGACCGGGCCGGTCGCCCTACAATCCGGAAACGGCGGGCGGGGCACGGGGAACAAATCAACGCTCAACGTCCAACGCTCAACACGGAACGTTCAATGGGAAGCGGCCACGCGGGAGCGTGGCCCAAACAGGCGGCGGGGCGGATGAGGGGTGGACTAGGGTTAGGCTCGGTTTCTGGCAGGGGTGAGCTAGGGTTAATCAGGGTTGCTTGGGTTACCTGGGGTGGCTTGGGTTGGCTGGGGGTGGCCGGGGTGAGTGAGGGTGGCGGGTGAGGGCCGCGTGAGGCTCCGCCAACGCGGGCTGCGCCGGGAGGGGCGGGTCGCGGCGGATTAATTAGATGGGGGTGGGTGCGGAGGTGCTGGCGTTGGCGTCGAGCGGAGTGGGTTTGTCGGGATAGAGGCTGGCGGCGCGGTGAGCTTTTGCTGGGGTGCGGGGCCAGGAAGCAGTGGTTGCGGGTCGGCGGAGCGCGCGTTCGATGGTGCTGACGACCTCGGGGATGTTGAAAGGCTTTGATACGTAGGCAAATGCGCCGAGGCGGAGGGCTTCCTCGGGGGTGCAGCGTTCGGAATAGCCTGTCATGACGACGATGGGGATGTCGGGGAACACGCTTTTTGCGGCGGTCATGAATTGCACGCCGTCGATGCCCGGCATGGCCAGGTCGGTGATGATGAGGTCGAATCGCTTGCGGGAGTTTGTGACGTAATCCATTGCGGCTTGGGAGTTTGAGGCGCCCGCGACGATGTATCCGAAAACGTTCAGCAACTTCGATAGGGCGGCCAGAACCACGATATCGTCATCGACAACCAAGATGGTGGAATTTGCCATCGGTGCTCAGGGTATGACGCTAGTATTGATGCATAGCAGCAGACATGCCGGAAATGTGAATTGTCGTTTCAAGTGCTTGGATGGTGGCGGGATAAGCGTTTTACCGCCTATAAATGAAGTTTGACTAAACGGTAGGGCCATCACCCTCAGCGGGGTGTTCGCTGTCTTGCCAAAATGCGGTCAAATGGCGAACTAAAACTGCGACCTTTTCCCATTGTCTAGGAAGAATGGGACTACCAAGACGTGCCGTATCCAGGTCAACGTTCAACAATGAACGTGGCTTCTCGGAGCCAGGCGCCATCATCCCCGTTGGCGTTGTTCTGGCAAACGCTATGGACTACATAGCCGTTTGAGAGCCGGGTGTAGCGCAAAGGGCGGCCATTGAAAGGGTCGGCCGGTACCGTCCCGATCCCAGACGATTCGAGTTCTCCCAGTGTCGGCGGCAGTTGGTTATACACCAGACGATAGCGCTCGACGGCGATAGCGACCCGGGCCTCGCGCAGTCTGGCGGCGAGGGCCGCATCTTTCAGAATGACACGCGGGCCGTTCATTCCGCGGAGCCATGCGCGTGATAGCGCGTGCCACTTGGTTTCCCGGTCGAGCGCTTGGCGTAGCGTTTGCGTGGCGCCAATCCGTTCGGGAAAAGCCATTTGAGCCGTCTGGATGCAGCGATCCATGAAGTGCAAGTAGTTCAGTTCATCCCACCGGAGCAATCCACACAAGTCATACAGATAGCCGGGCGAACTGAAGAAGACGCCGAGATTGATCAGGAATCTCTGGCCCAGCGGATACGCACGTCCCACAGGCAGTGCCGTCAGGTCCATGACATTTTGCATCATGTCGAAACCATAGATGCCAATGCACCGTTGGCCGATGAACGCCCGAGCCAGCCCGAGTTGATCCTCGGCTTTCTCCAAGGCATCCCCAAGCGCATCAAGCTGTTTGTCCGTCAGGCTGGTCCCGTTCAACAAGTTCTGCAGGCTGTTGACGGCAATCTGTTGGCACTCCAGACGCGCCAGATGAGATCGCACCAGCGGCTCTTTCGCAAGCGAGTGAGACAGGGCGAACAAGGATTGGACGGAGGCGATGGCTGGTTGGGGGTCGGCGCAGACCGTATGGTTGGCGGCGTCGGTTTCCAGTAGATGAGCGCTGCGAATGAGATTCCCCAAATGCGAGTAGGGCATGATGGAGAGGGTTCCCAGGTCGATTGGAAACCGGCACCGGGGAGTATTCGATGCCTGTTGGAGCAGGGCCAGCATGTCGTCGTTCTGCTCGATGAAATCTGCCGTGCTTTGCGCCGGCGGCTTCGGGGACAAACCAAGCTGCGAAGAGTTAAGCGCACGTTCGCCCGGGAGCTTGTCGGCCCAACCGGATTGGTGGGGGAATCTGGCAAACGCCTTGTCGAACAGGACGGCGCCGTTTTCCAAGGGAGCGACACGGGGATACCATCGATTCAACTCAACAAGCGTCACCGGATAGCTTTTCTCACGGATGCCGGCAATCTGGCCGGCGACGAATCCGTTGAGGGCCAGTCGCCAAATGCCGAGGGTTGCGGCCAGACCCAATATAGCCAGCGTGGCCCGACGGACCCATCGTTTCCAGCGCGAAACTGGTTGCTGCACTCCAACGCTCACACGTTGATTCTAGCACCACTTAGCGCCAAACGAAAGCGTCGTCATCGGGGACGGCAGGGGACACAGTTACCCCGTGGGCATTTTTTTCGGCGTCCGTCACGAGCGCCTTTTGGGGCGGTTTTGCTGCCTCGTTTCCGCCATCTTGGGGCTGCGCAGAAGCAGCCGTCGGGGGTTTTGGACTGCCAGCCGGCGGCCTCAAACGCGTGGTGTCGGTGCCCAGAACCAGCACGGCATCCGTGCCGTTGAAATGGAACTGTACCGCCAGGATGTCCAGCAACCGACGGGTCGGTCCGCTCGGGTTGCGACGTTGGTGCTCCAGGTATTTAACCTGTTTGATGGTCACACCAAGCCACTGGGCAAATTTGGCCTGGGTCATACCGGCATGCTTGCGCAAAGCCAGAATACGGCTAGCTCCCCATTCCATCGTTCCTTATGAGGGAACTGCGTTCCCCCACCTCCTTGTGACGAATGGGTAACAAAGTTCAGGTCAGGATGCAACTCCGAAATTCAGAAAATCAAAGTTCTCTCAGGCGGCGATTCCTGCCATCAGCCGCAGGAGCAATTCCTGTGTGGCCTGCGAGCGCGGGACATCACTGACAATTCGGCCTTCGCGCAGGACCAGAATTCGCGTAGAGAGGTTGATGACCTCGGGAAGCTCGCTGGAAATCAGCAATACGCCGTTGCCTTTGTGGGCCAGTTCGTCGATGAGGCTGTGGATCTCGGCTTTCGCGCCGACGTCCACGCCCCGTGTCGGTTCATCGACGATCAGCACGCGACAATCCGCCGCGAGCCATTTACCAAGGACAACCTTTTGCTGGTTGCCGCCCGATAGCCCCGCAACCACCGACTCGGTACTGGGGGCTTTGATACGGAGACGGTCGAAATACGTCTGGGCGGCTCGCCGCTCTGCGGCAGGGCGGACCCATCCGCGGCGCGCGAATCGTTCCAGCGTCGGGAGCGAGATGTTTTCCCTCGCATTCATCATCAGCACCAGACCGTGCCGTTTGCGATCTTCGGGGACCATTCCCAACCGGTGACTCATGCTGACGGATGGATGGCGCAACGGCATGGGCTGTCCGTTCACAAAGACGCGACCCGTGGCCAGTCGATCCAACCCAAACAATGCCTCGGCTATCTCGGTGCGTCCGGCTCCCACCAAGCCCGCGAAACCAAGGACTTCCCCCGCCCGCAACGCGAATGAGATATCCGTGAACTTACCGGGACTGGAGAGATTTTCGACGCGTAGCAACTCTTCGCCGGGGTCGGCCTTCAGGTGACCCGGAAAATACGCATCCAACGTGCGGCCGATCATCATTTGGACCAACCCGCCCTGGTCGAGGTCTTTGACGGGCTTCGTCCCTACGTGTTGGCCGTCACGCAACACGGTGATCGTGTCGCACAATCGGTAAATCTCTTCGAGGCGGTGCGACACGTAGATGGCCGTCACGCCCTGCTTCTGCAGCCGCTGGATCAACTCGAAGAGGTGCTCGGCTTCGGGTTGCGACAGGCTGCTGGTCGGCTCGTCGAAAATCAGGATGCGCGCGCCGTGCGACACCGCCGCCGCGATTTGGACAAGTTGTTGCTGGCTAACGGGCAGTTCGCCGACCAGCCGCGTCGGATCGATCTTCGCTTGGATGGCGCCAAGATATTCCCTCGCCCGACGCAACATTTCGCGGCGGGACACGAATGTCGCGCGCGCCGGTAATTGACCAAGGCAGAGATTCTCGGCGACCGTCAGGTTCTCGCAGAACGCGAGTTCCTGGTGGACGATGCCGATGCCCGCCGCCATCGCGGCACTCGGGTTTGTGAATCGAACAGGCTTTCCGTCGACGACCAATTCGCCTTCGTCGGGCGCGTAAATGCCGGCCAGAATCCTGCCGAGCGTGCTCTTGCCGGCGCCGTTCTCGCCGCAGAGCGCGTGGCAGGAACCGCGCGCCACATCAAAGCTCACGTCCCGCAGCGCTTGCACGCCGGGAAAGCGTTTGCTGATACTCTTGAATTGAATGAGGGGTGCGTCAGGCATCCGATCTCACGGCAGCTTCAGGTATTCCTCCGGCACATCGGGAAATCCCCAGTCTTTGAGTTGGCGCGCCCAGGTACCGAGAGTTTCCTTCGAGACGCGGACCAGTTCCATCCGCGTAATGACCGGGACGTCTTTCTTGAGATAAATCTTGTCGATCACTTTCTCGACGGACACGTAGCCCCACTTGTACGTCGGCTGGGCCAACAATACCGGCGCGATGCCCTTGGCGATATAGGGTAGTTCCGCGGGAAGCGCGTCGATGGCGACGACCTTCACCTTGTTGGGATCCAGGTCGGTCAACAGCGATTTGGTGAACAACGGCCATGCGCCAATCATCGCCCAGCCATCGATGTCCGGGTACGCGTTCATGACCCGCATGACTTCCGCGGCGCCGTCTTGCGGAGTCTCGATGTGATAGAACGTGCCGATGATCTTGATGTCGGGATGGTTCGCCGCTTCCTTGATCACGCCCTCCGCGCGCTTGCGCAGGTTCGGTGCGTTCTGGTTGCCGGCGAGAATGGCGACCTTGCCTTTGCCGCCGAGTTGCTTCGCCAGTTCCGACATGACCTGTTCGCCGCTGGCGACATTGTCCACGCCGTAAAATGCAAACCGCTTCGACTGCGGCGCATCGCTGTCGAACGTCATCACCGGCACACCGCGCGCCACCGCGTCGTCGATGGCGCCCGTGACCTTCCCGGCGTCGGAACAGGAGAGAATGATCGCGTCATCGCCCTCGTTGACAGCCTGCGCAATGCGTTGGGCCTGCACCTGGCCGTCTTCGGTCGGCGGCGTGCGCCAGTCGATCGCGATATCGATGCCGTACTTGGCCGACAATTCTTTCGCCGCCGCTTCCGCGCCGGTTCGGGCGGAGAGAAACACGGGATTTGTCGAACTCTTCGCGATCAGGGCGATCTTGATGGACTTCTTCGCCTGCGCGAAGCCGGCGGCCATCGTCACCAGCGTTACGCATCCGAGGATGAGAAGCACTTTACCCGTTTTATTCATGATTTCCTCCGAGGTTTACCCGCCGGGGCGGATTTATGCTGTTCCTTTCACAAGCCGTTTGGCTGTCAGCCGCGCGTTGAGCTGGTCGAGCACGACCGCGATCACGATCGCGCAGCCGATGATAATCCATTCGTAATTCTGGTCGAAATGCAGTTGGCGGATCGCTTGGCGGATCAACACGATCAAGATCGCGCCGAGCATGGCGTTGATCGCGCTGCCTTTGCCGCCGCTCAGGCTCGCGCCGCCGACCACCGCCGACGCGATCACGTACAATTCGTAGCCCGTCGCATCGCCGCATGTCGCCGAGCCGTAATAGCTGATGCCGACGAATGCCGCGATGCCGGCGGTCAATCCCGACAACGCGTACACGCCGATCAGGATTCGCCCGAGTCGCAGGCCCGAGTAGCGGCTGGCCTCGACGTTCCCGCCGATGGCGTAGATGTGCCGGCCCATCACCGTCCGCGACAGGTACACCGCGCCGAGCGCCGTGACGGCGATCATCACCAGCATCGGCACGGGGTAGAGCGCCGCGTTCGAGCCGAACGATGCCTTGGCAAAGCTCGTCAACGCGTCGGGCACGAGAATGCTCTCGGCCTTGCTCGTCACGAATGCGACGCCGCGAAACACCCACATCGTGCCGAGCGTGATGATGAACGGATGCACCCGCAACCCGACCACCATGACGCCGTTGGCCAGTCCGCAGAGCAGTCCGATCCCGAGACACAGCGTCATGCCCACGAGCACGGTTTCCAACGGGCTGGAAAAACTCCAGGCCCGCAACGCCAGCGCCATGGTCGTTCCCGCAAGCGCGTACACTGACCCGACGGACAAATCGATGCCGCCCGAGATGATCACCATCGTCGCGCCGACCGCCATGATGGCGAAGAAACTCGCGTCGGTGGCCGTCTGGGTGAGCGTGTAGAAATTGAGGAAATTGTTGACCGAGTGGCCCGTCGAGCGGTCCACGTGCGTACCGGCGAAGATGGTGAGGATGGCCCCCAGAAGCAGGATGACCAGAATCAAACCGGACTGCTGGGCGTTGAAGAGTCGGCGGATAGTCGGCTGCATGGCGAATCCGCCGCCAGAGTACCCGCCACAGGCCAAATTGCAAGCATTGTGCCGACAGACGGCACTTGTGAACGGCACTCGGTACGAGTAAGATACAAGGGCCACGTTCCGTCGTGGCCGCTTCCTGCTGTCGCGTCGCCTGTCCCGGGCGAAACGCCGTGTCGTGGTTGTAGCCACAACGCTTGCCCGCCTCAGGCGCGACTCCACGCTCCACACCTTCTGTCTCGCGCGGGCTTTTCACTGAGGCACCTGGGTACTCATGCACTTCGGCACCATCCCCCCTCAATCCCCCATGTCAAACAACAATTGCTTCCTATCGCAGAACCGATATCACACCCAGATACCGCAGTCAACAGAGAACTCGCCCAACGATTCCAGTCATCCAACAAAGGTCAGCCACCCCTCGCGCTGCCGTCTGTAGGCCGCGCGCCCTCACGCGGCGTGGTCGATGTCTTTTAACGTCCAAGAGCCGCTTCCACCGCCCGCCGCGCCAATCCCCCTCCGAATTGGGCGAGCGTCTCGCTTCCTGACTACGTTTCCCACTGCAAACGGATGGTTCATGAAGTCCTTGCGGGACTTCGGGCAAAAGATCCAGACCATATTGCGTCAATGGAAGCGGAATTCGCGAACGCATAGCTAACCAACATTTTCACTACAGCCTCACCGCCCCACCAGTCACCAGTCGGAATGATAATGATATTGACACATCATCCGCCGTGCGACAAAGGAGGAGGGTGAAACAAAGTTTCCCCCGTGGTGTTGAAGGCTAGAATCAATTGAATTATCGCTGCTTGCCATTCCGGTCCAAGGTTTTACAAATAGCTCTTATCGCGCTCTGCACCGCGGCGACTAGGGCTGGCGCAACGACCCAAGACCAGTCGTCGGTCGGGTCGTCCTTGCCATCCTCGCCGACGCTCACCCCGGACGATCGCATCATCATCTTCGCGCCGCACCCGGACGACGAGACGCTCGGCTGTGGTGGCATCATCCAGCAGGCGGTCGCCATGAAACTGCCCGTGCGGATCGTCTGGCTCACCTATGGCGATAACAACGAATGGTCATTCATGTTGTATCGCAAGCATATCGTCGTCATGCCGGAAGCCGTCCGACTGATGGGCGAAGTCCGCCATCAGGAGGCCGTGGCTGCCGCCAAAGTTCTCGGCGTCGATACAAATCAGCTCGCCTTCCTCGGCTATCCGGATTTCGGCACGCTGACCATCTGGTACCGGCACTGGGCGGACCGCCCGCCCTTCGAGGGCATGCTCACCAAGGCCACCAAAGTGCCCTATGCCGACGCCTATCGTCCCGGTGCTCCGTACAAGGGGGAGGAAATCCTCCACGACATCGAGGCCAACCTGCAGGAATTCAAACCCACGAAGGTCTTCGTCTCGCATCCCTCCGACCATAACGTCGACCACCAGGCATTATACGTCTTCACCCGCGTGGCGTTGTGGGACCTCGAAAGCCAGATGCATCCCGACGTCTATCCGTACCTCGTCCATTTCGCGCACTGGCCAGCGCCGCGCGGCTTGCAGCCGTTGCGCCCCATGCTGCCTCCCGCCCCATTGGTCGCCCCGATCCGTTGGAACATCCTGCCGCTGTCCCTCGGCCAGATCCGGGTGAAGGAAACCGCCCTGCTCGCCCATCGCAGTCAGGTGGACGCGAGCGGGAAGTACCTGCTCTCTTTTGTCCGGGCCAACGAGTTGTTTGGCGATTTCCCGCCCGTCGTCGTGCCCATCGTTCCAGTTGAAAACCAGTTTCTTGCGGGCCGCCTCCAACGCTCCCCGGAACTCCAGGAGCAGCAATTGACCGAGGAGGAGAAAGCCAGCTTTGTGGGCATCGAACAGGTCCACACCTGGCGCGAAGCGGACAACCTCGTCGTGACCGTCCGCCTGTCAAAACCCCTGGCGGAAGCCGTCTCCGCGTCCATCTTTGCCTTCGGCTATCGCGACAACTGGCCCTTCGAGCAGATGCCCAAACTCCGCGTCAATATCGGCGAACTCAAGCATGACGTCCTCAATCAGACCCGCAAGTTGCCCGAAAACACCGTCCAAATCCAGCGTCACGAACGCGAATTGACCCTCCGCATCCCATTGAAGGCCATGGGCGATCCCCAACGCGTGCTCGCCTGCGTCCACACCTACCTCGGCGAAGACCCGCTCGACTGGGCCGAGTGGCGCATCCTCGAAATCGGCCCCGCCACCGTCAATGCCGCGTCAACCGGATCATCGCGTAACCCCTGACAGGTCGCCGAAACACGACGGCAGGACCATTTCCCGGCAGCAGTCACACCCAGCCTACGGTGTTTACCCCATTGTGGTTATTGACGGGCAGGGCTACTCTTGCACTGTTGCGGACTTTTCGCTGACCACTCGAAAGCTGCCTCACGAAGGCGGCCTGGACTACCAAGCTCGCAACGATTCGTTAACTGTTCAAACCACGCCATGAGTTGGGGGCGGCCGATCAGGCGGCCCAAACGCTCGTGGCAGAAAGTAAAATAATGCCTGAGATGGAACCGGTTTCCGCTGCAGTCAAAGTCCCTTTACGGATCAAGGTAAATTATCTGGAGCCGGCGCTGTTGCGCATTCCCGGCCCCGAGCTGCTGATCAACGTGGTCAGAAGGCGTGTCCGCCAACTTATCCAGGGGCATCGCCCCCTCACGCAGACCGATGCGCGGATGGATTTCGCCGATATCGCCCTGAAGGAAATCGGCGAGGGCAAGCTCTCCTACGAACTCGACGGCGAAGTCGAGGCCGTGCCCGAGGTCACCCAACAGCACGACGGAGTCACGCCGGCGCGCTTTTGATTTTCCCACTTTTTCGCAGGCAACCTGCGCACGGCCGGCAGCCGTTGCTCACGGTCCTACCGTTGCAACGGCTGGCCCAGGCGCGACTGGCCACACCGACTTGTCCCAGCCGTTTCTTCTGCGGCGGTCTATGACCGTCGGTCGTTGGTGAGGATGGCCGTGGTTCCGCCGTGAGTCATGGGCGCTCAAGCGTCATAGCTGGCCAGGATGGCTTGTTTCAGGACCTTGAGTTCGCGCCGTGAGAAGGCCGATTCGGCATCGTCACCGTTCGATTTCCCGGTTGTGTGAACCAGTTTGAGCGGACTGCTGATAACAAAACTGAGGGCTTTGGCGGCCAGTTCCGTGTACAGGAATGGCTTGGTAACGTAGTCGCTGCCTCCCCGCAGGACCGATTCGGTACGGAACTCGTGGTCCTTGTGCACACTCAGGAAAATAATGGGAGTGTCCCGGCAGGCGGGCATGGTGCGGAATCGTGAACACAGATCGAATCCACTGGCGTCAGGCATCTCAATATCCAGGATGATCAAATCAAAGCGCGCCCCGGTACGCCGCTTCAAGGCGTTCACAGGATTATCCGCACAGATTGCCTTCAGATTGACACGGGCCAGAGCCTGACTGACTGCCTGCCTCACGAACTCGTCATCATCAACGACAAGGATCTGGGCTACAGAGGAATTACAGGCTGACACGCCGCATGGATATGCGAAGAGCAGCTGTAGCGTATCGATGGCTTGGGCAATCGTGAGCAAAACGGACGGACTCAATCGTTCCGGCTTGTCGCACAGTTCCTTCAGGAGCGCTTCCAACGCGGCGGACATCTGTGTGATCCTGTCCAATCCGGCGATCGCCGCCTTCGCCGTGAGAGGGCGGACAACCCGGAATAATTCGCGGAAGCACGCGCGACTGTCCCCTCGGCGGCCCTGCTTGGCCAGCTGTTTCAGGGGTCGCCAGAGCGCGGCGAGCGTTTTTGAAGACGATTCCAGGAGATGCTTCCGCACCGCGGGATCAAACTCCATGCGGGTCGCCGTTCGCGCCAACGGCACCGCGGACGGCGGCGGATTCGCCAGCGCGTTCTTGATCATCGCGACGACCAGACTGCATTTGATGCCCGCCTTGGGGATGACCTGGTTGGCGCCCGCCTCCCATGCCTGTTGCACAATCCCGCCCAGATAGGCATTGGTGAATACCAGCACGGGAAGCTCGGACGGACCGAACTCCGAGCGTATCTGCTGGAGCAACTCCACACCGTTGACTTCCGGCAGCAGGAGATCGAGTAAAACAAGATCCACTCGTCGGTCGTGGAATATTTTCAGCGCGGCGCGGCCGTCGACGGCGACGTCCACGTCAAAACCCTCGGCGCGAAGCTTCTGGGTATAGACATCGGTAATGATCGAATCGTCTTCCACGATCAGAATGCGCTTCATGCGGTTACACTCTCCCTTGTCCCTTGAGGTTTGGTTGCGGTTTCCAGATACGTATTGAGGAATTGTTCCGTCCGGGTAAATTCTTCTTGAACCGCGGCGAAGGCGCGCGGGGCCTCGGCCAACCGACCGGTGTCCCCCATTCGCTCCAACTCGCGCAAGAGTTCCACCATGGGGTTCATACCGCACGTCGCGCTCGAACCGGCGGCGCTATGGGCAATGCGTTTGACATCGGTTGCCGTGCCCGTGGCGATTGCGTCCCGGAGTTTGACAAGCTGTTCTGTTGTCTGGCGAAGATAATGCGCCGCCAACTCCTGTAGCCGTTGCCGGTTGTTGCCCGCCAATTCCATGAAGAGGTCCATGTCCACAGGCGGGGGTGGGGAGTCGCCTTCGGGGGGGGCGACCGCTCCACCACCTGCCCCGGCTGGATCTGGCGGCGAATTGGACAAGGGAATGGAGGCGTCGATTGCCCCGATCGACGTCGATCCTGTTAACCATTTGGCAAGCACGGCTTCCAAATGGGCCACGCGCACCGGCTTGCTCAAAAAATCATCCATGCCCGCCGCCAGGCATTTGTCGCGATCTTCCTTCATGACATGCGCGGTCATGGCAATGATCGGCACGTGTTTCCGGCCGTCTTCCCACCGGCGGATTTCGGCGGCGCATTTGTAGCCGTCCATCTCCGGCATCTGGCAATCCATCAACACCAGGTCATAGGATATCCGGCTGAGCGCTTCCAGGGCCTCGGTGCCATCGGCCACGGCGTCGGCGCCCAGACCCATCTCCCGCACCTGACGCAGCACCACCTTCTGATTGAAGATATTGTCCTCGGCGATCAGCACGCGCGTGCGCCTGCGAACGGCCTCGGGAATGTGCGACGCGGCGGAATTCACGGACAGGTGCGCGCCTTCCGTCAAAATCTCCGCGAGGGGTGTCACCCCGCCCGGTTTTTCAAATCGCACCGTGAACCAGAAAGTTGAGCCCTGACCGGGGGTACTGCGGCAGCCAATCTGGCCGCCCATCAGATTGACCAGTTGTTTGCAGATTGCCAAACCCAGGCCCGTGCCGCCGTATCTTCGGGTGGTCGAGGCGTCCACCTGCGAAAACGCCTGGAACAAACACGCGCGGGCCTCTTCGGGAATGCCCACCCCGGCATCCGTAACTTCAAACCGCAGGACCACATCCGTGTCGCGCTCCGCGTCTCTGGTGGCGCGAACTTTGATCTCGCCCTCTTGGGTGAACTTGATGGCGTTGCTGATGAGGTTGGTCAACACCTGCCGCAACCGGCCCGGATCTCCGCAGACCATGTCCGGCACCTCCGGCTCAATGAACGCGGACAACTGCAGGTTTTTGACACGCGCCTGATCCAGCAGCATCATGATAACGTCGTCGACGGCCGTGCGTGGTTCAAAGTCCAGCATTTCAAACTTGAGTTTGCCGGCCTCGATCTTGGAAAAGTCGAGGATGTCATTGATGATCGTGAGCAGCGATTCCCCGCTCATGCGAACGATCTCGACAAACTCCCGTTGCTCGGGCGTCAACTCGGTGTGCAGCAGGATATCCGTCATCCCGATGACGCTGTTCATCGGGGTGCGGATTTCATGGCTCATATTGGCCAGGAATTGCGATTTCAAGCGGGCGGATTCCAGGGCGGCATCGCGCGCCCGGGCGGTCTCCATCTCGCGCTTGCGCTCGGTCATGTCCATCATCGAACTGATCATCCGGATGGCGTGCGCGTCGTGGTCACGCAGGATATATCCCCGGTCGAAAATGTCGGCGTACGAACCGTTCGCGCGGCGAAAACGATATTCGCCGGACCAAAAATCCTCATGGCTCTGGATGCGCGCCTGCAAACTGGTCAGGACGCGCTCCCGGTCGTCGGAGTGTACGTTTTGGATCCACCAATCGTTTGACAGGCCGACCCCCTCCCCATCGTATCCAAAGAGCGTCTGGACGTTGCCGTTCCACCACACGGATCCGGCGTCAATGTTCCAATCCCGCACGGCTTCGTTCGTGGCGCGCGTGAGAATGCGGAACCGCAACTCGCTCTCCTCCAGCAATTGTTCAAGACGTCCCTTTTCATCCATGGCGGATGCCGTGAGGTGGACCCGCCTTCGGAGAAGCACGGCGAGTCCGACCGCCACGGCAACCAGCACGAAGAACCCCGGCAGTAACAACAGTGTGTGCATTCCCATCGCAAGATCTTCAGGATCGAATCAACGGTTCACCAGACTCCGAAAGCCGATTGGCGCGCTCCAACGTATTTTGAATGCAGGCGATAAGCTGGTCGGGTCGGACGGGTTTGGCCATGTACTCATGATGGCCGATGACGACACGGCCACTCTTCCCGACTTCACTTGGCGTCACGATGCATGTCAGAAACACGATCGGAACGTCCGCCAGAAACGGGGTGCCGTGGATCTTCTCGGCAAGCTCGCTTCCCTCCACGCCGGGCATGCACACATCCAGCAAGATGAGGTCGGGCCTGAATTCCTGAGCGACGTCGAGCGCCTGCGTCGGATCGTTGAGCCCCCGGGCCTCGTAGCGTCCCGATCTCTCAATAATCAGTTTCGCGACGCGCGTGGCATTGGCGTCGTCGTCGATGACAAGAATGCGATGTTTCCTCATACGCATTACCTCTCGGCCGGGAGCTGGTCTCCGCAACGCGCTTGTTCGAGGCCTTTCTCAATGCAGGTAATCAATCGCGCCAATCGCACGGGCTTGGCGACAAAATGGAATCCTCCCCCGGCTGTGCCGTCGCCCACGGCTTCCTGCTCCGAGACAAGCGACGTCAGAAACACGACGGGAGTGCCCTGAAATTCCTCATCGGCGCGAATCAGGAAGGCAACCTCAACGCCCTCCGCGCAGGGCATGCAAATATCCAGGAGAATCAACTCGGGCTTGAACTTGCGAGCCGCTTCGAGCACCCGGGTGGAGTCGTTGACCTCTCGAACCTGGTAGCGGCCGGTCCTCTCCAGGGTCCATTTGATCATCCGCGTCGCCTGAATGTCATCGTCAACTGCCAGAATGCACGTGGTCTTCATGTGGATTTCCTTTCCATGGGGCGCAGATCATTGGGTTCTCCGGTCCCGATATGCTTTTCGATGCAGGCGATCACGCGCTCCAGACGCGCGGGTTTGGCCAGAAAGTGGAACGCACCACGCACGGCGGTGCCGTCCTGGGCTTCGCGTTCGGAAACAATCGAGGTAAGAAAAACGATGGGGACATGGCGGAGGTGTGGATCGTTTCGCAATGTGAAGGCCACGTCGCCACCGTCCCCGTCGATCATGCAGACATCCAGCAGGATCAAATCGGGCTCAAACTCCCGCGCCGCCGATACCGCCTGCGTGGCTCGCGCCTCGGCGCGGACCTCGTAGCCGCCGGTTCTTTCGAGGCCGACCTTTAGCACCCGGGTGCATACCAGGTCGTCGTCAACAACAAGGATTCGTCCTTTACGCATGAGATGGCTCTTTCTTGAAGTATTCCGTGTCGAGTTTGTGGGCGCACTCCCGGCAGACGCCGTGGCTGAAATCGGCGTCGGTCTGCTTGTAGACGTGCGCGTATTTGGCTGTGATTCACTCATACCGGCAACAACACCGCCCTTCCGACCGCTTCGCGCAGGCTGGCGCGGCTGAAAGGCTTGGTTAACATGAGATTCGCCCGCCGGCATTTGTGATCGTCCCCCAATGTGTCTGCAAAACCTGTCACGAGTATGACGGGCATGTCCGGGTCCACCTCCTTGATCGCTTCGGTTAATTGGTCTCCGTTGACTTGGGGCATGGCCCGGTCAGTCAGTACCAGATCAAATTTGCCTGTGCGGAATTTGCTCAGTCCTTCGCAACCGTCGTCGGCGGTCTCCACCGCGTGCCCGTCTGAGATCAGATACTCGGCCTCGATGTTGCGCACCATCGGGTCGTCTTCAACCACCAGGATACGAAGCCGATCATTCTTCGAAAGGACCGGCTCCTTCGCCACGGGGAGCTCGGCTGGCTGGCCCGGAGGGGCGGGCAGGCGAATGGTAAAGGTCGATCCCTTGCCGACCTCGCTGCGAATCCCGATTTCGCCGCCATGTCGCTGGATGATCCCATACACACTGGCCAACCCCAAGCCGGTGCCGGCATCGCCGTTGTCCGCGAAAGGATCTCCGTCAACGCGCTCGCGTGTGTGGGATCCAGATGTTGCACCAGCACAAACGCCATGCCGGTGTCGTTGGGCAAATGCTTGAGCAACTTCGTAAACGCTTCCAGCCCGCCCGCGGACGCCCCGATGCCCACGACCGGGAAAAATTCCTCGATGACGTCTTGCCGCCTGCGCTGTTGTTCGGGTGCCGCAAGCATTGCGTTTGGTTTTCCCATGGACCGCGCCGCGGTCGCGCTTCTATCCCGACCTCCCAACTCCACAGCGACCCCCTTGGCTTGCAAACCACGCAGCTGTTTAGCGCTCATACGTTCCTCGTCGCGCGCGCAGGACGCTCCCGGTTGGTTGGATCCGCAAGAGAGGGTGGCGCAGATCAGGCGAGGCCGGCCGAAGCGATTTCGCTAACACGCAACGCCTCGTGAAGATGGGTTCCATCGACAGACACGAAAAAGAGCCATCAGCGATGACCCTTACACCCTTATCTCGACAGCAACAACTCGCTCCGGAATCTGTCAGCAATGGCCGCATCAATTGCACCAACCGCTGACCAACCACAATACTCGCCAGACCCTCCAGTTGTTGCCAAAATCTCCAGCAGGCAGTCAAGAAGCTTACACGTAAGGTCGCGTCCTGTGCGCAGGATATTGTTACGGGCTGTTACGACATCGTTCGGGCGGATGGGTGGCGGCTCTGGCGGCTGCCGATGCGCCCCAACTCATGCGCTTGGCCAGTTCGGGGTCGGTCGTCTTGAGGCCGCGCTTGACTTGCCCCACATCGCGTTGGAAAATCACAAGGTAAACGTCGGTACGGCTCGAACAGCAGGGACAGTCACCAAGAGGAACGAGCGTTGGATGCGTGCGAGTCGTCCGGGCGGCGTTCACGACAACAACGGCAGAAACAGCACAACACAATCGCTTTGCGCGGAGAATTCTTATATAACCCAATCAACTAACGGTCTGCGCCTGTAGCTCAGTTGGATAGAGCATCGGATTTCTAATTCCCGCCGTGGTTTTTAGCCCGTCTTTACTCACGTTTGCTGAAGTACACAAAACGCAATAGCCATAAGGGTTTCATCACCGTTCGACGTTTGCCGTCGTTTGCCTGAAACCACTCAAAGACAGCCACGACATTGCAACAAAGCATTGCAACACGCCGCTGCGATTTTACTGGTTCGCAATAGTTAGGATGTGCATGCGTGCCGCACTGGACTCCGCAGGCTGGAAACAAGCGGGGTGAAGGCAAGAGCACAGCCGCCGATGAATTCACCGAGCCGTGAACGAGGCAGTGGTTGATTGTTATGACACTGACTCTGACGGCTGTGCTCCCGAATGCCTAGAATTGCACGTGAATCCGATAAAACCGCTGGGTCTGGCTTGCCACGCCAGGGTCCGTATACGTCAGGGTTCCGCCGGTGCCCGTTAGGTTGCTGGCAATCGTGCTCCAGGAACCGTTGACGAGATCGTTGTCGGCCTGAACATCGTAGAGGACGTTGTTCTCGGACGAGAAATTGAGGACCACATTGGGTTGGCTGATTTGCAGGTTGTAAGCTGTCGGTAGGGTTGGAGCCACCCGGAAGGTCAGCGTGCCGTTGGCATCGAACTCGAAGTACCCGAGGTAGACACCGGCTCCGGTATTGGGTTTCAACTCATAGAAATCCGAGCGCGTGGCGCCGCTGGTAAACGGGCTGGGCGTCTGGTTCTCAATATCGCCCTGTTGGAACGTGCCGGCCAAATCGCCCGCTGATCCCGCGATCGACACGTAGGAACTGGAATCCCCGTCGGGGATGATGACGACGTTGGCCGTGTTGGAAATGGCGTTGGCCGGCGTTCCGCTGCTCCACGGGATGGCGCCCTCGGATGACAGGTAACCGGCCACCGTCGAGATGATGCTGCCGATTGACCCTTGCTGGAAGGTGGTCAGGCTGGTGTAAGGACTGGTCAGCGCCGAGAGGCTGAACCGTGGGTTTGTGAGGAACAACGTGTTCGCCGGCAGGCCATACACCGACGCGCCACGAACGTCGCTGATGACCGCCCAATTCACGGACGCGAGACTTGGAAAGGCCGCGTTCAGTTGGGTCAGGCTAAACTGGTTCGCGCCGGACCCGGTGAAAGTGATGATGGAGCCCGGGGTCGCGCCGATAAACTGCGAGACGGGGCCGATGTCGACCTCGAGGTTGGGTTGACCGGCTTGCCAGAACACCACCAGGACATCGCCGTTGTTATAGTTGAACGGTGCCGCCCAAACCGGTTTTGCGCCAAGTAGCAGCGCTCCGGCCACGATGGCGGACGAGAATAGAATGTGAGGTTTCATGTCTTGTGTTTTTCTCCTGTTGTTATGGTTCAGACTTGTGAAATGAGTGGTGCCCACGGCGCAGAAGCAGCCAGCGGGCACCGGTGCAGCCGGCGGCCTGACGGGACCTTCGATGGGAAGTGAGTTCCCACGACGGAGGCTGCCGGGATGAGAGATACAGCTCGGGCAGTAAATGACGTGCGGAGGGGACAGGGAAGACCGACAACAACGCCCTCGCCGCTCCGACTTGTTTGTAACGACTGGTCATGTTCCTTTCCGCAACCCGCAAAGGAACTTCCGGTTGACCGGTCAGCCCAAACAACCTTCCCTGTTCAAAGGTCAACCTCCAGTCAGCGCTGGTAGGTACTGTGCACGGCAACTTCGCAGTTCACGAACGACTCTTTCACCGTTTCTTCGTTTTCTACTCGCCAGCCCTCGGGGCCTCACACATGCGAGGTGGTCTTCACTTGGCGGCCCCTCCAAACCAGGAACGGATGAAATTTTCCAGGGACACGCCTGATTCGCGCTCCACCCAATGGCTGCACATACTGCATGGCTCCTGATTGCTGTCAGCCGTCAGGACCACGGTCGCCGCGCCGTCATGTCTGAGGATCAGCACGATTGTCCCGACTGCTGGTTGGACGTAGTGCCCCAGAAGCTGTCTGCGCAACGTGGCCACAACCACGCGTTCTCCATGTTCCGCTTTCGCCCAAAACTCCTTTGTTTGCGGATCGAACGTCACCCCCGGCAATGCAAACACAAACGACTCTTCCTCCACGGGCTCATCCTGGTTGGCATACAGATAGTTGCTGAACCGTACATAGGCACTGAGAGCCTGAGTTTTGCTGTTCCAAACAAGCGAATGCTGAACTGCCTCGGCGTCGGAGTACGTCTTCGCGCGATCCGGACTGGCGATCTTCACTGTGGCAGCCCTCGCGGGAACGACAGCGAAGAACAGCAATAGATATGACCAAGAGTTCTTCATTCCACGGAACACCTATGTGCCAACAAGCTCAAGTCAACGCTCCTCATCATAATTATCCGGCCATTTGCGGACGAAGGTTTCACTCCAGCCGCATCCGTTCGGTCCGCTCAATCCGTGTCACCTGCCCATCGTGCACGATGATCTGTACGACGCCGAAACGCAATGACTCGACCTGCTTCCGCACAATTTCCAGCCACTCCGGTTTCTTGTCTTCATCGTGACGTTTCTCGTTGTCCACTGCATCGATCCCGTCTGGTTGCGGTCACGGTTTGTAGATCTGGTCGAACACGCCGCTATCGGCAAAGTGGATTTTTTGCGCTTTCTGCCAACCGCCGAAGGCCTCGTCCACGGTAAACAAATCCAATTTTGTGAACTGACTGGCATACTTGTCGGCTACGGACTGGAGCCGCGGGCGGTAATAGTGCCTGGCTACAATCTCCTGGCCTTTCTCGGAATACAGATACTCTAGGTACGCCTTGGCGACCTCAAAAGTCCCGTGGTGCAGGGCCACTCGGTCCACAACGCTCACAGACGGTTCCGCAAGAATGCTCACCGAAGGCACGACAATCTCGAACTTGTCCTTGCCGATGCCATTGGCAACCAGCAACGCCTCGTTTTCCCAACCGACGAGAACATCACCGATGCCACGCTCCACGAACGTCGTCGTCGCGCCACGAGCGCCGGTGTCCAGCACCGGCACATTCTTGTAGAACCGGGCAACGAAGTCCTTCGTCTTCTCCAGGTCTCCACCGGTCTTTTTCCAGGCGTAGCCCCACGCCGCAAGATAATTCCAACGCGCTCCACCGGATGTCTTGGGGTTCGGCGTCACCACCGAGATTCCCGGTTTCACCAAGTCATCCCAGTCTTTGATGCCCTTCGGATTGCCCTTGCGCACGAGGAAGACAATCGTTGACGTGTACGGCGCACTGTTGTTGGGGAGGCGCTTCTGCCAGTCCTTCGGCAATAGTTGCGCCTTTTGATAGATCGAATCCACATCGTAGGCCAGCGCCAAGGTCACGACATCGGCCCCCAGGCCGTCGATCACGCTGCGGGCCTGTTTCCCTGAGCCCCCGTGCGATTGGTTGATGGTGACCCCCCGCCCCGTCTTGTCCTTCCAATACTTCGCGAAGGCGGTGTTGTAATCCTGATACAACTCGCGCGTCGGGTCGTACGACACGTTCAGCAGCGTCACGTCCTTGGCGGCGTGTGCCGAGAGTGTGAACCCCAGGCCGACGGCCAGGCTGGTCAAACGGAGAATCAATTTCTTCATGAATTTGTGCTCTTCATCTGGTTGTTATTGTACCGTCTTAACCCCGGTTCCTCAGAACTTGAGAGTGTTATCTAGTTGCAACCGCACCGCATAATCACCCGAAGGCGAGATCGGATGGGACTGCAGTGGTGGGCGAGCCACGGGATTGAACGGGCTGATTCGCTCCGCAATAAACCCGTTGAACGAAATTTGCCACCAGTCGAACACACTGTAGGTGAGGTTGACGACGTGGCCCTTGATGTCGGTGCCGGCACCGGGAACCGCGTTGCGACTGCCGTAGCCAACGCTGAAATTGTCGTCGACGATCGCATCCCACGTTGAATTGGCCCCCAGGTACTTGTACTCATACCCCAGCGACCATTGTCCCTTGCTCTTGGCCTGGCCGTAAACAGCCTGAAGGGCCCAAGCCGTGGTGTAGTCGCCTCCCGGCGCGTTCTCATACGTCGGCGAGAGGTTTTTCAAGTATTCACCGCCGAGGGTGAGCACGTTGGGAGTTTTCAGGACCGGTTGCGGGCTGATGGTCCACGCAACTTCGCCCAGCCCCTGGATCACGTCGAAGTCCGACAGATAATCGCCGATATACGGGGAATTCGCGTTGACGTTGACGCTGTTGCCCTGGCTTGTCGTGCTGTCACCCGGGACCACATGCTCCAGGTTCTTGGTGACAAAGGAGTCCAAACCCAGGGTAACCCTCAGAGGCACGGGATCGAGGTTCGCTTCGAGACCCACCTCGGAGTCGAACAGGTATGAATCCGCATTTTCACCCTCGGGAATCGGCCCGCTGGTCCCCGCCTGGGGTGTGAAGCTCCCGCCCACCTCGGCGATCACGTACTGGCCGAAATTGCCGAATACCTTGTATTGTTGGTAATCCCCAAATTTGTAAGACAATAATTCCGTGGCGCCCTGGGGTGTGATCTCGGACTTGTAGACCGTTGGGGAGAGAGTCACGGGATGCCAGATTGGCTGGGGTATGATGCCGGCCTCAACCGTGAGCCAGTCCCAGAATGGGGGATGAATCGCCGCATACGCCAGATCGACGACCGCCGCCTTTTTCCGGAAAGAACTACCGAAGGTCGCGTTTTCGCTCTGACCACTGTACGTGCTGCCCGATACGCTGTCCCCCGTGGCGAAGCGCGCGTCGATGTTCGCCCAGTCTTGCACTTTGAGATCCACCCCCAAACGCAGCCGAACACGATAGCGGAGACGGTCGGGTTGGTTGGCTTGAACAGGAGCATCCGGCGACTTTTTCCAATCCTGCGGATTCTCGAAGTCTTCCGCGCGCAACCGCAAGTCACCGTACCACTTCATTTCATTGATCCAACTGCTGGACGTGGTCTTGAGACTCGGAAGGACGGGCGCATTGGCTTTCGCCTCCTTATCCACTTCCCGCTGGCGTTCGAGGATGAGGACCTTCTGTTTGAGTTCTTCCAGTTGCTGGTCCGATGCGCCGGGAGCCGGAGCCGCGGGAGTGGCGGGTGCAGGAGCAAGCTGACGCGCCTTTTCGGCCTGCTCATGGGTAATGATCCCGGCGCGCTCCAGCACGTCGAGTGTCTGATTCAGATCATCGCCATACGACCGCGCGCTGAAGCACAAGGCGCCGCCGACAAGGGTCAGAAGGGTTAACGAGCGTCTCAGCGTTAGTAGTTTCATTTCGTCTTTCCGTTAAGTGCTATGTTCTATTGGAGACCGCCTGCTGCTTCATGGGCACGCGGGCGGGCCCCTTTCGCCCGCCCGCCTGGTGTCCCGTGCCTAATTTGACGCTGGCCAGCCCCCGCCCGGGATGATCACCGTGCCGTCACCCAATCGGTTCACCTGCATGTGGGTCAACGCCACAAATGAGTTGGTGTAGACGGCGTTGCTGGTCTGGAAAACCTCGTTCGTGAGTTGGGCGACCAGGTTGGTGAACAACTCTTCCTGCAGTGAGTTGAGCGCGTTGGTGCCGCTCCGGATCGTGTAGGCGTGGTCGTAGGACCAGATCGGGTAATACCCCAACGCCACGTTGGTCGGCGACGGGTAGTAACCTTCGACGGTAAGAATGAAGTCGTCCGCGTTGGGACTGGGACCGGCAAGGAAGTCGGCGATACCCGCCGTTCCAAGGGTCGCCGGGGTCGAGGCGATCGCCGACACCAGGGACGACGCGGTGGTATAGCCGCTTGTGGGCGTGTACTGGCCACCGACAAAACCGTAGATTTGCGGCGAGCCGACATACGCGAGGTCGATCTCGGGAACAATGCGGGCACCCGCCGTGTTCGAGCGACCAAAATAATAGATGGTCTTGCTCGGACTGCCGTTGGTGGTGAAGAAGTTTTCGGTGAGTTCACCCGAGAACTCGTAGAAGCTGATCGCCTGTTCGCGTGTCAGGTTCGAGAACACCAGATCGCTGTGTCCGACGAACGCAAACGGGACGACCCCGATCACCTGCTCGTGGAACAACGCCACGTTTTGCGGCGGCACCACGCTCCCGGGAAAGATGTCCGAGAAGGACACATTGGCAATGTTGGAGATCAGCGCCGTGCCGCCCCCTTCCGCCAGCGTCCGGGCGAACCCGACCTGATTGGCTTGCGCCAGATCCAGGATGCCCTGCTCCGTGCTGGTGAACCCCAACCGCACGATCACGTTCGTCGTGTTGCCCCCCAGGACTCCGGCGGCCGTGCCTTCCAATGAGATGTGATTGGAATCCGCCACGTTGCTCGAGGTGCTGGCCGCACCGCCATCAAAAATCTGGTAGGCCCGATTGATGACCGCGCTCTTGAACGTCTGCCCGCCCGTAATGTCCAACTCGAGGGCCGTCTGAGCGTGGCTCACGGTCGAAGCCAATCCGCCGATGAGAGCGGCCAGTAGTATTCCCTTTATCTTCATGTTCATTTCTCCTGCTGCATGTGTTTGGTTTATTGTTTCGTTGTTCGTTACTGGCCGGTTCTCGGTCGGCCTATTGTTTCGCTGGCTTGACAATCACGTTAACGAGGGCGTTGGAAACCACCGTGTCGTTCAACTCCGCGACGTAGCGGAACTCGCTATTAGTGGTTTCGTTGAACGTTACATCGAACACCACGGACAGTTTCTCCTTCTTCTTGAGCGTCACGGGCAGCGGCTTCTGCGGCCGTCCGCTGACCAGCGCCACCTCGGCGTTGGGGACGCCGGTTGTCAGCGACTCCACCGCCAGCGTGACCAGGTTCGAGAGGCTGGTGATGGTGTAGATATTCGTGCCGACGTTGGCGATTTCAACCGTGGCCGACTTCGTCACGCTCGGCTTTTTCGCCGTCAACGTGATGGCCTTGGGCCCGGTGACCTTGACGATCGACAGGTCGGGAAACTCGATCACCGGACTGATATTGGTCACTGTCACCGAGGCGGAGGCGGTGCTGTTGCTGGCCGCGCCCGCATAGGTCACTGAGGCCGTGTTGGAAATCAGCCCGGTGGACACGGTGCTGACAACGATGGTGGCGCTGGCACCGGCGCTATTGGCGAGGTTGCCCACGTTCCAGGTGACCACCCCGCCCGCTTGTGCCGTGGTCCCTTGGTTGGCCAGTGCGGACACGTAACTGACACCGGCAGGCAACGCGTCGGTCAGCACCACGTTGGTGGCCGCCGCCGGCCCGTTGTTGAGGACCGTCACGGTGTAGGTGATATTGCTACCCAGCGTGTACGAGGCTGCGTCGGCCACCTTGGCCACCGCCAGATTGGGTACCTCGTTTGTCAGGATGACAGCATTCACCGTAATGGTGGCGGAGGCGGTGCTGTTGCTGGCCGCGCCCGCATAGGTCACTGAGGCCGTGTTGGAAATCAGCCCGGTGGACACGGTGCTGACAACGATGGTGGCGCTGGCACCGGCGCTATTGGCGAGATTGCCGACGCTCCAGGTGACCACCCCGCCCGCTTGTGCCGTGGTCCCTTGGTTGGCCAGTGCGGACACGTAACTGACACCGGCAGGCAACGCGTCGGTCAGCACCACGTTGGTGGCCGCCGCCGGCCCGTTGTTCTGCACGCTGAGGGTGTAGGTGACATTGCTGCCCACGGTCACGGACGTGGGGCTGGCCACCTTGCTCACCGCAATGTCCGAGCTGGCACTGGCACCGCCAGCAGCAGTGAAGCTCACCGTTCCATCGGGATCGAACTCGAAATAGCCGAGATACGTGCCGGGGGAAGACCCGGGCTCCAGTTCATATAAATCCGAGCGCGTCGACCCGCTGGTAAACGGGCTGGGGGTCAGGTTCTCAATATCACCCTGATTGAAATTGCCGCCCAAATCGCCCGCGTCTCCTGCAATCGACGTGTACGAACTGGAGTCCGACTCGGGGATGATGACCACGTTTGGCGTGTTGGAAATGGCGTTGGCCGGCGTTCCGCTGCTCCATACGACCGCGCCCTCCGTGGAGCCAAATCCGGCGATCGTCGCGATGAGGCTGCCCACCGACGCCTGCTGGAAGGTGCTTTGTTCGTTGTAGGGAGTTGTCTGCGTGGTCGCGTTCGTGCGCGGATTTGTGAGAAACAACGTGTTGACCGGCAGGCTGTACACCGACGCCCCGCGAATCGTGCTGATGGCCGCCCAATTCAGCGCCGCCACGCTGGAATACGCCGCTTGCAACTGGGCCGAGCTGAAGTTGGAGATGGTGGTCTGGGAACCGGGACTGGCGTTGATGAACTGGGAGACCGGCCCGAGGTTCACCTCTAGGTTCGGCTGCCCGGGCTGGCGAAACACCAACAGCACGTCGCCGTTGTTGTAGGTAAATATGTTCGCATGCAGGGCCGATTGGCCGAGGAACAGCGCCGCGGCCACGAATAGGATGGATCGGATCTGGGATTTCATTGGGTAACGTCTTCTCCTGTCATTCTTGGTTGTTCAGGTTGGTGAAATTGCACGCGAAGCTTGAAGGGCAGAACGAACCCGCGCGCGTAGGCGTGCATGAGGGAAACATCCTTGGCCGCAGGACGGGCGTACTCCACGACAAAAGCGTGCTTTGTCTCGATCCTTTGGGTTCGCAGCAACATGGAAAGGTCAAACCGACGCGACGGTGTCGCACTAGTATGGCCCGAGAGCCAGGGAATGGCCCCCGGCAACCCATCGACTTCCCCCACTCGCTTGTAACGACTGTTCATAGTTCCTTCTAGCAACCTGCAAAGGAACTTCCGGTTGACCGGTCAGCCCAAACGGCTCTTCCGCGTTTATGTAGTCAACCTCCAGTCGGTACTGGTGGGTCTCGAACTTCTAGGCGGCTGTGTCCAGCCGCCGCTTTTCCGTCTTCTCGATCTGCGTCACGCGACCGTCGTGGATGGTGATGTGCACCACGCCGTAGCGCAACGACTCTACGGTTTCTCTTACGAGATCGAGCCATCCATGGCTCTTGTCCGTCGCGTGTTTCGAATCTTTCTCCATAGCCATTCTTAATCCCTATCTAACTAGTAGGCAAACACAGCAGCGTTTTTCAGGGTTCTAGTTCAGAATCGCTTCGAATTGCCCGTGTACAGCTTTACTCCAGCTTTGCCGTCGTCAATTGCCCGGCAGCAATGACAACCTCAACTCTCACGATGCCGTGGCTCGCAGATCTGGCCAACACGGTGTATGTCCCCGCCGGTAGCTCAACCACGGTTGGGTCCTCATCATGGATGCTGTTGCGGTTGGCCACTTTCTTTACAATCTTTCCGTCTTCCGAGTAAATGGTGTACCCCGTGTGCGGGAAGTAGTGCGTATTCCCATCATCGATGTCTCTTGTCGCCGTGTAAACCTTGAGTCGACCCGTTGAACCTGCTTCAACTTGCGCTGACGTATCCGGGCCCACGGGAGCGAGCACAACCGGGCTCCCGGAACTCGCGCAGGAGGTCATCATCATTGGCAACAGCCCCACCACCAGCCAGGCAATCATGTGATTCTTCAAGATTTGTTCTCCTTTACGCGGCTGTATCCAGGCGCCGCTTTTCCGTCTTCTCGATCTGCGTCACGCGTCCATCGTGCACGGTGATTTGCACCACCCCGTAGCGCAACGACTCCACCGTCTGTCTCACGAGCACCAGCCATTGATCGCCCTTGCCCGTCTCGTGCCTTGAATTGTTCTCCATAGCCATCTCATAATGTCTATTGGTTGAGTAGACAATCTAGAGTCTAGTGAAGTGGTAGACAAATGCAACAACTTTTTTCAAAAATCTTTCAAACCCCGAAATTGTCACGCCGGACGCCTGTTTGTGGGGCTGGCCCCGGGTATTGGCTCGGGAACACCGACGGAAGCCACACCCTCCCCACCCACCCCAAGGAATAAAGACCGAACTGTTAGCGGAGCCTCCGTTGACGGCTAGGAAATTTTCCGTGACGTGCCTGGCGTTCACGGCGAGACAGATTCCTGGTCGACGCGGCGTGTAACGGCTCGGGGCTTTGCAGAGGGCCGACCACACAGCACAAAAACCGGAAAATTACACTTGCAAACATCTACTGATATAGTAGAGTCTTATATGTCTACTATATTCATAGACAATATGCCGCAGGAGGAAATACATGATCGCGACCGCGCAAGAACTTCCCGTGTCCCTGGTTGAACAACGACGTCCGCCGCGCCGGTCGGTGGCGGCGGTGCTCGCACCCCTGCAAGGACTGGCGCAAACGTCGCCGTATTGTCTGACCAACAGTTTGGGGGATTTTCGCCACGGGGACAGGTCCTATTCGCTGGCGCGGTTCATATTCGACGGACCGCCCGGCGGGGGCGATCCGATTCGGTTGGGTATCTTCGCGGGGGTGCATGGTGACGAGCCTGCCGGAACGCTCGCAGTCGTGCGGTTTCTGCGGGATCTGGCGCAAACGCCGGAACTGGCGGCCGGTTACCGCATCTACGCCTACCCGATCTGCAACCCGACCGGGTTTGAGGACAACACCCGCCACTCGCGTCGTGGCAAGGACCTGAACCGCGAGTTTTGGCAGGCCTCCGAGGAGCCGGAAGTTTATCTTCTCGAGCAGGAACTCTGGACGCACGCGTTCCATGGCATCGTCTCGTTGCACAGTGACGATACCAGCGAAGGGTTGTACGGGTTCGTCAACGGGCCCAATCTCAGCAAGGAGTTGCTCGAGCCGGCCCTGTGGGCTGCCGAAAGGTTTCTCCATCGGAACACGCGTCTCGTGATCGACGGATTTCGCGCGCGGCGTGGGCTGATTGATGGCGGCTATTCGGGCATTCTCGCGGCGCCACCTGAAGTGAAGCCGGCGCCGTTTCAGTTGACGTTCGAGACCCCCGCACACGCCCCATTGCACCTGCAGGTGGAAGCGAACGTGGCCGCCTTGCGCTGCATTCTGGCTGAGTACCGGACGGTCATGGCCATCGCACCTAACATTTGACCGATGTAACAAGGACGTTGGCTGCATTCGACAGCGACAGTCCGAGACGAATGAAATGAGGAGAATAGTATGAATCGATTCTTTAGTGACAACTCGCTATCGATTGGGGGCACACCGCTGGTGAAATTGAATCGCATCACCGATGGTGCGAAGGCCACCGTGCTGGCAAAGGTTGAAGGACGTAATCCGTCGTACTCGGTGAAATGTCGAATCGGGGCGGCGATGATTTGGGACGCCGAGAAGCGCGGGGTGCTCCAGCCGGGCGCGACCATTGTCGAACCGACGAGCGGCAACACGGGCATCGCGCTCGCCTTTGTCGGCGCGGCGCGCGGGTACAAAGTGGTCCTCACGATGCCCGAAACCATGAGCCTCGAACGCCGGCGCGTCCTCGCTGCTTTCGGAGCGGAGATCATACTCACCGAAGGATCGAAAGGCATGCCGGGCGCCATTGCGAAGGCACAGAGCATCGTCGACTCTGATCCGGGCCGGTATTTCATTCCCCAGCAATTCAAGAATCCGGCCAATCCTCGCGTTCACGAACAGACGACTGGTCCAGAGCTTTGGGAGCAGACGGGCGGAGCGATTGATGTGTTGGTTTCCGGCGTCGGCACCGGGGGGACGATTACGGGCGTGTCCCGGTACATCAAGCACACAAAGGGAAAGAAGATCATCTCCGTCGCGGTGGAACCGAAAGAAAGCCCCGTGATTACGCAAAAACTGGCAGGACAGGAACTCAGGCCATCCCCTCACAAGATTCAGGGAATCGGTGCCGGGTTCATACCTGACACGTTGGATCTGTCGATCGTGGATCGCGTCGAACAAGTCGACAGCGCGGAGGCGGTGCAGTTTTCTCGTCGGTTGGCGCGGGAGGAGGGGATTCTGCCAGGCATTTCCTGCGGCGCGGCTGCGGCGGCAGCAGTGCGATTGGCCAAACTGCCGGAGTTCGAGGGCAAAACGATTGTCGCGATATTGCCCGATGCAGGCGAGCGTTATCTTTCGACTGTGCTCTTCCAGGATTGGGTCTAACAACGACCCGATTCACGTGAGTCAGTTTGCCTGCTTTCAACCAACATTCTTGCCCTGAAATAGCGTAAGTGCCTGCAAATCAATCCCAGAAATTGACGTACGTGCCTCCAAATCAACGTGTGTTTTTCTCCATGCTGAAACCTACCGGATTGCTGACCACCATGGTTCCCATACTACCATAGTCCTACCGTATTTTTACACGATCGATCATCGAAAACCCCAGTGAATTGCAGCTTTTGCAAACGTGGGCCGAAAACTACCATTCTCCGTTTTAGACCCACTTTCTGCACAGCAGTAGGCGACTGTCGCTGTGTGGATCTAGATGCGAGTACGCGCGGCATCCCCTGCCCCGAGAGGATGCAAGTGGTTGCAACAACGTTGTCGAGACTTCGGAGATCTGTGAAAATCGCAGGTTGGCTCGTCGGTTTTTGTGGGGGTGCGAGGTGACGGCGATTTTTGTCGGGTACGAAGGGGCCTGCTGTGCTAACACTCCCCTGAGGCCTAACCCGCTTATTGCATGAGCGCAGAAAAGTCGGAGTTGGAAGGTCATGAGTTGTCGAACTGTGGTCGGCGTGGGGTATCGCCGACCGGTTTGGCAGACGGTCGAGACGCCACCCCCAACCCCCGTTGTTTTCTGTGCCGGGGACAGCACCGGTAGAGGCTACCCGCTAGCCAGCCGCGCCACCACTGTCGCAAACAGTTCTTGGTGCGGGTAACTGGCCGCCAACAGAAACCGCACTCGCCGCGTGTCGCGCACCAGCACCGCGCCGATTTTCAGCAACTTCAGGCGGATCGTGCCGCATTGCGCCCGCGCCAGTTCGGTGCCAGCCAAGCCAAGGCGCCGCAGTGCTTCCATCAGGGTGTAGGCCAGGCTACTGAGTAACAGCCGCCACTGGTTGGCCCACCAGCCATGACAACTCGTGCGATCCGCAAACAACCCCAACTGTTGTTCCTTGATCCGATTCTTTATCTCGCCGCGCGCGCAGTACAACTCATCGTAGAGCGTCTGGGCATCCCCGCGGAGATTGGTCACGACAAAGCGCGGATTGCGCCCTTGGTCGGTGTGCTCCGCCTTCACAATCACCCGCCGTGCCCGATCCCACGTGTGCGCCGCGTACGCCACCTCACCGAACACGCGCTGCTTCTGCTGGGTCTGTGCGTGCTGTGTCGCCGCTTGCGCGATCAGTGGCTGCGCCAACGCCAGGAGCCGGTCGTTCTTGGCCAACCCCACGATGTAGTGAATGTCGTGCCGATCGCACCACCGCAACAGCCGCCAGCGGCAGAACCCGCTATCGCCCCGCACCACGATCTTGACCTGCGGCCACGCCTGCCGCAGCCGTTTCGCCAAGAAGGCCACAATCGCCCACGCGTGCCGGGCCACGTCGATGTTGCTCGGTCGCAGATACGCCACCAACAACCGCTCCCCGCAGAACACGTACAGCGGCAGAAAACAATACTGTCCGTCGTACCCGTGGAAGAACGCGCCTTCCTGTTTCCCGTGCAACGGATCGTCGGTGGCATCCAGGTCCAGCACCAACTCCGCTGGCGGCGTCGTGTGACTGGCGATGAACTGCTCGACCCACCACTGATGCACCTGCCAGGCGGCGTGCCGATCCGCACCGTTTTCCCAGCGGCACAACGTCGAGGCGCTGGCCAAATCGTCGTCCTGCTCGACCGCCGTCTGCAATGCCACGTCGGTGCGCAGGCGGTCGTGGTCATTGAGATCCTCGTAGCCCTGAGACAATCCGTAGATGCGCTGGCGCAACAACGTCACCAACGGATGAATGACTTTGGTCGGGTCGCGCGGATCCACGAATCTGTCAATGCCGCCTTCTTGCCTGCGACACAGCCCTGGCTGCTGAGGGCGAACTTGTTCAGTTGTCGTACGGCTAAAGGGTGTTGATGTCAGCAATGCGGGGACCGCCAGCATCTCTTGGGTGGGCAACGGGCGGACTCGGCGTGTCGCTTTCACTGGACTGCATGGTCCTCTTGGACGTGCGGGAATTGTCCACGTTGCGTATTCGGTGTGCCTTCGGATTGCTGGTGGAGTGTTGCTGCACGGTTTTGGCGGACGCCTTGCGTGGTCGGCACGACCGAGGCGTCAACCCCAACACCTCCCGGCAAAACCGCGTCACGGTGTCGTGCGACACTACCACGTTGGTATCTCGCAGGATGTTGGTGATGGTTTCGTAAGACGCGCCCTTGCGCCGCAGTTCCGCGATGCCGTCTTTGAACGGTAGCAGCTTCTGAAACTTCGCCGACAATTTCGGCGTGAAGTTTCTGACAGCGGTTGCGAATTGGTTCTGCGCCAGTTCGGCATCACCGGGGGCATCTTTCATACGTAAGTATTCCGTTGTTCATTGCGTGCCCAGCTTCTAGCGGGCGCAAGGGGTCGGGCGTACGATCTTTCCATGCGCTAGAGTAAAGCGCATTCCCGACGATAAATTGTTCCCGTTTGGGAACACAGTTTTCCACAAAGTGCGGTATGCCTCTCCCATGCCGTCGCGGAATGTGCAATGCACTCTGGCAGGTATAAATGAGTATTTCGAGGAGCAGCACCATGGAGACGAACAAGATGGAATTTCGACTTGCGCTTACGCGCTACGAAACGGCCAAAGCGCTGGGCATTACGCCGATCTCGGTCGATCGACTTGTCGCCCGCGGGTTACTGCGGCCTTGCCGTGCGTTGCGCCGGCCGCTGTTTGCTCGCGCCGAGATCGAGCGATTCCTGAAAGAAACGACCGCTGAGTAAACCGAAAATGAGAATCCTACTCTACGCCTTCGCAGTCATTGGCACGACGTTGGCAGGTTCGGCAGTGGATGCGCCCCAGTTCATACGCTTGGCCATTGCTGCGCTATGTTCGTTGCGGAGATGGCCATACGTGCGGGCTACCAGGACACCACCGTCTTTGTGGCCCAGCCAACTCGCGATGACCTTGAAGTCAATCCCAGCCTCAATGGCATTGGAACAAAAGAAGTGTCGGCAGGTGTGGTGTCCGTATTGCGGCAGCCCGAGCTTCTTGCAGGCGCTCTCGATGGCTTTCTTGGCGGAGTCTATCGGGATAATGCGTTCGTCCGGTTTCAGCGGCGCTGGTCGGCGTGACTGTAGCTCCCGCAAGAAATTCTCCATCGCGGGGAAGAGCGGCACGGTGCGAGGCTCGTGGTTCTTGGACCGTGTGACGGTGAACACCTTGAATTCGAAGTCCACATCTCGCCAGAACATTGGCGGCTTGGAGTATTTGGAATCGCCGACGATCTCCCCTTTGCGGCAACCGGAGTACGCAAGCATTTCGGCGAGGTCCGCCGAAGCTTTCCCGCCATTGGCGCGCATGGCGTCAAGCATCTTGCGGAATTGCTCTTTCGTCGGGATGGTGACGGGTTTCTTATGAGGCTTGCACCGTTTGATCTTCCGGGCGGGGTTCTCCATGAGGATGCCATGTTCCGCGCCGTAGTCCAGGATGCGCCGCAAGGTTTCGAGTTCGTAGTTGAACGTGCGGGCGGAGCAGGTGTCCCGGCGCGAAGTTGCCCACTGCTCCAACGTGTGCAAGGTGACGTTGCGAACGGTCAATCCGCTGAAATGTTGATTGAGGTTTTTGATCACCCCGAGCATTCGGTCGCGGCTGCTCGCTTCCATCGTGCCGCCGGCAATGTCAATCCATCGCTTCGCCAGCCCACCAATCAATTCCTTGGTCTTGGCATCGTATTCGGCAAACGGCAGGTTTTTGCCGCTGTCGCTGTTCAGCCGCTCGACTTTTTGACGATGGATCTCCCGCCGGCGCTTGGCCAGTTCGGGATCGGTCGTCTTGAGGCTGCGCTTGACTTGCTTACCGTCGCGTTGGAAAATCGCGTAGTAAACGTCGGTGCGGCTTGAACGATAGAGGCAGTCACCAACATGAATGAGCTTTTGATGCTTGCGGGTCTCTGGGGTGGCTTTCATGGCGAATAACATCCTAGACATTACAACAAAACATTGCAACACAAAAATCAAGCAAGAACAAACACCATACAAGCCAATAAAATAAAGGTCTGCGCCTGTAGCTCAGTTGGATAGAGCATCGGATTTCTAATCCGGCGGTCGCGTGTTCGAATCACGCCAGGCGCGCCAGTTTCGGGAGCAAGAGCATGAACATTCGGATAAGTCGACAATTTGTATCACCGGCAGTCAAACGCGCGATGATGGCGGGCCTGGTTGCGGCGCTGCTGTCGGGTTGTTTGGGAGGCGGCGCGACCGCCCCCGCCGGAACGCCCGCCGCTCCCGCCGGCTCCCGCCTTGAACCGTCGGCGCCGGAAACGGGGGGGGCCAGGGTCGCCTCGGTGAATACAGAACTCGGTTTTGCGGTGGTCGATTTCGCGGCGCGGCCGATGCCGCCCGTGGGAACACGGGTCAATATCTACCGCGGCGACAAACGGGTCGGCACGGTGCGGATCACCGAACCGGTCCACGCGCCGCTGGCGACCGCCGATGTCGTGGATGGCGAAGTGCGCGTCGGCGATGAAGCCCGTTAGGTGGAGGAAATGTGCTGACAGTCGCTGAAGCGAAAGACTTCATCCTGGCGGCGGTCCGTCCGCTTCCCGATATCGCCGCGCCGCTGGCGGAGTCGCTGGATTGCGTGCTGGCGCGGGACGTGGCGTCCCCGGTCAATCTGCCCCCGTGGGACAACAGTTCGGTGGACGGCTATGCCGTGCGCGCCTCGGATGTGGCGCATGCCAATGAAAGCAACCCGATTCATCTCCGTGTGGTGACGGAGGTCCCCGCCGGGACAACAGCGAAGGCAACCATCGAGCCCCGATCTTGCGGGCGGATTTTTACGGGAGCGCCGATTCCCGAAGGCGCGGATGCGGTTGTCATGCAGGAGGACACGCATCCCCATCACGAAGGCTATATTGCGGTGACCGAATCCGTCGAGCCGGGGGAGAACATCCGGCGTGCCGGCGATGATGTGACGAAGGACACGATCGTGTTGCGCGCGGGCGCGCGGCTGGGGCCATCACAACTGGGGCTGGCGGCGGCGTTGGGAATGGTGCAACTGGTGGTTCATCCCCGTCCGCGTGTGGGCGTGCTGGTGACCGGTGGGGAAATCGTCGAGCCGGGGCGACCCTTGCGCAACGGCCAGATTCATGACGCGAACAGTTATGCCCTGTGCGCGTTCGTGAAACAGGCGGGATGCGAGCCCGTGGAGCTGGGCATTGCCGATGATACGCGCGAGGATTTGCACGAGAAGATCGATTACGGGCTGAGCGAATGCGACGCCGTGATCACCGTCGGCGGCGTGTCCGTGGGAGAATACGACCTGGTCAAGGACGTGCTGACGGAACTTGGTTGCGGGCAGCAATTCTGGAAAATCTCGATGCGCCCGGGCAAACCGTTCGTGTTCGCCAAACGCGAAGCGAAACCGGTGTTCGGACTGCCGGGAAACCCCGTGAGCGCGGCGGTGACGTTCCTGATATTGGTGCGTCCGGCACTGCAAAAAATGCGAGGTCTGGCCGGGATCGATTTACCGACCGTGACGGCGGAAGCGGCGGAGGATTTTGTGAACAGCGGGGATCGCCTCCATTATATGAGGGCGAGTCTGCAACGGCATGGCGAGAAGTGGCTGGCGAAGCCGATGCCAAACCAGGGTGCCCACGCCATCTCGTCGTTCGCCAACGCGGAGTGCCTCGTGGAAGTCGCCGAGGCAACGACAATTCCGAGCGGGCATTTGGTGAAGGCGATTCGACTTTTCGGAAGCGACTGACGGGCGGTGCATCGGCCACCGTCCAGGCTTGAATAATCGACCCCGGTATTTACACTGGTCGTCGCCATGCCCGAAACAGTCCACGTCCTGAACCATCCGCTGGCCCGAAGTTTCCTGACCGACATTCGCGACAAGGAATCCGACCGCGCGATTGTCCGCAGCCGCATTCGCGGGCTCTCGGTGCTGCTGTTTTATGAGGCCACGCGTGACCTGCCGCAGGAATCCATGACGGTAACGACGCCGCTGGCGCAAACACAAGGGGCCCACGTCGGGGCGAGTGTCGGACTGGTGCCGATCCTGCGGGCGGGCCTCGGGATGGTGGACGGAATCCTCGAATTTCTGCCGGAAGCGCGGGTGTATCACCTCGGATTGTTCCGCGACGAGAAGACGCTGGAGCCGGTCGAGTACTACAGCAAGTTTTCGGGGCACAAGCCCGTGGACATCGCGTTCGTGCTCGACCCAATGCTGGCCACCGGCGGCTCCGCGTGCGTCGCCGTCGCCCGCCTGAAAAAATGGGGCGTCAAGAGCATCAAGTACCTCGGCTTGTTCGCCGCGCCGGAAGGGATCAAGAAACTTTCGGAAGCGCATCCCGATGTCGAAATCCATCTCGGCACGATCGATTCCCGCCTCAACCAGCGCGGCTACATTGTGCCCGGCATGGGCGACGCCGGCGACCGCCAGTTCAGCGGGGAATAGGCGATAGACACGGGTGGGAATGACTGCTGCGCTCATTCAGTGACGCGGGGATTCTTTCTTCATTCGAGATGATTCATTCCAAGTTACTCGTAGGAACTCTGTGCTGGAGGGCGATTTCTCAAGACCCAGCTCCCGCCTGAGATCGTTCCGAAGATCAGAAAGCAGCCCTTCTATATCCGCAGTCTTATTCGCAGCGTATTCAGTCACGAATTTGTGTGCCAGTTCGACCTGACGTGGAGAGCCCAAAAGTTGAATGTCGGCGATTGCAGACTCAATCCTGTTCGGATCTTCTGGGCCGAGAGGGGGACGGTGACATACGGATTCAAGACGGCGATAAGCCTCAATCAGATAAGCGACACGTAGCTCTCGTCGCTTGTTGCGGATGTCGCGCAAGTTTTGGAGGTAGCGAACGAAATACCAGCCAGATACGGCAACAACAGTGGTTACAAGAAGCGGGAGCAGCAGTTGCCAGTTCATGCAGGTAGTAAAGGAAATGCGTGCCGGGTTCGTCGAGGCGCTCGACATGCAGTGTGGTCTGTAGTCTTGACGAAACCCTTAAAAGGTTTTATATAGTCTCCATGAAGACTTTAACCATCACGGATGCCAAGAAGAATCTCGGGCAGTGGCTGGCGGCGGCGGCGCGGGGCGAGGACATCGGAATTGTTTCCGGGGCCAATATTATCGCGTTACGGAAGGTGGAAGTGGAGTCCACGGACTATGCACAACGCGAGTACGGTCTCACGAAGAAGGAGTTGAGCCGTGCGGCCAAACGGATGGATGCGGAACTGACTGCTGACAGAAAGCGTGGACGCATGCGCCGGTACAGCGGCAACCTCGAACGCGATCTCAGCCAATCGTGAGCCGGGAGATTTTTCTTAGTGAGCGCTTCCGCGCGGTTGTCCGCGAGTATCCCAAACCTGTACGGATCGAGATCGGCAAGGTGATCGATCTGTTACAGGAATCCCTTGGTCATCCCCACCGACATGCCGGGTTGGGCATTCGAAAACTCATGAAGAACTACTTTGAGACGCGCATCGGTCTGGATCTGCGATTGGTCTTCAAACTTGATGTGGACGCGATCACCTTCGTATTTGCCGGCACGCACGACGAAGTGCGGCGGTTCCTCAAGGGTCTATAAGAAACCGTTCTCGCGACGGTGGCGGACGCCTTACGCCCCGAATTTATCGAGCCGTTTGGCGTTGGCTTGCATGTGGCGAATGAGGTGCTTCGCCTCGAACCGGCCCAGGGAACCGAGATTGGCAGTGCGCTCCGTGAAGCGGTCCTGACCGTCCCAGCCGGCGATCTCACCGCAAATCATCACGGGTTGCGGGTGCCAACTGTGGCCTTTCACGGGCACAGGCGTGGAATGGTCGCCGGTCACCGCCAGTACATCGACATGGGGCAGCAACTGGCCGAGCGCGGCATCGGCTTCCTCGATGGCTTTCACTTTCGCGTCGAAATTCCCGTCTTCGCCGGCCATGTCGGTCCCCTTCACGTGCACGAAAACGAAATCGTAGGCTTTGAGGGCGTCAACAGCGGCTTCGAACTCCTGGTACACGGTGTTGGGGCCTTCCACCTTTTTCATGCCGACGAGTTGGGCGAGGCCCTTGTACATCGGATAGATGGCGATTGCGGCGGCCTTGAGTCCGTAGCGGTCTTCGAAGAGCGGGATCTTTGGCTGGTGCGCGATGCCGCGGAGCAGGAACCCGTTGGCGGGCTTGCAGTTCTTCAGCAACGGCAGCGCCTGCTTGTAGAATGTCACAATGACTTTGGCCGTTTTGGCGGCCTTGGCGGACCTGGTGAGCGGCTTGACTGCGGCGATGGGCAGGCCTTCGCGGTGCGGGTCGCTGTCGCCGAGCGGACCTTCGAGTCCCTTGCCGCGAAACACGACGACAAAACGATGACCTTTGCCGGGCTTGATGATGACATCAACGTCGCCGATCTTCTTGATCTTGGCGGCGAGCAGCGCGCATTGCGCCTCGCAAATTTCCGTGTCGATGCGGCCGGCGCGGCGGTCGGTCACAATGCCTTTCGCGTCGAGTGAACAAAAATTGGCGCGGGCAGCCACGTCGCCGTGCTTGAGGTCGATGCCCAACCCGAGCGCCTCGATGACGCCGCGGCCCACTTCAAACTCGAGCGGATCATAGCCGAACAGCCCGAGGTGACCGGGCCCGCTGCCGGGCGTGATACCGGGCGCGACGGGAATCATGCGGCCGAGCGCGGAGCGTTTGGCCAGCATGTCGAGATTCGGAGTGCGGGCGACTTCCAGCGGCGTGCGAAAGCCGGTCGATTCGGTGGCGATGTCGCCGAGACCATCCAGGACGACAAGGGCAAGCTTGGAATCACTCGGAATCAACAATTTATTGTAAACGTGATCGGCATCCATGAAAACTCTCTCTGTTTTTGGCTTGAAAACACCTGTGTTTGGAGCCACGTTGGCACACAAGCGCGGGTCCTGTCAAAGACGAAAACCACTGTAATCGCGGCGTAGTTGCACAATGACGCAACTGAAAAACTGAGTGAAAAATTCCTTTCTCGACAGATTGATTGGTCGGATGGATCGGGTTGATCCCCAAAGCTTGCAGAGCGTGGTGCTCAAGCTGGCGCGGGAAAGAGGGTTTTTGGAAACGCTCTTCAACACGATTCAGGAAGGCGTGATTGTGACGGACGCGGATGGGCGCATCACCTATCTGAACGCCGCTGCGGGCCAACTTCTCGGCATCAATCCCGAACGGGCGGTCGGTGAGCCGCTGTCGCACTATCTCCGCGACCTCGACTGGCAGAAAATTTGGTCCGCAGACAAAGACGAATGGCAGAAAGTGTTCACACACGAACTGGAAGTGTTCTATCCGCAACAAAGGTTCCTTGGGTTTTATATCGTGCCCGTAGCCGACGAGCAAAACTCGATGGTCACGGGCATGGCCGTTATTTTGCGCGACGTCACGGAGACGCGCCAGCGAGCGGCTACCACTCTGGAATCGGAGAAACTGTCGGCGATGACCCTGCTCGCGGCGGGCGTCGCCCATGAAATTGGCAACCCATTGAATTCATTGAACATCCATCTCCAACTCATGGAGCGCGAGTTGAAGAAGTTGCCCACAGCGCAAGGGGAGCGGCTCCGCGAAGACTTGCGCGTGGCCCGCGACGAAATCGCGCGCCTCGACCAGATTATCAATCAGTTTTTGCATGCGATTCGACCCACGCAACCAGAGTTGCAACCGACCAACGTGAACGAGGTGGTGGCCGAGACGCTGACGTTGATGGAGCGGGAGGTTGTCGACCGCGACATCCTGGTGGAGCGGGAGCTGGCGGAGGGGTTGCCGCGTATTTTGCTGGATCGCGCCCAACTCAAGCAGGCGTTCTACAACATTATCAAGAACGCGCTTCAGGCGATGCGGTCGGGCGGCATCCTGCGCATTCGCACGGAAGCCGACGATACGCACGTCACCATTTCGTTTATCGACAGCGGGCACGGCATCGCCCCCGAACAGATCGGGCAGTTGTTCGAGCCGTATTTCACCACCAAGCAGAACGGCACGGGTCTCGGGCTGATGATCGTGCAGCGGATCGTGCGGGAGCACGGTGGCACCATCGAAGTGGAAAGCGACAGGGACCGCGGCACGACGTTCCGCATCAAACTGCCCATTCACGAGAAGCGGACGCGGCTGCTGGAAGCGTCGCGTGACGAGAACCTCACGAGATGACAACGAAACGACCGGCCATTTTGATCGTGGACGACGAGCGCAACACCCGCGAGGGACTGCAGCGCGCCCTCCAGGACCGCTACGACGTCTCGCTGGCCGAAGACTCGCAGAAAGCGATGCAAACGCTCGAATCCACGCCGGTCGACGTGATGCTCACCGATCTGCGGATGCCCGGGGTGGATGGCATGGGCCTGTTGCGCCGCGCCATGTCCCTGACCAACCCGCCCGTGTGCATCATGATGACAGCCTACGGCTCGATCGAAAACGCCGTGCAGGCGATGCAGGCCGGCGCGTATCACTACGTGACCAAGCCGGTGAACCTCGACGAATTGGAATTGGTGATCCAGCGGGCACTCAACAGCCGCCGCATCGAGTCCGAGAACGTCAACCTGCGCGAACAGATCGAGCAGAAGTTTGGACTGGAGAACATCATCGGTGAATCGGCGGTGATGCGCCAGGTGTTCGAGACGGTGCAGCAGGTGGCGCCGAGCCGGGTGACGGTCCTGATCACGGGGGAGACGGGGACCGGCAAAGAACTGATTGCCAAGGCCATTCACAATCTCAGCCCGCGCAAGAACGGGGCGTTTGTGGCGGTGCACGCCGCGGCGCTCCCGAGTTCCTTGCTGGAAAGCGAATTGTTTGGACACGAGAAGGGCGCATTTACGGGAGCGGTGGAACGGCGGATCGGGCGGTTCGAGCTGGCGGATGGGGGAACTCTGTTCCTCGATGAGATTGGGGAGTTGGAGCCGGCGATGCAGGTCAAGTTGTTGCGGGTGCTGGAAGAGCGGGCGTTCGAGCGCGTCGGGGGGGCGAAAACGTTGCAGGTGGATGTCCGGCTGGTCGCCGCCACCAATCGGGATTTAAAAAAGCTGGTCAGTGAAGGCAAGTTCCGCGATGATTTGTTTTATCGGCTCAGCGTTGTGACCGTTGACCTGCCACCGCTGCGGCAGCGGCGGGATGATATCCCGCTGTTGGTGAAGGCGTTTCTGGATGAGTTCGGCCGGGAAAACCACAAGCCGGTTCGCGAGCTGACGTCGGATGCGTTGAACCTGCTTCTGGCGTACGACTGGCCGGGCAACGTGCGGGAATTGCGCAACGCCATCGAGCAGATGGTGGTTCTGGCGCGTGCGGAACGGTTGACCGTGCGCGACGTGCCGGCGGCCATTCGAGGAGCGGCGGACCTGGGCAAGATCAACGTGGTCCGCGCCGGGATGACCGTCGTAGACGCCGAGCAGCAATTGATCGTGCAGGCATTGAAGGAGACGGACGGGAACCGCACGAAAGCGGCGCAGAAGCTCGGCATCAGCCGGCGGACATTGCATCGGAAACTGAAGAAGTACGGGCTCGAGAATTTGCAGGACGAAGCAAGAATCGGAGAACAGGAGCAGAGAACATGGCGCGATCCGTAGCACCGGAAACGACGATCCAGACGGCGGTTTTTCAAATTGAGATTGGGCGGGGCAGGAGAATCATGCAGTGGCTGTTGTTGATCCTGCTGGCGGCGGCATTGAGTCTCGTGTATACGGCGGGACAATTTCGCGGGCTCAACAAACGGGAATCAATGGATATGGCCCAACTGGCGCGCAACCTTGCGCACGGCCAAGGCTTCACCACGTATGTCATCCGTCCGCTCAGCCTCTGGCAACTCGAACAAAACGGTTGGAACATTCAAGACAAAGCCACACGGGCAAGGTTGATCATGAACCACCCCGATATTTGCAATCCGCCGTTGTATCCGATGGTGTTGGCGGGATTGTTCAAGATCCTTCCCGGCAAGGCGTTCACGTACGACTCGGCCGAACACGTCTACTACCCCGAGCGTTGGGTGATCCTGCCGTTCGACCAGCTTTGCCTGTTTGCGTGCCTGCTCCTCACCTATGCATGGGCCAAGCGACTCTTTGACCGGCGCGTGGCCATCATGGCGACCTGGCTGATGTTCTTCTCCGACACGTTGTGGTCGTATGGCGTGTCCGGATTGCCGACGAACTTCCTGATGCTGCTGTTCCTGCTGGCGACGTACTGTTTGTTTGTCGCCGACGGCAAACTCAATCCGGCCGAGCGGATCGAGGGGGCGCCCGCTGGCCCAACCCCGGCCCCAGCGACCGGCCAGGCCGTGCTCTGGGTGCTTGCCAGCGCGGTGCTGGTGGGGCTGTGCTTTTTGACCCGGTATTTGGCGGCGTTTTTGCTGCTGCCGATGGTGATTTATGTGATGCGCATCTTTCGGGGGTGGGTGGCGGCCATGTGGGCGGCTGTCTATGTGGCGGTGTTTGCCGCGGTCATTACGCCGTGGTTGGTCCGTAACCATCGCGTCTCGGGCAGCGCGCTGGGTATCGCGCAATACGAGTTGGTGGATCGATCCGGGACATTTCACGGAGAAGCGCTGCCACGCTCTTACAAACCTGACTTTCGCGACGCCTACTCGATGCATGCGCTCTCGACAAAATTCCTGACCAACGCGCGCATCGTGTTGCTGGACAATCTGCGCCTTGTTGGCACCGATTTTCTGGCGTTGTTCTTCGGAGCCGGGATCTTGTACGGCTTTCGTCGGCGGGATGTGTCGCGGTTGCGAGGCTTGGTGCTGGGGGTGATCGTAATGGCCATTCTTGCCATGTCGCTGATCGGGTCGGACCCGGAACGCAGCGGCCCGGATGTGGGCGGAGGGAACCTGCTGGTCTTGCTGTTGCCAATCATCGCGATTTACGGGACCGCCTTCTTCTATTTGCTCCTGGATCGGGTGCCCTTTCGCATCAAACTGACCCGCGGCATGGCGATCGGCGGCTTCGTATTGTTGAACGTGTCGCCGATGATCTTCACCATGTTGCCGCCGCGGCAGGGGATGTTTCCCTATCCGCCTTACGTCTCCCCCGTCGTGCGCAGCGTCTCGGCCCAATTCGAACCCGACTCGCTGGCGTGCAGTGATATGCCGTGGACCGTGGCCTGGAACGGAGAACGGCGAGCCATCTGGATCCCCCTGACCCTGGACGATTTCTACGAGATCCATGATTTCGTCGCGCCGAAGGGCGTCCAGTATTTGTTTCTCACACCGTATATCATTGACGCACGACCGCAGTCAGAGGTTGCCAAGGGCGAGTACAAGGGATGGGAATTGTTTCTGCGCGGCCAGCTACCCGCGAGTTTCCCCCTCAAGGCCTACAGCCCGTTGCCACCGGACAACGAGCAGGTGCTCCTGGCCGACCGTGCCCGCTGGGCGAACCAGAAAAATGCTGCCACCGAACTGGAAAGCAATCCGTTTACCATACCCGGTCTGACCAATCGTCCGCCCGCGTCCCCGGGAACGAAGACCCCAGCGCCAGCGACACACTAACCAACAGGACCCGGCCACGGATGGCGACGGAACGCAACCCATGCGCGCCGCAACCGACGCCAACGCGTGTAAATGTCGCCAACCGGGCATCAAAACCCACAACCAAAGCCAGCTTTTAGCAAAACGAAGCCAGTTTTGGAAAGCCGAGGTGCGAGGGTAGCGCCAAGCCGAGTCCTCGAGACGCAACCACGTCGTGCCTAGGTTGCAAACGCGCTGCATACCTGCAGGCAGCGCAAACCGGCCATGTCGTGCCTGGGTCGCAAAGCCGCGTCCCCGGCCCCATTCCTTCCGACCCATTGACCATCTTTCCCTATCCCCTATGTCAAAGCCAAGCCGCTGGGGGCGGCGCGACGCAACGCCGAAGGCGGCCCGTCAGGGCGAGCCGAGCGGGCGCGAGCGGAGCCGAAAGCGGCACTAGCCGCTGAGACGCGACCACGTCGTGCCCCGGTCGCAATGCAAAACAACTCCAAACCACCCCGACTATACACAATCACATATAGCCTGTCTAGTCTTTTTCAATGATGGGTGCCGCGGCCCGGCAATCCGCCGCCGCAGGCCGACTCACCAAAGCTCAAGCGAGCGGGCGATGATTTCGTCCAGTTCGCCCGTGGAGTCGCCGCTGCCGTAGGTGAAGGTGCTGGTCAGGTGTCGCCAGTCGTCGATGTCCAAACCGTACACTTCTTTCGCGATGACGACTTCAAGTTTGGCCCGTTTTTTCACGTCGTGAGGCGAGGCCAACAGCTTTTCCGCCGCCGCTGCCAGACGGGCGCGCAACTTGCTTGCCAGCTTGGGGATGGGAAGTTCGTAAAGCTGGAACACACTCACTCCGGTCGAAACCTTATTGCGGACGTAGTAGTTAGAACCGTGCATCAAATGTGTGGTCTGGTGAGGGAGCATCGCCCTTGACGACTTTGAAGTAGCCAAACTTGAACTGCGGGTGAATGTTCGGGAAAATCTTAAGACGCTCCCCGAGCCGTGTGGGGATGCGCCGGCGGCTTCATTCCCGTGCGTGATACAGCCGATAAGAGTCGCGTCTCACCCCAACTCGATCACCAGCGCGGGGGTGTTGTCACGGACGTCTTTGTCCAGTGACTCCCCGACCGGGCGGCGGGTGGCGGCCGACCCCGACAATTGTTTTGACTGCATCAGACAATCTGGTGCAGATTACGTGGGCATGCTCTTCACCCCGGGAGTGTTGTTAGGAGCGCTGCATAAAGGGCCATCTCCAACCGCGCGGTGCCACTGAGACCTATGTCGGTTCGGTCATCCTGGTGATTTTGGCAATTGTCGCCGCCGGGGTCTTCGTCAAACAATTCCATTACGACCGGGCCGTATTTCTCGGGGCCGCCCCATCCGGGACCGCGGTGAAACCATCGGCGCTGTTGTCTCCAGCAGTCAATGCGTTCGTTGAACTGCCCGGCGAGTTGACGCCGTTGAGCGCTCCCGAAACGTTCAATCCCGACAATCTCTACGACAAGATCGACGGCAAGGCTGAACTGTATCTCTCGGCCGGGGTTCTCGGCCTGCGTTGCCAGCGGTTCGCCCTGAAGAACGATCCCAACACGTGGATGGAGTTCTTTGTGTACGACATGGACAACTTGCGGCAGTCGTTCGCCGTCTTCAGCATGCAGCAACGGGCTGACGCGCAATTGCTGGATCTGGCGACGTACGCCTACCAGACAAAGAACGCGTTGTTCTTTTGCTGCGGGCGTTACTACATCGAAGCCGTCACCGCGTCGCCCGCCCCGGAGATGATGGCCGCCATGGTGTTGGTGTTCCGACAATTTGTCGCCAACAACCCGCCGCAGCAGACCCGCTTGGCGGAGTTGGATTTGTTTCCGTCAGAACACCGGGTGCCCAACAGTTACATGCTTCAGCCCGCGGACGCTTTCGGCTTCGATCAATTCAAGAATGTTTTCAGCGCCAGGTACACGGTGAACGGCGCGGAAGTAATGGCGTTTCTGACCATCCGCCCCACGGCGGAAGATGCGACGGCATTGAGCGCTGCTTATCAACAGTTCCTTCTGACCAACGGCGGACGAAACCTTCCGGGCACCGGCAAGGTGCCTGCCGCCAGTCTGGCGGAACTGCTCGGCAGCGTGGAGCTTGTTTTCAGTCGCGGCAAGGTTGTGGGCGGCATCCACGCGGCGCCAAACGCCGAGGCAGCGGAACAAATGGCGGCGCTCCTTTACAAGAAAATCTCCGAGGCGACGCCATGACCAATCCGCAGGATGCCCAGGGGATCAGCCGCCGGGATTTTCTGGCGCGCGCCGCGAAGGCCGGTGCCGCCATCGCGGCCACCGGGGTTGTCGGCTATTGGCTGCACGACCGGGTCGGCCCAAAAGCGCAGACCGTGACCGACCTCGTGTCGCTGCCTGATTTTTCCCTGCCCGGGGTGGGGCCGAAGATGAGCATCATCACCGGCACAGAGCGGGTGAAAACAATCGGCCGCGCCTTCGCGGCATTGGGCGGCATCGAGCAGTTCATCAAGAAGGGCGATCGCGTGCTGTTGAAGGTCAACGCGGCTTTTGCCTCGCCGCCGGCGCTGGGCGCCACCGCCCATCCCCAATTGGTCGCTGAGGTCATCCGGTTGTGCTACCTGGCCGGCGCCGCCGCGGTGGCCGTTTCCGACAACCCGATCAACGATCCGCAGAGCTGTTTCCGCCTGACGGGCATCGCCGAGGCGGCGCAAACCGCCGGCGCGCGCTTGGTGTTGCCGCAGGAAGATTACTTCAAGCCGACAACGGTTCGCGACGGGACATTGATCAAGAACTGGCCGGTGTTGTACGAGCCGTTCCGGGGCGTGAACAAACTCATCGGCATCGCGCCTGTCAAGGACCACCATCGCAGCGGCGCCTCGATGTCGATGAAGAACTGGTACGGGCTGATGGGCGGACGGCGCAACATGTTTCACCAGGACATTCACAACATCATCAAGGAACTGGCGATGCTGGTCAGCCCGACCCTGGTGATTCTCGACGGCACGACCACGATGATGTCCAACGGACCGACGGGCGGCTCGTTCGACGACCTCAAACAGACCAACACGATGATCGTCAGCACCGATCAGGTGGCCGCCGACGCGTTCGGCGCAACACTGCTCGGCAAGACCGCCGCCAATCTTCCGTTCATTGCCAAGGCCGCGTCGGCAGGTCGGGGCACGGCCGATTACGAATCATTGAAACCGGTGCGAGACCATGTGGATTGAAGACGGGCGGAACACGCCATGAACATCATCACCGTCCGACGCATCAGCCAAATCTTCTTCTTCGTCCTGTTCCTCTGGTTCTGCATCGTTTCTTCCTTTGGCGAAAAATGGTGGCAGTTGCGCGGCTGGCCGGTGAATTGGTTCCTGCAACTCGATCCGTTGGTCGCGCTCGGCGCCATCCTGACGACCCGAACGCTTTACGCCGGGCTGGCCTGGGCGCTCCTGACGATGGTGTTGACGGTTCTGCTCGGCCGGTTTTTCTGCGGCTGGCTTTGTCCGTTCGGGACGATTCATCAGTTCTTCGGCTGGATCGGGCGCCGGAAACAGAAGTTCGCCGAGCGCGTCGCCGCCAATCAGTACCGACCGGCGCAGGTCATCAAGTACTACCTGCTCATCGGATTACTCACAGCAGCGGCCGGCAACGTATTCGCCGGTTTTTTCCATGTGGCGCGGCAATGGCCCATGATACCGGGGTTGGTGTTGGCCATCGGCCTGGCGGCGCTTTCGTTTCTCGCAATCCGCAAGATCGTGCCCAACCTCAAGACGGCAGTCGGGGTACTGCTGACTCTCGTGGGAGCCTGGCTGGCGGTGGGAATGTTTCTTCACCCCGAGACATTGTTCGCCGTGTCATTGCAAATTGGCTGGCTCGATCCGATTCCGCTGATCCACCGGTCGGTGAATCTTGTGCTGTTGCCCATCGTGCACGCGGCGATGGGGACGCTTTCCACCAGCCCGCGTTCCTACGTCGGCGCCTGGACGATCGGCGCGGTGTTTCTGGTTGCGGTGCTGCTAAACTTTCTGGTGCCGCGGTTTTACTGCCGATTTATCTGTCCGCTCGGCGCGTTGTTCGCCGTGCTCGGCGGCCCGGCGTTATGGCGGGTCGGGAAACGGGAGGGCCAATGCACCAACTGCGAGCTTTGCGAAAACAACTGCGAAGGCGCTTGTGAACCATTCGAGAAAATTCGTTCCAGCGAATGTCTCCTGTGCATGAATTGCCTCGACGCCTGCCAGCAGGCGCAAATGACGTACAGCACAGCGCGGTCCGCGGCGGGCGAACTGCCGGGGCCGAACATCTCGCGGCGCGGGTTCATCATTTCCGCCGTGACCGGGGTGACGGCGGTGCCGATGATGCGGCTGAGCGGGCTGCTCGGCGCAAACTGGCAACCCCGCGTGGTGCGCCCGCCGGGTGCCCTGGCCGAAGAACAGTTTCTGGAACGGTGTCTCAAGTGCGGCCAGTGCATGCGTGTTTGTCCGACCAACGTCATTCAGCCCGCGATGGCGGAAGCCGGGCTGGAAGGCGTGTGGACGCCGGTGCTGAACTTCCGCGTTGGCACCAGCGGTTGCCAACTCAATTGCGTCGCCTGCGGCCAAATCTGTCCGACAGCGGCCATCCGTCCGCTGATCCTGGACGAGAAACTCGGTCGCAACGAATTCGCCTCGGCCGGCCCGATTCGAATGGGGCTGGCTTTCGTGGATCGGAGCCGTTGTCTGCCGTGGGCGATGGAGAAGCCGTGTATCGTCTGCCAGGAGAATTGTCCGGTCAGCCCGAAGGCGATCTACGTTCAGGAGCAATTCAGCACGGTACGAGATGGCGTGTTGACGGTGAAGAACGCCACGCCGACCAGTGTCGAATTGGGCGGCGCGGCATTGGCACCGGGGCAGTTTGCCACGGGCGATTATTTCTGCAAGCCGGCGAGCGGCGGGGACGAGGACCGGCGGCCGATCGTTGAGTGTACGGCCAATGCCGTGACGATTGCGGCCGCCAAACCCTGGAGTGTCGCGCCGGCTCCGGGCAGCCGCGTTGAGATTCAGGTGCACTTGCAGCAACCGATCGTGGATCCACGAGCCTGCACCGGTTGCGGTATTTGCGAACACGAATGCCCGGTCAACGGGCTGCGGGCCATTCGCGTGACGGCGGAAAACGAAACTCGAAATCGAAAACACTCCCTGTTGTTGTGAGCGGAGGGGCCAGAGATGGCAAGAAAGGAAGAATCAAATGAATGAGCGCCAGGTGTCACGACGGGATTTTGTGAAGACAGTTGGAGTCGTTGGTGTTGGTTCCCTGATGGGCGGGGCGGGCGTTCTGGCGCAAGTCGCCTCGCCACCGGCCACGCCGACGAAGCCGGGCGCCGCCAAGTTGTCGACGAGGACTCTCGGCAGGACGGGTGTGAAAGTCTCCTCTCTCGCGTTGGGAGGCATGTTCGATATCACGTCCAACCAACTCCAATTGAAACAAGCCCTGGACTGGGGCGTCACGTACTGGGACACAGCGTCGGGATATAACGGCGGCAATAGCGAAACGGGTATCGGCATGTATTTCGACAGAAACCCGCATGCTCGCCAGTCGGTGTTTTTGGTGACGAAAGCCAGCGGCGCTCACAGCGTGGACCAGCTGGGCCAGTCTCTGGAACAGTCGCTCGAACGGTTGAAGACCGACTACGTGGACGTGTTGTTCCTGCACGGGATCAGCGGCACCGACGCCCTGACGCCAGAAGTGAAGGCGTGGGCCGAGAAGACGAAGGCCGCAAAGAAGATCCGGTTCTTCGGCTTCAGTACACACAGCAATATGGAACAGTGCCTGACGGAAGCGGCCAGCCTCGGGTGGATCGACGTGGTCATGCTGGCGTACAGCTACCGACTCCTGAACACCGATGCAATGAAGGCTGCCGTGGATGCCGCCACAAAGGCCGGCATTGGCCTGACGGCGATGAAGACGCAAGGCAAGCGGCAACAGAGCGAATCGACCGAGGCCGAGGCCAGCCTGCTGGGGCATTTTATCGGACGCGGGTTCACGCGTGAGCAGGCGTGCCTCAAGGTGGTCTGGGACGATCAACGGATCGCCACCATTTGCTCGCAAATGCCCAATCTTAGTATCCTGTCGTCCAACGTTGCCGCGGCTCTGGACAAGACCAGCCTGACCTCCGCAGACAAGGCGGCGCTGGAGCAGCACGCTCACGCCACCCGCTCGTTTTATTGCGCGGGATGTACAAACCTCTGCGAGGCCGCCCTCGCCGGTCGCGCCCCGGTCGGCGACGTCATGCGCAGCCTGATGTACCACCATGGCTACGGTGATCGTGATCTTGCCCGTTCCGTCTTTACGGGTCTTCCGGAAACGATGCGGCAACGGCTGGGTGAGATGGACTATTCGGCGGCGGAGCGGGTCTGTCCGCGTGGACTCCCGATCGCCGCGTTGATGAAAGAAGCCACCGAACTGCTGACGTAAATCGCCGTCGGTGGTTGCGAACCGTTTCAGGAGGAGACAATGGGCTTGGATTTCTTTGAGGTCATCGATCGCAGGTTCTCAGTGCGATCCTTTCAAAGCGCGCCGGTCGAGAACAGACAACTCCAGGCGATTCTGGGCGCCGCCAACAGCGCGCCATCGGCCGGCAACTTGCAGGCCTTCGAGGTCGTCGTCATCCGCGACCCGGGGCGGAAGCGGCAATTGGCAAAGGCGTCCCTCGATCAATCCTTCATCGCACAGGCGCCCTTGGCACTTGTGTTCCTCGCGAATCCCGACCGCAACCGTGCGAAATACGGTTCGCGTGGAGCCGAACTTTACTCGGTGCAAGACACGACGATTGCCTGCACCTATGCCCAACTGGCGGCGACCGCGACCGGGTTGGGAACTTGCTGGGTCGGGGCGTTCGACGAGGACAAGGTGCGGGAGATTGTCGGCGCGCCTGCCTCGTGGCGGCCGGTTGCGATCCTGCCGCTGGGCGTTCCGGCGGAGGTGGCGGGGGGACGTGAGCGGCGCGCCCTCGGGGATCTCGTGCACGAGGAACAGGCGCGGAGGTGAAGCAAATGAACAAGCAACCGATCAGACTCTTCGATTTCTGGCAGGAGACCATGGACGCGTTGACCCGCGAGGGCTTGCTGCTGTGCAGTGTGGATTCAGGCGGGAAACCGAATGTGATGACCATCGGCTGGTTGACGGGCGGTGCCGTATGGAGCAAGCCGATCCTGACGGTGCTGGTTCGCCCCAGCCGGTTCACCTACAGTCGTCTGGAGCAAGTCAACGAGTTCACCCTCAATGTGCTGCCCGCTGCGTTTGCCGGGGCGATCCAGCATTGCGGCACCGCCTCGGGCCGCGACGATGACAAATTCGCCCACACCGGGTTGACGCCCGTGGCCGCCCGGAAAGTCCGCGTGCCCATCATCGAGCAGGCCGCGGTGCACTACGAGTGCCGGGTCGTGCATACCAACGAGGTGATCCCGGCAAATCTGGCGGCGGATATCAAGGCATCCGCCTATGTCGACGGCGACTTCCACCGCGTCTACTTCGGGGAGGTCCTGGCGGCTTACGCCGCGCCGGACGCCGGGGAAAAGTTGCGGCGCCCGTTGCTTTAAGTTCCTACCGGCTCGATGGTGCCGGGCGCATCGGCCCTCGATCTCTGTGTGGCGCCCGCCTGGTTCACTCCTTGATCTGCGGCACTTGACTGCCCGGCCGGGTTGGCACAGATACGGAGCGACTCGGCGTGTTCAAGAACAGTTGCCTACGCCCGGCGATCGAAGAACGGGTTCTTGCCGGTTACGCTCAGCGGAATTCCCAACGCCTGTTTGACCTTTGGCCCGAGCAGGCCCAGGTCCAGACACGCGCGACCGATGGAATACATAATCCGGTTGTCCACGTGGAACCGGCCGGCCACTTCCGCTGCCGAGGCTGTGGCGATGCCGAGGTCAATCGAGTTGAAAGAGCAGATGCCGTCGGCCTCCTCCAACGCTTCGCAGGATGGCTTGCCGCAGAACCCGCAATTCAATCCGGCCGTATTGGCTTCCACGCCGATGACGACCACTGCCGGTGCGTTCTCAATGTTGCCGGCGTCACGCGCGACGGTGGGCCGATCCTCCTTCGCGGCGATTTCACGCATCTTGGCGACGAGCGTTCGTCTCGTCGGTTCGTCGTCAATCGCCAGGGTCCTGATGTTGTCAATGCCGCGCGTCTTGGGCGCTGTCCGCGCCGCCGCGACCATCAGCGTGGCCACCTGCAGTGCCGCCGATTGTTCCAGTTCGATGGAAGTTCTCATTGCACCTGAAAAGATACGCGCCCCGGCTGTCGGAAACAAATCGAAACCGCGACGATTGCGGGTGATTGCCAGCCGCGCCTGTGTTTACGCGGCGGCGCCACGAACAAACCCGCTCACAACCACCGTGGGCTGCTGGCGCCGTCTTCTGGAGCGCCTCGGCCCCGCCACCAGCGTCCGCCTCGTTAGTCCCGCGTGCGGCCGACGGGCTCTGACCGGCCGAGATCTCCAGACGCCGAGCCGGCGACACCCCTGGTCTCGCGGGCGATCATCAGTTCCTCTTGCGTGTGGATGACGAGGATCCGGACAGGAGAATCGTTCGTCGCAATATCGGCGTCGGGACGGCCGGATGTGTTGCGCTGGTGGTCAAGCCGCACGCCGAGGCACTCCAGGCCATCACACGCGGCGGCGCGCAACGCGGGCGAGTTCTCGCCGATGCGGTCGGTGAACACCAAAGCGTCCACGCCCCCCATCGTCACCGCGAGCGCGCCAATGGCCGAACGGACACGGTCGGCGAACATCTCGAAGGCGAGCTGCGCGCGTTGGTGGCCCCGGCTCGCGGCAGCCTCGATCTGCGCGAGGTCCGAAGACACGCCGGACACTCCGAACAGTCCTGACCGATGCGTCAGCGCATCATCGAGATCGTTGACCGTCAATCCGCGATGGCGCAGGAGGTGGATCAACACGCCAGGATCCACCGAACCCGAGCGCGTCCCCATCATCAGTCCGTCGAGCGGCGTGAATCCCATGGTTGTGGTCACCGGTTCACCGCCGCGCACCGCCGTGGCCGAACAACCGCCGCCAAGATGGCAGATGACCAGACGCGACTCCGAGGGGTCCCGGCCCAGCAATTCCATGGCACGGCCGGCGCAGTAGCTGAGGCTGATTCCGTGAAACCCGATCCGTCGCACCCCGAATTTCTCGTACCACTCGTACGGCTGAGCGTACAGGTAGGCCCGTGCCGGCAGCCGCGCGAAAAACGCGGTGTCGAACACGGCCACCTGTGGCACGCGGGGCAGTACGCACCGGACCGCCCGGATCGCGGCGAGGGCCGGCGGGTTGTGCAACGGCGCCAGGGCCGCCAGACCCGCGATCGTCGCCTCGACTTGGTCGTCGATCAATGTGCTGTTGCGGAATTCCGTTCCGCCGTGGACCACCCGGTGGCCGACCACGGTGATGCCGCCCTCGGCCGTCAGCGCGCGAACGGCGCATGTCGCCGCAGCGGAGTCGTCGGCAACGGCGACCTCCGAGCGCTCCTCACGCGAACCGCGACGCAGAAGAAAGCGCGCCCGCTGGCGGTTGCCATCCGCCCAGTCGATGGAGCCCGACGCCAATGACTCGCGCGCGTCGGCGTCGAACAGACCGAACTTCAGGCTTGTTGAACCTGCGTTGATGACCAGGATGCTCACGGGAGCTGCGTGAGAGTTTATACCTTTTGATGGTTTCGGCAAAAAGATTCCGCACAAATTCCCCTCGCGTGCACTGCCCCGGCTTCGAACCGCGCAATCTTGCAAAAGGTCAGATCAGGAACCCGTCGCAGTAGGGAGAGAAAAACAAATTGCCATTGGCCATCCGTAACCTGGCATACAGGTTCATGGCAAACGCGGTATTGCCGTCGACAACTTCCCGCGTGTCGGGTGCTGACACATCTGGGACTGCGGGGAGAGGAGTTTCGGGCGGCGTAACAGCCATGGGGTTTCCGTTCGCCACGGCGGTGGTTGCTGCAAGAACCACGCAGATCGAGATGGCACGGGCCAAAAGCAGCCCAACTGAGGTCTCCAATGCCCGTCGCATGTTCGCTCTTCTTATCCTGCGCTTGCTGTACGGCAACACGATCAGGAGGGAAAGGCAATTTTTTTCATAGCGCCGGATGGCAGTACAGAGGAAGAGCATCTGGGGGGGGCGCCGTGCTGAAGTGGCTGGCAACGTCGTCGGAGAAGACGCCGGGGACGTTGCACCAGATGGTTGAGGGGGACCTACATCACGTCGTTTGAATCGCGGAGTTCCACTTCTTCCCCATCAGGTCCTAACAGGTAGGCGATCTTCGATGCCCCCTCCACTGGCGGGACGAACGGCGCGGGATGGGAAGGATGGAAGCGCGCTCCCTTGGCGAGAGCCTCACTTAGAAACGCGTCGAGATTGGGAACGAGAAAGGCCATGTGCGCAGGGCCGGAAGCGAAATCATTCCATTGTTGCAACGACTCGCCCTCCCGCTTGCTGAAAAGTTCGATCTTAACAACGCCGACCCGGAGCCAGGCCATCTCGCGGCGCTTGAACTTACCCCGCATGATCATGTCGGCACCGAGGATGCGCAAATAAAAGTCCAGAGCGGCGTCGAGATCAGATGTTTGGACAGCCACATGGTCAATGGCAATGATTTTCATGGTATGGCGATTGGCACGCTTCACCTGGTTTGACGTGCTGGACTTGGATAATCCCGTGACCTTCGGCGGTAAGGCGTAAGCCTGCTGCCGCACAAACGGAAACGGCAATTCCCAAAAAGGAACCACCTCTTTCGCTCAACATCGGTCACGCGCTACTTCACCAACTCGGCTTTCGACGCATCCACAAACAACTTGCCGTCTTTCTCTGTCACCTTGCCCGTGACTTGAAGAATTCCATCCTTGTGGCGGGCCTCCATCAGTTCCTTGCTGGCCTTCGTCAGGGTGTAGATCTTCCCGTCGTCGGTTTTGAGGCTCACACCGCACTCTTTGCTCACACCATACGAGCAACTGGCACAACCGATCTTGCCTTTTAGCGTCACTTCATCCGGCTTCTTGGCGTCATCGGCGTTAACGATCCAAACGGCGGACAGAACCAGTGCGGCGACGACCGCGATCACTTTCTTCATGGGATCTCCATTGTTGGGTTTATGGTTATTGGACAGAAGCGACATCTGTTTCGTTCAGTGGCGGCTCGGGGGCTCATCGCTTTGAGGTCGAATCGGGCCAATCGAGCTGGCAACTCAAATTCCACGTCAGGGGAGTAACGGAAATGTGGTGTCTGTGACAAAAGCAGGCGATGTCGCTGTCTTCCTCCAATGTGGCCGTGTCAGTCTTGACTTCCACGCGCAGCCTGTACGGCTCGGCAAAGATTCGTTTGCTGGGGCGAGCAAGAACAAAGTGGTTTTGACGACTTTGGCGAGTGACTTCGAATGGCGTGGAGGGAGTTGCGTCATGGGGCAGGTTGATATTAAGCACCGCGAAGGGTGGCGGCGGGCGCTTGGCGAGCAGCTCAGCTGCAAACTTTGAAATGAAGTGTTTCGACGCGGCCCAATCCAGGGCGCTGAATTCCGATGAATGATGCTGTGAGATGGGAGCTTCCCTGGAAACGGCAATCGCAGGGATATCGTAAGAATCAGCCTCGAACGCGGCTCCAATGGTCCCGCTTGTAAAAACCGAAAGCCCCAGGTTCTCCCCGTAATTGATTCCGCTAATACACAACGTGGGTTTTCGATCACAGAGCTCCAGGACGGCGTGGGAAACTGCCAGGGCGGGTGAACCATGAACTCCGTATGCCGGAACCAGGGCGTCCCCAATCCGAAACGACTGAGCACTGATGATTCCGTTACGCGGATCCTTCGGGAAGGCGCGACTCATACTGGTTTGCTGCGTTTGAGGAGCTACGCAAATCACATCGCCCAGTTCAATTACCGCTTCCGCGGCGGCCCTCAGACCGGGGGAATCGATGCCGTCATCATTCGTCACGAGAATCAGATTCTTCATAGACCTCCTGCGAGCATACTGTCGGGGCTTCGCGAAAGTCAAACCCTCGACCCGCATGCTCTGCAACCGGGACCACGGGATGCCTCCGCAGGCATGAGATCCAGGTGTTTACGGGACATCGAGATCCGGGCGGCAACTGGCAGAACCCGGCTTTGGGGCGGTTCGCGGCGGCGGCGGAAGTGGCGGCGGCTCCGCGGGGGTGCGAGCGGTGCAGACCATGGAAGCGTATCGACGATGGCACGTCATCGAGTCGCAGAATTTAGCCGGCGAATTCTCGGGTAGTGTATCATTTGGAATCTGGCCCCTGAAAGATTTTCCTTCCCAAGCAGCCGAAAGCGTGGCATCTTTTCAGGATGCCTACCCGCGCAAGGAAGAAGAGACGCACGAAGTTGGCCGAAGCGGAGGAGGTCAACACAATCGCTGCCAGAATTGTCAAACAGGCGACCGGCCAAGAATCCCCTCCACCCACCGCTAACGGCAAGAATCCGTGGGCCGTGGCTCTTGGGAGGCTTGGGGCCAGTAAGGGCGGCAAGGCCAGAGCAGCCAAGCTCTCTAGCGAAGAACGGAGAAGAATCGCAAAACGCGCTGCGCAAGCGCGGTGGTCGAGGTGACGACATGACAGCCGAAATAGCTGTAATGAACAAATCCGCAATAGCCCTTGCTGCCGACAGCGCCGTTACAATTGAGCACCCAACCGGCCAGAAGGTTTACAACACGATCAACAAGCTGTTTGCCCTCTCTCGCCATCAGCCGGTTGGTATGATGGTCTTTGGGGGTGCGGAGCTTCTTGGGGTTCCGTGGGAGACGATTCTTAGGGTGTACCAGGCAAAACTTGCTTCCAGGAAATTCAATACCCTTCAGGGTTACGCGAACGACTTCCTCTCGTTTCTCGACAGGAAAAATCCTCTCTTCCCCGCCAAACAACAGGACGACGATTTTGTGTTCTCAGTTCTAGGATATTTTACCTCTCTTAGAACAGAAACGGATAAACAGGTAAAAAGCACCATCACAAAAACCGGAAAGGCTGATTCTGCGACCATACGAAAGATTGCAGCAACCGTCATTCAGAGCCATTTCAATAACTGGAAGAAGGCACCCCATCTTGACTCAATGCCGAAAAGCCACAAACGCAGGATTCTCACGCGATACAGAAAGCAAATTGTGGCGGCTATAAATACGGCATTTGAAAAGCTTCCTCTGTCAAATCGCTCGCGAAGACAATTGCTCGACATGGCAGGAGACACTTGTTGTAAGAGGCTTTTTTCACTGGGGGCATCGGGCGTTGTGATCGCTGGCTTCGGAGAAAAACAAATCTTTCCCGAAGTTGTCGCCTATGATGTAGACACTGTAATTCTCAACCGGCTTAAATATGCGAAAAAAGAGAGGAAGTGTTACAGAATCACTCACCAACACGAGGCTTGTATAATGCCGTTCGCGCAAGAAGACGTTGTGTATACGTTCGTTGAGGGGGTAGACCCCCAATATCAGCGTCTTGTTGATTCTCTGTTGTCGTCAGGGCTGGGTTTATACCCCGACAAAATAGTGGGTGGTCTTCCCGGAATAGCCGGGCCGAAGAAAGACAAACTGATTAAGGCGATTCGGAAATTTGGGGAGAAGCTGCAACAAGCATTTGGAGAAGACCTGCACAAATATAGGAAGAACAGCCATGTAGACCCGCTTGTTGAAGTCGTGCGGGTGCTGCCAAAGGACGACCTCGCGGCCATGGCCGAATCTCTCGTCAATCTGACCTGTCTCAAAAAGAAAATGTCTTTCGGGGCTGAAACTGTGGGCGGCCCAATTGATGTGGCAGTAATTTCAAAGGGCGAGGGGCTTATCTGGATAAAACGAAAACACTATTTCACAAAAGACTTGAACCCTCAATTCT
>JBEKLM010000015.1:0-87185 GCA_050010195.1 Verrucomicrobiia bacterium
CTGCGTCGCGGAACGGACCGTAGTAGGCCGACGCGAATTTCGCCGCGTAACTCATGATCGGCGTGTCGGAAAAACCGGTCTCGTCGAGGGCGGCGCGGATGGCGGCAACGCGTCCGTCCATCATGTCGCTCGGGGCCACGATGTCGGCGCCGGCCTCGGCGTAGGCCAGCGCGGATTTCGCGAGGAGATCCAACGAAGCGTCGTTGTCGATTTGATAATCGCGGCCCGACTTGCGAACGACGCCGCAGTGGCCGTGGCTCATGTATTCGCAGAGGCAGACGTCGCAGATGACGATGAGCTCGGGCAACTCCTTTTTCAGGGCGCGAACGGCTTTCGGCACGATGCCGGCTGGCGAGCAGGCCCCGCTCGCCTTCTCGTCTTTTTTGTCGGGAATGCCGAACAGGATCACCGCGGGCACGCCGAGCTTTGCCGTCCGCCCGGCCTCTTTCACGAGTTCGTCCACGGACAGCTGGAATTGTCCGGGCATGGAACTGATGGGTTTGCGAAGACGCGCCCCTTCACGGACGAACAAGGGCATCACCAGGTCGCTGACGGACAACTCGGTTTCGCGGACGAGCGCGCGGAGTTTTGCGGTTTGGCGGAGCCGGCGCGGGCGATAGATCGGGAAGCGCATGGCTCAGGCCCCGGGGATGGTCGGTTCGACCTCGTTGATCAGCGCGATGATGTCGTCGGGTTGTTGCGCCGTCATGAGCCGCGCGCGGAAGCCGGGGTTGTTGACGAGCCGGGACAGGCGCGAGAGCAATCGCAGGTGCTGGCGCACATTCGGGGCGCAGAGCAGGAAGAAATGGTGCACAGGCTTGCCGTCGAGCGCGCCGAAGTCGACGCCCTTGTTGTGCCGGCCATAGGCGAGCACGGGGTTGTCGACGAGGCCGATGAGGGCGTTGCGCGCGTGGGGGATGGCCACGCCTTCGCTGACGCAGGTGGGGCACAAGTCTTCGCGGGACTTGAGCGCCTGGAAGAGCGTCTCGAAGAGGCGTTCCTCGCGCGGGTCGATCACGAGCGCGCACAACTCGCGCAGCACGCCGTCTTTATCGGGCGCGGTGAGGTTGAGGTTGATGTGCGCCGGGTTGATGACACTGGCCACGGTCAGGGGTTGCCGGATGCCGGTGGATTCGGGCGGCAACTGCTGTTGGTCGACCGGGACGCTGTTGGGATCGGCGAGCCAGGAGTTGACCAGGTTGCGCTGGAAGCGCCACTGGCGGGCGAGTTTTTGCGCGGGGATGCGGCCTTCCTGCGCCATGCGGCTGACGGTTTTTTCGCTCAGCTTGAGGTACTCGGCGACCTCGCGGAGCGTCATGATTTCACTTTCCATAAATGGGATCGATTTCCTCGGGGAAGATAGTACGGCGGCGATGACGGTTGCGCAAGCGGTGAAACGGGCAGCCGGGGCTGGTTCACCAAGTCGTGAACGCGGGCTCTTGTTACTTGTTTGACCTGTTACCGTTCCGGCTACGCTCTTGATTCCACGACTGGATCGCTACGGCAGTATCACCCGCACGCGGTAGTAGCGCGACGGGCCGTTGGTTGCGCCGCCAAAATCCGTCATATTGGTTACGACGCCGAGACCGTTGCCGCCGCTAAGGATGTTGGTCTGGCCCGTGCTGGCGAAGTTGTTCGTGTAACTGCCATTGGCGGTGCCGGTGGCGAACTCCAGCACGTTCGTGCGCGACGCGACGCCCGGCACCCATGTGCTGTCCCCGTTGGCCCCGAGATACGTCACGTTCATGTTAGCCCCCTGTCTCGCGAGGCTGATGATGTGGAGGTACGCCGCCGCGTCGATCGGATTGAAGCCCGCCAGGAACTTGTTGGTGTTGCTCATGCCGTCGCCCGTCGAGTCCGCCCCCGGGGCCGCCTGCGGACAATTGGTACAACCGAAGTATTCAAGCTGCCATGTTTGAAATGCCGTCAGTGCCGCATTAGTGACCGCGAAGATAGTGCTGGTGCCGTAGTGGCCGTAGTAATCTTGCGCCCTGAGCGCCACGTTGGTGGCAGTTTGCAGCACCGTGACGGCGCCACTCCAGACGCCGCTGACGAAGTTCGCCGCATTGGTCGGCGTCATCGCCACCGGGCTGCCGGAGCCGACAGTATATCCCAAATCGACAAACCACCAATGCACGCCGCTATCATCATAAGTCGGGAATGCGTCGCCCGAAGCATACAGCGCCTCATTGATGGTGCCATTGGGGAAATTGGTCGGCAGTTCGTCGCTCCAATAGTACTCACCGTCATCGGTATACGCCGCCACCACATAGGTGTTGCCCGCCGACAATTGCAGGGGCGTAGCCAGCGGGGTTTCCACCCACGTCCCCAGCACGCCGGAGACGGGCTCCGACGCCAACAGCGTTCCGGAACTCGTCCAGATGAAAACCTCGCTGCCAAAATAGGAGCGGACAGACGTGACGGTCAGGTTATTGGTTGGCGTAAACGAATTCCCCAGGGTCCAATTCCCGCTGGAAGAATACTCAGGAGTGACGTTTCCAAGAATCGTGTTAGTCACCGCCAGTGGTCCGCCAGACACCGCGCTAAGCAGTACGGTTCCATTGAAATTGGTGAGGGTGTGGTTACCGGCATCCTTGGCAGTGACGCTCACGGGGAACGGCGCGTCTTCGTACTGCGTGGAGGCGATGGCGCCCCAGACGAAATGGTCCGCGATCACCGGGCAGGTGGGGCCCGTCCCGCTGACACAGGGCTGGTTCCAGAACGTCAACTCTAGACCGTCGCTCAGGCCGCCCGAGTTACATTCAAATGGGGTATAGTTATCCTGATTTTGCTGCACGCCGACGGTGGCCTGGTCGCCGTTGCCATTCAGGTCCCCGTAGATAATATCGAAGCGCTGTTCCCCTTCATAAAGTCGCACCTCGAAATTAACGGACTGGGTGGACACGACGCCGCTATAGTACACGGCCCGCCACTCAATGTTGAAGATCTGATTCGGCGCGGTGCCACTGGTCGAGGTGTACACCCCGTTGCTGGGGCCGTCAGTGACCAGGTCCTGCCAAAAGGGGAAAATCGTCCAGTCGAATCCATCTTGCGGCGGGCAGGCATTGGCATAGGCGGTGTTATTGCCAGCGAACTGGAGGTTGCCATTGGAACTGATCGTGACGTTGCTGAAGGTCTGGCCATAGAACGAATACGCGAAGGGCAGGTTGATAGCGGTGGTGCAGTCATCGCAGTGATTGCCGGTATCGGTGACACCGGGCACAATGCTGCCGCTGGTTTGCGCGATGGTGTACACGTTGCCGGACGGCAAGACGAAGTCCACGGTGGAAGAGCCGCCCGTCGTGGTGAGAGCCAGGGAGACCACGACGGGTGTGCCGCAGACAAACGCTGGCGAAGTGGTGATTTGGAAGGGAGTCGCGTTGGTGACGACGGCCCCGGACCCGATGGCCGGGTACGTGGACGCCGGCTGGCTGATTGTCACACCGGGCGTGCTGGTGCTCAGCGTGGCGTTGGTGGCGGTGACAGTCCCTTGGCCAATATTCTGGACGAGTAGGGTCAACAGGCTGCAATCATTGGGATTGATCAACCCGTTGCCTTCACCGCTGGTTACCGTCGAGCCAGCACCGATCAGGACGGGGCCTTTGCTGGCAGAGACCACGGCATTAATCAGGTTGCTCCCGTTCGGCGTGCCCCAGCCAGTGCAAAGGTCGTAGCCGGAAACGGCGAAAAACTGTTTCGGGCTGTTGTCCGACGTGTTGTTGCCCGTGGTGATGTCATGAAAGGCCGACGCATAACCCGGCCCGGTGCCGATGGCGTAAATAGCCGGGTTGAGAAAGCCGACCGGAGGCTGACTGTTGGCTGCGGCCTGCTGGTTGATCAATGCCGTAAAGGCCGCCCACAACGGTGCCGCACAACTCGTGCCGCCGAAATCACCCGAATAACCGTCGTCGTAAATCACCCAGACATTGTCGGCAGTCAGGGCCACGTCCGGAACGTTGCGCATGACCGTCGATCCGAGGTTGGTGGACATATTGATGCCCTGTTGCCAGCTTGGAATTGCGTAGAGGGTGCTGATCCCGCCGCCGCTGCCGGTGCCGTTGTCGTAGGGGTAGTATTCCACACCCCAATTCCACGTCGTTTCCGATGACCAAGGTCCGCCCGGACCCGTGGTCGTCAATGTCGTCCCGCCAACGATCGTCACATACGGGTCGTCAGCGTACTGAAAGATACCCGGGTAAAATGCATCATCGTCGCCAGACGCCTGGAAGAACGTCTGCCCCTGCAGCGCGAACTGTATGTAGATCTGGTCCGGAAGTGACGGGGTGCTGGTAATCTGCTCAATGACCCAGGAGGAACTCATTTGCTTCGCCACATCGTCATTGGCCATGCGATTCAAGGTGTCATATGCCCCGGCCGAGTCCTCAGGCCCTTCGTAGACCATCACCCGGGATAGTCCCGGCGCCATGGAGATCGCCATCTCGATGTCCAGGGAGACCTCGGCAACACCGCCATCGGGGGGGCCGGTGAAACCGTCCACCGACACATTCGTAAGCGTGACATTCGGTAATCCATTGCTGGCTTCGTAAGCGGCGATGTCACTGGCGTAGTACGCGTCCAACTCGAAGAGCCCAACCGTTTGGTTGGAACCGGTAAGCGGGACGCCCGGAGCGTAGGCGGCCCTGAAATCGCCCCCCATGTACGTGCCGTAGGGTCCCGAGCCGCTGCTTGTCGGCGTGTTTGTCGGCGGATTGGTGGGGACCGGCTGGAGCAAAGGACGCGGCGGCGCATAATTGTCCAGGCCAATGATCTGCAGCACCGGCTTCCCAAAATCAATCGATGGCTCCGCGTCCGGCGCATAGAACGTGCGGGGTTGCTTCGGATGTTGATAGACGCGCATCGTGACGTGCAACGCTTTCTCAATGTCGCCCACGGATCCGTCGACATCCAGCAGCGTCCGGTTCGGGTGCCGGCCGGTGACAGTGAAGCCATTGGTCCGAACAAAATCCGTGAGAGACTGGTAATCCTTCTCCGTTGGACCAAACATCTGCGTGAATTGCGCTGGCGTCAGGTATTGATGATATTGGGGACTAGCCGGGTCGTAGATCTGCTGGAGCAGATTGCTGAGCACTTGCGAATTGCGCAACGGGAGACCAATGGCCAGATGCAAGCGATTCGTGCTTGGAAGTTGGCCCACTGGCTGCAGATTCAGTTTCGTCACCGCTGTCGGCACGTGGCCGTGCAGCACCTCCCTGTCCGCAGCCCGGGCTGTCGTCGCGAACAAAAGCAAAGACGACGCGCAGGACGCGAAAAGGAGTGCCCCGGGAAACAACCGCTGGAAATTCGTCTCCCTAAGAGAGCCTTTCGCCCGACATTTCCCACGTGACTTACGCCCCGTGACTATCGTTGACCATTCAGAGAAAATTTTCTTCATGGATTGTCTCCTGAGCGTTGCCTGACAATAAGCTGGCGCAATAATGCCGTTGGTGAACGGGAGCAGGGGTAGCGCTGCGTTGTGATGAACCGCTGCACGGTGCGTCCCGCTTGATGCGTTGACCGTCAAAACACCCTGAGGTTCTGGAGCGAAACCGAGGAAATAGTGCTCAACGTGACACCAGCCTCTTCGCTTCTCCAAGCTGGAGGCGATTTCAGCACACGTGGCCCCGAACGTCAAGCAACATGCGTATTACAAGCCTGCTGCCCATCACACGGTTGCCTCCTGATGCCCGTAGAATCGCTGTTCTTGTTCACTCTGGCCGCTCCGGAACCAAGCTCAACCCGCGTACTTCGTAAGCCGGATACGGGCGTCCGGCGACCCTGCTCAAAACTTGCGCTCGTAGCTGCGGATGACGCCGATGACTTTGCCGAGCACTTTGGTGTCGCCTTCGACGGGGATGGGCTGGTAGCGGGGGTTGGCGGGCTGGAGCCAGAGTTTTCCGTTGTGGCGGGCCAGGCGTTTGACGGTGGATTCTCCGTCGACAAGGGCGACGACGATCTCGCCCGGCTCGGCGTGGTTTTGGCCGCGGACGACCACGAGGTCGTCCTCGCAAATTCCCGCCTCGATCATCGAGTCACCGTGGACCTTGAGGGCGAAGACTTTCTGGCCCGCGAACTCCTCAGAGAGATCGAGCGTGCCCTCGATGTTTTCCTCGGCGAGCAGCGGGCCGCCGGCGGGGACGCGTCCGAGAATGGGCATGGGCGGGAATTTTTCCTGGAGGATGTCGGGCCAGTTGCGCGGGATGAGGCCGCGGGATTTGCCGGGAAGTTTTTTGAGGTGGCCTTTGGCCTCGAGGGCGTGGAGATGGTCGCGGGCGGTTCCCGTCGAGCGATAGCCGAAGGCGTGGCAGATTTCGCGGATGGTCGGGGGCCGGCCGCCGCCGCGGATGCTGTCGAGAATGTAGGTGAGCAGCTTTTGCTGTGGCGGAGTCAGTGGTTCTTGCACAGGGACAGCGATACCACACGGATGTGTGGTGTGGCAAGTGGAAAAGAATTTTTCGGCTAGGCGGCGGCCAACGCGCAGTGGATGGCGCGATCGAGATCGGTGACGTCGAAGGGTTTTTCGAGGAAGCCGCGGGCGCCGGCTTCGCGGGCTTCGCTTTCGGTGGTGCGGCTGCCGGTGACGACAACGACCTTGGCGCTCGGGTCGGCCTTGGATAGCAACGAGGTGCAGGTGAGGCCGTCCATGCGGGGCATGCGGACGTCCATGACGATGAGATCCGGGTGCATGCTGCCGTATTTTTCGATGGCCTCGTGACCGTCGGCGGCGAAGCCAACGACCTCGTGGCCGAGATATTCCAGGGCCAGACGCATGGCAAATCGGACTGAATCAGTATCGTCTGCGATCAAAATTTTCATGTCAGTACTGAATTTAGCACTAGCCATGCCACCGCCTTGGAAGGCAGCAAAAACGGGGCTGTTGAGGCCAAACTGCGTCCAATTACGTGAATTTAGCCGAAATTTGGCCACCCGATGTGAGGATCGAAGACCCGAAATGTAAGGATCACACCCCCGAAACGTCCACCAACGGCGTGGCCGCTTACGGGCAGACGGGGCTACCGGAAGGTATATCGCCGTTATTAGCAGTCCGAACCGCTTTCACCGACGGAAACATATCGGTACACTTTGGCGCCAACTGCGGGTTCTCGACCCATTCCACATGACCGTCCATGAACAGGAAATTCCCCCGGTAGGCCATGCCCTTGTCATGTTTCGACAGAGGCGGAACAGCCTGAGGGTTGCCCTGGCCCAGCAAGGGACCGCCGTTGAGGAGCCCGGTGACGTACACGTAATTTGGAGTTGCATCATCTCCGAGAACGGGCAAGTAGGCCGTGCCCTGATAGTTATCGGAATAGTACTCCGCAACGATCACGACCGAGCTGTTTGTCAAATAGGGACACGTGAGACGCGAGCCCGCAATCCACTGTTCGCCCGGGCTGCTCTGGCTGCCCGGAATTGAATCCGCGACCACAATGGCATAGGAGCGCGGCGCCAAACCATTCTGCCGTGTGTACACGTCATCGGGACACACGAAGTTCTTCACCGAGGTGTAGCCATTCGTCAACGCGGTGTACCAGAGTGTCTGACCACCAGTGACGCCAGCGGAAGAAGTATATGGATAGGGGTTATTGAAGTCTGACGGAAGATGGTTCTGATTGTCGGCGGCAAACAGGAACATCGCCAGACCGATCTGATGAAGATTGCTGGCGCAGCCAACGCGTTTGCCCTTTTCGCGAGCGGTATTCAGCGCCGGCAGCAACATCGCCGCCAGTATGCCGATCACGGTGATGACCGTCAGAAGTTCAATCAGTGTGAAACCTTGAGACCGCTCGTTCTTGGTGGTTTGCATCGTGGCCTTCCAACGCTTCGCCGTCCCTAACTACACGCCCACTTGGGCCTCGTCAAGGACGATCCTCGTTCGTTGTTTGTCGTTATGTTCCGCATATCGAGCATGTGACACATGTCCGACTTTTCATTTTTAATTATCTTCCATCTTGACAGAGTTGTCAAGACATTGTACATACAATGCGGGTACTGAGTATGGAATTCGACTGGTCAGATCCGCCTTTCAACCCAAAGGACTCGCCGACCCTGCGCGAGATCGAGGAGGCTTTTGAAGATCCCCTCGGTATCCGGATGATTCCTGACTCCGGGCGCTTCGCCAGGGAATCCCGCGCCTTCTGTCTGGGTCGTACCCTGACCGGTCGCGGCATTTTCAGCGTATTTCGGTCGGATGGCAAGCGGATACGGGTCATCGGGTCGAGGCCGATGACCGAGGAAGAAGACTATTTCTACGACAGGAAGGTGTCGGAATGGACGTCGTAAATCAGAATTGTAGGGCGGGATGCCAAGCTTGTCCTGAGCGAAGCCGAAGGATCTGGTATCGCGCCGCTTTGAGGAATCGACCATGGACGTCGTAACCGAATGGGAAGAGATACCGCCTTTCGCGTGCGAGCACGACGAGGCCAAATTCTGGCAATTGCATCGGCTCGACTCGAAGCTCATGGAGCAGTCGGTGGCAGTCACCGACCAATCCGAGTCCACGACGATTTCGCTGCGGATCGATCCGCGGATGCTGGCGCGAATTAAACGCTTGGCGCGGTCGCGCTATTTGAATTATCAAAGCATGATCAAACAATGGATCAGCGAGCGGATGGAGAATGAATTACGCGACCGGGGAAGCCGATGAAGGCGGAAATGAGAAAAAATACGGCGGGAGAAAGAGGACGGAGGGCCGAGGGCGAGAGGCGGACGTTAGGGGTGCCGGGGATCGGAATCGAGCATGGCACCCCCTGTCCAACGGCTTTCGGGGTGAACCTTCGTGGCTCGTCCCCCGCCGGTTTTACACTGGTCGAACTGCTGGTGACAGTGATTATCATTATGATCCTGACGGGGCTGATACTCGGCGTTGCGAAGTATGCGTCGACAAAGGCCGCCACGTCGCGGACCCAGGCGGAAATTGCGGCGATGGAAATGGCCTTGGAACACTACAAGAGCGATAACGGAGTTTATCCACCGATCACAGGCCTCCGGGTTACAGCAGGGGCTCACGGCTATCCGGGTGCGGCTGAGTACAGCAACTCGGCGGTCCTGTACGCAGCGCTGGCCCTCGGCCCAAAGAGGTATTTCGACTTCAAGGCGTATCAGTTGCGACCTGTCGTGCTCAACGGCATCACCACTACCAACGTAATCGATCCCTTCGGCAACCCCTACAACTATTACCAAACCAATGATCCAACCTTGGTGACCAATGTTGCCGCCTTCGACCTCTGGTCCTACGGTCCCAACGGCAGGAATGACGAAGGCACGAACGATGATATTACGAACTGGAGGCGCTAATGAATAAACTGCAACGAAACCAAATCCCCGCGGCGTTCACACTGATCGAAATACTCACCGTCGTGGCCATCATCGGCGTACTGGCGGCGTTGCTGTTCCCCGCGATCAAGGGCGCCCTGCAAAAGGCCGAAATCGCCCAGGCGCAGAATGACATCAAGAACATCGAGAGCGCCGTGAAGTCGTTCTACGTCGAATACGGCAAATGGCCCAATGGCAATGGTGGCACCCTTGATTTTTCCTACGGCGCTTTCGGCAACAGCGGTTCTTACTCACCGTCACATCCTGCCTACGAGTCTGGGTCAATGAGCTCGGGCTACTGTGAGAACCACTGGCTCATGGAGACGCTCCAGGCGATCCAAGACAACAGCACGCTGTGCGGTAACGGCGGAACGCTCACTAGTCCTCCCACTACCCCGGTGAACAGCCGCGCTATCGTTTTCATCACCATACCCGCCAAGAGTCTCAAGCTTTCCACGGACAGCAATCCCCCCGGCACCGTCTATTATGACTACGTCGATCCGTGGGGAAACCCCTACCAGATCACGGTGGATGCGAATTACGACAATATATGCAGCAACCTGGCCAATAGCGTCGTTACTGGCGCTGGCACTCCGGTGTATGCCTCGGCGGCCGCCCCTGGGTGTGTGTCCAACTCCATCGCCGTGTGGTCGTTTGGCCCGCTCGGCCCGTACGGCAATCATACAACCCCCGGCCCGAATAATTGGATTACGTCTTGGCAATAAATTGTCAACAAGAGCAACGCCGCTCGGTCGGTGGCCGGTCCGGCTTCACCCTGATCGAGATACTGACCGTCCTGGTGATTGCCGGCATTTTGATCGCGCTCTCCATCCCGGCAATCACCCACCTGAGCCGGTCCCTCGCCCTGCCGGGAGCGTTGCGCCAGATCTACAATGAAGCCAGTCTCGCGCGGCAGTACGCCATCACCCATCGCGTGCAAACGGAACTGCGAATCACCAATTCCTTCGATGCCGTCAGCATCTTCACTAATGTCGGACCGCATGAAGCTCAGTTGGACAAGTGGAACTACCTGCCCGCCGGCACGTTTGTGGATACCAGCTCCGTAATGAGCGTGGTTTTCACCCCGACCGGCGGCACGACCAACCTCAACGAAGTGACCATTTGCGCCCGTGAGGGTTCGTTGGAAACCAACATCGTCAACAACACTTTCACCATCTACGGGGTCAATTCCAACACGGGGACTGTTACCATCAACAATCTGCTCGGCCGGATCAAGATTTTACGCCCATGAACCCACAACCCACACTTTTACGGAAACGAAGCCGCAACGCGTTCAGCTTGATTGAAGTCGTGCTGGCGCTGGCCGTGTCGGCCCTCGGTCTGGTGGCGATTGTCGGCCTGCTCCCGCAGGGGCTTCAGGCGAGCCGCGACGCCGCCGATAACACCATCTCCGCCACGATCGTTCACGACATATTCGCCACGATTCGCACGAGTCCGTTCACAAGCGTGACGAATGTGGATTCATTAGGGTTCAATCTGCATTACCTCCCTGTCATTCAGCCTGTTAACCTTGGGACCTTTAATAACAGTGCCGTTGGCTGTAACAATAATAGTAGCCTCGTTGTTTCGAGCTACTTCGACAAGGCCGGATTTATCCCCGCCACAACCAATGCCGATTTCTACTACAAAGTGATTCTCACCTTTCAACCGGAATGCGCACAGAATGGAACGTTGGCGACCGTCTCGACGGTCACGGCGACAGTCGTATGGCCGGCGCTATCGGCCTCACCGATCAATACAAACGTGTTTGTCACGAAGGTGGCCCAGTACAACCAATGAAGCCCTGCCAAAATACAAAGGCTGCGTTCACGCTCATCGAGTTGCTGGCGTCGATGACGATTCTGGGGGTGATGACCTTCCTGCTGTTTTCGGCGTTCGACCAGACCAGCAAAGCCTGGCTGCAAGGGGAAAGCCGGGTCGAGACCTATTCATCGGCGCGGGCCGCGCTGGACTATATGTCCCGCGAACTCGCCCAGGCCATGGTCAATTCCAACAGCTTTCAGTTTTTCGGCACCACCAATTCCGTGGCATTTATTGCGCCCTCCGATGACCGCGCCGGAGACCCCGTCGACATGGCGGAGGTCGTGTACCGGCTGAGCCAGCCGCCCCCTCTCGTGCTAAACCCGAGCCCGCTTTATCCGAGCAACCCCTTCACCAACACCGCGCCCCCGTACAAGCTTATTCGTCGCAGTTCCGTTTATTCTACAGTGGCGAACAATGACTGTTGGGATTTCGGAAAGGACACACCGTGCTCTGGCGGCCTCAACGCCGCATGGGACTTTTACTACCCCACCCCACCCCCCGCGACCCGGAACTGGATGGAGACATCACAAACCAACCGGGTCGGTGTCCTCGCAGAGAACATCATGTCGCTGACATTCCAGTATGTGAGTGCGGTGACGAATTTCCAGTTCTCCTACTGGAACTCAACAAATGTGGCAAATATTTGGAACAACGAACTCCCCAACGGCGGCATTCCATACAGGGTAAACCTCAATGGTACTGACGACCCCCTATACATGACGAACCACGCGCCGGCGGGCGTGATTATCCAGATCGGAGTTGTTGACAACCGTACCGCCATAAAACTGGCGAACCTGGGGACGACCAGCGGGCCAATATGGAACACCACCACAAATCAAGGCACGAAATTCTTTACGACGTTTGTGGAGATTCCGAACCAATGAGCAAGCGCTCGATATCTGCCTTTCGGAGATTCTTTGTTCGCAAAAACGCGGCGTTGCGAGCAGGTTCGGACCGCGGCGTCGCCCTGATCCTGACGCTGGCGATCCTGGCGTTGGTCACGCTGTTGCTGATTGCGTTCGTTACCAGCATGCGCGTGGAAAACGCGGCGTCGAAGAATTTCAATGAACTCATCAAGGCCCGCGAACTGGCCCAGGCCGGTGTGGACGAGGCTGTCGGCATCATCCGCATGTACGCGCCGCCCGTGACGCAGAGCGGTCCAGGTTTTAGCGGCACCAACTACGTCACGGCACCGGGTGCCATCTACGCGTACTCTCCAAGCTTCCTCACCTCAACGCATTGGACCAACGTCGCCTTGTTCACATCGGACCCGTTAAACCAGAATGGTGACCCCACCAAGACCAACGACGGTAACGAAGTGGACTTGAATGCGAACAATGTGATTACGGGAGTCAGCCCCTCCACGTCCCCCCAGACGTACCCCACCAATGGCGTGATTCCACATCTGTGGGTCGGGTGGTCGAATGTCGTCACAACGGTAAGCGGAGTCAATCAATTGGTCGGACGCTACGCCTACTGGGTGGACGACGAGTCGGCGAAAGTGAACCTGAATGTCGCCAGCAGCCGGGGCAATGATCTCGAGGGATACACTCCGGCGGCGATCGACCTTTGGACTCTTTTCCACCTGGCAGACCCACTGGCATTGGTTGCGGAAGTGGGCAGCTTAACGAGTTACGTGCAAAACACCCGGCCACTCGACACAATTCAGGAAGCCATGATGGTCTCCCCGCCATTGCCGTCGATGCCGTCAGGGGCGAATGCGCCCAGCGTCATCGGGAGCACGTTCTCGAATACCCAGTTTTACGTGACGACGCGCGCCACGTCGCCCGACCTGACTCCGTGGGGCGACCTGCGGCTGAACACCCTGGAACTGAGCAACATGGTGGCCAATGCCGGTAGCCCACAGGCTGCGGTTCAGGCGGTTTACACCTATCTCAACACGGAAGACTCCAACTACGCCTTGTGGACCGGCACCGGTACCAAGTTCGCCTCGAAATACAACCTGTTGCAAATCGCCGCCAACATCGTCGACTACATCGGCTACCCCGGCACCCTCAATATCCCCACCGATTCGCTCACTTATAATTCAACAGTCGCGCCAACGTATCTTGGCCTGAAGGAAACTCCGTATCTCAACGAGTTGGTGATTTCCAACACGTTCCAGGTGATGACGGTTGCGGGCTCCAGCCCTCCGCAGTATTACCTGCTCGTTAACAGCTACCCTCTCGTCGAGCTGTGGTACATGTACGGCAACAGCCAGGGTTGGACTGCTGCGGGCAACCCGCAGGTGCTTCTCTTGAACAATGGACTGGGGATAAACGTCAGCGGCGTTAACCCAAACAATGTTCCGATCCCCGCCAAGTACCCCATCAAGAGCATTCCTAATACGATGGGACCCAACACTTATGCCGTTGTGCCCACCACTCCTGTGTCGATTCAAACAGCCACCCTTAGCTTTTCTGGGCCACTTCCCGGCTCAGTCTCTGTGACTCTGAGTGGGGGCACCATCACGGCCATTTTCACGACTCAGGTAGCCCAGAACCCGGGACAGCAAGGGCGAATGGACTTCGCCGTTATCCCATTCTCAGCCTCCAAACCCGTCAATATTCCGACGACCGGCGTTCAGAAGCCCGTGCTTTGGGCGTCTCAATGTAACGACCCGCGCGTCAAGCCGATCAACAACACCTGGGTGCAAAACCTGGGTGCACCGACACTCGGGGCCCAAAACAGTGTGCCGGCGTTCAACCTGACCGCCGGGTCGGGCACCATCACTGGCGACGGCGACACTTCCTGTCACACCAACTCGGTCAACCTCATCCCAAATACCACAGGCGTGGGCCGGCAACGGGGCGCGATGACGCCGGGTGAGTTGGCCTTTATCCACACGGGGGTTCCGTGGCGGACATTCTCGCTGCAACCATGGCCGCCAACCCAGAACCTCACTGAACCGGGGCCGCCGGATTGGGCGCTCTTGGATTTCTTCTCCTCGGGGGTTACGCTTGCGACCGATGTCGTGGGGCGGATCAACATCAACCAGGCCATTGACGCGGTGGTTTACCCACCGTCCCGACTTGGTCCCCTGTCCGCGCTCCTGACGAATTTGGCGGCCTACTCTCAGTCGACCGCCACCCAGAATGTGTACCGTTACCCGTCCAGCTCCGCCGTCCGAACCCCGTCGCAACTTGGCGTCACTTTCTGCCCGGCCGCCTATACCATGGTCGGAGAAGTCGCGAACACGCAGGATTTGTCCAATTTCGGAACAACTCCTTCCACGCCCAAAAGTGTCTTGGAAACTCCCGTACGTGACATTGCCAACATCATTACAACGCGGTCGAACACATTTACGATTTGGTGCTTGGCGCAGGCAGTCAAGAAGGTGGACAAGACGGTGGCCAATCTCGGAAGTTTCACCACGGGCGTCGACGTTGTCACCGGCGAAGCCAAGCTACAGGCCATCGTCGAGCGGACGGTCGTAAATGACGCGCTCGGCAACCCGACGCAGGTCAAATTTCGGACATTGTACTATCGGTATTATTACCAATGAGCAACTGAGCGCCCGGTGTTGAGGATAAAAGCGCTCGACAATTGGCTTTGGAGGCAGTATTATAAAGGTTTACAGGGAAGCGAGGTAGGGATTTCATGAAGGGTTTTTGCATTTTCGCTGTGGTCGTGTCGTTGGGTCTTGTCACCCAATCTGAGAGGACGTTCGGCGCCACCGTGACCCCTCTGTGGCAGTTCACCGGGAGCTACGACGGCGGCGCGCCAGAGGCCGGTCTTGTCCAGGGCAGCGACAGTAATTTCTACGGTACGACCTACTCCGGCGGCACGAATGATTGGGGGACGGTTTTCCGCATCACGCCGACCGGGTCGTTCACCAACCTGTATTTTTTCACCGGCTTCGATGACGGCGGCAGCCCGTCGGCGGGGCTCGTCCAGGGAAACGATGGGAATTTTTATGGCACGACCTTCTCGGGCGGAAGCAACGGCGTCGGCGTCGTGTTTCGAGTCACGCCACAGGGAACGCTGACCACGCTGTGGCAGTTTAGCGGCGGCGTCGATGGCGAGGAGCCGCTGGCCGGTCTTGTCCAGGGGATCGACAGCAATTTCTACGGGACGACCTACTCCGGCGGGACGAACTCCTGCTCGTGCGGCACCGTCTTCAAGATCACCTCGGCGGGCACGCTGACCACGCTCTGGCAGTTCGGCGGCACCAACGACGGCGGCGAGGCGGAGGCCGGCCTCGTCCAGGGGATCGACGGCAATTTCTACGGGACGACCTCCTACTACGGGACGCACACGTTGGGCACGGTGTTCAAGATCAGCCCGTCGGGCGTGCTGACAACTTTGTGGCAATTCACGGGCGGGAGCGACGGGGCTTATCCTGCGGCAGGGCTGGTGCAGGGCAGTGACAGCAATTTCTACGGGACAGCCGCCGAGGGCGGGTCGGGCCACGGCAGCGCGTTCAAGATCACCTCCGCCGGGACATTGACGCCGTTGCACAGCTTCAGTGGCGGCAGCGGCGGCGACACACCTGACGCGGGGTTGATACAGGCCACGAATGGCCTGTTTTACGGGACGACCGCTGCCGGTGGGACAAACGGGTTCGGGACGGTGTTCAGCATCAGTTCGACCGGGGCGTTTACGAGCGTGTATCTCTTTACCGGCCGCCCCGATGGCAGCGATCCAGAAGCGGGGCTTGTACAGGGCATCGATGGGAATTTTTACGGGACGACATACTCCGGCGGCGCGAGCAATGCCGGGATGGTGTTCAAATTGACCTTGTCCGCCGGCGGCGGCGGATGCAATTCCAACTTTGTGCCGCAGATCACCGCCATCCAGTTCGCCGGCACCAACGTGGTCATTACCCTGCCGACCGTCATCTGCCAGTCCTATCAATTGGAGTACAGCAACGCAATGGCCCCCACGAACTGGACCAGCATCGGCAGCACCGTGGCGGGCACGGGCAGCCCGATCCAGTTGACCGACACGGGCGGCGCGGAGCAGACGCAACGGTTTTATCGGGTGGAAATCATGACCAGCGGTGTGTCGAGCCAGGCCATCGCGCAAATCAGTTCGATCCAGGTGGTCGGCTCCAACATCGTCATCACGATCACCGCCGTTGCCGCCGATACGTACCAGTTGCAATACAGCAACACCGTGTCGCCTCCCACCTCGCCCAACTGGATCGACACCGGCACCTCGACCAATGGCGTGACAGGCACGTTGGAATTGATCGACGTGGGCGGGGCGTTGGCCACGGACCGGTTCTACCAGGTCATGATCACCATTCCCTAGTGATGACGGGCGGCCACTCGTCGGCGGTTGCGGGTTGACGGGATGGGCGGGGCTGTGAGAGTTTGAGCGCGATGGCGCGGATTCCACTGGAGGACAATTGTGGCGATATTGTGGCGAAGGCCCAACGCGGGCTGCGGCTCGCCGACACCGAACTCGCCAGCCGCGCCGGCCTCTCCCCGGCCCAACTCCGCGCCGCCAAAACGGGCGAGCCGGATGACGCCATTCTTCGCAAACTCGCCGCCGTCCTCCATCTCGGCCCCGAACCGCTCGTCGCCATCGCCCGGAATTCCTGGCGCCCGCACGACCCCGGCCCGCTCGATGGTTTGGCCGCCTTCACCACCCCGTTCCACGACATGACCGTCAACGCGTATGTCGTGTTCGATCCGACGACGCGTCAGGCGGCGGCGGTTGATACGGGCGCGGATGCCGATCCGATGCTGCAATTCATCCGCGAGAAGCGGTTGACGCTCGCGTTGATCCTGTTGACGCACACACACACCGACCACGTCTTCGAGCTGGATCGATTAAAGGACGCGACCGGCGCGAAGGCCTACGCGAGCGAACGCGAGCCGTTGCCCGGCGCGGAACCGTTCGTTGACGGGAAAGAATTTGCTCTGGGCGGACTAACAATCGACACGCGGCGCACCAGCGGCCACGCGCGCGGCGGCACAACGTTTGTCGTGTCGGGTTTGGCGAGACGCCTGGCGATCGTCGGCGACGCGCTCTTTGCCGGGTCGATGGGCGGCGGCCTGGTAAGTTACGATGAGGCGTTGCGCACCAACCGCACGGGTATTTTCACATTGCCCGACGACACCATCATCTGTCCCGGCCACGGCCCGTTAACCACCGTCGGCGAAGAGAAACTGCACAACCCGTTCTTCCCCGAATTCTCTCATCAACAGGCGGCCCAACAACAATGAAAATCATCCGCTACCAGGACGCCCAAGGCAACGTCTGTTACGCCGCCCAACGACCTGACGGCTCCGCCTGCCGCATCCAGGGCGACATCTTCGGCGAGCATCGCGTCACCGACGAGCGCGCCGACGTGAAGAAACTCCTCGCGCCGGTCGCGCCGATCGCGTTCCTGTGCATCGGCCTGAACTACCGCCAGCACGCCGCCGAGACGAAGGCGAAGATTCCCTCGTTCCCCGTGTTGTTCATGAAATCGCCGGGCGCGTTGCAGCATCCGAACGAGCCGATCCTGCTCCCGATCCATCTGAAAAGCGGCGAAGTCGATTACGAAGGCGAGCTGGCCGTGATCATCGGCAAACGCTGCAAGAACGTTTCCCGAGCCGACGCGTTGCGCCATGTGCTCGGCTACACCTGCGGCAACGATGTGAGCGCGCGCGACTGGCAAAAGCAATTCGGCGGCGGCCAGTGGACGCGGGGCAAGACGTTCGATACGTTTGCTCCCCTCGGCCCATGCCTTGTCACTCCCGATGAGATTCCGAATCCCAACAATCTCCGCATCTGTACCATCCTGAACAATTCCGTGATGCAGGACTGCAACACCAGTGACATGATCTTCAATGTTCCCACGCTGATCGAATTCCTCAGTGGTAGCACAACATTGCTGCCCGGCACCGTGATCCTCACCGGCACGCCGCATGGCGTCGGCATGGCGCGCACCCCACCGCTCTGGCTCAAGCCCGGTGATACCGTGACCGTGGAAATCGAGGGTATCGGCCAATTGACGAATCCCGTGCGGTCGGAAGCGTGAGTAATCCCTGCCGCCATCTCACGCGTCTCCGGACGGAAGGAGGTTCGAATTGGTTTATCTGTATTCGCTGACGCTCTTGCTCAGTGCGTGTCTGCTGTTTGTCGTCCAACCCATGATGGGCAAGATGATCCTGCCATTTTTGGGAGGCCCGGCGGATGGAGGACCTGCATGCGCTTACCGCAACCCGTGAGTGGAAGCCGCTCAAGCCCGAACCAAACGCCAGAGTCTGGACGGATGATTTCTCCAACATCCTCAGCGTCCTCCAGCGGCGCTAAGCCTGCCCGCCAAACGATTCCGGTTTGTCCGTAAAGAAATTGGCGGCCCCAACGGGATTCGAACCCGTGTAAAGCGACAATACCGTTTTCGAGTTTTGAGGATGACGAAAAAGCGCAATGTTTGCAATCATTTTGACCCTTTTGGTGAGAGTGACGTTTCCTGACATTTCCTTACATTTCGTTCGGTTTAAGCAAAGTTAAGCAAAGAATTGTCCTCGCAGGGACGTTTCGTTGGCTGTGGTTGAACGGTGATCTTCAACTCGCCCTGACGCACGACTTCGATGACGACGTGACTGCCCGGTTGGAATCCCGCCCGTTGCAGCCACCGACCGCGCAATCGAATGAAGGGCTTGGTCGACAACCCTGAGTAGAGGCCAGTCTCCTCGACCTTCAGCGTCCGTCGAATCGGGATGACGGACACCTCGTAGTCGTTCCACAGGAGAATTTGCCCCGTTTCCGTCATGATTCGTCGTGCGAAATGCTCCAGCCTTCGTCCACGACGAGTTCAGCGACACAATTGCCACAAAGCCCTAGACCCACTTTGGTGATTGAGTCTAGGGCTTGCTGCCTCGTCTCCGATATGACGAACATTCGGTCGGTCAGATGCAAGCATCCCCCACACTGGACCTCGTCTCTTCCATGGAAGATCGCTGGCAGTTCCGGCCCGCTGAACTCGTAGAGATGGGCCATTGGGGTCAGCTATGCTTCTTGGTGACCGCGAATTGCAGCGTGACGAGACCGCCGTCGATCAGAGCCCGCTTGTAGTAACTGAGCAGCCGCCCCGCTTGTTCGCCGGTCAAAGGTTTCTTCGATTTCGTTCGGATGCCGCGGCACATCCTCTTGATCAACGCGTCTTGCGTTAATGGGCCGGCTTGGCGATCCGCGAGAGGCATAGAGAAGTTTGGCGTGAAGCCCAGATGGCGACAGATCCTCATCCTCAGTGGTCTTGACGGCGAGCGGAGTCTCGTCAGCCAGTGGATCACAACCCACGGCAACAAGCTCAGGAACTCCGCAGCGGAGAACTTCATGAAAGCTCCTGCCGAATACTGTTGCATCACGACTTGCCACGGTGTTCAATGCGGCGGGCGTTGAGAGGATGGTGCGGTGGACACCTTTACCGCCCCATTTGGCAACTGCTTTAACAGTGGTGAGATCGAGAAAAGGACTCACCAAGCAGACCTCGGTGGCTTCCAACATTCCTTCTGGCAGCCCCCGGTCGAATTCCGGACCCAACAGGCGAACGGAACGCACCTCCACACCGGATGGACATTCCCAAGTCAGGTTTGCAAGCTCCCGCCGAACAGCCGCCACCTCAAAACCATTGAGGCGGGCGCGTTCCGCCAGAACACCACCAAGTTCTGGCACACCGATGACTTGTCGGCCACGCCCATCGGCTCTACTGACGATAACCAACCCCGCCTCCCAGTTTATTGCTTGTGTGAGATTACGGCTTCCGATCCAAAGACGCCATTGCACATCGTCCGAGCGACCAACCGCAGTATATCGAATCAGCGCAGCCTTCGGGTTTGCAGAGATGTACTTCGCGCCTGCCACCAAGGGGCATCCTGTAATCGCTCCACGGAGCTAATTCTAGCCTGGCCAGGGTGTTGCTGTGCCAATGCTTCAGAAGCAACAATCCCGGTTGTCGGGATGGTTGAGTCCGACTGAATCGCCTCCTGGAGCCACTCATTGTAATCATTCGGATTGTTCGGTGTGATTGCCGGCATCCGGCGAAGACGTTTACCGTTGATAAGCGCTTCGATCAAGCTCGCCACTACAGCTGTCACCTCTGCCTGCCTGCCAGCGGGGAGAAGATCAGGTTGCGGTTGACAAGAGGTAGGTAGCTCAAATGGAGGCAGCATGAACGTACGAGAATTGTTGGACGAGCGGTTGGGCGGAAAAACCCCGAAGCCGCCGACAGGTACGAGTGCTGCCGCTGCGCACGCGGCTCAGCACATCAACGAGAGCTTGATGGAAGACGTTGTCACGGCGTTGCGCACGGCCGGTCGGAGCCTGTCGATCGCCGAGCTCAAGACCGTGCCGTCGCTAAAGGATTTGGCCGCACCGGCGCTGGAGTCGATTCTCCAGACGCTGCAGCTCCAGGGTCGAATCAGTTTCAGCGGCGATCACATCCGTTTGGCCGAAAGCCGCCGGATTCCGTCGGCTCGCGAAGCCGCTCGCGCGTTGCTGGAAGGAGCAGAAGCCACGGTAAGAGAGCAAGGAACGATGACTTTCGAACCGCTGGAAGCCGACATCGAGGAGGGGATAGCGCATCCCGAAAACGACTACGAGCCATTTGGCGTCGTGGTTATGGACGAGCCAGAGCCAAAAAAGGCCGCACACACCAAAGCGGATTCGCCAAGCGCGACCAAACTGGAGCCGTCAGTCATAAAGCCACTGCGTCTGTTTCCGAAACGCAAACGAACTGCTACACCGCCTGACGACGCTGCGGTTGGGTCACCCTAACCATTAAAAATTGGTCCCGCTTTTATGCGGTTACGGGACGCGGGAGTGAAATAACCAGCCGAAATCAAGGCCGCCGCAATCCGCCCGACGTCTAGTCAGTTGAGGCCCTCCGTGCCGTTGCCGATGGGCCACGTTGCCATCTCGTTGTAGACTTCTGGAAAGTCCAGCTTGTTGATTTCGATTTCCAGCATTCCGTCGTCCGTGAGCTTCCCCTTGACGCAGGGCTTCTCGTGCTTTTTCACAAGCTTGAGTTGGAGCAGGCCGTTCACCAATGCTGGACGCCACCAAGTGGATTTCCGCCCGCACGTGGAGTCAGCAGTTTCTTCCTTCATGAGGATCGATATGCGCCCGTCTCGGTACTTCCTGATTTCTGTCTTCAGTTGAACTGGTTGTTCCGCTTCCATGTCTGTCCTCCTATTTGGTTGTGTTTGTGTTATTGAAATTCTGCCCCGTTCTACGCGGTTCCGGGGCGCGGTCCTGAAGTAACCAGCCCAAGAAACAACAAAAAGGCCGCCGCGATCCGCGAGCGCCGACACGCTCAATTCACAATTCAATATCCCCCTCCTCAACGATGATCTTGACTGATGTGTCCGGCTTCCAGTCTGGGTTGAGGTGCTTGATCCGGTTGAGGATTCGCTCGGCGCGCGTCGGCGATTCGTACTTGCCCACGTGGGTGTCAATCGACAAAAGGCACCAGACGCAGAGGGTGAGCCGGACTGTGAGCGGTTGACGGCCTGGGTAAGCGCAAGCGACCGGCAGGTCGTAAGTTTTTGCTTTATCGGCGAATTTGATCTTGCTGTCGGCGGGCAGCAACGGCAGCCCGCAATGCTCACACTTGATCTGGTCTTTGGCTTTGCTATCTTGCACGAGCAAGATTGAACCACAGATGACTAGTTCTGTATCGGACAGCTAGGCGAGGGGGGTGTCTGAATGCACGTGACTAGCAGGGGCGCTTGCGGGTTTTGATCTTGTAGCGCCAGCAGATTTTCCCGATGCGCACGTCAGTGATACTGCGTGCCAAATTCAGTTGTTTTGGGTAGTTCTTCTCGAAATAATTTTGAAGCCACCGGGTCACTTCGGGTACGCTTTTCATCGCTTCCACTTCTCGCCAGTGCCGTACCAACACGTCCAATATCAAGATGGCCTCCGTTTGAAGCACAAGTTCCCCCGTTTGCGGTTTGAACGTTCCCTTCGACAGAGCCTTGGAAAACCCGGCAAAGAACTCTTTGGCTTCCTTCAGGGGCCAGTCGCATGCCGCGGTCAATGATTCCTGAACCGCAATCATGGACATTCCAAGTGAATCGGTAAAATGCGTCCGCCTCTCGCCCGTAAATGGTGGTTCACCCGCCCTATACACTGCGGCGGCTGCAAACCAATGGCCCATTATCGCGCCAAGAGTGTAGTTGAGTCTCTCTGGACGCGTGTCCGACCAAGCTGCGGTCAATGACTTCTTGTCTAATGCGGGCGAAGCCTGGCGCGCGAACTCCATCAACACCCTCTTGACCCACGAGGGAACATTCTTCAGGTGGCGTGCCACCACGCCTTCGTGAACAGATTCTTGTTGGGCTTCTCTTTTTGTGCCCCTAGATTGCCGTTTTTGCATATTCACTCCTGACCAGTTGATGTAGTTGGCGGCGCGCTTGACACGCCCCATCCATCGTTCGAGGAACAATAATCAACCCCAGAATCGCGGGCGAAATTTTGGTGAAGTCCTCGGATTTTCACAACCCAATTATTTTCATTATTTTCAAGAAAGTGGTTCGGATCCAACACGCTCGATTACTATTGTCTAAAGATGCACCCAATGCCCACACAGTTGTGTGGTGCCAATTTTCAACTGAATGTTTCCCAAAACTTCCACAGTCTTCTGGAGAATCCTGTTCTTCTCTACATGAGCAAACAAAAAATGCAGTCCGTACTACCGCCAGATCTTCAAGTCATTCAGCCCTCGCAGTTGCAAAAAGAATGGCAGCTGTCACCAGTGACTTTGTGGAGGCTTGAAAAGTCAAAAAAGCTGGTTCCCGTCAGAATTGGGCGCCGGAAATTTTACCGGTTTGACGACCTGAGAAAATTCATGGCTGAATCCACCGCCGCCACCATCAAGTCTTCGATCAGCTAAGCCCTGGCAGCAAGCTGGATGACGTTGTCGGGCCGTGACAACTGGATGGCGTCGAGTTCGGCTTTGATGCGGTAAAGATCGACCGCGTTTCGGTAGATGGCCGTCGTCCCCAACCCGCGTTCTTCTTCAGAACGATGGCCAAGCATGTAGTGACTGCTGATGCCGGAGAGCAACGTCGCCAACGTGTGCCGAAACGAGTGCGCACTGTAATTGTACCGGCCTCTCCCTGCCTTGCCAGCTCGTTCGACATAGCCAGCCACTGGAAGATCGCTCAGCGAAGGTAGGTCCAGAGAGTTGAGCAGTTTCCGCCAAGCCTTGATCCAACGCCGGCGTTGCCCTTGAACGTAATACTCGGCCATCTCGCCCAACAAGTGGCCGGTGCGTTTCGCCGGCGGCACTTTCTGGAGCTCTTTCCTGAGCACTTCAGCCAACGGGATTACGAGCGTGGTGCCAGTCTTCTGCTGCACGATTACAATCGTCGGCAGCGACCCGTCGAGGTTGCGGACGTGTTTCCATTCCATCGCGCAGCAATCACCAGCACGTTGACCGGTCAGCAACAGGACGAGCGAAGCCAAATACATTCGCTGGTCGGCGGCTTTGGTCGCTTCCAAGATCGCAGAGAGTTGACGCTGGTTGAACGGCAGTCTGATCGATTTGTCGCTAAATTTCATACGGCCCAACTTGCGGGCAGAGGCGACGTTGTGGGGAACTAATCCCGCATCAACGGCACGGCCCATGACTGCCCGAATCCTGTTCAAGGCATGGCGGCGGGTTTTGCCGCTGAATCCAGCCTCTTTCCACGAAACCAAGAAGGCTCTCACGTCGTCGCTGGTCACTCGGCTCAGCGGTTGGTCAGCCAATCCGGACAAATGAGCCAGCCACAAATCGTCGATTCGCTGCAACCTGCGGCGGCTGCCTTCCTTCATGCAGCGGTCGTCCCCACGGTTTTTGGTCTCTTCCATCTGGCGAGCGAACCACTGACGCGACGTGGGAATGCACTTGCTCAGTCCGCTGGCTGCGCCCTCCAGTTCGTCGCAGTCCCGGATGAGATTCTTTGCGATCTCGACCAGCCGCATCTTCTCGTCGAGCGAACCGTTCTGAAGCCCAATCATTCTGGCCACGTTCGCGGCAAATACATTGGCCAGCCCTTCATCAGTGTGGCCGGTGCTTTCCTTTTTCTGTACGCCCCCGACGGAATACCGGATGTAGTACGTCTTCCCGCCTTCTGGCAAGTAGACGTGAACAGCGCCCCGCTCGCCTCTCCGTTTCATATAAGACCTCCACAGAGCACTAGCAATCGAGCGAGTCGGATCCGAACCACTTTCTTGAAAATAAGTGAAAATTTCTGAAGGCTCAGGAAACGTCTGCTTTGGTAAAGCCAAAAACTAGAAAAGTCAGGAGGGTGAAATCTATCTAAGTCCTTGCTAGCGAAGTTGGCGGCCCCAACGGGATTCGAACCCGTGTACCCAGATTGAGAATCTGATGTCCTAGGCCTCTAGACGATGGGGCCGCAACGATCAAACGGCAACGGAGAGAATACCGACAAGACACACAAAATCAAGTGCTTTGGCGCAGGCGCGTCGGGGGCGTTCCGCAATCCAAGCACGGCAACGCCGTAAGCGGCGAAATCTCCTGCGGTTTCGACTGATCCCAGTGGGGGGACAAGGATTTCGCCTGACTGAGTAAACCCAGATTTCCCGGATTCGCTTCACAAGCCTGTGCCATTGACGTACAATGGAGTCACACGAACAACGGCTGTGCTGGATGGTTTTTCTCGAAGTGCCCAACCCAGGCCAACCATTCGTCCCGAAATGTGACTGTCGATATGACCAACGCGATCTCGTCCGAGTTCATCCGTCGTATTCCGAAAACCGATCTGCATGTGCATCTTGGCGGCTCGATGCGTCTTCCGACGCTGATCGAGTTGGCGAAAAAACATAAGGTGAAGCTGCCGTCGTACACGGAAGACGGCATGCGGCGGCTGGTCTTCAAGAATCATTACGCCAATCTGCCGGAGTATTTGAACGGGTTTGCCTACACCCACGCGGTCATGCAAAACGCCGACAACCTCGAGCGTGTCGCGTTTGAGCTGGCGGAAGACAATCTCGCCGAAGGCGTCCGGTACCTCGAGGTCCGCTACGCGCCGCAGAATTATATTAATGAACGGCTCGACATCGAGGAAATCGTGGGCTCTGTGTGCCGGGGACTTGAGCGCGCGCAGAAACGGCACAACCAAACCAAGCTGGTGGCCTCGGGCGTGGATATCCCGTTCCATTTCGGCATCATTGTGTGCGCGATGCGGTTCATTGCGCCGCAGATGTCGTATTATCACCGGCGGTTGTTCGAGATGTTACCCTCTGCGTCGCCGAAACAGGTCTGCATGACCGCATCGATGGAGTTGGCGCGTAACGCGGTCGATCTGGCCCGCCAGAAAGGCTTGCCGGTCGTCGCCTTCGACCTGGCCGGCCCGGAAGCCGGTTACCCCGCCGACGACCACAGCCCGGCCTACCAATACGTGCACAATCATTTCCTCCGCAAAACCGTTCACGCCGGCGAGGCCTACGGACCGGAGTCGATCTTTCAGGCAATCACAAAGTGTTACACGAACCGCATCGGCCACGGCACGTGGATGTTCGCCCACCACATGATTCAGAATCCGAGCATACCGGACCCCGTGGCGTACACGCAACGCCTCGCCGAGTACATCGCGAGCCAGCGCATCACGATCGAAGTGTGCCTGACCAGCAATGCCCAAACCTTGCCGCACATGCGCGACCTCTCCCGACATCCGCTCCGCCAAATGCTCGACCATGAACTTTCCGTTTCCATCTGCACCGACAACCGGCTCGTCTCCAATACGACCGTCTGCAAAGAATTGCAGATCGCCATCGATAAATTGAAACTGACCCCGCGCGAACTGCGCCACGTCATCATTGCCGGGTTCAAGGGCAGTTTCTTCCCGGGCACGTACCGCGAGAAACGGCACTTCGTCCGCCAGGTCATCAACCGCTACGAAGCGCTCGAGCGCGTGTCGGCGACGCCCTGACCTCTGAGCCGAAGGACGCCTGGAAATCAAGCACCCTGGCGCAGGCGCGTCAACAGCTTGTCGTGGATTCCGTCAAATTTCCCGTTGGAAAAAACCGCGACAACATCGCGGTCATGAAGATTGGGGACCAGCCGATTGACGATCTCGTCGGCGTTGGGCGAATACTCCGCGACCCGTCCCTGGCTGCGCAGTTGGTCGATGATCGCCTGCGGGTTCAATCGCTCGTTCTCGCCCAGTTCCTGCAACCGGTCCACACGCGAAATGAACACGCCGTCGGCCAGCAAGAGCGATTCGGTAAGTTCCTGCTGAAACACGTTGCGCCGGGTCGTGTTGCTGCGCGGCTCGAACAACGCCCACACCCGCCGTCGCGGATATTTCTCCCGAATCGCCCGGATCGTCTCGGCAATCGCCGTCGGGTGATGCGCGAAATCGTCGAGCACCGTGACCCCCGCCACTTCCCCGCGCACCTCCATCCGGCGCTTGATGCCCAGGAACGACGAGAACCCGCGCTGGATCTGCTCGCGCGACACGCCCAATTCCGTCGCGCACACCACCGTCGCCGCGGCATTGTGCTGGTTGTGTTCGCCGGCCATCGGCAACTCAAAACCAGCCGCGTCGCCCTTCGTGAAAAACCGCACCCGGCACTGCGCGCCAACAACCACCTCCCGCACATTGGCGTCCTGACCGTTGGCGATGATCACTCCGCGCCGTGGCACGATGGCCACCAATTGTCGGAACGCCTGCTTCACCGAAGCCAGATCGCGAAAAATGTCCGCGTGGTCGAACTCAATATTGTTCAGGACAACCGTGTCGGGCTGGTAGTGGACGAACTTGCTCCGTTTGTCGAAAAATGCCGTGTCGTATTCGTCGCCTTCAATAATAAAGTGTTTCCCCTTCCCCACCCGCGCCCCGCAGCCGAAATTATTGGGTATGCCGCCAATCAAAAATCCGGGCGCCAGACCTGCCGACTCCATCACCCACGCCAGCAGCGAGGTCGTCGTCGTCTTGCCGTGCGTGCCGGCAATCACCACGGAATGTTTGCCGCGCAGAAAACCGTCCCGCACCAGTTCCGGCAACGAACACATCCGCAGCCGCTCGTCGAGCGCGCGCTCCACCTCGGGATTCCCGCGCTTCATCGCGTTGCCAATGACGATCAGGTCGGGGTGATGGTCGAGATTCGATTCGCGAAATCCAGACAAAATGCGGATGCCGCGCGATTCAAGAAATGTGGACATCGGCGGATAGACGTTTTCGTCGCTGCCGGTGACCGTGTGGCCGAGTTCGTGGCATAGCGCGGCGACGGACGCCATCGCGGTGCCACAAATCCCCACAAAATGCATCCCGCTTCGAGCGGGACAAGCGGTATTGACCTCCTCGTTCAACATCACTAGGGTTCCCCGTGCGAGCTTGTACCAGAAATGCCGAACGCAATCAATGTTTCTGATTTTTCTCTCGCCCTCACGCTGGAATGCGGCCAAGCCTTTCGCTGGCAGCGCCACGCCGATGGCTGGTTCGTCGGCGTCGTCGGCAAGGAAATCTGGCGCCTGCGGCAAAATACCCACGCGCTCGAATGGAACGTCGTTTCCCCATCCACCATTCACCATCCACCATCGACCATTTCCGTTGAGCGCTACCTGTCCCTCGACGTTTCCCTGCCAAAAATCCTCAGAACCTTTCCCAGCGATCCCCTGCTCCACCAGGCCGCCCGCGACCATCACGGCCTGCGCGTCATCCGCCAGGAACCCTGGGAATGTCTCGCCTCGTTCATCGCCAGTTCGTCGAAACAGATCGTCCAGATCCGCCAAATCGTCCGTCTGCTTTCTCAGCGGTTCGGCGAGCCGATTGACGCCGAGCACCACGCGTTCCCGACCGTCTCCGCCATCGCCCGCGCCTCGCACCAACAACTCTGGGATTGCAAACTCGGCTTCCGCGCCAAAAACCTCCTCGCTGCCGCCCGACTGATCGATAGCAGCCAGATCGACCTCCATGCCTTGCGTTCGATGGACTACGACCGCGCGCTGGAAGAATTGATCAAACTGCCCGGTGTCGGTGAGAAAATCGCCAATTGCACCCTGCTCTTCGCCTGCGGATTCGACCACGCCTTCCCCATCGACGTCTGGATCGAGCGCGCCCTCCGCCGTATCTATTTCCCCGGCAAAAGACGCGTCACCGCCCGCGAGTTGAGACAGTTCACCCGCTCCCACTTCGGCCCCTACGCCGGCTGGGCCCAGCAATACCTCTTCTACAGCGAACGCTCGCAAAACCGCGCACCAAAGTTGTAACGCCCATGGGAGGGCAAGCCTCCCGGCGAGCCGAAAGCATCTATTCTCGCGCATCCTGTCACCCTGAGCCTGTCAAAGGGTCTCTGTCGTTTCCGTCCTCCCTCGCGCCGCATACCTGCCCCCGTCGCAATCACGCGTTCCGCCGAAACAGCTCGTTTGGGAGGCCCGGAGATCGCAGACAGAAGTCTGTGATCAATGCTGGCAAGGCGAAAAGGGAGCATTCAACGCATAAGATTCCATCCCCAAGAGAGCGGACGGGCGTGGGAGCCCTTCAATTCGGGCGCATCGTGAATGTTCCCATTCCGCGTTCTTCAACTGTTCACGGACGATGCAATAAAGCGTGATAAAACCGTTGCGTGAGAACCGCCGCCCCCGTATCAACAACCGTAAGAACCCCGTTCGTCCCCGTCAGCCCGTCTTGAACAGAAGTCCAGTTCCCGCTGGTAAGGTCGTCGGTGTATTCAACGCCATACTGTCCACCCATCCCTGTTTGGAATGCTATTTGGACATCTGCCCCTGTGACGGAAACGGAAGTAATGACGGGGATGTTGTTGCTCGTCAAAATCGTTCCCCCGGCGTTTGTGAGCGATGAGCCATTATACAGATTGATGTTCCCATAGACGGCATCGATTGTGCCGTAGTTTATCAGGACAGAGTTGCTCAGGGTCAGACTGCCATTGACAACATTCAGAACACCCACGTTTACGTCGTTGTGATTATTTTTTAGATACAGAGTGCTTCCCGTGACGTTGATTGTTCCAGCGTTGCTAAAGACAGCCGCCGAGAACACGGTTCCATCCAGTAGCCAGTTGATGCCGCCATTAAAATAAGCGGCTACACTTCCATACTCAGTGCCAACGATATTGCCGGTTGATGCCGTAAAGGTACTGCCATTATTAATGACCAGTCCACTCGTATAAAGTATGGCAGAGTTGCTGATGGTCAATGAATTGCTGGCACCGCCGTATCCGACGCCCACGTAGGTATTGCTCCAAAGCGTGCTTGGGTCAGTGATGAGGACAGAGTTGCTGGAATCGCTGGCATAATAGCCGATATATGCGTCGGTATCGCTCACGGAGCCTCCATTGGAAACGACAAGCGAATTGCCGGAGCCGTTCTCTCCAATAAACAGGTAGCCACTGTTTACCCAACTACCATGATTGAATATGCCAACATAGTTGTCGTTTCCTCCAAATCCGATTACACCAGCGGCAACATCAAACACCTTACCTCCGACAACTGTTAATACGTTGCTGTTTCCGCTGTATCCGACTTGCAACTCAGCGGTGTTGCTGAAAATGGAACTACTGCCGGAGACTTGGATGCTGTTATTGTCGCCAACTCGCCCGATGTAACACTGTCCGTAGTCGTTGACAACACCACCATTAGAGATAACCAGCGAGTTCCAGACGCCGTTGTAGCCTACTGTAAGTGCGTCATAGTTGTTCCAAGTGGACATAGCTCCAACTACAACAGCAGAATTTGTTGAACCACTGTCTCCAATTTCTCCGTCAGTACCATTTACCACCCCGCCGTTGGATACGGTTAACACGTTGCTGTCGCTGTTGTACCCGACGAGAGGTCCTCCGCCATTTCCCCAAACTGTGTTGCTACCCGTTACGGATACAGAATCGAAACCTCCCTCAAGAAAAGGTTCACCGTCATTGAGGTGTGCCCCCGCCGACAATTGGAGAGAGTCGTAGGAATAGCCGAACGTATAATAGTTCCCTGTCCAATTGCTGATGACCCCGCTGATGATGTTCGTCTGAAAACTGGCAGAGAATTGTGCGTGGGATGCAGAACCAGCGAGTGCCAGCGAAGCAATGGCGGCAAGAATGCGTTTCATCGCCTGTCCTTCCTGCAACAACAGCAAACGGGGTCAAACGAGGTTGTATTATACCCTTTATCCGTCGCAACAATCAATCTGAAAGTGCCTCACCCCAGCGATTTCATATCGATCACGAACCGGTATTTGACGTCGCTCTTGACCATCCGATCGTAGGCCTCGTTGATCGTTTGGATGGGAATCAGTTCGATTTCCGACGTGATGCCGTGTTCGCCGCAGAAATCCAGCATCTCCTGCGTCTCCTGATTTCTCCCTGTTTCATCACACCGGGATTTGCCCGGTCATCTCCAACACTTCCTTCAGGGGAGTCCGATGTTTGTCATAATGCCGCCACCGCCCGACGGATTGCTGGTAGATCGGACGGCGCACCTGCCACTGGCTCGCCGTTTCGACCGCACACGGATTGGTGTGGGGAGACAGACAGCGTTCGTCCCAGTCCAACCCGAGAACCCCCAGCGTCTGGCGCACCATGGGCTCGGTGTTCAGAATCATATCTTCATAACGGATCTCAATCATCTTTCGGGGCAGCACCTTCCGCCAGTGCTCCATGAGTCGGGCATATTCACCGTAAAAATGGCCGATATTCCGCAGATCAAAGGAATAATCGTAATCCAACGTAAACCGCTGAAAATAATTGGACAGTCCCGTATCCAGGGGATCACGGGCGCAATGAATCACCTGCGACTTCGGGAACAACTTCGCAATGAATCCCAGGTGCCGGAAATTAAGCGGATGTTTGTCAATCACGCGCGGAACGTTCGTACCCGCGTCGCGTCTCAGGCGTTTCTCATAATCCTGTGCCAGACGGGAGGCAATGGTCGGCGTGATATACTGTGCGCCTGCGGATACGGGACATCCCTTCCGATCAATCCGGGCAGACGCACGGTCAATTCCACAATCGTTTCCAACTCTCCCGCCGTGCCGATATCGCGATGATTGGACAAGATGGCTGCCAGCAAAGTCGTGCCCGATCGGGGCATGCCCACAATGAACAATGGCGACGGCCTGTCCGACGCACCCGCCATCGGTTGCGCCAGAAAATCCTCGCTGAATACGTCGATCATGCTGTCGGTAATGGCCACCACCCCGTCGGCATCATACGAAACCGTCCCATTGCGGATCTGGTTTGCCTGCCGATAGCATTCGAACGCGTCATCGTACCGGCCACAATCATCGTGCATTTCGCCGAGGGTGAAATACAGATGCTCCCGGTCCTCCGGTGAGATGCCCGGCCTCTGGAGCAACTGTTTGGCATGTTTGATGTCCGCATGGTCCGCGTCCCGATAGTGGCGAATGTTCGCCAGGTTGAACAACGGGTCCGGATAATCCGGTTGGAGAGCCAGGGCTTTCAGGCACATCGTTTCTGCCCCGGGCATGTCGCCTTTGTTCACCAGGTACAAACCCCGGTTGTTCCACGCTTCCGCATAATCCGGTGTGAGCGCGATGGCCTTGTCGTAGTCTGCCAGTGCCTCCTCATACCGCTTCAGGGCGTGCAGGACCACGCCCCGGTTGTTATAGACGTCGGCATAGTCCGGCAGCTTGGTGAGAATCAGCTCGTAAATATCTAGCGCCGCCCGGAGGTTTCCAAGCGTTTGCTCCCGGATCGCTAATACGCCGGCTTCCTGAATCGTATGGGATCTGCCGCGAAAGTAGATCGTTGTCGCGGGCTTGTCTGGAGACGGCTTTCCACGTCCTTGCTTTCCATTCATATCATACCGACATTCCCCACATGACGCACGCCCCGCGGCGATGGCGCAGCATTCTCTTGGACGAGCATGACTACTGCGTCCCTCCCGCAACTTTGTCCTGGTCCAAGACCCCTTTTTCAACCTTGCCGTCAGGGTACGTCATCGTCCCCGTTCCCTCTCCATTACGAAACTGACCCACGAACTGCCGCCCATCCGAAAACGTGAGCGTCCCCTCGTCGTCGTAGCGCGCGTTCTTGAACTGTCCCACGTACCTCGTTCCATCTGGAAACGTTTCCGTGCCATGGCCCCAAAACTTATCGTCCTTAAACTCTCCCACGTACTTAGTGCCATCTAACCGCGTGAGCGTCCCTTCGCCATTCGCTTTGTCATCTCGATACTCGCCCACATATTGCGCCCCATCCGGCAACGTCTCCGTGCCTTGGCCATTCCGCTTGCCATCTTTGAACTCACCATCGTACCGCCGCCCGTCCGGATACGTTACCGTCCCATGGCCATTTCGCTTGCCGCATCCACCGACGAATACGAGCAACGATGTGATGAACACCGCTCCAAGGGAAACGGTCAGCTGTTTAATCGTCTGACCGCTTCGCGTCGCCCCGTCTTCGCCGACGTCAACGTGGCATTCAGTGATATGAACAGTTACTTCCGCCTTTTGGCAAACTTCGCAGATGGATGGTTGGCCGTCTTCCTTTGGCATATCCGCGGCCTCACCCCAGCGATTTCATATCGATCACGAAACGGTATTTGACGTCGCTCCTGACCAACCGGTCATAGGCCTCGTTGATCTTTTGGATGGGAATCAGTTCGATGTCCGACGTAATGCCGTGTTCGCCGCAGAAATCCAGCATCTCCTGCGTCTCGCGGATCCCGCCGATCAACGACCCAACCAGTTGCCGGCGTTTGGCGATCAGGCTGAACGGTGCCACCGCATGCGGCTTGTCGGGCACACCCACCAACGTCAACGTGGCGTCGTGCTTCAACAAGTCCAGGTAGGCGTTGACGTCGTGCGGCCCGGCCACGGTGTCCAGGATGAAATCAAAACTGTTCGCGTGCTTCTTCATCTCGGCTTCGTTCCTGGAAATCACCACTTCCTGCGCCCCGAGGCGAATGGCGTCCTTCACCTTGCCCGGCGATGTCGTGAACAACACGACCCGCGCGCCAAACGCATTCGCCAGTTTCACTCCCATGTGTCCCAGCCCGCCGAGGCCAACGATGCCCACCTTCTGTCCTTTGCCCACCTTCCAATGCCTCAGCGGCGAATACGTCGTGATCCCCGCGCACAGTAACGGCGCCGACGCCGCCAAATCGAGACCCTTGGGCAACCGCAACGCAAATGATTCGTCCACCACGATCGCGTTGGAATAACCGCCATAGGTCATCCCCCCGTGTTTCTTGTCTTCGCTGTTGTACGTCCACACCGGCCCGAGGTCGCACAGTTGTTCCTCACCCGACTTGCACATCTCGCACTCGTGGCACGAATCCACCATGCAGCCCACCGCCGCCAGTTCGCCTTCCTTGAACTTGCGCACCTTCGAGCCCGCCTTCGCCACCCGCCCGACGATTTCATGCCCGGGCACGCACGGGAACGTCGTGCCGGCCCATTCGTTGCGCGCCTGGTGCACGTCGGAGTGGCACACCCCGCAATACTGGATCTGGATTTCGATCTCTTCCGGCTCGGGATCGCGACGGTGAAATGTAAACGGCACCAGCGGCGTGGTCGCGCTCATCGCCGCATAGCCTTTGGTGTTATGCATAATCTTCCTCCTGAATTCTGAACTTCGCCTTCGCGAATCTACGACACAAACACGGTTTGTCCAATTACGGCGCGACGAAATTGAACCTAGAACCTATTCCTATTCCGTCGGCGCTACCACGGACGGGGGCGGTTCGGCTTTCGTATCGGGCACACGCCGGATCCGCACCGCCATGTACGGTTTCCCGGGCAACGCGACCGCGCGCCCCTTCTCATCCACGAAATGGTAGTTGTCCTTCTTCTTCGTGACAAACTCTCCATCCACCGGTGTAATCGTCATGTCCCACGTGTCGATCACATCGACCTTGAATCTCATGCCGTCCTTGATGCGGTCCTTGTACAACTCGAACGGCCACGAACTCGGCGTCTCCTTGCCAAAATACAGCAGATAATATTCACCGGCCTGTCCGCCCATGTTCGAGTCCTGCCATTTGTCGATCGGATCAATTCCCTCCGCCGGACTCTCCGCGAGCACCTTGCCCAGGAACGCCAGCCGCGCAGGGCTCTCGCCGTGCAGGTTGCCACCTTCCGACGTCCACGAAATATGGTCCGGGCTCGACAATGTCTCGCCGTGCGTCACGTACGTCCCCGCGACGGTCGCCTCCCAGAACCGAAACACCATCTCTTCGCCCGTCAGTTGTCCCCAGCGCCGCGCGATGTTGCCCTCGTATTTCACCTCGTCGTACACCACCGGCTTGCGATACACGTCCCGATACAACTCGGCCCGCCCGTTGTCCTCCACCGCCGCGCCGTTCTGGATGCTAGCGTGCGTCACCCACGCCTTGGTGTTGTTGTAAATGTAAAACCCGTTGTGGATCGACCGCAGGTGCGCGTACGGATCAGCCGCTTCCACGACCTGAAACAAACGATCCCAGTCCGCCTCCGTCTTGTTCTTGTTGAAATCGTATTCGTTGGACAGCGACCACCAGACGTTGCGATACGCCGCGAGCCGGCTGACGATGTACCTTACGTACCGGTCATCCACCTCCGCCGGCATCCGGTCGAACCCCCATCGCCCCTTGTCGTATGGATCGAACAAAATCACGTCCGCCTCGACCCCGCGGTCGCGCAGATCGCCGATCCGTTTTTCCAAATGCTGAAAGAATTTCGGGTCGAACCGCGTGAAATCCCATGTCTTCGGCGGCGTGCCTTCAAACGGATACAGCGCCAATTCGTTGGTGCTCCCCGCGAGATGCTTCGGAAACACGCACATGCGGATCTTGTTGAATGGTGAAGCCGCCAGACTCGCCAGCGTTTCGTCCTCCAACGAATCGATCATGTGCGCCCAGTTGTAACTGGTCGTGCCAATCGGTCGGAACGGCGTGCCGTCGGCATACGCGAAATGATACGTGTTGTGGACCCGCACCGGGCCGTGGTTCTGTGCCGCCGGCGCCGTGACGTCGAACTCACCGCTCTGGCCGTTTAGTTCGGACGCATTGCTGCGCGTCATGTAATGCCACCGACCCTGCGTTCCCGGCATAAACCGCACGCGATACATGCCGCCGCCATCATAAAACCCGTTCGCATCGACATTCGTGTCCCCCAGCGTGAACCGTGCGGAAAACTGGACGTCCACGAACGGATTCCCATTCGTCGGTCCATGCAAGGAAACTTGATGGATTCCCCATTGCTCAACGTTCGCTACCGCCGCAACAGTTGATCCCAGTGGCGAAAGCGTCCAGATGAAAACCGCAAACCAAATCCCACGGAATCTTGCAGCGGTGCGAAGCATGGTGATGCGAAACGCTACCATTTCGTCCCAGAGATTAACAACTCTCTCCTTCGCTACGGCCCGGCAGCGGCGAGATGCTTCTGGATGGCGGCGCGCAAGGTCCATTCACGATCGGTCGTCGCCGCCAGAGCCGCCCCAAACGTCGTGGCCGCTTCGTCGCGCTTGCCCTGTTTGAGGTAGACGGTCCCGAGCGTGTCGAGGAAATACGCCTTGCGGGCCGGGAACAACGCGACCGCCCGATTGCACAACTTCACCGCTTCATCGAGGTTCTCGCCCATCTCACAATACGTGTAGGCCAGATTGTTCATGGCATCGGCGTTTTGCGGATCGATTTCGACCGCACGCGCAAACGCTTTCGCCGCGTCGGCCAGTCGATGCTGCTTGAGCAACGCGTTGCCGAGATTCATCCGAAAGTACGAGTTTCCCGGCATCGTCTGCGTGGCGGCGATGTACTGCTGCGTGGCGGATTCCAGTTCGCCCGCGCGCTCGAAGAACACGCCGAGATCGTTGTGTTCCTCCGCTGACAAACGCCACGTGGCTTTCTCCGGCGGACAGACCAGCAGCGTCCAGTTGCCGGCCCGGTCCCAATGCCGCTGAAAATCCTCCAGCCGCATCTCGAACCGCGCGCGCGCGTCCGAATGCACGGTCACAATCTGGCGAAAATTGTCCCAACCCAGCACCACGAAATAGTGCGGCTTCTCACCGAACCGGCCGAGCACCAGCAGCGGCACGCCCGCCGCCAGTTTTTCCCGCAAGTCGTCAACCGACCCGTGATACTGCCGCACCCACAGGTGGAACCGTCGCGCATAATCGCCGAGTTCGCTCGTGAGCGTGCCGCCAATATCCGGCAGATAAATCGCGCTGGCGATTTCGTCCTGCGACACGGGATGGCCGTAATAGTTTGCCAACATCGCCAACGCCGCCGGCCCGCAATAGTTCGGTTTCTGCGCGAGGAAGGGAACCTGGAGGACATCCTCGCTGGCCAGCGCAATGCGGGGAAGGCAAACGAACGCACACAGGAACAGGAAAGCGACGCGGCGCATCATCCGATGCGGAAACATATGTCGCGGACGGCCTTCTTGCCGATGCGCTCCTGGACTTTCTGCAACATCAGCGGTTTGTGGTACCGCGACAGTTCCTGCAACCAGACCGGATGATCGACCGTCACCACGAGCAACCCGTTGCGCAGGCTGACGGGCTGGGCATGGCGCGCGACATCCGAGCCGACGATTTCGGGCCAGAGAAAGAATACCTGGGATTGCTGGAGACGCTGTTCGAGTCCGAGCTTCTTCATCACCTGCGGGACGAGCTGGCTGGCGGGACTGCCGGTGGGGATGTTCGGACTGGTGCCGAACGGCTGCCACTCGCGAAGCACCCGGGCTCGCAACGCCGGCGTCATCAGGCCTGCGGCTGCGGAGCTGGTTGCGCGGGGGCAGCGGCAGCGTCGGCGGAAACCTGCGCGCCATCCTGGCCAATGGCTTCGACAGGACAACCCTCCATCGCTTCCTTGCAGAGGGTTTCCTCGTCCGGCGACGTCGGTTGTTTGTAGACGAAGCTGTAGCCGCCGTCTTCATTGCGCGTAAAATTGTCCGGCGCCGTCTCGCGGCACAGATCGCAATCGATGCACTGGTCGTCCACATAGAACTTCCCAGGCACGTTGTCGGAATAGCGATTGGTAAATACAGCCATGTTCCCCACTCTCCGTGACCATCCCCAGTATACCAGAGCCACAGGCGGTTTCAATAGCATTCTCATCCTGCAACCACCGGAATCACAACCAGTTGCGCTTCAAGCCTGAAATCGCAGGATGGCGCCCATGCGCCCGGCGTCGCGCAGCGCCGTCGAGCCGCGAACATGCTCGATCTGGCAATTCTTGCGCAGCGCCAACTCAATGGCCTCGTCCACGATGTCGGGACATGGGTCGAGCGGCTTATGGCACTGCGGACATGGCTCTCCGCCTAGGCTCGTGTAATGGCAGTGATGACAGACGAAGCCGGGCATCTCGAAGCCGTCTTCGACCAGCAGCGTCTGCGCCTCGCCCCGCGTCAACGCCCCGAGCGTGGCGCCAACCCCGCTCACCGCCCGTTGTCCCGCCCCCGCCTTCTGCACCAACTGCTCCGCCACCCGCTTTTCATTTTCCCGCTCGGTCTCGTCTTCAATCTCCAACGCGCGCGCCAGCACCTCCGCGGATGACGTCTTCCACGGCTCCGCCTGGAAATCGCCAACCCACCTCTGCTTCACGTATGGATGCAGGTGCTCCTTGAATTCGCGCAACAGTTCGCGATGGCCGCCGAGAACCAGGTAGTCGAACCTGTCCCGCTGGAACAAACCGAACGTTTCGTCCGCCAACCGCCGGAAGTGTTGGTGAACCGCCTCCGCGTGACGACGTTCGATGTTCCGTTCGTCACGTCCACCAAGGCCGCCCTCCCTCACGCGGCGGGGAACCTGGGCGATGACATCCGCGCGCTCGACAATCTCGCCCATGTAGACTTCAAATACCTGTCCCATCACACGATCGACCAACACGACAGCGTACCGGTGGTATTCCGCCAGGATCGCGGCGAGCGGACGGATGTAGGGGGACCGGTCGGCGATGAGGATGTTGCGGCCGATCCGGGGCAGAGCGTACGTCTGCCAGAACTTCTCCGCCGCGCAGGAGAACACGGCCAGACCTTTCTGATGATTCGTCCCGATTTCCTGCAGGCCAAATTCTTCGATCCGCGCCAAATCGTCGCGCAAGGATTCCCGCTGGGCGTGCCCGCCGGCTTTGGCCGCCAGCTCCTGCTGGGCGGACTGGAGCAGGTCTTTGACGCGAATCTTCAACATCGGCGGCAGCCACTTGGCGCGGTCGAGGTTGAGGTAACAACTGGTGACGAGATAGTCATCATGGTTGCGGAATTGCAGCAAGCGATCCACCTCAGCACGAGTGACCATCATGACCTCCCTCCGGGATGAGCACAACCATTCGGCAGGACGCTTTCACGAGCGCGGCCGATGGCTTTCGACGTGACCCTCGACGGTTCATCGCAAGAAAACGCAACGACTCTATCGGGCAATATGGCAGACTTCGCCGCGTTTTCAAAAAAATTCTCTCATTTATTTCGACAAGCCTCCACGCCAGAGCGTTGAACGAACTGGGGGAAGCCGGTGTCGCATGAAGGAGGAATGATGCCCTGTCCGACGGGGCAACCACCCAAGCGAAAGGTTCGAGAGGCATGAATCCAAAGAGACTTCAAGCAATCGGGCCGTCCTGGGAGTCGCGTTGTTCGTCATGGCGGGATTGCGGGCGTTCGGCGCGAACAAAGACGCTCCCGATTTGGAGAGCCCCAACCCGCCCATCGCCGACGGCCACACCGCGGCGTTGCGCGCGTTGGGTGACACGTTTGGCGAAATTGCCGAGCGTGTGGGCCGAGCGTCGTGACCGTCTATTCGGAAACGGTCGTCAAATTTCAACGACCCGATTTCTCCTTCCCATTCGGAGATAATTCGCCGTTCCAGTGGTTCTTTGGTGACCAGGATGCGCCGCAACCGCAGCGCCCTCATCCGCCACGCGAGCGCGAATACCGATTCTCCCGAAGCGGGCTTGGTTCGGGAATCATCATCGACAAGCAGGGCCACATCCTGACGAATTACCATGTCGTCAAGGACATGGATCAAATCAAGGTAATCCTGCCTGACAAGCGCACATTGGACGCCGAAATCGCTGGGACCGATTCGCGGACCGATCTGGCCGTCATCAAAATCAAGGGCGACGTGCCGCACGATTTGTCCGTTGCGACGCTGGGTGATTCCGAGAAGGTCCACGTGGGCGACTGGGTGGTCGCGATCGGCGCGCCGTTCGGTTACATGCAAACCGTCACGCATGGCATCATCAGCGCGAAAGGTCGTGGCCGCGTCGGCTCGGGCGATAATTACGAAGATTTCATCCAAACCGACGCCCCAATCAATCCCGGCAATTCCGGCGGGCCGCTCGTAAACCTCCGCGGCGAAGTCATTGGCATCAACACCGCCATTGCCACGAGCGTTGGACAGTTTTCGGGCGTCGGTTTTGCCATACCCGCCGTTATGGCGCGGGAGATTCTGCCGACGCTGGTCAAGGGGGGCCGGGTCACCCGCGGTTTTCTCGGCATTGGTATCCAGGATGTTGATGAAGACAGCGTTCAGGTCTTCGGCCTGCCCGACTCACAGGGTGCGTTGGTCAAACAGGTCAATGCCGAGACGCCCGCGGCCCGGGCCGGCTTGCGGCCGGGCGATGTGATCGTCCGCTACGACGGAAAGAAGATCGATGACGCGAACCATCTGCGCAACCTCGTGGCCGGCACCTCGCCCGGAACCAAAGTGGATGTCACCGTCTTTCGCGACGGCCAAGAACGTACTCTGAAGGTCACGCTCGGCGAACTCAAGACTGACCAGTCCGGCAGCGAATCGGAAACTGGAGATCAAGGCGAACAATCAAACCCGTCGTCATCTGATCTGGGCCTCAGCGTCAAGCCGTTTACCACCGATAAGGCCAAGCAGTACAACCTCGATGAGAATGACAAAGGCGTGATCGTTGCGGATGTGGATCAAGGCAGCCCGGCGGCCCAGGCGGATTTGCGGCCGGGCGACCTCATTACGGGAGTGAATCACACGCCCATTGGCTCTGTCCCCGAATTCCGCGACGCGATGACCAAGACAAATGGCAACGATAGAATCCTCATCCACGTCAAACGCGCCGGGAGCCGCCGCTTCGTGATCATCCATCCGAAGGAGAAATAGTTCACCGCGCGGATGTAAGCGTCCACACGCAATGATCGTCGAGGGCCTGGCCATGACGACGGGCCTGGGCTTCGATGTGGTTCTCGCCGGGCGTGAGCTTGGTATCCTTCCAAACGAACACGCCGTCGACGCCGTCACCGCGTGTTCCCTGTGAAATCCCGTTGACCAACAACTTCACTTCCCCCGCGTTGGAATAAACCTTTACGTCGGTCACGGCGTTCGTGCGGACCGTGAATCGCCGACTCGCGATATTCAGCGTGGGTTCATCCGACCAGTTCGCCTTGTAGAAGTAGAATGCATCCTTCCTCGTTTTGCGGTCATAGGTCACCAACCCCTTGTCATTGCGGCCAACCGACCCGCCCTCGCGGCGAGCGTAGCTCGTGAAATCGAACATGTTCCACACGAAACTGCCCCACACAAACGGTCGCGCCTTGATTGCCGCCCAGATCGATTCATGAAGCAGCGCCTGATATTCTTCCGAGTGCCACGGGCCCCCGGGCTCCGGCTGCTTCGGGTCTTGCTCGTGCTGCGCCGGGTTGGCACCCGCACCGTACTCGCTCATCGAGAACCCGCCGAGGCGGCTGGTGTCACGATGGGTGTCCAGCCAGTGGCCGACATTCTCAATCCCGCCCCACCCCGGATACCAGCCGGGATAAATGTTCCAACCCAAACAGTCGGGGATCTTGTTCATTTGCGGGTATCGGTCCGTGCACGTCGCGCCAATGGTCGGCCGCGTCGGGTCTTCGCCGTGGGCGACGATCTTCAAATCCTGCAATTCGCGGTGCGGATCGTCGGTGGCATCGAACAGGCCGATTTCATTGAACAGGCTCCACACAAAGACCGAGGGATGATTGATGTTCTGGCGGATCAGATCCAGTAGCTGGTTCCGCGACGTCTCGGCGAACGCCGGCGTCCCGTGGATGGCGTTGACTTGTGGAATCTCCGCCCACACGAGAATGCCCGCCTTGTCGCACAAACTGTAAAAATAATCGCTGTGCTGATAATGCGCGCAGCGGACTACCGTGCAGCCCAGTTCCTTGATGAGTTGGATGTCCTCATCCTGGTCGGCCTCCGAAATCGCCCAGCCCTTGTCCGGCCGGTCCTGATGGCGCGACACGCCGTGCAAATGATACGGCTGACCATTCAGGAAAAAACCCTTCTCGGGGTCGATCGAATAAAACCGCAGCCCCAGCGGCTGCTCCACCGAATCCACCACACCGCTCGCCGACCGCAACTCCACCACGGCCTTGTACAGATAGGGATCGCTAGGTCCATTCCAGAGATGCGGTTGCGGAATGACCACGCGCAACGAATACGGCGCGGTCATCTTCCGCGCCACCGTGATTTGGTCCTGATTGGCTCCCACTGGCTGGCCGCTCGCATCGAACACCTTGGCCATGAGTGTTAACGACTCGTGGTTGCTCGTGGCGTTGGAGATTTCCGCCGTCACATCGAGCACGGCCTGCGTTCCCGTGATGCTGGTTTCCTGCCACGCAACGCCGGGCGAACCGTGGTCCGTCAGCGTGAAGTTCACATCGCCAGTGATGATGAGGCGCACGGATCGATACAACCCGCCGTAGACGGGAAAATCGCCGCTCAACGGCGCGATGTCCGGTTGGGGCGCGTTGCTTACCCGCACGGCGAGCCGGTTCGTGCCGGTCGAAGACAGTACGTCGGTGATTTCAAAGCAGAATGCGCCGAACGCGCCGCGATGCTGGCCAAGCCACTGGCCGTTGAGACAGACATCCGCTACCGAACTCGCCGCCTCGAATCGCAGGAAATACCGCTTCCCAGCCTCCACGGGGCCGATGTTCAGACCGCGACGATACCAGCCCGGTCCCTGGTAGTAGTCCCGTCCTTGTTGGGCGTCTTCCCATCCCCAGTTGTGCGGGAGGGAAACAGTTTGCCAGAGATCGTCCTGGAAGCCCGGCTTTTCGCCGCCGCCGACGTCCCCCAATTTGAACCGCCACCCGCCGTCGAGCAATTCCGTGTCGCGACCAAATGAGTTGCCACACCACACGAGTGCGAACAGGAAAACCAGAAGTCGGCGCATGAACTCATCATGCCAAAAAGCGCGGCGAGGGCAAAGATAATGTTGGCCGAAGCGGCCAGCTAGAACGTGTAGTTCGCGCTGATTGAGACGTCATCTACGTTGTAGGTGTTTTGCGGGATGTTCGAATCTCGCATCTGACGCACATAGCTAAACGAACCGGTCAGGTGTTTGGTAAACGTCCGCTGCAAGCCGAAACCGACCTGGATAAGGTCGGCGACTTCACCCGTGCTGTAGAGAGACACCAGATGGGTCCAGCCGACCTGGGGCGAGAGTGTGAGGTATCGGTTCAGACGATGGGAAATGATGTAATTGACGCCGGTGGCTTGCGTGACGCTGGAACTCCGGAGCAAAAGCGCGACGCCGGGGTTACGGTAGAACGAAATGCTATGCGTCGTATTCGGACGCAACGGGTGGGTGTAACTCACCGTGACGTTCGAATCCACACCGTCAATATTATGGATCGTGTTGGTCCCGCGGGGCTCCAACTCCTCATGGCTGAAGCCCAGGCTGATGACACCGTTCAGGCTCGGCGTGATCTGACCATTGACACCGACATCGATCGAGTAACCGTCGGAATCCTGCAAGGCTGTGTCGGCCAGATAGCTCAATCCGTACGAAGTGCGCAGGAACACGGAATAACCTTCCGCCAACATGAACGACGGCGTGAATGAAAACTGATAATCCGTTTCCTCCTGGGTCGAGTCGCTGGGATAAATGTAGTCGGTGCGCTGAACCGCGTACGTCGTCGAGAACTTCCCAAATTGTCGGGTGGCGCTCCCGCCTACCAGGTTCAGATACTCCTCGACGCGGGTGCGGTTGACGGCAAACGTGTTCTCCAGCGGATCGTTGGTAAAATTGAAGGTGTCGAACACGAGCACCGTCCATTCCGCCACGTACATCGGCAGCCTCAACGAGGCCGTCAACGGCGCCCCGAAACTGTCCGGTGTCACGCCCAGGAGGGACTGGGTGTACGTCGCCGCCATGGTCAGCGTGAATTGCTCCCCGCCGGCAAACGGCAGGTAGATGCCTCCGTTCAGGGTCGGGCCAAGAGTCAGCAACACGTCGGCTTTAGGGTGGTTCGGGCTGGTGTTGGCGTTATCGCGGAAATCCGCGCCCGCCTCTACGCCTCCCGTCATTTGCAATGGGCCCCATTTGATGTTCTGGGCCAACGAAACGCGACCCGCCCCGATCACCGACCAAGTCAGGGAGACGAGTGCAACACTCCTCAAAAGTCTATGGTGCGAGCTCATTCCCTGTTACACGATGCGCCAACCCTGTTGCATCAACCGTGCCCATCGTATCCAGCGGGGCCAAACCTGTAAATTAAAAAAGGCCCGCCTGCGTATCTATTTGCGCGCCTGTGGTTACCAAAAAAAGTTTCGGTTACCGCTTTTTCGGTGGGCGTGGCTGAGGCGTGGGCCGAACATCCTCCTCCGTCCAGTGATGTAACATATCCTGATAATTAATGTTCAGCATCGCCCCGAGCCCGATCATGCACAAAATCGCCAAGCTAAACACGATGTACCCCGAATAATCATGGTACACCTTCATCGCCAAATCCTGCCCAAACCCCTGCGCCACAAGCGCTACCGTCGTGATCCGCGCCAGGTTCCCCACCACCGCCAACGGTATGCTCGACACAAACAGCACCCACTTCTTCCACGTCCCCGTCATCGTCACATACCCATACAGTGACGTCAGCGCGATCAGCGCCACCAACGACCGTATCCCGCTGCACGGGTCCGCCACCTCCAGCGGCATAAACCGCTGCCCGTTGGAATAAATCCCCGTCCCTTGCTGGTACACCCCCACCCCAATCAGGTTCAACACCACTGTCGCCACGTGCGCCACAAACAACCGCAGCGGGAACGACACATACGCATCCAAAAAGTTCAGCGGGATCATGAACAACAAAAACGCGCACGGGAACCACAACTCCTTCGCCCACGCCCACCCCGCCAGATATAGCACCAACCCGAATATCAGCACCACCAGCGACCCCGCCACCAATCGCGCATTCGCCGCCTTCACTCCCGCCCAATACAGCGTCACCGCCATCAGGATCACCGCCAACCCGCCATTCGACGTGCTCAGCGGCACCCGATGCAACCCCTTGCGCCACTTCCACACAAACAACCCCCCCGCAATCACCGGCACCACATACCCATGCGCATAATCCGATCCCCGCCCCCAATACACCCACAGCCACGCGAACAACGACAGCGGATGCACCCCCGACGCGCACGTCTTGCTCACAAAATACGCGTAGAAAATCAGCGCCAACCCGATCCCGCTCATCACCCATCGCCGCCGCTCCTCCCCATCCGACGGCAACGCCACGCGCGGCACGCCTTCCGTCGCGCCTTGGCCGCCCAACCACCGCCTGATCTCTTCCAAATTCATATCATTGCGCCAAATTGCACCTAATATCTTCAATCCGAAGACCATAAGAGTCAAGCAGCGCGGCGCTCTTCGTCTCGTAGGGCAAGCGGCCCGGTCGTCCTGCCGCCCCCGCAACCGCGCCCTGTGGATGCGACCGACGCACCGACCCGGACATTCTGCGATCTCACGCTCCCAAATCCGCATCCCCCGCGTCAGGAAGCAGGGGCGTGGAACGTCAGCAGATACACTTTTCCATCCCAAAGCTCTTCATAGCGGGGATCACTAACTCCAGCAGGGACCCAGTCTCGCGGACGAAAACCCGTCGGTGCGTCTTTGAAGTACGATCGTGTGAGCGGATTCCGCTGATAATTCTTCTTCACCACGTCCTTCGTTTCATCCGCGATCAGGATGAGCGCCCCGGGTTTGGCGACACGCACCATTTCCTTCACGGCCACCGCGGGCTGGTCAAAGAAATTAATTCCCCCCACATGCAACACGACATCGAACACCCCATCCGCCAACGGCAGCCGCTCGGCGTTGGCTTGCACCAGCAAGGACGTCTCTCGATAGGGGCGGATTCTCGCCCGGCACCGCCGAAGCATCCCCATGGACAGGTCCAATCCAACCAGCTCGATCCGCTCCAAGGATACCTGTTCCGCGAAGTACGGCAGGTCCACCCCGGTCCCAATCGACGTGTATAACACCCGATCCCCGGCCTTCAGCGACAACGTCGACGCCAGTAGTCGTCGCCCCCGGGCAACCGCCCCACGAAAAACCAGGTCCGCCACCTTCTGGAAGAAGTCATAGCCATACGATATCCAGTCATACATCCCCTGATACTTGAGATTCTGCGGACCGAGTTCCGCCCGATCCAGCAGCACCGGGATCGCCTCGACAATCGAATACCGCCTTTGGCTCGCCTTGTTGACGAGCTGATCGCCGTCGAGTTCCAACCGCTCCAGCCCCACGGGGTCCCGTAACAGAGAAAGCCATCGCACCGAAATTGCCATCAGACCCGAAGTGTATCAGCTTTCATCAAGAACACAAACGCGGCCGGTTGCGTCCTGTTTCCGCCTCCCGTCTTCCCTCCAGGCTTTCAGCCACCAAATCAGCATCGTTGCGCTCCGCCGTATGCATCGTTTCGGTTGTTATCATATCACCGTATACGGGACAAAAACGGGCCGAGAGGTGACAGAAAATCCACATTGCGCGCGGTGCCGTGCCCACGGTGTCATGTCGCTTGCAGAAGTGGAACGCCGCTCTCCGCCATGCACGAGATGACTTCGAGCCACAGATTCACACGGACGGCACGGAAGTCAGTGACACCTTCCACTGGAAGGTATCATCGCCTTGCGGATGCAGCGGACAGCGGCCTTACTGCGTGCGTTGCATAAGTGGATTGCAGGAGCGCGCGGTGAGTTTGTGGACGTGATCACCGACGGCGCGCATCCATTGCAGTTCATCGGGCGACAACGGGCCGAGTTCGAGTGCGCGCAGATTCATTTCCATTTCTCCGGTGCTGGCGGGGCCGGTCAGGCAGATATCGACGTTCGCGTTGGAGAGGACGAAGCGATAGCAGTCCGTGGCGGTGGGGGTGCGGGCACCGGGCGGTGTGTAACGCGGGTTGATGAGCGTGCCCCATCGTGTCGCGGTGTAGCTAACGATGCCGGGCCGGGCAATGGCGGCGGATGTCAACGCGGTGAAGACCTGTTCTTCGGCGCCGCGATGCGCGGCGTTGTAGCGGAGCATCAGCACGTCAAACCGCCGGTCGTTCGCGTACTGCTCGAAAATGGGCCGATGATGCGCGGATACGGCAATGTGGCGGACGTGACCCCGTTCTTTCAGGCGCAACGCGGATTCCATCACGGCGTCGCGGGGGATTGTATTGTGCAAGCCCAGCAGGAGGATGTCGGCGTAGTCCAGCTTCAAGGCCCGCAGGCCGGACTCGATCTTGGGCGTCAATCGCCAGCCGTATCGCGAGTAGGATTGGAGGACGACAACGATTTTCTCACGGGATGACGGCGCAAGATCGCGGATGGCGTCGGCCATCGCTTTGGTGCGGATGCTGCCCCAGTAGAAATAATTGCAGCCGCGCTCGAACGCGCGGCAGTAGGCGCTGGCCGGCGCGCCATACGACGATGCCAACCCGAGCCGCCCAACCGTCAACCCACTCCGTCCGAGGACGCGTGGTGTTCGGAAGTCAGGCGCTGTGCTCACGTCTCATGGTAGCACGAAACCAGGAAGGGGTGGAGGCCGGCGCAATCTCGGTGTCCTTGTTCCCCCGCCCACCGCCAGACATCATCCCTGCCATCCGTGTGAATCTGTGGCTCTACTTTCGCCCGCCAACCATGTGGCTGATGCACACCAAGCCCGCGATCTCGCCTTGCTCGTCTCGATAGGGAACCTTGCTCGTCGACACCGTCGTCTTCTCCCCACGGTAATTCGTGAACTGCTCTTCGCGGCTCACCACACCAATCCTCGACTCCAGGACCGCCTGATCATCGGCCTGTATCCGCTCCGCCAGTTCCTTGGGATAGAAATCGAACGCGGTCTTGCCGACAACTTGCTCGATGGTCCGCAAACCGAGGAAGTTGCGATGCGTCGCGTTGTCCGCCACGTAATGGCCTTGCGTATCCTTGATGTAAACAAGATCGGGCAGGTTGTCCACCAGCACGCGCAGCAGATTCTCGGCAATCATGCGCTCGGTCACGTCGCGGCTCATGCCAACCAGCCCGACCACGGTGCCGTCCGCGTCGCGCAACGGCACTTTGGTCGCCGACACCCACCGAAATCGTCCGTCGGCCCGGCGGATCCGCTCCGTCTTGCTGATCAAGCCCTCGCCAGATTTGAGGATCCGCCGCTCGTCCGCCAGAGCCGTCTGGGCTTGTTCCGCCGGGAAAAAGTCCGCGTCGCTCTTCCCAATCGCCTGATCGGGGGATGGCAGGCCGAGCACCTGGGCCTGGGCGCGGTTGATGCGCGTGAACCGCGACTGCGTATCCTTGAAGTAAATCGTGTCGGGCATGCTGTCCATGAGCATCCGCAGCAACAACTGCTCGTGCGTCAGTTCCTTGGTGCGCTCCTGCACGCGTCGTTCGAGTTCATCGTTCGCCTTGTGCAACACGACCGCATGGCCGCCGAACCACGCCGCAGCCAACGCCAATAACGACACGGCGGCCAGTCCAAGGAGATTATGCGCCAGTTGCTGGTTCGCCTCGGCCAGCACGATGGCAGCGGGGAGGCTGACGCTGACATAGGCTTCCGCACCCCGCTTCGCGCCGATCGGATAGTACGCGTACGTGCGCCGCACGCCATCAGTGTCGTCGATCTCTTGCGTTCCGAGCCCGCGATACCCCATGACGCTCTTGAGCAGAGAAGATTCGCGCGCCGGGCTCCCCAGCGCCTCGGTCGCGGAAGAACTGGCCAGAACGGCTCCCTGTCGATCGACCACCACCAACGACGCGCCGTCGGGCAGTCGAACGCGGCCAACCCGGCCGTCCAGATACTTCAGATTAACCGCCGCGAACACGACGGATTGGATGTGACCCGCTTCCTCGATGGGGTACGCGAAACTGATGGATGGTTGACCGGAGAGACGGTCGACTTGATACTCGCCCACGGTGAACTCTCGTGTTTGAAGCGCCCGTCGAAACCAGCTTCGATCCGCCACCGTCACGGAATTGGTCAGGGGCACGGCGCTGCAAGTGACGTTACCCTCCGGTGCAGCCACGCCCAGTGCCGAGTAGAACGGATATATCGCCCGCAGCTTCGCCAGCATCGCGCCGCAGGCGGCGGAATCCCCGCTGCGGATTTCATGAGACTGCGCCAACCCGCCGAGCAGTTGCTGCGCCCCATCGATCACCTGCGACGTATCGGATGCCGCAAGCGTGGCGATCCGGAACAGGCTTTCGTGAGCCGCTCCCGTCGCGACCTGGCGCTGCACTCGCGCTGTGTAGAGAATCAACCCCAGGCAGGGGATCATCGCCAGAAAAACCATAAGAACCAACCGCACCCGCAAACTACTGAGAGAGTTTGCTTTCATCGACACTACCTCCCGTCTTGTGAGACTTGGTTGCCGTCAGAACAGCGAAGCTTTGCTTTACACCTACAAAATCCGCAAGCCGATTGCAATATCCTAATTCACCGCACCAACCGTACGGTCGTGTGCTATTGCGATTTTCAGAGGCCGCTGGAATAGAAATGTGCAGCCATCGGCTGGAGAGATCACGGCGTGATCGACAACGACCCGCCCTCCGCGTCCATTTGTCCGCCGACTTGTCCTCCGCAGCTTTGGCGAAGGAGGAAGTCCCAGCGAAGACGGATTCGTGGTGACCTCACAGCTTCCGATTCGTAATCAGCACCTGCTGGCCATCCGGCGTCCATGGACGCGCGATCTGCAACGGAAATTTCGGCGACGGAAACGTCTTCAAATCAAACATCTGGATCCAAAACCGCTGATACCCCGTGATCATCTGCAGCACGTCCTGCGCGCTCAACGTCGCCTGTGTCAGGTAAATCCCCGACATCACCTTCACGTTGTCGTTGATCGCGTAAAAATCCTGTTCGTCATACGGGTTCCACACCGCCGACCGGTCCGCGTACCACGCCACCGCCCACGGGATGTCGCTGCACAATAGTTCCTGTTCCGTAAACCCTTTGCCCAGCAGCGTCACCGTGTCCGCCCGATACGGCGGATACGGCAACGTCGTCGCCGGCGGCAGCAGCATGAACACGAACGGCAGGGAATTGAACACCGCAAACCCGCCCACAAACGCCGTCCGCACCAGCCGCGTCCGAAATTGCAATCGCTCGAACATCACGTAGAAAAACGCCACGCCGTACACGATGATCAGCGGCTCGAACACCGTGAGAAAATTCCGCTTCGGCGGCCCGGCCACGCTCATCCAGATAATCGCCATCAGCACCGACCAGAACACAAACCGCCGCAGCCGGAACACTTCTTCCTGCCGATACCGGTGCATCAGCCCCACGAGAAAAAACACCACCAGATAGTTCGCGCCCGCGTCTTTCAGCGCCACCTCGTACAACTGCCGGCCGTTGATCAGCGCCCGCCGCACCTGCGACCGCAGCCTGATCTCCGGCAACGCGCCCCCAAACATCCGTTGTACCTGCCCCGCTTTGATCTCGTTCTCCGTCCCCGCGCCCAGCCCTTCCACCAACTGGTACCGACTCAACCCGAACAACGTCTCCGACGCCTTCCAGTTCCGCACCATCCACGGCGTCAACACGAGCAGAAACACGGTCACGCATAACCCGCATTTCGCCCGCCAGTTTTTCGGAAACGATACCGCCACGTAGATCAACAACGGCACCAGCACCGACACGAACGCGTATTGCGTCAGCGTCCCCAGCGCCACCGCCCCCGCGCTCACCGCCAGCGCGCCGTACACCCACGACGCCGTCCGCCCTTCCGTCTGCCATTTCTCCGCCTTGAACACCGCATACGCCGCCAGCAAAAAGAAATCCGACATCAATCCCCACGGCAGTCCCGCAATCGCCGATTCCATCAGCGGATTGCAAAACAGGTACATGAACGCGCTCATCGTCGCCACCCGATGGTCGAACATCTCCCGCGCCAGCGCGTACATCAGAAACATCCCCGCCAGATAAAACATCCACCCCGCCAACATCACCACGCGGTCCGCCTCGATCGTCCACGCGCCGTTCTCCACCGTAAAATCCGGCGGCAATACGTGAAACACCGCCGCCAACACCATCGGATACATTGGCGGCGTCCAGAGTTCGGGCTGAAGGTTCGTGTTGGGATCGATGGGCCGATGGCCAATCGACGAGAGATACCAGATTTCCAGAGGCCGGATGTTCTGCGTCGTGTACCCGCGACCGCGATATAAATTCCGCGCCAGTTGACCCGCATCCATCGCCACCGGGTCGCGCAGCCCGTAAAATTGCGTTCCCGTGTACAGCAGAATCAGCAGCAACACCACCAGGCAAAACATCCCCAGCCGAAACGGCCCGATCCCGATCCCCACGTCGAGCTTGAAAATCCAATCCTGGATCCGCTCGTAGATCGGCGTGTACGCCACGGGCCCGTCCGATTTTTTTCCGGGAATAAAGGGCATTATTGAACCGCGAGCTTATCCCATGCCGCGCGTCGGTTCAAGCTGCGGGACAGATTGGTAGCGGTACAGTTTGAAAAATCGGGTGAAGTGTTGGCTGACTTATTCGTAACTCAGAAGGAATCATGCATATCCAAGAAACTGATAAAAACCATGACGGGAATGGTCAAAAGCGACAAGTATGCAGCTATCAACCCAAAAAGTGCCAGCCCGTGCCCCGATAATGCCAAACGCTTGATGCGCGAAATGAGGATGTGCCCAGAAAAGATAGCTCCCACACTTGTATCTATACCGATTGCGACGCCAATACCGGCGTGCGTGTTCCATAAGACGCATGTGCCCTGAATGATGCTTGCAGTGATGGCGAGGACCAACGGTAGGTAAGCTAAAGAACTGCAATAATGATGTCGTTCAGTTCGCATTGCATCCGATATGGTCACGCGCTTGCGGTCTTTCAAAACTGAACTCATTTCGCCCTACAATCAAGGCAAGAGTTGTATGACTTCTTCCAAGCTCCAAACGTGATCCCGCTCGAACCCATCTCACCGCAACACCGGCGCGATCAACAACCCGATGCAATACGTCACCACCGCTTCGCCCACGCCGACCACCGTCATCTCCGTCCCGCTCTTCCACCATGTCCGACCCGTCACGAGCGTTTTCGACGCGCCCACCACAAAATGCGCCAGCGTGCTGATAACAAACGACCACACCAACGCCGTTATCCCCGTGAAAAAGATAAACGGGATCACCGGCACGATCGCCCCCGCCGCCGTGCTCACCGTCGCGCTCATCGCCGACTTCCACGGATTCGGGAACCCCTTCTCCGACAACCCGAGTTCCTCATGCGCCAGCGTCTTCAACAATTGCTCGGGTTGCTCCGCCAGTTTCGCCGCCAGCCGCTTCGATTCCTCCGCCGAAAATCCCTTCAACTGGTAGAACAACTCCATCTCCTCGCGTTCCTGTTCGGGCTCCGTCTCGATCTCCATCCGCTCGCGCTCGATCTCCGCCTCGTACACCTCGCGCTCGGATTTCGTCGCCAGATACGCGCCGCTGCCCATCGACAGCGCCGACGCGATCGCCGTCGCCAGCCCGCTCAGCAACACAAACTTCCCGTTCACGTCCGTCGCGCCCGCCACGCCGCTGACCACCCCGAACGCCGCGCCGAGCCCGTCGTTCACCCCGTAAATCGCCTGCCCGATCCATCCCGCGCCCGTGACGTGCCACCGTTCGGTGCCGAGGATCTTGTTCAGCTTCCGTTGCGCCGGGGGAACGCTTCCCTCGGTGAACTCGCTCAACACGCGGCTGTGCGACCTCTCTTCGGTCTGGGCCTCGATCAATTGCTGGCGCACGTCCTCGCTCGGCGCGATCTTCGCCAAATCGTCGTACATCGCGTCCGCCCCGTCCTCCAACGCCTCCAGCTTCACCACCGCCGTGTCCGTCCCGCTCTGCACCAGCGCCCATCGCCGCGCCTGCTCGGCGAACGACTCTCGGTATTCGCCGGGGTCCGCGCCGAGTTCCTTCAATCGCGCCGCCCAATTCACTGCGTGTTTGTCCTCCGCCTCGGCCAACCGCAACAGGATCGCGCTCTTCTCGGGATTGGGTTCGCGTTTCGCCAGCGCACGGTAATTGCGCGCGCTCGCCATCTCATCCCGCCACGCCTGCATCAATCCGCTGATCAATTTCTCCTGCTCACTCATGACAATTCGGCAGGATTCTAATTGGAGGGCGAGCCTCCCGGCGAGCCGAATTACTCGATGAGATGGCGGGGATCGAGACTGTCAGGAGGATGCACTCTGTCTGGGCCACCACGCCCCGCCGACGAGATAGGCGGCGCTCAATAAGAACATCCAGTCGATCACGCACACGAACCGTGGCATGCCGTACATCACCACCGTCGTCAGCAACAGACTGGCCGAGACAATCAGGAACGGCAATGGCACCTCGTCGAGCCCGGGGGCCCGTAGTCGGTGCAGGGCAACCAGCGCGCCAATCCCCAACGCGACGACCAACGGCATCGGTTCCTGTTGCAACAGCACGCCATGCGAGAGAGCGGCCAACGGATTGAAACACGCCACCGCGAATGCACACCCGCCCAGCATGACCGGCCACTTCTGGCGTTCACCCCGCCGGCGGCGTAGTTCCAGGGCCAACCACAACCCAATGCCGGCCATCGCCACGCGAATCGACGTGAATGACCGGAAGCCCCGATCGACCTTTTGCACCAGCAGGAGCGGCAGGCGTGCCACCGGCACGAGCTGAAACCCGCCGGGTTGTCGCCGCCACTCCGGCTGCCAGAGGCCGGTCGAGATCGTGGAGTTGCCATCCCGGAACGCATCGCCGGCTTGCGTCGAGAACAGAACGAACTTGCCGGCAATCCGGCTCACCATGACGATGTAGGGGACAGCCACGATGCCGTACCCAACCACGAACACCGCCAGTGCCGCCAGTGCCGCCGCCTGTGGCCGTGTTCGCCACCACTGCCAGGCCAGCACAGCGGTCGTCACGGGAAACAGGAAGATCCCGGTGCCCTTCACCAGCACGCAGTAACCAGCCAGAAGGCCAAGCGCGAACATCGCCCACAATTTTCGTGAACGCTGCCAGTACACGAACAGACAGGTCCACGCGAACAACAGGAACGCAAACAGTGGCTCCGCCAGCAACCCCCGCTCCCGCAGCGTATACTTCCCGATGTAGTACAGGCCCGCCCACGCTCCCGGCAGAATGCCGGCCCCACGCCACAGGTAGAATCCGAGCCACGGCAGCCCGGCGCCCACAAGAATCACCAGCGCCAGTTGCGCCAGCTTGCCGATGCGCGGGTGTACGCCCGCCACGCGGTAGATCAGGCCCAGGAAGAATGGGTAGCCGCGGGTACGAATCAAAACCGGGTCGCCGCCGTGAGCGCCACGCGCGATAAACGACTTGGCGGACGCTGGATCGTTGGGTGTATAGTGGTAGCTCTCGATTGGCTCAAACGCGCCCGCTCGCATTCCGTGGCCCATCGCGTAGTTGGCCGCCAGCGCATGATAGTCATTTTCATCCCAAAGGAACGACGCCTCATCGGTGAGGCGAGAGGCTTTCTTCAGGCTGGTGAGCGTGCCGACCACCAGTACCAAACCGCAGGCGATGTACGCCAGGAGTTTCATCGCTACCGACCAGACGACAATGCTGCCAGGGCGGCTGTGGATTTGATCGCGGGACACGCCCCCGTGCCGCCAGAGTGGTTTTTGCCCTATTGCGTCAAACCATTCAAAACCGTGCGCAATTCCGCGGCATGCGTTGCCGGGTTCACCTTCGGATTCACGTACGCGATCTTGCCGGCCTTGTTGATCACGAACGTCACGCGGCTGGCCACAGGGCTGCTCTCGTTGGCCACGCCGTACAACTTCGCGACCGATTTGTCCGTGTCCGCCAGCAGCACAAACGGCAGGTTGTATTTCGCGATAAAAGCTTTGTGTGATGCCACCGAATCGAAACTCACGCCCCAAATTGTGGCATTCAACCCCTTGAACTCATCGAACGTGTCGCGGAGACCACAAGCCTCCTTCGTGCACCCCGTCGTGTCGTCCTTCGGGTAAAAATACAGGATGATGTTCCCTTTCCCGATGTAATCCTTCAGGTAGACCGTCGTCCCGTCGCTCGCCGCCACGGAAAAATCCGGCGCAACGTCGCCCACCTTCGGCATGTCCGCCGCGAACGCCGCGAACTGCGTCACGACCGCGCCAACCAATACAACCATTAATGTCTTCATCGTGTTCACTCGTTATGGGGAATTTTCACGGTGCTCTTGCCAACGAACTCACGGATCACCGAGTCACCGGGGATAATGTCGTACGAGTCCACTTGTTCCCGGGTGATGCCCTCGACCGATTCGAGCAACGCCTTCACCCGGTCGTAGCGGATCCGCGCATCGAGGAATCCCTGGTACGGCCCAAAGTCCTCCGGCTTCGGCAAATACCCACCCGGCCCGACGAAGAACGGTTTCAGCGCCGTCAAGTCGAACGGCAACCCGCCGCTGACAATGTGATCGGCCAACCCCATCAACGGAATGATGCTGAACAATTCCCCCGCGCGCACGTAATGCCAGTGCAGAATCGTCGACAGCGGACTGTGGTTCCGATGCTGCACGTCGCGCAGCATCCGCCGGATCAGCCGCACGTCGGTGAACTTCGTCAGGCGATTGGTGCTGCCATCACCCTCGTAGAGCACGTTGAGCGTCTCGATATACAGGCGGAACTGTGTCGACGGATCGATCCCTTCCGTGATCGGCGGATAAAAACCGTGCAGGCAATCCAGCAACAAGATCTGCCCCTTCTCCAGCTTCACCGGCTTCGACGACACGCGCCGACCCTCCTTGAAACTGTACACGGGCTTCTCAATCGTCTTGCCGTCGAGCAACTCCCGGAGATGACGGTTGAGCAACTGGATATCCAGCGCCTCGGGTGTCTCAAAATTGCGGTCGTTGATCCAGTCGGACGGATGCTCGATGAGCGCCCAGAAATAATCGTCGAGGTTCAACATCAAAAACTTCAACCCGTGCTTCTGGAGCCGCTCGGTCAGTTTCACCGTCGTCGTCGTCTTGCCCGACGAACTCGGCCCGCTCACCCACATCATCCGCAGGTTGTCGCCGGCGTTGAGACGCGCCATCACTTTCCGCGCCGCTTCGTCCAGCGACGTTTCATAGGCCGCCAGCGAGTCGTCGACGAGCGACCTCAACTTGCCCCGGCGCACGATCTCGTTCAGCCCCGCCACCGTGTCGCAACCACGCTGGCGGTTCCACTCCAGCGTTCTCTCCATCCGCTTCTTCGGGAAGCCGTTCCCGACAAATTGCATCTCGTTGATCGCACCCTCGCGCAACCAGTGCCGGCCCCAGCGGTAACATTCAAATGCATCCGCCGTGTTTTGGAACCCGTAACTGCGTAGCGCGTGCAACACGTAGTCCTGGATCGCCTCAATGGTCGGCGGGAAATTGGCGATCAGATGGTGCGGCTGCGAGTTCAGGCAGAGCACCACGGCGTCCGCGATGAATCCGGCAATGCGCTCGTCCGAACCGTACGCCTCGAAAATCTTGTCATTGATTCCCGGCAGATAGTCCTGACGAAAACCGTTGATCGTTTCCGCTGCCCGCAATACCGCCTTGCAAATCCGATCTTCATCGAACGTCACCAGCGCGCGGTTGCGTTTCTGCACTTTGATGATGCGGTTCTGGATCGTCATAAGAGTGCTTTCCTCGTCCGGCGACTATAGCACATCCCCACCCCGTGCAACAATAACCTTGACGCATTACCCCCAGTGTGCGCCCTCGTCCGTTGGTCTTTTCCCCAGTGGCATGAGGCACCCAGCCGTGGTATTTTCAGCCTTGGCGGGAATGCGGGCGTTTGCAAAACTCCTATCCGTCGGTTCGATTCCGACACCCGCCTCCATCTCCAGGCGAATTGGGGAACCTCTGCTGACGGGGGTGGGCTGGCGAAGCCCACGGATGGTTAAGAGTCCGTAGCAATGGAAATGGTCAAGCAGTGAAAGAACGCCTGTCTATTCTCCGAAGCCGTACACCCAGCAGCGCGATGACCCCAAGGCCGACCATCGCCCACGTGGAAGGCTCGGGAATGGCCTCCTCAAATGCTAGAGCAGCAGGATTCAACCCGGAGGCAAAGATGCCTTGCTCTCCGCGTGTCGCGTATTCGTAGATGTTACCACTGCCCGAATCCGCCACAAACAGATCGCCGTCGCTGTTAAATGTCAGTCCGCAAGGCGCATTCAAGTCGGTGGCGAAAGTGCTTCTGGCGCCGCCCGGCATGAACTCATAGATTGCGTGGCCGCCCAAATCCCCCTCAAACAGGTCGCCCGCACTGTTGAAGGCCAGCCCATAAGGTTGAAACAAATCAGACGCAAAGGTGCTTATCATACCGCTCGCCGTGATTTCAGCAATGGTATAGGTTTCTGCATTCGCCGCAAACAGGTCGCCCGTGCTGTTGAACGCCAGTCCACTAGGCCAACTCAACCCGAACCCGGAGGCAAAGGTGCTTTGCGCTCCGCTCGGCGTGATTTTGAAGATGATGCCGCCGTTGTAGTCATCGGACACAAACAGATCGCCCGCGCTGTTAAAGGCCAGACCGGCAACCTCACCACTCACCGAGGCAAAGGTGCTTTTTGCGCCGCTCGGCGTGATTTTAGTAATGGTACCGGGGTATTGATTCGCCACAAATAGGTCGCCCGCGCTGTTAAAGGCCAGTGCGTCAGGCGAAGTCAACCCTGAGGCAAAGGTGCTGCTGCCTCCGTCCGGCGTGAATTCGTAAATGTTGCCACTCGCTTCGTCCGCCTCAAACAGATTCTGTCCGTGCGCCATTGCGCCAGACAGGAGGCTGGCCACTACGATGGCCAAAGAGTGAAGAGTGGTTCTCATAAGGCTCCCTTCCTATTTGGAGCTCTAGCGGCTTTCTATTATCGAGCGGCACACCCCGAGCAGCGCGACGGCCCCGAGGCCGACCAGCGCCCATGTGCAAGGCTCGGGCACGGGCTGAAAGGCCAGAGCATAAGGGCGGCCCAATCCAGAGGCGAAGGTGCTACTGCCGCCGTTCGGCGTGTATTCATAGATATGGCTATCCAAATCGGCCTCAAACAGGTTGCCGGCGGTGTTAAAAGCTAGCCCCGCTGGCTCAACATATGAGCCAGCGCTACCACCCATCCCAGAGGCAAAGGTGCTGCGAGTTCCGTTCGTCGTGAATTCATAGATGGCGCCGCTGTAATCCGACTCAAACAGATCGCCGGCACTGTTAAAGGCCAGTCCACCAGGGATAGACAGTCCAGAGGCAAAAATACTTGCGGCTCCGCTGGGCGTGAATTTGTAGATATAACCGCGGCCGTAATCCGCCACAAACAGATCACCCGAGCTGTCGAAGGCCAGTGCACCGGGATTGAAGGCCGGTACTCCAGGGACCTCGGAAGCGAAGGTGCTGCTGCCTCCGTTGGGGGTGAATTCAAGGATGCTGAAATCAGCCGCCACAAACAAATTCCCTGCGCTGTTAAAGGCCAGACCCCCATTAACGGTCAATCCGGAAGCAAAGGTGCTGCGCGTCCCATTTGATGTGAATTCGTAGATGTTACCGCTGGTATCCGTCTCAAATAAATTGCCCGCGCTGTTAAAGGCCAATCCCCAAGGCTGATTCAATCCGGAGGCAAAAGTGCTGCTGCCGCCGTTCGGCGTGAATTCAACAATCGCCCCGCCATTGCTACCGTTGCCGGTGGGGAACCATTGCGCTTCAAACAGATTTTGCCCCTGCGCCAGTGCCCCAGAGAGCAGGCTGGCGACCGCGATGGATAATGTACGAAAGGTGACGTTCATGAAAGTCCTTCCCGCTTTGCGTATTACTGCAAAATTTTCTCGCACCTCATCAATTGCTTAACAAATAGGGGCAGATTCTGCAAGTGAATACCTTCACAAGGTTGATTCTTTTGGGCAGCTCAGCGGGCACCAAATCGGACACCAAAAGAGTTAAAGAGGGTTATGCTGCGTAAAGCCGATTATGCTTGATTTGCCAATGGAATCAGGCATTCTGTGAGCGCAATCGCGGCGGAAAACGGACGATTCCGACACCCGCCTCCAACTCATTTCGCCGCCGTTCTGCTGCGATAACTGCAGAAACCCGGTTTCAAGATACGTGGCATGTGATGTCATCATCCAAAACTTCGTCCTCCGAGAAAATAGCGTCTACTCCTTCGGCTTTCCTCCAAACAGATACATCTGCGGCGCTTCCTTGACATCGCCCTTGGCGCTTCGCCCTTCCCCCTTCTTCTTTCGCTCCGCCAGCTTCGGTTTACCTTCTGCGGACAGCTCAGCCTCTTCGAGGTTGTTGAGCACTTCCTTCGCGCGGGCGAGCACTTCTTTCGGCAAACCCGCCAAACGCGCGACCTGGATGCCGTAACTCTTGTCGGTGCCGCCAGGAAGAATCTTGTGCAGGAAAATAACCTGGTCGTGCCATTCGCGGACGGCGACATTGTAGTTCTTTACGCGCGGCAACGTGACGGCGAGTTCGGTGAGTTCGTGGTAGTGCGTTGCGAACAGTGTCTTCGCTCCCACCGCGCCATGCAAATATTCGGCCACCGCCCAGGCGATGCTCAACCCATCGAACGTGCTCGTGCCGCGCCCGATTTCATCGAGCACGACCAAGCCTTTCGGCGTGGCGTTGTTGAGGATGTTCGCCGTCTCGTTCATCTCGACCATGAAGGTGCTCTGGCCGCGCGCGAGGTCGTCGGTCGCGCCTACACGCGTGAAAATCCGGTCCACCAACCCGACCGTCGCCCGCGCCGCCGGAATAAATGACCCAACCTGCGCCATCAACACCAGCAGCGCCACCTGCCGAATGTACGTGCTCTTGCCCGCCATATTCGGCCCCGTGATGATGAGAAGCTGTTGCTCCCGACTGTCGAGGAGCGTGTCGTTCGGCACAAACCGCTCTTCGATCAGCGTCTGCTCCAGCACCGGATGCCGCCCGTCCACAATCTCAATCCGATCCCCGTCATCCACGATGGGCCGACAGTAGTTCTGATGCCTTGCCAACTCCGCCAAGCCCGCCAACACGTCCAGTGCCGCAATGGCCAGCGCCGATTCCTGGATCGGAACCGATTTCTCGACCGCGGCGGCACGGACCTGCTGGAAGATCTCGTATTCGAGTGCGTTCGCGCGTTCCTCAGCCCCGAGTATCTTGTGCTCCATTTCCTTCAACTCGGGCGTGAAGAACCGCTCGCCGTTCGCGATGGTCTGTTTGCGGATGTAATCAGACGGAACCTTTTCGAGATTCGCCTTCGTGACTTCGATGTAATAGCCGAACACGGAATTGAACCGCACCTTGAGTGACGCGATGCCCGTCCGCTCGATTTCCTTCTGTTGCAGCGCCGCAATCCACGCCTTGCCCTCCGTCCCCGCCCGCCGCAGTTCGTCCAACTCCACGTGATATCCCGCCTTGATCAGTCCGCCTTCCTTTAACGCCAGCGGCGGCGCGTCGGCAATCGCACGGGAAATGAGATCCACAATATCGGGAAGTTCGGTGATTTGGGAAACGAGCGTCTGCAGGAGCGGCGTCCCCGCGGTGGTGCTCTCCAGCGTCCCCTTCAATTTCGGCACCGCGACGAGCGATTCCTTGAGCACGACAAGGTCACGCGCGTTGCCGGTGCCGACGCTGAGCCGCGCCAGCGTCCGTTCCATGTCGCGCACGCCATGCAGTTGCTCGCGAAAATCCGTCAGGGTGCCTGGCGCGTCGCAAAACGTCGCGATGACCTCCTGCCGTGAGCGGATCTGCTCAACGTTCTTCAAGGGACGGGTCAACCATTCCCGCAACAACCGCGCGCCCATTGGCGTCAACGTGCGGTCCATGCAGCCGATCAACGTGTGCCGGCGGTCGGAGCGCGCCGATTCGAGCAGTTCGAGGTTCCATTGCGTCGTCGCGTCCAGCACCATGAAATCGCTGACGCTGTAGACCGTGAGACGGTGAATATGCGACGTGCTGCGCCGCAGGGATTGTTGCAGGTAATGAAGCGCCGCGCCCGCCGCGCCGATGCCCACGCTCAAGGCGCCCGCGCCAAAGCCATCCAGCGACTGCGTCTTGAAATGGTCGCGCAATGTGAAGAACGCGGTTTCGCGCTCGAACGTCCAGCCGTCATGCGGCGTGATCGGCAACGCGAGTTGCGTCAGCAGCGATTTCGCTTCGTCGAACCACTCGGCGGGCACGATGATCTCCGCGGGCCGCGTGCGCGTCAGTTCGTTGTGCAGTTGCTCGACGGACAGCAACTCGGTGACCTTGAAATCACCGGTCGTGAGGTCGACAAGCGCCAGCCCGAATTTGTCACCGGCGCAAATCGCCGCGAGAAAGTTGTTCCGCTCCGCGTGCAGCAGATGCGCATCAAAGTGCGTGCCGGGGCTGAGGATTTGCGTGACATCGCGATCGACCAGCTTGCCGGGTTTCGCCTCCTCAAGTTGGTCGCAAATGGCAACCTTGCGCCCCTGTCGCAGGAGTTTGCCGATATAGGTTTCGGCCGCGTGATGCGGAATCCCGCACATCGGGACGCCGTTGCGATTGGTCAGCGCGAGATTGAGCAGTTGCGAGCCGGTCTTGGCGTCATCGAAAAACATCTCGTAAAAATCGCCCAAGCGGAACAACAGCAGCGCATCCGGCGGAATCTGGTGCTTGACGCGCCGATACTGCTGCATCATCGGCGTCAGGCCGTCGCCCGCCGGTTCGCCATCACGCCGGGGTTGAGACTGGGATTTTTCACTCGCCATTACGGATTGGATTATAGCGGCGCCGCGGGCGTGGTCACGACCTAAAAACACGTTGGCCGACCCCGAACGTATTCGGGATCGGCCCGCGTATATTGCTCAAACCGCTCTCTGTGTCGCGCAGGCGTCGATCGTTCAACACCGGCTTCTCAGCGCGGTCCGTTCATCCGTGCGCCAGTCGCAGATCGTTCCACAACCGCGTTACGGCGAGGGTTGCCTCCTTGAATCGCCGGGCATCCCCCAACCCGACGCCCATTCCGTTAAGCATCGGCCTTGCCAACTCGCCAACTCCCGTGAAATCAGGCCTGTCGATTCAGCGATTGGACGGGAATGTCGGACGCAACCGTCCAAAAAGGAGCGCGGACACAAAAACGTCCAGCCGCCACTCGCCTCAACGCTGGATGGTATCCCGCACGGCGGCGCGAAACGCCGGCAGGTCGAACGGCTTCTCAATCAAGTAATTCCCGGTCCGCCCCACGAATTCGCTGAAACCAGCCTTCCGCGAGGCCTGTCCCGTCACGAAAATAAACCGGTTCGCCAAAAACGGGTATTCCCGGACAACGTCATAATACAGCACCTCGCCGTCGACGCGCGGCATCATCAAATCGCAAACGACCGCGTCGTATTCCTCCGCGCGCAGGCGGTCCATCGCCTCCATGCCGTTCGTCGCGATGTCGACTTCGCAGTTGTCGTACGTCAACACTTCGCGCAGCAGTTGCGCCAGATCGTAATCATCGTCCACCACCAACACGCGGCGCATCACCTGTCGAGGTTGCGCGGGGTCATTCATCTCTGATGTAACTTACCCCCACCGCGCCATTCCTTCAACGGCCTTTCTGCCCTGTCGGGAACCACAAAAGCGTGCCATTTCAACCCGCCTTTCGTCACCGGAAGGGCTTGGCCCCAACAACCGAACCCTGACCGAACCCAATTTTGGGGGGACGAACCCAACGAAAAACGCCCCTGCCAGAAATTCCCAACCACCTGTCCCACAAACTCATCCACCTGCGTTTTCCATCCAAAACCCATTGGGTACGTTTCGCAGTTTTCCCTTTTTTGCGCACCCCCTGCTCCCGAGTGTCCCCGAATTGTAGCCGCGCACCTCGTACGCGGTCCGGCCGGCTTGGAGGGCACCCCCGGCCCGTCTCCCCCCTCGGGGGAGGAAGCGGCAAACAAACAAAGTGTAACCCATGTCCCCGGCCGCACGCTGGGGGTCTTCCCGCAGCCCCCGGCTCGATTCCTCCCGGATCCATCAGCCATTTCCCAGTAACCATCTTCCCCATTTCTCCCATATCAAAGATCAAACTACAACCACGCCGACCATACACAATCGCATGCCGACCGTCCGGTCCATTCCGACGGCTGGTCAAAAACAACGGGTTTCCATTCTCTCCGGCGGCGCTCTAACTCGCCGCGAGGCCGCCACGTACAAACGGTCAGGCCCGGTGCTCCTGCCGCCAGCGGGCTGGCGACCTACCCGCCAATCGGGAGAAGGCGCGGTGGAAATGCAGTCGATTGCTAAACCCACACCGTTCCGCGACGATATCGAGTTTACAATCTGTTTTCAGAAGCATTCGCTTGGCCTCCTCCACCCGTGATCGCATGATCACGCTCAAGATCGAGTGACCAATGTCCTGACGGAAAAGTTTTTGCAGGACCTGACGGGAAACTCCGGAAAGCTGCACCACATCCGCCGCCGTAATAGACTCCCCGAAATGATCCCGGATATAGCGCATGGCTTTCACCAAACGTTCGTTACTGAACGCCAGCAGATCTGTGGACTTGCGCACCGTCACCCCGTGTATGGGCACCACCACCGGGCGGTTGGGCGGTGGCTCCCCGCCCATCACCCGGTCGAGCTGGGCTGCCGCCTCATACCCCATGCGCTCGAAATTCTGATTGATGCTGGACAGGGGCACCGGCGCCGTCTCGCAAACGAATTCGATGTCATCCACCCCGAGGAGGGCGATTTCGTCCGGAATGCGATAGCCTTCTTTCAGGCACACCTGCATCACCCCGACCATCACCTCGTCGTTGGAGGCCATGAGTCCAATCGGTTTGGGTAGGGTGCGGAGTTGTCTCTCCAGCGTTTTGCCGTGCAGCAAATGAAAGGTGCACCCGCTGCGGGCAACCGCTTCTTGCAGGATCAAACGCCGCCGGTACTCGATGCCTGTACCCCAATATTCGACAAACCCGATATGCTCCAGGCCGCAATTCATGAAATGTTCCAAGGCCATCGGGCCGATCGCTTCGTCATCGCCGGTGACCCTGAGAGTACCGAATTTTTCGCCGTGAACGCCCAGAACAATCGTCGGCACCTGGAACGAACGGATATAGGATACTCGTTTCAAGTTGTCGCTCGAGAGCGTGATCAACCCGTGCACCGCAAGGCCGAACGGCAGCCGGCTTCGGTGCCGTCCGGATGCATCCAGAATCCAATCCGCCTCCTGCGCGTACTTGGAGATGCCACGCAGCAGCCGTTCGTCGGACCACCACAGCAACGCCAGCACGATGCGGCGTCTCGATCTCGATTTGCGTTGTTCTCTCCCCATATTCCAAAGTGATACACGGAATGTCTGCTTTGATATAGGCGATTGGCTCTGGGAGCGAGCAAAATCCACCAAATCTGGAGGCTGTCAGCCGAGGCATCCGAGACTGGGCCCGCTGGAGTGCATGACGCGCGACAGGCGGGACAACGGCGGCTCCGGTGACTACTGCTGCCCGGTTTGGTACGAGTCGGGGGGATCTGGGTGCCCGACGTCTGACACGGGTGAGTGAGGTGCTGTTCGTATGAAGATCAGGTATCGCATTGCGAATGTGGAAAAGAGCCGCCGAAGAATGTGCAGGCATCGCTGACGGGGGGCTTCCCTGACGAAGCTCATGGGTGCGATGCTCCACCAGGAAACGGCGGTGGCTCACCGAGTCTACCGCCGTTTTCTTTGGAACAGGAATAAGTGATCCGTCAGAACGAAAGCATGAATTGAAACCTTTACGCCGCAGGGAGGCGATAGCATGGCGTCATTCACCTTGATTGTGTCGGAGATCATGACTCACACTTCCGCTCAATTCGCGGGTTGGCGCATCGGCATTACACAGGACTTGGCGGAGCGGTCGGCATACCAGGGACTTTCACACTCGTTTCAATCTTGGGAGGTGGACACTCTCGAACTCGCGCAGAAGATCAAGAACTTCGCCGTTGATTTGGGGATGACGGATTGCACGGCAACCGAACCGCTACCCAGCAAACAAACGTATGTTTACATTCTCAAGAACTGAGGTCGGGTTGGAGTTTCGACCCTTCACGCCTCCATTGTGCCGGCCGTCGACTTCCTATAGTACCCGCCACATGTGGCCGTGTGAGAACTCATCATTGCCATCCCCGAGTGGAGGGTCTCGACGTGACAGATGAATGGTTGAGGGATAACAGGCCTCTTCCGGATCGGGAAATATCTCGGACGAAGGATTTGGGGCAAATAGCCGATTATTCGGCTTGCCTGGTGGAAAACCCCGACGATTCCAAGTATGCGGGACGCGTTGCTACTTGCATTCGTTGTCACCACCCGAATCGGCGCAAGTTTGAGAAGGCAGCCCTGTCATGACCGACGACCCAGTCAACAATCAGCGGCGTCTTCCAGACCCGGAGATATGTCGGACCAGATATTTGGGGGATACTCTCAAGTTCTCGGAATGCCGGGTGAAAGACCCCATCGGTTGCGAGTTTGCCGTGCGGTTTGGTTCCACCGACTTTTGTCGCCATCCGAATCGCCGCAGCTTCGAGAAGTCAGGCGCCCATTGATGCCTCTCCAAATTGTCATTGCCCCCAACGCCCCGCCGCTACGCCCGCCGCATTTCGCCCATGCCGACCAACTGCGCTTAGCCAACAAGTACCATCCACGGCTGCCAGATGCGGTTGACCGCGCTCCCCGGCATTCGGCCCAGCGTTGGGTCATTTCATGGCGCCTGAATACCCAACCATGCGGTCAATTTCGGCCCAAGGTAAATGCCCATTACAAAAGCGATGACCCCTGCCAGCACGTTTAGTCCTAATCCCAGCTCAAAGGCTTGGACTCGTTTGCACTCCACGACCAGGGAACACTCCTTGACATACGGCGCATCGACTAAGAACCTCTAACAAAACTGGTAGCCTGCGCTGATAATCTGGTTTTCACGCACCCTAAAGGGTGCGGCTACGATCAAAGGCAGGTTTTGTTAGGCGCTCTAAATCGCTTCGCACAGATGTCAGCCCTGCATCGGCAAACTTGTCGGTAGTGCGACCAGAAACCACTCCGCAGTGGTCAGCTTTCTGGGCTTGGTTCTCGGATGGAATTCATTGCACACCAACGAGTATGTGTTCACCCGTTGCACGGAATGCAACGTGCCGCTTCGTCGGGTGGACCGAGCCGAGGCGCTCGGACAGGTGCCATCGGACATCGCCGAGAGCAACACGGGGTTCTGGAGGTGTCCGCGGTGCGACAAGACCTTCTGGCGGGGTAGTCACGTGCGAGACAGTCTTCAATGGCTGGAGAGGGGTGGCTGGCCGATGGGAACGCGCCTCCCGCATGACCGTTTTGGGTCGTAGGGATTGCCTCTCATTCGCGGTTGGCCGCCTCGTTGCGATATTGGCACACTGTATGCACTTGAGGATTCCGCATGTCAGCCGACTGTCCATCATCCGGTACTGGGACTTCCACGTCCGGCCAGTCCACCCCGACCCCGCAAGGTGTCCTACTCGCCATTGACGACGACACGGAACTCCTGACCAGCATCCGCCGGTTGTTGATCCGCGAAGGTTGGGTGGTGTTGACCGCCTCCGACCCGAGCGAAGGTCTGCTGTCGTACCAGGAACATTGGCAGGGAATCTCGCTGGTGCTGCTGGACTACTACATGCCCGGTCTCCGTGGCGACGAAGTCTGGGAACGCCTGCACCGAATCAATCCGGAGGTGCGCATCCTTTGGATGAGCGCCTCGGACGACTACATCCCACACAGGATGCTCAACAGCGGACAAAGCGCTTTCGTCCAAAAACCGGCCACGCGGAAGGAACTCCTCCGGTGGATCCGCGAGACATTGGATCACCACGACCAGCCGGGCCGTTCGTCTGGCGAACAATCGGCCTGACAGCATCCACGCGGGCGCGCTTCATTTTGCGTCGTCACCTTTCTCAGTCGGGAACCCCTTGGCGATCCAATCCTGTGAAAACCGGTTGGGCAGGTACAAGACCTTGAGATTCTTGAATCCCAATTCTTGCACGGCGTGAAATGCCGGGCGGATGTTGGGACACTGTTTCCAAGGACAGCAACCACAGTAGAGAACAACCTGTCTCTCCGGTGGTAGATCCTGCACCTCGCGCATGAGGGCCTGGATGCCTTCTGGCTTCGATGTCGGCCCTATGAATTTCGATCCTGCGATGTGAGCGCCTTGGAAGGGCAGAGAGTAGCCCACATACAGCAACAGCGGTTTTTCGCCCGTGGTCCCCGAAAGGGATTTTGCGAGGTCTTCGGGTTTCAGGAGATCGTTGGCTTGCCACGGGTCAGGTTGGTCAGACTGCCCACCCCAGCCCAAGTGACCGCCCCAACAGCAGGCCAGCGCGGTCGCGACCACTATCGTCGAGAGTCGACGGACCGAAGTTGTCGCCAGCGTCGCTTGCTTTGTCTTCATGTTGTCGCCTCCTGCTTTGGCTCACGGAAACGCCTTGTTCAGCAGTACCGAGAGACGGAGGCCGGCCCTCATGAGTTGTGTTTCCACGACGTCCCGGTTTTCCGCCACATACTGTGGCCCCAGGTTGACCGGGGTGCTCTGAATCGGAACCCCCGCATAGGCATGTGCAACGGCTTGCTGATGGGATTCCCACGCCCAGTCGGCAACCGAACCGCCCGACCATTCCTTCGCTTCCGCCGGGGTGATCTTGGAGTTCAACTGGTCGGCGTACTGCACGGCGTCCTCCCCACCAAGGTACTGCCGAATCAGCAAGGTGTCCCAAGCGCTGTGTAGGTTGGCCGGTTGGGACTCTGACAGGAAGGTGATCTTCACCAAGTTGCCCCCTTTGTCGTGGTTGCGCTCTGTGCAATGGAGCGGCTGATGCATGTCCCCGACGAAATGCACGACGAACCGCAACGCCTCGGCTTTGCTGACCGTCGTGGCGTTGGTGTCTGCCAGGACGGCGGCGAAATGTTCGGTTTGCGCCACCACGCATTGCCCGGTCTGGCAATCACGGCTCGGATCATAACTGGCAGCCTCGAATGGAATATCCACATAGTGCCAGGGCGCGGTCTCAGGGCGATCGCGTCGGATGTTATCGGGCCAACTGGCGACCGAGGTGTCGGAAATCTTCAGGTCAGGTCCCAACAGTTGGGTGATCCCAGCCTTTGCCTTGTCCGTGAGGTGCTGTTCCGCGATGCGGGCGACAATGATATGACCCTCCCACCCCCATGCTCCAGCCCGGCCCACCGCGACCGATAGGAACAGCCCAACGGCAATCATCGTCCGCACGCAAACGGGAATTCGTTGGTCACGCAAATCGGTCGATTCAGGTCGCATCATCATTGGCATCTGCCTCCGTTGAATCTGAATCCCCAGAGTCTACCACTTCGCAATCTGGATCCACATCCTTTTCCACGCCAGCCTGTCGCCACTAGTTCCTCAAGGCGCTGCGGCTCGCGCTTGTTACTACTCTTGCCATTACTCAGGGGATTTCGTGCGAAGATCTTGCTGGATGAATCACACACAACATGTTGCAAATGACTGACTTAAGATGGAGCCGGCGATCAGACTTGAACTGATAACCTGCTGATTACAAAGACGGTCAAAGCGGTTCCACCCTGTTTCAAGTTGTTGACCTGATTGCTCGCAAGGCCTTGCGGCGTTGGTGGTAGCGCGGTTTTGCTAACCAGAGCTAACCCGCTCAACTTCCTGAAACTCGTAGCACAGGTGGTATCCACGTGTGGTATCCAGCTAAGCGGCGCTCGCTGCCGTCTCGACGGCGTGACCAGTCGCGTGCAGCCGTATTCGTTGCGCCTGTTTCATCAGGTGATCGTCACGCAAATCTTCGTACACTTGCGCGATGAGACTCGGCCCCGTCTTGCTTCCGATAAGCATGGCAATCTCTGCGTCGTTAAGGCCGCTCTGACGTGCTTGCGTGACGAAGTAGCTACGCAACCCGTGCGGCGTCACATGGCCGATGCCTAGCTTCGTGATATGAAGGCGCATCTTCTCGTTCCTTGCAGCCGCGCTGAGTCCAAACCCCGTCAGAAAGTTTGTGGTGGTTGACGCCACAAATGCCGCGCTCACAGGTCGGTGTCCGGCGCGGATTATGCAGAACCGGTTTCAATTCTTGGCCATGGGGATCGACTTCGGAAGCGTCGGGTCGTCCACTTCCAGTTTCACCACGTCATACATGATCGAGCCGTGGCTCAATCTCAATGTCACCGCGTTGTTCCCTTGGCGCAACAAGGACGCAGGGAACCGGATGACCTTGTTCTCGTGATAGCTGCTGCCCAAGACCGCGCTGCGATAGAGAGCGCCGCTATTGCCTCCCGCGTATGAACCCACGAGCGTATGATTAACCAGTACCTGCAGCCTCGGGGCCCGGGTTTGGCCGGCGATGCCGATCGTCAACACTCCTTCTCCCTGGTAGGAGCGATCGACATCGAAATCGATTCGCCAGTCGCCGGGCCAAGCTTGCGCATAATACCAATCTCGCGACGGAAGGCTGCTGCCAACCTTGTAAATCAGATTGGACGGGACGTCGTCTTCCAAACCGTATTGGCGGGACTTGTCGCTGAGACGGAAACCGGTCGTTGTCCGGTCCGCCAACCCGATTTGCCAGAGCCTGGCGGAGTAATACGCGGGAGCGAACACCAAGGTCCCCAAATCCAGAGTTTGACCCACGCTCACAGTGACGTGGTCCTTGCGGAATTCATCGGTCACGCCCGGCACGGCTGCGAAGAGCGTGTAATTTCCCGGCCGCACATGCGAGAGCGCGAAGTGGCCGGTGGCATCGGCCCGGGCACTGAAAATGTAATTCAACACCTGGACTTGCCAATCGGGCTCTGGCCCGGTCAGCACCATCAGGGCGTTTGAAGCAGATTGCTTCCCATCGTAGAGTTTCAGCGTCCCGATCACTTCAGCCCGCCGCAGGGGATATTCCGGATTGCTCATCCAGCCGTACGGCCACTGGACCTGCTCCTTTTCCGCCTGTATTTTGGCGTCCGACCATATTTGCTGCGGCGAATCACCCGTGTTGAGGTAGACCATCCACGGGCCGCACAATTTGGTCCATCCATCGGGAATGGACGGGCTGGACAACTCCCGGGGCAGGAAATGGCCGGCCGCCAGAAACCTGTGCATAATCGGGCCCGCGTGGACGGTGATTTCCTGTTTGGTGGGGGCTTGCAGATACTCAGCGCTTGGCGTGATGATGAACGCGCCGTAGCTCCCGCGGCCGATCCCGCACAGCCCGTGCACCCGGTCGTTTTCGAGGTACACGCAGTAATTGTACTTCGTGTACACCGTTCCGTTTGTCAGGCGAAATGTGGCATCCTGAATCTGCCGTGCGCCTCTCAGGTCAGGGACGGGGCCTTGTTCGGTGTCACTGGCAAGATGATAATTGAACAGCGCGTCGTTCAGATAGAAGGACCAGCGAACTTGGCCTGTGTGTTCAGGCGGATCTCCCGGTCGTCGTTGCTCCAGCAGGAACACGTAAAATCCGCGGTCTCCACGGCGGAGTACATAGTACTGCGTAAAGTGAACGCCCCCGATCTGCGCACCGAACGAAAGCTCCGCAAGTTCAGGCGTGTTCCGCACGACTTGGTAACCGGCGCTGTGAACATCCCACCCGTCTCGGCCGGTGGAATTGGCGACCGCCAAATAGGCTCCTCGCCCGGCCAGATTCGGACTATTAGCAAGGGTCATCGTGCGGATAGTGGCGTCCGCTTTGTTGATCGTGAGGGAGATTGTCCCGTTTGAGAGCCGCACTTTGGCACCCTCATCGTGGAGCAAGACCGGGCCACTCGACGCGGCGAATGCCAATGGAACCGTCGCTAAAACCAGCGCTGAGATGGCAATCCGCAACATCCGTCAGAATCTAAGTGGCCCGGTCTTGCGAAACAAGTTGAAAGCCGATGGCATGTCACTCTCCTCCGAGGGGTGCAGCTTGGGCAGTGCATTGCCGAATTCACCCACAGAGACGCCCTGAGATTCGGTGCCGGGAAGCGATTCCGATCCGTAGTGTGTGATGTATGCCGTTACATGCTTCAGCAACCCGGCGCTCAGACTTCAACCACGCCGCGCCGCACTTCGAGTTGTTTTCGAGTAGCGGCAGCACGCGTGGCGGTGATGGGATAGAATTTCAGTGCAACAAGCGCGAAAACCGCCGTCAGCGCCGGGGCACTCGCCAGAAACAAGCGCATGCGCGTGAAGGTCTCCGGTGACTGATTGCCGCCCAGTGTGGGATTGAAATGGGCGAACGACAGAGCCAACCCGGTCCCGAGATAGGCCAGCGATAGCACCATCTTCTCGATCCAGGCGAAGACACCGCCGAACATGCCTTCCCGGCGCTGGCCGTGCTTGAGTTCGTCCTCGTCGCAGATATCCGCCATCATCGAAGCCAGCATGATTTTTACGCCCACCCACATCGGACCGCACAGCAACGGATCGATCAGGATGACGGGATCGATGGCAACCTTGCCGAGGTGAAAGATGGGATGCCCCGGGGTGAAGATGAACCACTTCATGACACCCCCGAGCACCATCAGGCCATACACGAAATACAGCGAGCCGCTCTTGCCGAACTTGCCGGCCAGCCAGGTGATGACGGGAATCGCAGCGAACCCGACCACGCCATATCCCGTGGTGAGCACGCCTTTCTGAAGCAGACCGGCCGCCTTGTCGCCATTGTTCATGAAATACACAAGGATGTACTGGTCAATCCCCATGGCCAGTACACCGGAGAGCGTGTTCAGTACGATGATGGCTACCAGGGCCAGGAAGGCTGCGCTTTCCATTGCGCCCTTGAGGCTGTCCCAGATACCCACTTCGCTTTGGTGTTGCGTCTTGGTCGCGAAGCGTTCGCGCACGAAGAGCCCGGGCATCACGCCAATGCCAGCCATGATCACGATACCGATCATCCAGCCCATGGCCCGCACGCCGGTCATATTCAAGTCCGTCGCGCCAACCACCAGGGCGGCACTGAGCAGGCCGGCCAGCGGCAACATCCAGCCGCCCGTCAGTTCGCCGAGCTTGTGAAAGAACGCCGTGAACGCCATAACCCGCGTGCGCTCGTGGTAGTCCGGCGACATCTCGTAGGTCAACGCATTGTAGGGCACGGCGAAAACGGCATAGGCTGTGAAGAAGAGAAGCTGCAGGGCGATGAAGTAGGCCATTTTCATTGTATTACTCCAGGCCGGGGGAACGAACCAGATCAGCCCAAAGATGAGGCCCATGGCGATAGCCCCGACGACGATAAACGGCTTGCGGCGGCCGAGGCGGGAATGGCAGTTGTCGGAAAACCGGCCCACGATCGGATCGATCAGGCCATCCCAGATGCGGGGAATCATCAGGGCAGCACCGATCCAGGCGGTGCTGACGCCCAGCATCATGTTGTACACCGGGTAAGCCAGCACGCTGACACCGGCGTAGCCGAAGAAAGCCGCCAGCGCGCCAACGCCCAGCGCCAGCTTCTCCATCACCGGCACGCGGTCATGACTTGGAGTTGGATCCGTCATGATGAACTCGCGTCGGCTTCCTCGTCTTTTGCGAGGATCGCTTCCACGGTCCAACGTTTAAGCATATCGGGATATTGCTGCTTGTAAACGCGGTAAAGCGCGAGAATCGCCATCTCGTCGCCCTCCCAATTGCAGCGGCGGCAGTAGAATTGGTCTGCGTCCCGGTCATAGAGCAGATCGTAGTCGATCGTCCGAAACAGACATTGGGGGCAGCGATAGTTGATCTTGCCGGTTTCTCCTTGGGCCATGGTAGCTCTCCTTAGTCTGCGCGTTCGATGGTGAAAGCGGTCACGAGTTCCTCGTTGAGTCCGAGTTCCCGGCACAGGCCGATCTTCAGGTTCGGGGCGAAGGAGTACCCCTCCTCGTAGTAGCCCTGGCACGGACCCGTCTTCGGCGTCATCCGGATGCGGGTTTGCACCATCGGGATGACAGCTTCGACGGCGGCGGCAGCCCCAGCGGAATGCTCGCGGCAGCGATACGCATAGTCCACGGCATTGCGCGTTCCGTCGCGGTTGATGACCGCGAGCATGCAGCCGGTCAGGTCTTCCGGATACTCCCGAGTTCCCCAGCAGGCAGTGATAAACTCGTCAATTTCAACCTTGGCGGCGGGATCGCTGAGTCCGACGATTTTGCGGGCGATGTCAATCGTCCCGGTGTTTTCGTGGAACGTGTACGACGTTTCGATCTGCACCGTCAGTCCCTGAAACTCGACAGTCACCGGGCGCACAATCAATTTGCGGTAGCCCGCGCCCTCCTCATACTGGCCCGTCGAGCGGCAGGCGCTCAAGTCCACTTCCTCCCCACCGAACCGAACCTTGGCGCTTTTGATCGCACCTTCGCCGGCATAGTGCGTAAACGGGCCGCCGCGATACCGGGAATGCACGATGAACGGGTAGGAGGCGTCCTGGTTCGCCGCCGTGCCGGCGCCACAGGGACGTTTCAGCTTGGACGCGTAAGGACGGATGTCTGTGATCGCCCCGCCCAGCTTGAGATCAATCTGCACGCGAAACTTCGAATCCGCATACCAGAAACACTGGTTCTTCGTGCCAAAGATCGTGTCCTTCCAGAGCGCGCAGATCGGTTCGTTCACGGCCTTGTTCCCGCGGTACCAGTCGGCGAATTCGGTCATGGTCATGTCCGTGACCTTGCCCTCGCGTTTGAGTTGTCCGTAGTAGGCCATGAAATCCTCGTAGGATTTCTTGAGAATCCGGTAGGGACACTCCCAACGGCCAGCCTTGCCCATCCAGCCGGGACCGACATAGACAAGGTTGTAGGAGTAACCCTTGTTGTAGCGTTTCATGACCTGATACTGGTCCACCAAGTTGTACATGAAGGGCAGACGGTCGTCCTCGTAGGCCAGGCCGCGGATGATGTTCTGCGGATGCGTGCCGAACATGTCGCCGGGGTTGTCCATGACGCCGAGCAGATCGCGCGACAGGTGCGGCACGGCCACGATGCCGGCATCGTCCGCCGCATTTTCCGCGATGGCGTGCGAGCACGCCTTGGACGGCACCCACGCCGTCCACGGGCCGCCATCGAGCAACGTGTACCATGTGTTGTTGGTGTGCCGGAAAACCTTTGGCCCTTCCTCGAAACAGGCGGCCACCGCGATTTTCACCCCCGGGTACTTTTCCTTGATGTAATTGATGAGTTCGGCATCCATGAAATAGGAGCCGGTGGACGTCGGGTAGGATCCGAAGACATCCTTGAATCGCTCAAACATGTCGTGCACGAGGCGGACCTTGAGATCCCAGGGGAATAGCCACATGGCCAGTTCCTTGGAGCCGTAGGTCTCGCGAAACCGGTCGCACTGGACACCGAGGAAGGTGTGCCCGATCTCGTCGCCGTATTCTTCGTGGTAATCCTTCGCCAGTTGGATCGCCTCGTCGTTGTAGAGCGAGGCGTAGGTCATCTGGATGGTACATTTGATTCCGTTGGCATGCGCGATGTCCTGCTGCAAACGGAAGATGTCCAGTGACTCGCCGACCACCTCCTTGCCGCCGAGATCTTCGGCCTTGCCGGCTTGGGCGTCGGTGGTGATGTATTCCGGCATCAGTTCGGGCCGGTGGACGACGTTCAGGATGAATTTGGCCATGTTGAGTGTTCCTACTTTGAAAACACGTCCAGCGCGGGGAGGGCCTGGCCTTTGTCGCTAAAGAGCGCGCGGGCCCAGCATGCCGGAGCATCCGCTTCATCTTCATAGCCGGGTTTTTGCGAGGGAATCCACTCCGGTGCCCAGTAAAACAGGCCGCCGCCATATTTCGATGCCCGCACGATCGCGACCACATCGGCCACAAAACGCCGCTGCCCAACCGGGGTAAGAGGATACTGGCCCACAAGGCGATGCCAGGCGGCCGGGTCGCCGCTTAACGCGTCTCGATACATCGGGTGGCGCTTATAAGGATAAGCAATTTCCGCCAAATAGACTTTCTTGCCATAATGGCTGCCCAAATACTCGATGGTTTGCGCCAGTGCGTCCGGCATGCCGTGCCAGAAGGGGTAGTACGACTCGCCGATCACGTCGAAATCCACGTTCTGCTTGAGAATGTTGTCAAAGAACCATTGGTTGGTGGGTATGTCGCCGCCGCGGTCCACGTGCAACATGATCTCGACAGCGCTTCCGGCCGCCTCCTTCACACCAGCCACACCTGCTTTCAGAATGCTGCCGAGACGCTTCCACTGTTGTTGCCCCCCACTGCGAGCCCGCTCGACCCGCCCATGGTTCCAAAGCATCCCGTTCGTGATTTCGTTGCCGACCTGCACCATTTCAGGCGCCGCCCCTTCCACGACAAAGCGCTGCACGGTATCGCGCGTATACGCATGGACAGCCTCCACCAAGCCTGCGAAATCTAGGGTCGCCCACGCTTTTGGCGTGTATTGTTTGCCGGGATCGGCCCAGGTGTCCGAGTAGTGCAGATCGAGAAGGAACTTGAACCCCGCCTGCTTTATGGTTCGCGCCAGCGCCATGGTGTAAGGCAGATCGTTGCACTGAGCGCCAAGGCCGCTGGGCGTGTGAAACAGGCGGAGTCGCGCCCATTCAAACCCGGCCTGCCGAAAAAAACGGGCGAGATCTCGGATCGGGCGGCCATCGCGATCGCGCAAGCCTCCGCGTGCCGGTATCGTGCTGAGCAGCGAAAGGTCGGCACCGTAAATACAAGGCCTGTCCGTGGTCACTTCCCGCGCCCCTTCTCGAAACGAACGGTCAGCGAATTGAACGAGTAAGGCTCGATGTAACATGCCACTTTGCCGTCACGGACGGACAGTCCATCCTCCGTCCGCAGTTTGTGGTCCTTGACCGGAATTGCCTCCAATCGCGCGGCGCCAGAACGCGCCGTCGCGAAGTCGAACGTGATGCGCCGGCGCAACGGACTGCGGCTGACCAGCAGCACTGTCGCGGTGTTGCCGTCGGGATCGTTCACTGCTGCGCAGACCAGGTTGCGGCTGGCGTTGGATTCGCAGGCCACCAGGTTTCGCCCCCGGACCACGGAGAACATGCGGAACAACTCAGCCGACAGTGTCCGCTCATACGGCGGCAGCGAAGAGACAATGCTCGGGAAAACGTCCTGCTCTGGCCAGACCTCGCGGGACGTGCGCCACAACAACGGCCACAGGCAGGTGAGTTCCACATCATTATTCAAAAAGTCCAATAGAAGATTGCCCTGGATCACGGCAAAAAGTGACGGCGAAAACGACACACTCCCGTCGCTCGGGGCCACGTTCCATTCGAGCACGACCAAACCGATGCCGGGATAACCCGATTCGCGGCATACGCTACGGATCCGGTTGATTGTCTCGCCGTAAGAAGGCGGCTCGTCCAACCAGTGATCGAAGGAGGTCTTGCCCCAGTCCCAATACCAGTGCACGTCCAGATAATCCACGACATTTCCGGCTGTCTTGAGGAACGCTCGGATGGTGTCCGAGCCAGCGTCCTGCTGGGTCGGATTGCAGATCAGCCGCGCGTCCGGGAATGCCCGCTTGATGGCCTGGCCGTAGACCAGAACTTCTTCCGCATACGTGTTGCCCCTGAACGTGTAGTTGGCGTTTCCTTCGTTCCACGGTTCGTTGTCGAGGTACCAATAGGTCACTTTGTAGCCCGCGTCGCGACAATGCCGCATCAGCTCCAGCGCTTCCTTCACGCCATCTTCGCGCCGACCATACTTCGCGCCCGACGACAGGTTGATGCCCACGATCGGCTCAGCACCCAAACGCCGGCACTGCGCCAGATATTCGTCAATGCTCATGAACAGCGTGTTGCTGGCCCATTTTCCCGGGGGCACCCACACCGCCTGAAATCGCCCCCACTTCGGATCGCCCTTTCCCCGCTGGGCTTCCGGCTCCCAAATGTCTTCGTAACCGTTCACCCCGGGCGATCGCCAGTGATAGTAGCCGGTCTCCGCGCCGCCCGGGAAACGCATCGCTCCCACGCCGGCATACCGCAACGTGTCCGGAATCTTATAATCCCGCCAAACATCAGTCGTGTCGCTGAAGCTGCTGAGATTGATTCCAAGAAAGCCTGGTGCGATTCTTCGAAGCGTCCGATCCAGATCGAACCGCACTGTGGCGGAGCGGTTTGAGCTGGCGTAGAATTCAGCCTGGCTTTCCGGCGTGACCGGCGCAAAGAAGCCTCCCGTTTCCCGGCCCCAGCGGCTCGTTCCCCGCGTGACTCCGGCGGTGAGCGCCATTGCCAGCACCAAAGCCGGCAGCGTCCATTGTCGCATGGTTGTCATAATGACCTCCCCGCCCCGCATCTGATAACACATCTCATTTCAGTTGGTTACTGTTTTAGTAGTGCGCAAATCCGTTGTGTGTGGTTGGCCGAGGAAGCGCGCACTGTCCTGCGTCAATTCCGGGCAGCAGAAAGGCCGCTGCTCCGTGCAACGGCCTTCCCGCATTGTCGAACAGCTAATTACGCTCGACGGAAGAACCTGCGGCACACCAACAGGAGTCCACCCAAGCCCACCAAGGCCAGCGTGGCAGGTTCGGGAACCACTGTGTAAAGGCTCTGTCCGCCGCCGTTAGGCGTGTAGGGGAAGGTCGAGTTGGCGTCCGTCGCAGAGTCATAATAGTTCGCCCCGCTCCACGGCGTGTAGGAATTGTCCGACTCCGCCGGATAACCCGTGCTGTCCAAGGCGCCATACGCGGATTGTCCGCTGGGGCTGGCATAGGACGACACCACATCGAAAAGGAAGCTGTTCCCGACGTTTAGGCCGAGGCTGCTCAACGCAAACGTCACCGTGAGGAAACTCGATCCGGTGCCACCCGCCGAGTAGTTCTCCGCTTCGTTCTGGGTCCACGTCCCACCGCTATAGGTCAAGGCGCTGGCGCCCGTGTCCCACGTGTTGACCAGGGAATTGACTCCTGAGCTAATACCGATGTGCTCGCCCCATGGATTGACAAGACTGGTCGAGCCGTTGGCAGCTTGGCCGGTGATCTGCAGTTCGACCGTATAAAAGATGTAAGAAGCCATCGGTTGGCTGGAGTTGATGGTAAAGGTAATGTTGTTCGCATTGTTGTTGACCACCACGCTGCTGATCCCCGCACCGTCACTGGGGCTGCTGCCGAGTGCATCGCCGGTGCCGTAGTACGTCGACTGCGCCTCCGCGCTTAGCGCGGCGATCGATAACAAACCAACCGCCGATAGAACCACTAACCCTTGACTCAGTTTCCTGCTCATATCTCCCTCACCTTAGTTGACGGTTCGGACTCGCAACACCAAGGTCCGCAACCGATGCTTTCACCACTAGTTCAGTTTACTTGTCAACCACAAAATCATTGCTTCTCACGACCCTCCGGGGCTAGTCGATGGTCTCGTAGCCGAGGCCTTGTGCTTTGTAGTCAGCGTCTATATCTTGGAATTCTTGGTTTATACTGGCGCCATTGATCCACTCCACGTGACCATCGGTGAAAGCGGCATTCCGTCCATCGGTGCCGTGGTTGTCTCGGCCGTCAACGTCCGGCGTGATCTCGCTGTTCGGCCCGCAAGGCTTGCCGCAGCTATCCGGCATATAATGCGAGTCGTCGGCCAGGAGCAAATAGGTTCGGTACCCTTGTTTGCTGTTCAGCCTCGAAACGTAAAAGTAACTCTTGTTGTTCCCCTTCATCGGTGTGGCACTCCCGGCAGTCTGATGGTCCCACGAGAAGGCTGGAAACACTGGCTGGTCATTTGAACCATACCACCTATCGCTCGGGCATACGAACACCGCCGGGTTGGCAATATAGCCGGTCTTGAGGAGCAGTTGAAAAAACTGCGTAGCACCTCCGTTTCCGAACAATCCCGCACAATTGGCGGAGCAATTGCTATTATCAAAGTCCGTTGTCGCTGTCGCGGGATAGCAGGTAGGGAAATTGCCGTCGTAATCTTGGGCATAGTTGAGCATGGCAAGGGCGATCTGTCGCAAATTGCCCGCGCAAACCACGCGTTTTCCTTTTTCCCGTGCCTTGTTCAGGGCCGGCAACAACATGGCCGCCAAAATGCCGATGATGGCGATGACCACGAGCAACTCAATCAGCGTAAACGCCCCGCAGCCAGCTTCTGTTCGTGTGGCCACACGCAGCGATTTGCCGGCCTTGTCTATTGATCGGTCTTCGGCCTTCCAGTTCATCTTCCTCGGCATGTGCTGGAATCGGATTGCGTCACCGCTAGAACCTAATCAGGGACACCCGCCGATGCTTTCACTCACCCGATAGAACAACGTCGAGTTCGTCGTTGCACTGGTGTCGGTCTGTGTGACAGCCAAGCCCGTGGCGTTCGTCGGAGAGCCAATATTGCTCCACGACGCAGGCGTCAGCGTGCTGGCTCTCTGGAGTTGGTAGACGAGATTGCTATTTGTTCCCGTCTGCCAGGTAATGTTAATGTTTCTGCCACTCTTCGCAACGCCCGTAATGCTCATCCCTGGGCCGACGACGAAGTAATGGGTCCCGGGCTCATTGGCGAAGTTGACCGAACTGGCCTGACCGAGACTATTCGTGCAGAAGAGTCCGGTTCCATCCCAGATGGGGCCTAAAACCTGCTCGGAAACGTCGTCATTGTCCTGACCGTTAATGAAGGCACAAACCAGTACAGCTCCCGTCGGGCTGCCGAGGGCTGCCATGGGGATGGCCAATTCGATACCCGTCATGACTGATCCTTGACCATAGGTTCCGGGATCTTCGTAACACGTGGATGATGAATCGACACCACCGACGTTACTATTGTTAATGGCGACTTGGATTCCGTATGGATTGTTGGTGCCGCCAAACAGCGTGCCGTTGGTGTCGCCGATGGTCTGGCCGAGGTAGTAGCCGTTGGAGCCGCCGCCACCGGGATATAATTGGGCGTAGTTAGCGTAGACAGTAAACGGTGATCCCCCGCAATCCACGTCCATCCAGTAATTGGCCGCGAAACCTGTATCGAAAGTGAGTCCCGGGGTTCCGTTTGTTCCCCCTGCGCCACCTGCGCCCATGATCTGAAGGGCGCTGGAGCCATAGTAAGGGTCAACGTTCGGATTGATATTCGTGAGCGTGTTCTCGCCACCGGGTGCGCCGGTGTCGAAGAAGATTTCCAGTTTGGTATAGTCGCTGTCAAGATTCCCGCCGAAGACAAGGTACAGGACGCCGTTCGCAATCCTGCCGTAGGCCGAATCCAGTTCGCTCCCATTGGCTGCATCGACTTGACCCATGGTGTTGTCGCCGAAATCGGTCCCGATGGCTTGAACTGACAGAGGAACACACCCGTAAAAGTTCGTCGCGACGGTGCCGTTGATCACAACTCCCGCTCCGGGGGGCTGGCCGTATTGGTTGACGGTGAATGTCTGATCGGCGATCGTCACGGTGCCTGATCGGCCGCTGGCGGTCGTGTTGGTTCCGACGGAATAATTGATCGAACTGCTGCCGGTGCCGCTGGCTGCCGAAGAAATCACGACCCACGGCACACTGCTGGTCACGGCCCAAGGGCATCCGGAACCCGTCGTCAAGGTTATGCTGCCGGTGCCACCAACCTGCGGGGACATAGCGCTCACGGGGCTAAGTGAGTACGCACAAGTCGGTGGCGGATTGCTGACAGTAATTATACCAGCTAAGGCATTGACATATAAGGTATACGTGACCGGGCCTGCGGTTGCGTTTGTGAAGTTCAGTGAGACGGCACCTTCGGAGCGGTAGTCGGCGCCGATTGCCTCCCACTTATTCGATGTGCTGCTAGTGTCGCTGCCAGTTACCACGGCTTGGTACTGGTAGGCGCCCGGCGGCAAGTTCGTCGAAAGCTTGTACACTCCCCCGCCAATAGACGTCATCGCCGTCGCGGGATTCGTAGTGTTCCAATTCTGCCAGTTGCCCACGGCTGTCCACGTGCCGGGGTCGACGTTCTCCCCAATGCGCCCAAACGCCCCATACCAACCATCGGAAACGGTATTGGAATTGAAAGTGACCGTAACATTCCCGTTCGAAGCAGTATACAGCCAAGAGTTGTAGGGCGGCCAGTCGTTGGTCGTCGTGCCGGTGGTAAACGAGCCGTTGGTAATCTTAAACTCGTGATACCCTACACTCAGACCAGTCAAGGATGCCTGCCAGACACCAGCAGTAATCTGTGTCATCACATTGCCGGTGGCACTCCAGCTATTGAAATCGCCGGCGACATAATACGTCTGAGCATTGGCGGATAGAATGGAAACAAATGCCGTGACGACAGCAACAAAAACAGTAAGTCGGTTCTTCATTGTACCTTCTCCCGTAAACGGCGCGTATACCAACCTAAAAGCGTTCTCTTGTCACCAAAAGCGACATGACATCGCTATGTCACTTTCTCTTACACGAGCGCCGATCACCTGTCAACACAAAAGTGTAGCGCCTTGTAGCGTTTTTCAGAATCGCTCTCTTGTTTCCGCCACGATGCTCCATCCGACACACCACACCCAGTTTGCGTCTCCTGATTTATCCCTACCCGCTTCACCAAGGCCGTAGGCACTTGTAAGACCCCGGGGTGATAGCAGTGTGGGTGACAAATGGCGGACTCGGAACCATTGCAGACACTAAAAAGACGGTCCAAGATTTTGAATCCGGGCAAGCGAGGACTTGCGCCGACTTGAACCGGAGGTCCGGGAAATACAGTGGGAATGTGCTTAGCGCCCTCCGATCTAATCACGCTTTTCGAGCCGTTCGACACGACAACCCCGGTTCTGTCACTAATTATTACAGAGCAAATCAGTCTGAAGTAAGCAGCATTTACTCATTGTGGTGTTAATGCCGCTTAAGATGCTTATACACAATTTGTTACACACATGTTGTGGACTGATTTTAATGTCATAGGAATCTCTTTGCAGCACTCCGATGTTACCCGCTGTTGCTAGTTGTCTGAGACAAGGATTGCAGAAATGTCACCAATTATGACAAAACAGGCGAAGTTACGACCTTGAATTGGTAAACATGGCACAATATTACCACATAAGATCTGAATCCACAATAGGTTATCTATTGGACAAGCCAGTGCTGTAAATGTCGGAAAAATCTTGCATTCCGCTTCAGATCACCTAAATTCTTAGTCTGATGGGCACAAACGACCCTAATTGGCTGCATCCAATGACGAAGGAAAGCGCCAAGACTTGCTTGGCAGATAGATTGAAAGCCACTCGCGGTCGATTGGGTTTTACTCAGGAAACCATCGGAAAGAAACTGGGGGTAAGCCGCGTAGTTGTGGCAAACTGGGAAAGCGGAAAAGCAAGTCCCGAAGCGGACCGAGCGGTTAAACTAGCAAGCATTCTCAACGAAGACGCCGCCACATTTCTCCTGTTAGCTGACCTACAGAGGTCGGCCGCATATGACATGCCGGATCCTGAGTTGCTCAAAGTAGTCAACGGCATCTTACTGGCGAGTGGACGTCTTGGCTCAATGCAATCAGAGAGAGGTGGGCCACAAACCCATCTCAGCCTTGTCGATTTTCCCGAGGCGTTCTCGCCAATGGTCGTTGTCGTGGGGGACAAGCGGGAAGTGGAGCCACAGAACGCCGGGGATCTGTTTGTGTTCTCGGCCAGTCCTACGGATGACCGGTGGCTGCTTTCGCTGGGACTTCCACCCGATACCGAGAAGATATCGGACAAGGTCTTAATGACGGCGCACTCTGACCCGGAGTGGCTTGCTGAACTGGGAAAGAAGAACATTCTTTGCATTGGTTCGCCGGCGTCGAACTTGTTTTCGCGGGAGTACAATGAGCAGTTCCTTTTCCGCTTCGCAGTGAGCCGCGAAGCCAAACGGCTCTGGGAAAAAAAACGAGACATGATGTACAAACTCGAAAAGCCCGTTGACCTCACCGAGTTTTACCTGGAAAACAGGGATGACTTGAAACATATCATGAGGCTGTTCAAACCTCCGGGTTTCATCGATTTCAACTACCGTCATCTGAGACTCGGTATCGATGTTGGCCAGGACATGGATTTCGCTGTCATCAGCATTGGGCGCAATCCGTTTTCCGCGCCGGGTGATCACGTATTCGCTATTCTTGTCGCAGGAATTCACCACCCCGGCACAGCCAACGCCGTGAGGTTTCTGGCGGATCCGGCAAACTTCGTTGAACATCCATTCGGTGGCATTCTCGAAGTCCACGTTCCCTCAAAAGAGTTTCGGCGGGAAGATGTTAAATGGCACGAGAAAATCGGAAAATGTCAGATCAAGTGGCATTGCGCCGGTTCGGGGGATGCCCGTTTAACTTACAATCCGGCCGACCTGATAGGGAAGCTAAGAGAATGGCTCGACAGGATCGATAATATCGCTACGGATGTGACCATTACTAGGGAAGAAATCCTGTCTCACATCGATTTGATAGAACAGCTGGCCACGGCGAAACAAGGCACTATCACGCACACGCCCACCTCCGGAGATATCCCCGCACCGGCGACGCTGGTGCCTTAGGGAAGTTGGAAGCAGTTGCAGACGCCTTTGGAGGCGGTCAAGGGACAAAAGTCTTGCTTAATGGCAAGCGGTGATTTACTTTCACTTAGTGTCGCGCCGGGAATTCAAACAGGGGATTGGAATGGGTTTACGCCCCGCAAACGTGGTCGTTGCCGCTTTGTTGCTTCTGGTTTCGGTTGATTTATTCTCGATCGGCGCACCAAGCGCCGCAGCCAGCACTTATCTCGGCCCTGGCACCGCAGACGGGAGCGGCGCCAACGATGGCGCAGGTATCAGCAGCGTGGTGATTGGCAACACCGCGAGCAATATTACGTTCACGATCAATTCAAGCTCGAACATGGCTTCCTACATTTTTTATACGGTCGAAATTCAAAAAGTCGGCCGGGGCGGAAGCGGTTGTACGAACTTCTCGAATCCGGCCGGGCCACAACTTGGCATCAGTACAGGGGTTAATGCCCTGATCAACACCTACGGAACGGGAGCCAGCGCGTTGACCTATAGTGGCGGGACGTGGACCCAGAACGCATCGGCTTCCTACGTGGCGGGGGGCACCGGATCGAAGTCCTGCACGATGACGTTTGCGTTGAGCAGCCTCGGGCTGAACCTCGGCGACAGTTTCTATTTTGATGTGGTGTCCTCCTACACGAGTCCGCAAGGGCAGGCGGCATACGGCGCCTTGGCCAGCAGAGGTTATCCCGCCGAGTCGGACGGCCTCTACACACCGTGGAATTTGACTTCTCATTACGACTCTGCGTCGGACGCCAACTCGACTTTTAACACCGGAACGACGCTCTACACCGTGCTTCCCGGGAGTTTCGTTCCCGGGGCGGACATGTCGCTTCTGGCGTTTTTCGAGTCGAAGGGTAAAGTCTACAAAGAGGGCGGCGTAACGACTAATGCACTGGCAATTCTTCAGCAGTCAGGCGTGACGTGCGTGCGATTGCGGTTGTTCACCAGCAGCGCGGCGCAAGCTGCGGCAGATCCGTACGACTACATTAACAACACGAACTACACGATCCCGCTGGCCCAACGCGTCAAGAATGCCGGGTTGCAGTTCTGTCTGGATTTCCATTACTCCGACACCTGGGCGGATCCCTCCCACCAAGCCATACCTTCGGCTTGGACAAATTTGTCGTACACGGCACTCGTGCAGCAGATGCTCGCTTACAACAGCAACACCATTGCCGCATTCAGGGCGGCCGGCGCGATGCCTGATTACGTGCAGGTGGGCAACGAGATCACCGACGGCATGTTGTGGCCCTACGGCGAGGTCGGCGGCAGCTACAGCAATTGGTCGCAACTGGCCCAGTTGATGAATGCCGCGGTCCAGGGAATTCAGGCCGCGTCGGCCGGTACGTCGATGCCTAAGCTCATCGTGCATATTTCTACCGGCGGGAACTGGAGTACGACCGAGTGGTTCTTCGATAACCTGACTGCGCAAGGGGTGCCGTTCGACATCATCGGCTTGAGTTATTATCCGTTCTGGGATGGCACGTTTGCGAACTTGAGCAACTGCCTCAACAACGCGGCTAACCGATACAACAAGCCGGTAAGTGTGATGGAAACGGCGTTTCCTTGGAACAACTCCTATTGGACGACGAACATCAACAGCATCACGCCGAGTGAGACCGGGCAGGTCCAGTACGTGGCCGGGTTGGCGCCGATTGTGAGTGGAGTCACCGGCGGGTACGGCGCTGGAGCCTTTTGGTGGGGGACTGAATACCAAGCGGTCAATGGTGTCAACGAAGCCGGTTTCAACACGGCATCCTGGTTTGACTCCGGAGGAAATGTCCTGCCCGCCGCGGCTACGTTCGGAGAATTGCTCAACACCAACCAGTTGGGAGTCACCCCGTCGAGTGTGGTTTTCGGCGCGGTGGCTACGGGCAGGACGGTGCAGGCCAGTTTTGTGGTAACCAATACCGGTGGCTCCTTCCTTAACGGCAGCGCCAGTGTGGCGCCGCCGTTCGCGATTGTCATGGGGAGTCCGTTCAGCCTCTCAGGCGGTGCCTCGACCAATGTGGTGGTCAGCTTCACTCCTACGGCAGCACGCAGCTACAGCACCAACGTGCTTTTCAGCAGTACCGCCAACAGCTCTACCAATCTGGTTTCCGGTACGGGAGTGATCGCGCCGGTGGCGTCGTTTACCGCCAGCCCGACCACTGGGCCGGCACCCCTGAGCGTCAACTTCACCGACACCTCGTCCGGTTCGGTAACAGGCTGGGCTTGGGTGTTTGGGGATGGCAACGCATCCACCAGCCAGAACCCGTCGGATACCTACGTGACTCCGGGCAGCTATGCCGTGCAAGAGATCGTCAGCGGTCCGGCTGGCGCCAGCACAAGTACCGTGGCGAATCTCATCAGCGTCTACAGCCCGTTTGCATGGTGGCAGCTCAGTTACTTCGGCAGCACCAACAACTACGGCAACACCGCGCCGACGGCGGATTACACCGGCACGGGCATGAGCAACACCAACAAGTTCCTGGCTGGATTCAACCCCACGAACCCGGCGGCCTGCCTGCACGTCATCGGTGTTGCCCAGACGAATAGCACAAACATTGTGGTGACCTATCTCGGCGCCAGCGGGGACACAAACTGGTCGCCGGGAATTCAGTCACGAACGAATGTACTGGATTTCACGACTGGTGACGCCAATGGCAACTACATCAATGGCGACTGGCAGGTCACCGGCCAGACCAATATCCTCGGTGTGGGTATCTCCGCCGCTGGCGGAGAGGGCACGGGGTTCGGCACAGTCACCAATATGACGGATTTTGGCGGCGCGACCAACATTCCGTCCCGCTACTACCGCGTGCGGGTGTTGTTGCCGTAAGGATTCAAATACGTCCGAATGAAGGAGCGCAGCCGTTAGGAGTGAATGGCAACCAAACAACGGAAGCCTCGTTCACGACTCGGTGAACCGTCCGGCGGCTGCGCTTCCTTTTTCCTATCGGGACGAGTTCCAGCAGCCTGTACCATGCTACTCGTATTTGGCGACCAGAATTTGGGCCAGCAAGCCCGGTCCGACCATCCCTTGCTCAATCGGCTGCGGTGGCAACGGTGCGATGGAAAACTGCTCGGCCTTCACGTAACGCGGTCGGATGAAGACTCGCTTGATGATCTTGGGGCCACCCAGTCCAGTTGACTGGTGCGGTCCTCGCTGATCTTCTTCCAACCCTCGGGCTGCGCCTGGACTTCCTCCGGCTCGATGACGATCTCGTAAGTCTCCAGTTTATCTTCGGTCAACATGTGCCGTACCGGATGGGGAGTGCCATTGCGTGAAGTGCCAACCGGGCTTGCGCTCTGGCGTTGGCAATGTGACAACGTTGGCCAAGCCTTGCAGGAGCAACTCCGGTCGATGTCTGTCCAGCCCCTCGTTGCGCTGGCCGCCGAAGTACTGGCGAATATAATGGTCGGGTTTCTGGCGCAGCAGGCGGTTCTCCTGGTGCAGACGCGCATTCTCTTCGCGCAGGCGGGTGTTGTCGCACGGACCCCGGTATGGCTGCAGTGTGCTCATACGGTTAGTTGGCCTGCGACTCGATTATTCTCACACAGGCCGGCCGGTAAAGTTGCGCTTCGTTGTCACTTGCTGGTGGGCTTCGGCTTTGGTAGTCTTCGTCGCCCGATGACCGACACCGACCGCGAAGTTCAACACAAACTCCTCTCGCTGGCAGCCCAGGCCGGGCTAGATGTGCGCGGCGGCAAGATTCGGCGCACTTCGTCGCGGTTCTGTTTGGGGGTCGAACACGGCGACTACAACGGCACGGAACTTTTCGGCATCGGCACCGACCGGTTCATCTGGCTCGCGTACAAACCGAACGATACTGGTCGCATCCGCTTGCTCAGCGCAAAGTTTCCACAGGACGGCATCATCTGCTTCAAGCCCGGCGGGATTCCCCCACCCTGCGATCCGTCGATTGCCGACACGTGGGCGCGGTTTGCATACGGCGTGGAGTTTGTGTTGCGTCGCGCGGGTTTTCCGACGTCGCGCGGGTTTGACGCGGTGGACTTCGGCAACATTCCCGGTGGCGGAATGTCCCGGTCGGCCTCGCTCGCGCTGAATTTGATTCTGACTTTCTTCGAGGTCAACGGCGTGACGGTGAAGGACGAAATGCAAATCATCGACCTCGCGCAAGCCGTCGAGACCGATTACATCGGCTCGCCCTGTGGGAAACTCGACCCGCTCATGATCTATTTCGCCCGTGCGGGCATGGGCACTCATTACGATCCAGCCGACGGCGTTATCCGTCACCTGCCGATTGGGCGTCCGGCCATCGACTTTCGCTTCGTCAGCCTCGATACCGGCACTGTGCGGCCCGGCCTGGAAAAATCCACCTACAAGATTCGCCGCGCCGAATGCGAGGAACTCGTCGCCCTCGCCGGCCCGGAGTTCGGCTTCTCCCATCTCGCCGATATTCGGGACCAAGCACTCTACGACCGCATCGTCGCCCGATACGGCGTGTCGCATCCCCATCTTTGCGCGCGTCTGAAATACATCTTCCACGCGCAGCAGCGCTTCGGCAAAATGCTCGACGCGTGGAATTCCGGCGATATCGAAACTGTCGGCGCGATCTTCCGCGAGGATGGCCTCGGGTTGCGCGACGATTACCAGATCTCGGGGCCGGAACTGGAAACGATGTGCGAGATCGCCCGCACCGTCCCCGGCGTCCTCGGCGAACGCATGCTCG
>JBEKLM010000016.1:0-82889 GCA_050010195.1 Verrucomicrobiia bacterium
AGTGATTGGGCATCAAGCAGTAGGCGTGGATTCGCCAGCCAAACCGCGTCACGCCATCGCCGAGCGCTTCCAGAAACCGGCGGCGGTCCTCGTCGTCACGGAAGATCTCTCGCCGTTCATTCCCCCGCGCCATCACGTGATAGACCGCCCCAGCAAATTCGACGCGTAATCGTCTGGGCATGTCGCCATCGTACGACCGCCGCGCCCAGGATGTCAATAGTCAATGACTGACCCCCTAGTCATGCCTGAACAGATGCTCATGGACGGAACCGGACGGACATCATGTGTGCTGGCGCTTGAGGACGGCGCCGAGCGAGACGAGGGCGAGGGCGGTCAGCAGCAGCGACGATGGCTCGGGTACAAACTCGTACCCCATATTGTCCATGACGAAGTTGTATCCGGGCGAAGGGCCAAAGGCCACCTGACCGCCGTAAGAGTTGAAATAAAGGCGGTCAATGTCGAGATAGTCGAACGTGATTAAGGTGGCATTTGTCGCTCTGACAACCTTTGTCTCGTCGTACACCAGATTGGTGCCGCTGAAGCCCTCGACCTCGATATTGAGGTTGCTGTTCCACGCACCCGTAAAGTAGGCACTCAGGAAATTGAAATTAGTGCCGGGTGAGTCGATCTCAGCAGGACTGCCGCCGCCGTTAAAGGCCACGTTGGAAGGCGACACCATTCCGTAGTTGGCACCGGTCACATAGCCATTGACGTTGGACATGAGAACCGCATTCACCACGAAAAAATTGCTCCAACTGAGGCCTTGGTAGCCGTTGGGGATGGCAGCTCCGCCCAAGGAGCTTGGAAGGTCATCGAAGGTGACGACAGTTTGCGCGCGAACTGAACTCATCGAGGCAAGGACTACGGCAAACAGTATGCGTGCCAAAAAGAACAGTCTATTCTTCATAACCGAACGTCCTTTCCCTTGCAGGGAGTTAGCATAACAAGAAATGGCCCGCGAATCCAGATAATTCGCTCATTCATTGTATTTTTCCTACCAGTGAAAAGCACTGGAGCGTAGGGCAGACCGAATTCGTTATGTTCAGCAGGCTAAACGAACAGTCCACCAAATTATTGCTGACGGAGTTCCTGCCATCCGGGGTTGCTTGATGGTTCTGGCTATCGTACACGCAGTAGCCGCTGGCGGTGTAGGTGTACACATTGCCAACGGTTACCGTGCCGACGGCAATCCCGATGCCGTACCTGGTGGCGTCGTATGCCGGCACGTTTGTCGTGACGCCGTTGACCGTCGCCGTGTACGAGCCGGAATAGTCTGCGAAGTCACCGATCTCACCATTGAAATAGAGGTACAGCGTCCCATTGCATTGGGCGGTGAAAACACCACCGGTCCCCAATTGGACTTCACGCTGACAGCGGGTGCAGAACTGGAGCGGACCGGCGGGGCTGGTCTGGATGACCACATTGGTTGCGACGCCGCTGACATCGTTGCCGACCTCGCCGAAGGAGTTGTCGCCCCAGCCCCAGTAATGATTGGTCATCTGACCACTACCGTCCACCGGATCCAGAGTCATCGCCAAGGCGTGGACACCGCCCTCATATTCGTATGTGTTTCCCACACTGTTCGTATAATCGATGCAGAACGAGCCACCCTGAATACAAACGTCGTCATCGATTCGCGGGGCGCTAACCCAAACCACGTTGCTGATGCCCGCCACGCGGACCGGGTTGGTGGAGAATGCGAACGCGCTGGTGTTTGTGCCCAGTTCGCCAAAGGTATTGTCCCCCCAGGCATAAACGTACCCGTTACTGGTCACCGCCAGCGTGAAAGTAAGGGGTCAGAAGTAAGGGGTCAGTCATTGACTATTGACAATTTCGCCAGCTCATTCAGTTTGTTGGCAACGACTTTGTCGGTTGCCGCACGGGCTTGGAGTCGCTTGATTGGGAAATTGGGGTCACATCTAATCATTGTAACAATTTAGCTTTGACTTCTTCGTAGCGCTGGCGCAAGGAACGGTTGTTTTCCAGCCGCTTGCCGAATCGTTTGGACGCCATCGCGACGCTACCATAGTCCAGTCCTCCGGTCACGTCCGCCAGGTCGCGTAACCGCAGCCCGCAGTGCCGCCGCACCATCCACACCACCATGTCCCGCCCCCAGTCCCCGTATCGATCCCGAAACTGTTCCCACGGTTCCCCCTTGATGCGCTCGACGGCGCGCACCACCTCCGCCAAGGTCAACCGCGGGCGCAAGCGTCTCAACTGCGGCTGTTCGCGGGCGTTCCCGCTGGCCCGCTGCCGCCATCGTCGCACAAACTCGGTGCTCCCCAACAGCACGCCCCCCTCCAACCGTTCCCAAGGGCTTTCCAACACGCCTTCTCGCAGCGGCGTTTCCACGAATTGTCGGTACGCTTTCCGTCGTTCCGCCTGCGTGCCACAGCCCAGCATTTCGAGGCACGTCTCGCGTCGTCAGCCACGGGGGCGCTTGCGTCAGGCCGGCGTGGGCTACACCCCCTACACGCGTGGCAGGGTGAAATAAAACGTGCTGCCCTTTTCAATCTGGCTTTCGGCCCACACACGCCCACCGTGGGACTGGACGATGTGTTTGACGATCGACAGGCCGAGCCCCGTGCCGCCCAGCTCGCGGCTGCGTGCCTTATCGACGCGGTAAAAGCGCTCGAAGACGTGGGGCAGATGTTCCGGCGCGATGCCGGCGCCATCGTCAGCCACCGCGGTTTCGATCGCGCCGTCCTTCTCCGCCGCCAGTATCGTCACATGGCCGCCCGACTGTGTATATTTGATGGCGTTGTCGAGCAGGTTGAAGAGGACCTGGTGCAGGCGTTGGGCGTCGGCGCGGACGGCGGGAAGTTGCTCGGGGATCTTCAGCGAAACAGTGATCGACTTCTCTTGCGCCTGACGCGCCAACTCGTCGAGAACCGATTGCGCCGCCGCCCGCATCGATACCGGCTCGAAGTTGAGGCGGGCTTGCTGCGATTCCAGCGCCGAGATGCTCAACAAATCGGCGATGAGGGCCTCCAGCCGGCGTGAGTGGCGCTGGATCGTATGCAGAAACTGCCGGGCCGTCTCTGCGTCGGGTGGCTGGTCGTCGAGCAGGGTTTCCACATATCCCTTGATGATCGAGAGCGGCGTGCGCAATTCGTGACTGACGTTGGCCACGAATTCCTTCCGTGTATTCTCAAACTGTCGCATGCGGGTGATGTCGTGGAATACGATGATTACCCCCGTCACCGCGCCGTGATTGCCCTGCAGACGCGTGGCGCTTAACTCGTACGTGCGTTCGTTCGGCGTCAGGAACGACAGCTCGCGTGCCGAGACGTCACCGTCCTGAATCACTTCGCCCACCAATTCCTGCAGCGGAACATTGCGGAACGCCTCCAACACCGCTTTCCCGACGGTTTCTTCCGTGATACCGAATTGGTGCCGTAACGCCTGGTTCGTCAGGCGAATCCTGCCGTCGGGGCGCGCCACAAGCACGCCCTCGGTCATCCCGGCGAGAATCGCGCTGAGATCGGCCTTTTCTTCACTGAGTTCGCGAATGCGCGCTTCCAGTTGCGACGACATTTGGTTCAACGCGGTCGCCAGCTCGCCAAGTTCGCCGCTGACCCGATAGGGCGCCTTCTCGGTGAAATCGCCGTGCGCCATTCGTCCGGCGGCCTTTTGCATCTGCAGGATGGGGCGGGTCACGCGCCTCGACAGCCAGTACAGAATCGGGATGGCGGCGAGGCCAACAGCCAGACTGGACACACCCACGGTGTGGAGCACCCGGGCGGTGGTTTGTTGGATTTCCACCAGCGGCATGGCCACGCGCACGATTCCCACAACCTTATCATCCCGAACCGGCAGGGCCACATAGAGCAGATTGACGCCAATGGTATCGCTCTTGCGCGTGGCGCTGCCGATGCCTTCGTGAAGGGCCTGTTGAACTTCGGGCCGTTGCAGGTGGTTCTCGATGTTCTTCAGATCGCTTTCGGGCTTGTCGGATTCACCAATGACGGTCCCGTCGCGGGCGATCACAGTCACGCGCAGGCCGGTCTCCTTCGAGAGATCGTGGCTGAGCCGATTGATGTCGGCGAGGGTCGTGTTTCGGCTGCGGAGTTCCGATTCGAACACGTCGCGCGTGACGTAGGCGTCGCGCCGGAGGTCCGACTCGATTTGGCGCACCAGATAGGGCGGCAACGTCAAGCCAATGGCCACATACACCACCAGCAGCAAATCCCCCAGCAGGATCGCCAACCCGAGGAACCATTTCGATGGCAGTGAGAGTTTCACGCTTTTGGCGCAACACGATAGCGGACTGCGCGCGCCGTTTCAACGAAATCGGGCGGAATGACTCATTGACCGAGCAACTTGTTGCTATTCCGTCTGAAATTCGTTACACAATCACCATCAGGAGAGGGCCATGCTCAGACGATTGATTCCACGCGAGTACAATTTTTTCGAGTCGTTCGACCAAGCAGCCGATCACGCGGTCCACGCCGCCAAGCTGTTGCTGAAGCTGACCGAACACTATGCCGATGCCGATCCCATCGCGCGCGAACTGAACGGCATCGAACATGCCTGCGACGACGTGGCCCACCGCACGATGGAGCAACTGAACAAAACCTTTATCACGCCGCTGGACCGGGAGGACATTCACGTGATGATCCTCCGCATCGACGATGTCGTGGATCTGACCAACGCCGCCGCCAACCGCATGGCGTTTTTCGGCATCCTGCAACCCACGCAGCACTCCGTCAATCTGGCCAAACAGGTCGTTCGCGGCTGCGAGAAGTTGGCCGAGGCTGTTCACGGCATGAGCTCGACCAGGAATTATGAGCAGGTCATGCGCGACTGCATCGCCGTGCATGAAGTGGAAAATGCCGCGGACGACATTCTGCATGCCGCGCTGGCCGAGTTGTTCGCGACAGAAAAAAATGCCATCGAAGTCATCAAGTGGAAGGACATCTACGAGACGATGGAAAAAATCACCGATCGCCTGGAGGACGTGGCCAATGTCCTTCAGGGGGTCATCGTCAAGATGAGCTAGGCAACGATGGCGAGCGGAGACCCGAATGCCCGTCTTTTTAACTGACCTGCTCCAAATCCTTCGAAGCCCGTACATTGCCCTGATCTTCTTCACGGCGCTCACCTTCGATTTCATCAACGGCTTTCACGATGCCGCCAATTCCATTGCCACCGTTATCGGTACGCGCGTGTTGCGGCCGTTTCAGGCCGTGATCTGGGCGGCGTGGTGGAATTTTATTGCCGCCTGGGTCGGTGGGTTGCATGTCGCCAATGCTGTGGCCACGTGGGTGCACCCCGAATACGTAACGGTGGAAGTCATCTTCGCCGGGTTGTTGGGAGCGATCGTGTGGAACCTGATTACTTGGTACGCCGGGCTGCCTTCGAGTTCGTCGCATGCGTTGCTCGGGGGATTCGGCGGCGCCGCCATTGTTCACGCAGGGACGTGGAACGGAGTTCTGCACACGGCCAAGGTGGTCTCCACAGTGGAGTTCATCGTGATTGCGCCATTCTTCGGTATGGTGTTGGGCCTGACGTTCGTCTTCATCGTCATGTGGGCATTTCGAAGAGTGGCCCCGATCAAGATCGACCGCGGGTTCCGGATCGTCCAACTCGGTTCCGCCGCGGCCTACAGTCTGGGGCATGGCATGAACGACGCGCAGAAAACCATGGGGATTATCGCCGCCCTGCTGTATGCCAGCATTTGGAAGAGCCAACAGGCCGCGTTCGCGGCCGGCAAGGTGGCGTTTCCGTTTTGGATCGTCCTGGTCTGTAATCTGGCCATTGCCCTCGGCACAATGGCGGGCGGCTGGCGGATCGTGAAAACCATGGCGATGAGGATCACCAAGCTGCGGCCTTACGATGGCGTGTGCGCCGAACTGGCTGCCGCCACCTCCCTCTTTTCGTCGACGGCAATGGGGATTCCAGTCAGCACGACACACACGATCACGGGCGCGATTGTCGGAGTCGGAGCGGTCCATCGTCTTTCGGCTGTGCGTTGGGGTGTGGCGCGTCGCGTCGTCTGGGCGTGGGTGTTAACCATCCCCTGCTCGGCGGTTGTCGCGGTCGTGGTGTACCGGCTGCTCGCGTTACTGCAGCATGGATAGTTCTCAGGGGGCGTCCGCAAATCGGTACCCGACACCGCGTACGGTCTCAATGTAGTCCGCCGCCTTGCCCAGTTTCTCGCGTAAGCGGCGCATATGCGTGTCCACCGTTCGGGTGTCCACGTCGCCCTCATAACCCCAGACATCCGTCAACAATCGGTCACGGGACTGCACGCGTCCGCGCCGCTCCAGCAAGGTGGACAGCAACTTGAATTCCGTGGCTGTCAAATCGACAACTTTGCCCTTGAGCGTGACCTCGTGCTTGGCAATGTCCACGGTGATATCACCGAATTTGAGAATTTCGGCGGGTGTGCTTTTGCCGCTGGCCCGACGCAAGACACCTTTAACCCGAAGTGCCATCTCGCGGGGACTGAATGGTTTTGTCACGTAATCGTCCGCGCCGAGTTCCAACCCGACGACGCGATCCACTTCCTCGGCCTTGGCCGTAAGCATGATGATCGGGATATGGGTGGTTTTGGGATCCGCTTTCAAATGACGACACACCTCGGTGCCGTCCATTTGGGGCAGCATCAGGTCCAGTACGATCAAGGACGGAACTTCATCACGCGCTTTTTGCAGGGCCGTGACGCCGTCGCGCGCGGTGGCGGTTTTGTAGCCCGCCTTCTGGAGATTGTAGACCAGCAGATCAAGCACGTCGGGCTCATCATCGACAATGAGTACGGTGTCTGGCATGGCTGCACTTTATGGCGTGCTCGCGTCGACTGCGCAACGACTGTGTGACGATTCGGTGACGCCGCTACGAGAGAACGGCCCCCGAGCTCGCATTGGTCACCAATCTCTGGTAGCGCGCGAGCCAGCCGCTCAACTCTCGTTTCACCGGTTGCCAGCTCTTCTTGCGTTCCGCCAACTCGGCTTCCGACACGAGAATGTCAATCTTGCGATTTGGGAAATCGATACGGACCCGGTCGCCAGCCCGCAACAAGCCGATCGGGCCGCCCTCAGCCGCTTCGGGGCTGACGTGCCCAATGCAGGCGCCCGCAGTGCCGCCGCTGAACCGGCCATCGGTGATCAGCGCGACTTTGTCGCCCAGATCCATGCCGGCAATGTAGCTGGTCGGGCTGAGCATCTCCTGCATTCCCGGGCCGCCTTTGGGTCCTTCGTTGCGAATAATGACGACATCGCCTGCTTTGACTTTACCCGCGAGGATACCGGCGCAGGCGTCCTCCTGGCTTTCAAAAATGACGCACGGACCTTCAAAAATGAATTTCTCGCCACAGTACTTCTTGAACGCCTCGCTGATACCGGCGGTCTTGACAACGCTGCCTTGCGGGGCGAGTTGACCGTAAAGAATCGCCAGCCCGCCGTCTTTGGAATAGGCGGCGGCGGCGGTGCGAATGCAGTCTTGTGCGTTGAACAGAAACGACGGATCGTGCGGCATCAAGCCCGATGGTTCGGCCTTACCGAGTTTCTTCGGATCGACAATGAACTCGGCCCGTTGAATGAAGTCGCCCTTGAATTTCGCCACGCGCACCAGCCCGAACCGGGTTCTTTCACCGGTCTTGACGTAGCGCCAGAAGAGGAGGGCGGGTTCCTTGCGAAACGTCGCCAATTCGGCACGAACGAGCCCCTGCGCGGCGCGCATTTGTTCTTCGATGGCCGGACGGATTTCCGCGTGCCCGACGAGCACCTTGCCATCGGGCAATTTCAGTCTGGCCTTCGGTGCATAGATGGCCAGTTGTACGTCGACATCACCTGCGTTCCAGGCGGCGGCGTCGCGCCAGAGTACGACGGCGCGCTGGTCGCCCGCATGGAACAACATCGGCTTCGGCGCGAGATTGCCCGACGCTGTGCGCGCGGCGTGGCCCAGTTTGTCGTTGGGATCGACCACGATGGCCGATGCGCCGGACAACCGCACGGTCTTCGCGAGGGGCGTGCATTTCTCGCTACGGATGTCCCATTCCTCGATGTTCTGGCCGATGGTCTTGCCAGTCACCGTCTTGCATTTCAAATCGAGCGCGCCGAGGCGCTTCAATTCGCCGAGAATGGTATGAATGCCGCCAGCCCGCATCACATCTTGAATGTGATAGTCCGACGACGGCGACACCTTGCACAGGCATGGCACGCGGCGGGAGAGTGTGTCGATCCGCGCAATGTCGTAGGGAATGCCAGCTTCGCGGGCGATGGCCAGTGTGTGCAGGATCGTATTCGTCGAACCACCCATGGCGACATCGAGCGCGAGCGCGTTATCGAACGCGGCGAGCGTGGCGATGTCGCGCGGTTTCAGGTCCAATTCAACAAGTTTCACAATCATTTCCGCCGCGCGACGATACAGGGCTTCGCGTTCTTTCGAGACGGCGAGGATGGTGCCATTGCCGGGCAGGGCAACACCAAGCGCTTCGCAAAGGCAATTCATCGAGTTGGCCGTAAACATGCCGGAGCACGAGCCGCACGTTGGACAGGCGGATTGTTCGAGGCTGGCGAGGTCGGCTTCGGAAATCTTGCCGGCTTGCAATTCGCCCACCGCCTTGAAAACCGAAATGAGATCAGACTTCTTCGTGGCGCCCTGCAGATGTTCGGGCAATTCGCCCTGAGTGGCATGTTGCGCGATGCCGGCCGCCATCGGGCCGCCGCTAACGAAAACCGTGGGAATATTCAGGCGCATGGCGGCCATCAACATGCCGGGCACAATCTTGTCGCAATTCGGGATGCAGACCATGCCGTCGAAACAATGCGCGCGAATCATGGTCTCGACGCAATCAGCGATGAGTTCGCGGGACGGGAGCGAGTATTTCATTCCGCCGTGGCCCATCGCGATGCCGTCGTCGACGCCAATGGTGTTGAAAATGAACGGTACGCCGCCGGCTTCGCGCACGAGACGCTTGATGAGCTGCCCGACCTCGTTGAGGTGGGCGTGGCCGGGAATGCAGTCCGTGTAACTGTTGGCGATCGCGATGAACGGCTTGTTGAAGTCGTCTTCGGATTCGATGCTGCCGGTCGCCCGCAACAGGCTGCGATGCGGTGCGCGCTCAGCGCCGCGTTTAATTGTGTCTGATCTCATGGCGGAGACACTATACCGCGTCTTCCGCCGTTATCGCAACTCAAACGCGTGGGGCAACAATTCCGAGAGGAGATGAATATGAACGCGGCGGGTGTTGCGGGAATCGGCGCAGATGACGACCATCTCGCCGAATTCGGCCAGCACCTGGCGGCAGGCGCCGCACGGGCTGAGTCCGTGGCTGGGGGCGACAACGGCGATGGCCTGGAATTTGCGATGGCCCTCGCTGACGGCCTTTCCGACCGCGACGCGCTCCGCGCAATTGGTCAACCCGTAGCTGGCGTTCTCAACATTGACGCCCGTGTAGACCTTGCCACTCTTCGTCAGGAGCGCCGCGCCGACACGGAATTTTGAATACGGAGCATGGGCATTCCTCTGCGCTGCCTTGGCGGCGGCGATCAATTTGCGGAATACCCTGGGTGAAGGGGATTTCACAGTGACCCGATGAATTCGGTCAGGAGTTTTGCCAGGTTGCCCTGCGCCGCGCGGCCCACTTCCAGCACTTCATCGTGAGAAAGTTTCTTGCTGGAGATGCCCGCCGCGAGGTTGGTGATGCAGGAAATGCCGGCGACCTCGATATTGTGATAGCGGGCGACGATGACTTCGGGCACGGTGCTCATGCCCACGGCGTCGGCACCGATCCAGGCGAACGCCTTGATCTCGGCGGGGGTCTCGTAGCTCGGTCCCGTCGTGGCGAGATAGACGCCTCGCCAGATTGGAACCTGTTGCTTCTCCGCGGCGGTGTCGAGTTTTTCGCGCAACCGCGGCGAGTAGGCTTGAGACATGTCGATAAACTTGATGCCGCCATCGCCGTTGATGCCGCCGATGAGCGGGTTGATGCCCAACTGATTGATGTGGTCTTCGATGACCATGAGGTCGCCGGGTTTGTACTGGGGATTGATGCCGCCGGCGGCATTCGTGACGATGAGTATTTTCACACTCAGCGCGTCGACGACATTGATGGGATAGGTGATCTCGGCGGGACTGCGCCCTTCGTACCGATGAAATCGTCCGCTGAGCACCATCAGCTTTTTGCCCGCCAACTCCCCGAAAATCATCTGCCCGGCATGACCCGCGACCGTCGGCTTGGGAAAATGGGGGATGTCGGTATAGGGGATGACGACCGGTTTGGTCACGCCCTGCGTGATGCCGCCCAGGCCTGAGCCCACCACCAATGCCACTTCGGGTTTGAAACCGGCCAGCTTTCCTTCGAGAAATTCCTTCGTCTCTTTTACATCGGTCATCATCGGAATGAACACCTCACTCTATTTTCTGCACGATCAACGGCAGCCGCGTCGTGACGGGTTTGTCTTCGATCTTGTACGCCTGTTGCACCATGCGCTCGGCCTCGGCGGCGCGTGTCGCATCGTTGTAATGCATGATCATCAACGGTTCGCCCGCCGTCACGGCATCGCCGATCTTCTTCGGTTGTTCGAAACCGACCGCAAAATCAATCTTATCGGCCGAAACCTTGCGTCCACCGCCGAGCGCGATCACGGCATAGCCGAGTTGGTCGCATTCGATTGCCTGCACAAAGCCGGATTTCGGCGCGGCAATCGACCTGGTCTGCTTGGCCCTTGGCAATCGCTTTACGTCGTCGCACACTTTGGCGTCACCGCCCTGGGCGGCGACCATCTCGCCGAATTTCTTTAGGGCCTCGCCGCTGGCAAGTTTCTTTTGCAGCATTTGCCGGGCGTCTGCAACATTTTTCGCCACGCCGGCCATCAGCAGCATCTCGGCGGAGAGCGCGAGAGTGACCTCCAACAGGTCATCAGCCCGGGCTGAACCGTTCATTAACTCGATGCACTCCCGCACTTCGAGCGCGTTGCCAATCCGCTGGCCGAGCGGCTGGTTCATGTCCGTCTGCAACGCGCAGACCTTCTTGCCGTAGCGTTTACCGACCTCGACCATCGCCCGGGCCAATTCCGCGGATGTCTCACGGGTCCGCATGAACGCGCCGCTGCCCCATTTGACGTCGAGCACCAACCCGTCCACGTTTTCCGCCAGTTTCTTGCACATGATGCTGGCCACGATGAGCGGAAGACAGGAAACCGTAGCGGTCACGTCGCGCAGAGCGTAAAGCTTCTTGTCCGCGGGAGCGATTTCAGCCGTCTGGCCGATCATGCAGGCGCCGACCTTTTCCGTGATCTGCTGGAACTTGTCGAGCGGCAGATTCACATTGAAGCCGGATATGCTTTCCAGTTTGTCGAGCGTGCCGCCCGTTGGGCCGAGCCCGCGCCCCGAAATCATCGGCACTTTCACCCCGCAACAGGCCACAAGCGGGGCGATGACCAACGATGTTTTGTCGCCGATGCCGCCCGTACTATGTTTGTCGGCGAAGAAGAGCCCGGCTTGCCGCTTCCATTCCACGAGCTTGCCGCTGGCGATCATCGCGCGGGTCAGCCACATCGTTTCGTCGAAACTCATTCCTTGGAAGCAAATCGCCATCGCCAGCGCCGACATCTGATAATCGGGAAGCTCGCCGCTGGTGAACCCGTTGATGAAGAACCGGATTTCTTCTTCGGTCAGCGCATGTCCATCGCGCTTCTTCTGGATGATCTGGGCTGGTAGGAGCATCGGTGATACAGTCTTCTTTGCGCCGCGCGACCGTCGGAGTCAATGCTGAAATTGGAGCGACGGCGATTCCGATTGACCCGCCGGCCCCGCACGATTAACCTCCCCAGCAGATTGGGTGAAGAACGGCACACGGTCTTTCATGTCCTACTTTGTGTTACTGGGATCCAAGAGTGGTCGGGGTTGAGTATGCCTTCGACTTCGAATGAATCGACATCTAGGAGCGCTCATCTATCGGAGCCGCCGCGATGGGAGCCGGGTCGGGCATTTCGCATCCTGATAGGTCTAACATCGCTGATTGGTTTAGGCACTTGCGCTCTCGGCGTGCTATGTGAATTCGCGATGCCAAGCTCCCCTCAAATCTCGCAAGGGGTTTTGGATACTGCCGGATTGGTAGCTTTCGGAGCGATTTACTTTCTTGGTTCCATCATTATCGTTTCAGCTTTGCGAAGCCTTAGACCAGCCATTGTTTTTGCTATTGCCGTCTTAACTGTCATTTTCCTGCTACAGATTCTCCATGACAAATCGCCTCATGGGATTGATTGGCCACTCTTTTTCATCTGGTATTCCACAGCTATTGTTTGGACTTGCGGACTCCTGCATCACTTTGCGCTTGGCTGCAGAAAATCCTGAGGACACGGTGTGCCGAAGTGTGAAGGAGCTAGCCTGCTCCCCAGCTTTTGCTTCCGTTAGACAGGAGAGACGATCAACTCACCCCGCCAGCATCTCCGCGAACTTCTTGTACAGCGACTTCAGTTTATCGAGGTAGTAATCGATGTTTTCGTCGCGGCGGGCGGGGTTGAAATCGGTGGCGAGCTTGCAGTTGTCGTAGACGCTGACGCGTTTGCCGTCGCCGGTGACGTAGTAGGTGATCTGGTCGCCGGGTTGATAATTGTGGCCTGATTTCAGGGCCAGTTCGTAGGCGGCACTGCGGTTGCGGGCCGATTTCGCGATCTTCTGCTGATACGCATCGAGCGTGTCCTGTAGTGTTTCCGTCTTGGCGAGCATTTCAATGGGGAGTTGGCCGCGCTCGATCTTCTGACAATAATCCTCGTAGAGTTGTGGAACTTTTTTCGCTTCGCCTTGGAGCGCGAACGTGAGCATTTCTTCGAGGAATTGGCGCTGGAATTTTTCCAGGCCGCGCGAGCGGAGTGCCGAGCCGGTGACGTGGAGCTTTCCGTCGCCGTCCAGCAACGCGTAGTTTTTCATCTTGTAGCTGAACATCGCGGGGAACTGACCGTCGATCTCGACATCGACGCCATTGGGCAAAGCCTCCTGCAACTCGCTTTCCAGTGTCTTGGGGTCGGATTTCGCTGGCGGGACAAAATACAAGCCGTCGGTGTCGATTTCGATGACGCGAGCCCCGCGGTTGCGCAGCCAATCGAGCATTGTCTTGAGGGTTTCGCGGCCCTTGGCGGTGACTTCCTCGGCGGCGTTGAAATCGCCGAAGTGCGCCTGCGAGAAACCGAGATAGCCGTAGAACGAGTTGATGAGAATCTTGAAAGTCTGTTGCATCGCGTCGAGGTACCGACGCTGCGTGTCGTCCGTTGCGGTCTTGGCATCGGCTTTGGCGCGGAGACGGAACTGCCGCAGGTCGCGGAGCAGTGGCAGGAACAGATTCAACTCGTCGCCGCGCGGTTTGATGTCGAACGCCAGCATGAGCGACGGATACAGCGATTGCACGTCGCAATGCCATACGTTGCGAACGATGCCTTCGTAAAACACATCCGTGTACCCGCCGGCAAACGGGCGCGGTTCGCCGAACTGCGGGATGGTGTGGCGCTGGTGCAGGTACTCGCGCAGGAAAAGCGCGTCGATCTTCGTCGCGTTGCCGCGCACGACGACGTCCTGATAGCTGTACGGGAAAACCTGGGCCTGGACGAAGTAGCTCGGGCTGAGCAGGTCGCTGATTCGTCGCACGGCCTCCGCGCCCGGTTCCTTCACGCCGAAATGCGCGGCGACCTCGGAGAGTTCGAAGCCTTCCAATTCGCGCGTCGAGACATCGTAGAACACCGCGAGCAGGAACGTGTCGACGACGTGCCGCCCGTGAATCTCATATTTGGGGTACTGGATCGTGCGCTCGGCGATTTGCACGCGCGATTGCCGGGAGCGGAGCACGGAGCCGTCGCGTCCCAGTTTCAATGGAACGCGAGCGACGCGGGCCCGCGCGCTGAGCTGCGTCAGCGCCGCGCGAAAAATATCGTGGCCTTCGATCACGTCGGGATCGCATTCGCGAATCGTCTCGACGAGCTTCTTGAGAATCTGTGCTTCCGTTCCGGTGAGTTCCAGTTGCCGGCCCCGGTGGTCGCGAAGCTGCACGGCTTGCAATGTGTTGTCGGCAGCGGTCACGACCGCCAGTTGGAGGCGGGCAATCTGATCGAAGCGCAAGCCTTTGAACGACGTGCGGCCGGTTGCCATGAGATATTGTTGGGTGGGGTCGTTGACAGCGAAGCACGGGGTGGGGTCGAGGAACTTTCGCGCCTGCTGAAAATCCGTCCACGACTGGAATTTTGTCAGGAATTTGAAGGCGCCGTGACCTTCCAGCGGCACGTACTCGACCTTGCGATCGAAACCCTGTAAGTAAACCTGCTCGGTAAGCCAGAGAAACGGTTGGAACGGCTGCGTTTCGGTGGCCAGTGCGCCGTCGAGCCTGCGGAAGACAGTGATTTGTGAATCGCCCGCGGGTTCGGCGCATACGATGGATGACGTGTCGTCGCGCCCGAACAGCAGCCAGTTCTCGGCGAAGGGGGCCGCGCTCGGTTTCACGTCGGCATTATAGCAGAAACGGCCTGTTCCGAAAAACTCCGGGACAGGCCGTGACGGCGAAGACGGACGAGCTATTTCAACTCAGGAGCCCAGCAGAAGATCACGCGGTATATATTGGTACAGACGATGGTGAGCTGGTGCCACATACAAACCAACGGGCCGAGTTTGTTTACGTCGCCGCCTTGAATCGTGCCACCGGCCTGAATCATATCGGCTTGGGCGGCCAATTGGCCAAGTTGTTGGTCGCTGAACTGTGAGAGGCGCGCATGCGCCTGCTCGGTGGTCAGGCCGACGGCCTGGAGCCGGCTGGCCACGATCTGCTCGCCAAACATCGCATCGACCTTCTGGTACGCGGTGGACGCGCCCGCGGATTCGACGGATTCGCTCGGGGCGGCAAAGCCCGCGGACGCACTGAGGATGATGGCGGAAACGGCAGCAAGATGCGCAATCTTCATAATAATAATGCCTCCGGGCAATCTGTAGGCACAATACAACCGGATGCATATGTCAGACAAGAGAATTTTATGCCACCCCCGGCAGGCAGCGGTCCGGTCGACAATTAGTGAGTGGCGGACGGAGCGGATTTCGGCACGGCATATGAAGTCGGTGGGGGGATTTTTTCGCCCATTGCGTTGAGGAATTCGATCGAAGAGCGGGCGACGACGGCGGCGCGATCGCTATGACGGGGGAGTTCCACATGAATGAGGCCCGTGTATTTGTTGTCGTTGAGCACGCGGAGAATGGCGACGAAATCCAGTTCGCCCTCGCCGAACATGAGATGCTCGTGCTTGCGGTCGCGAATGTCTTCGATGTGGATGTTGCGGATGAGGTTGGCGAACTTGCCATAGACCTGACGGAACGGAACAGTCTCGGTGCAGAAGACGTGGCCGATGTCCATCGTCAGGCCGAACCGGGCGCTGGTGATATGTTTTTTGAGAACCTCGAATTTGGCCATGTCATCGACGAGCATTCCCGGCTCGGGCTCGAAGGCGAGTTGCACGCCGCGGCGCTTGGAATGCTCGGCCAGTTGCAGGCAACCCGTCACGAGCCAGTCCCACGCCTGATGCTCGGAAACTTCCGGGTCGGGTGCTCCCGACCAGAAGCTGACGCATTCGGCGTGGAGGTCGGCGGCGATATCGACCGCGCGCCGCAGGAATTCGAGGCGGATTTGCCGTCCTTCACTGCTGACGAGCGTGGGATAGCGCTCCCGCTGTGGATTGAGGAGATAACGCGCGCCGGTTTCGATCACCACACGGAGCTGCAATTTGTCCAGGACCTGGCGGAGCCGGTTGAGATCGGCGGGCTCGACGGTGAACGGGTTGCAGTGATAATTGTCCAACGTCAGCGCGACGCCGCGATAGCCGCAGTCGGCGATGATCTCCAGCGCATCTTCGAGTTTGTGTTGGGCAAACCCGTTTGTATTGTAACCGAAACTCAGGTTCATCTCGCCTGCCTCAGTACGACGACTCGCCCGGACCGATCCGGCTCGAAAAATAGCGCGAGTCTGTTAGATTTGCCAGAGCAAATGAGTGGTCCACAGCCATCCCCGTCGAGAACCAGAACTTACACCGTTCAACGCGCCGCCAGCGGGATTGCGGGCACGCTGGTATTGATATTGTTCGTGGCGGCGCTCTACGAACCACCCGAGAAACCCGACGCTGATCTGCTCAAGAATGACCAACCCATCGGCGAACGCGACCCGGCCCGCGCCGTGCTGTATCAGGGCCGCGGCATCCAGTTCGTCAAGGACGGGAAATTGGAGTCGGCGCTGGACCAATTTCATCGCGCGGCGGCGTATGACCCGCTCAATATTAGCGTCGTCATCAACCTCGCCTACGTGCTGGACAAGCTCGGGCGGTACCCGGAAGCCATTGATGAACTCAAGGGCGCCGAGAAGATCGATTCACACAACACCATGGTGTACCTCAACTGGGGTAACTCGTTGATTAATATGAAGAAGTACGAGGAAGCGTTGGCGCCTCTCCAGAAAGCGGCGGACCTTGATCCCAGCAATCAACTGGCGTATGTGAACCTCGGCGCAGCGCTCAGTAATCTGGGACGGGATCGCGAAGCCGCGGCGAAATTCGAGAAGGCGATCGAGCTTGATCCGAAGAACGACGCGCTCATCCTCCATCTGGCGACGATCTGGACCAATCTCGGCGAGTTGGACAAGGCCATCCGGCTGTACGGGCGATTGATCGAGCTCGATCCGAAAAACCTGTCAGCGTATTACAATTGCGCCGCGCTGTACGAGAAGCAGGGGAATCTTGATGCCGCCATCGAGAAGATTCGCATGGCCGTCAAGATCGACCCCGACAACGCGACGCTCCGAGAAGCGCTGTCGCGCCTGCTTGCCGCCAGAGCCAGTCAGAATCCGGCGGCCAACATGCCCTCCGCGTCTCCCGGGCCGGGATTGGCGCACTAACCCCGGAATCGGGCTGGAAATATGGTGAGAGGTTGGCGACAATGCCGCGCCCATGCACGGGAAAGCGCTCAAAATACTTGCCGCAATAGTCGTTGTGTTGGCGGTCGCATTTCCGTTCTTCCTCGCGCTCGAGAAGATTTCCGAATCCGACACGTTTTGGCACCTCAAGACGGGCGAGTGGATCATGGCGCATGGTGCGGTCCCGCGCGCCGACCCGTTTTCAGCGACGGTGAACGGGAAGGAGTGGCTCGATTGGGAGTGGCTGTTTCAGGTCGGCATCTACGTCCTGTATTCATGGGGCGGATTCAATGCGCTGGTGGTGGGCAAAGCCATCATCGTATTCCTGGCCGGGTGGGTGGTGTTTCATACGTGTCGGCGCAACGGGGCGGGAGTGTCACTGGCGGCATTTGCAATGATGGCGGCATTCGTGGCGTCGCGCGCGCGGCTCGAGGTTCGACCGGACGTCGTGATGCTGTTGTTTGCGGCCCTGACGATTGCCCTGCTGGAGGACGCCCGGCGGGGTAAACCGTACTCGCTGCTGTGGTTGCCGGTGCTGGAGTTGGTGTGGGTGAACGTCCACGGATCGTTTCTGTTGGGGATCGGGCTCATGGCCATGTACGGACTCGTGCTCGGCATCGAGTTCGCCCTGCGAAAGGAGTGGCGTTGGCTAGGGCTGATCGTCGGCGCGCTGGCGTTGTCGTGCGCGGCGTGTCTGGGGAATCCATTTGGCATCCGTCTCGTGCAACACGCGATCGAGCAGACGAGAAGTTCAAGCCCGTCGGGTACGATTGGCGAATGGCAACCGACACGGGAACTGTTGCTCACGGAGCCGAACTGGGCGCTGCAAGTGTTTTGGTGGTTGTTCCGGTTGAACCCGGCGGTGCTCGTGGCGGTGCTGGCGATCAAGCGTCGCGAATTTCCGTGGGTGCACGCGCTGGTGGTGGCGGCGATGAGCGTGCTGGCGCTGCACGCGAACCGGTTCACGGCGCTGTACGCGGTGGTGACGGCGCCGATCCTGGCGCATGGGCTCGCGGTGCTGCGGGAGCGATTCGCCGGGAAGAAACGCTCAGATTGGGGTGAGGCGACGGCGGGAATCGTGGCGGGTAGCACAGCGGCGTTCCTGATTTTTGTCGTGGTCACGAACCGCTGGGCGATCGCCGAGAGTCGGCCGGCCAAGTTCGGCGTGGGCGTGGACGAATCGATCGTGCCGACGCGGGCGCTGGCGGTGATGATGAAACTGCCGGGAGGATTGAATCTATTCAATACGTTCCTGTCCGGTGGGCCGCTGATCTGGACGGGGTTTCCGCAGTGGCGGCCGTTCTGCGACGGGCGCGCGAATTTGTATGGCCGGGAATTTGTGGACCGGTACCGCGGGGCGATGTACGACCCGGCGGAATGGGAAAAATGGATGCGCGAGCGGTCGGTATCGGTGGCGTTTTTGGAGTATGGGACGGCGGACGACCGCGCGTTGTTGAAATATCTGGTGAACAGCCGCGTGTGGGACCTGCTGTATTTCGACCATGCCGCGTGCATCTTCGTGCACCGGAGTTGTTGGGCACAACTGCGAGCCGACAAACAATTGAAAGACCTCCCACACGTCCATGTGACCGACACGAACGCCGTCCTGGCGTACACGCACAAGCTCGCGGACGAGACTGTGGGCAACGATGCCTATCTCCGCGCGCGCGTCGTGGCCACGGTGGGGAACTTCCTGATGGTCGTCGGGGCGGTCGATACTGCGAAAGCATTGTTCGAAGACGCCCTCGCGACCCATCCGCGGACGTCGGAGGCGTGGATGAACCTGGCCACAATCAACCTCGACGAAGGCGACAAGGAACGGGCGATGGACCTGACCGAAAAACTGCTGGCGATCAATCCGCGGTATTTCTACGCGCGGTTGATGCAGGCGCAGATCAAGGCCACGGACGGTGACCTCGACGCTGCGGCGGCAGAGGTGGACGCGGTGATCGAGGAGCAACCGCATTCGGCGCAGGCGTGGCTGTTGCGGGGGCAGTTGGCGGCGCGGCAGGGGGACCGCGCCACGGCAATCCGGGCGTTGCAACGCACGGTAGCGGAGCGTGTGGAAGACCCACACCTCTATTTATTTCTGGGCCAACTCCTCGCGGCGGACGGACGGACGAATGAGGCGGTCGCGGCCTACGAGAAGTGCTTGGAAATGTGGCGCGGCCCGTCCCAGCAGCGGGAGCAGATCGAAGCCGACCTGGCCAAGTTGCGCCCACCAGTGGTGAAGTAACATCCACGCAAATCGCGCTTGCGCCCGCCCGATTTTTTATTATTGTTTCGGCGCAACGGTAGTCGAAAGGGGGAACGAGTATGGAACAGGTAACGTGCCCGAACTGCAATGTGGACGTTGAGCCCGAGGAGTTGAAGCGGAACAATCTGCGTTGTCCGACCTGCGGTTTCGATTTGAGCGATGCGGGGGAGGTGGAGAGCCTGGACGCGGACGAAGAGTTGGACGACGAGGAGGACGCCGACGAGGAGGAAGAGGACGAGGAAGATGAAGACGATGAGGATGAGGACGAATGAGGGCGGCACATCCTGCGATCGCGCGGCGTTGAATGATTATTGAGACTTTTGAAGCTGGCCCGGTGGCGACGAATGGCTATCTGGTTGCCGACAAACTGGATGGGGTTGCGGTGGTGATTGATGCACCGCAGGGCGCGGCGCGGTCAGTCGTTGAGCAAGCCAAGAAGTGGAACACCCCGATTGCCTATCTGGTCAACACCCATGGTCACTGGGATCATTTTTTGGATAATGCCGAGTTGTTGCGGTTGACCGGGGCGAAATTTGGCATCCACCGCGAGAGCGCGCCCCTGCTGGATCTTCCACAAGCACGGTATTTCGGACTGGATCTGGACATTGAACCGAGCCATCCGGATTTTTTCCTCGAAGAAGGCAAACCATTGGACGTGGGCAGTTTACAATTTGAGGTTTTTCATTGTCCCGGTCATTGTCCCGGTAGCGCGGTGCTGTTCGAACGCAAGGAGCGCGTGGCGTTTGTCGGGGACGTATTGTTTGCGGGATCGGTGGGGCGCGCGGATTTGCCGGGTGGTGACTACGAAACGTTGATGCGTTCCATTCGCGAGAAGCTGTTGCCGCTCGGGGACGACGTGCGCGTGTTTCCCGGGCACGGACCCGTGACGACGATAGGGCACGAGCGGCTCACGAACCCGTTTTTGGCCGCCGCTTGAGAGTCGAACCCCTGAAAAATCAATAGTTGCAAGGTTTCCGGCACTTTTGTAGTATCCGCCGAACCCTAAACCAAGGAGAACAAGTAAGGAGCTTTATGGCAAAGTTGACGAAGTCACAAGTTTTGGGAACTCTGGCAGAGAAGACCGGCGTGTCGAAGAAGAGCGCGGGTCTGTTCATCGAAGAGTTGGTGAAGTTGGCGTATAAGGAAGCGAAGAATTCGTTCACGCTTCCCGGGCTCGGCAAGCTCGTGCTGGTGAATCGCAAAGCCCGCATCGGTCGCAATCCGGCGACGGGCGCGCAGATTCAGATTCCGGCCAAGCGAGTCGTGAAGTTCCGCATCGCCAAGGCAGCCAAGGATGCGATCCTCGGCGGCAAGTAATCCGCTAGAGTTTACAAATTCAACGGGCGGCTGTGCTCGGCACAGCCGCCCGTGTCGTTTTCCGGAATGAACAGCCTTACGGCGCCTCAAGCCGGTTGAGTATCTCTCGCACGCGATTGACGTCGTTTGACTCACCGGCTGCAGAAAATCCAGCGAGCGCCTTTCGATACGCGGCGATTGCTTCGGCTCGCCGACGCGGCTGTTTCGCAAGCAGTTCTCCAAGACTGTCAAAAGAGTTCGGTTTTTCTTGGGCAGAGGCGAGATCGATGGACTTCTTGATTAGCGCTTCCGCTTCCCCCCAGCGGTTGGAATCGGCAATCAACATGCATCCCAAGTTGTTGTAGGGCGACGCAAAGTCCGGCCAAAGGCGGATGGCTTCTCGCAGGGTTTTCTCCAAATCCGTCAACTTGCCTTCGTCAAATTCCTTTTGCCCCTTGCCGGCCGATAAGAACCAAGCCAGTTGATGAGCGGCCCTGGCGTAACCTTTTGCCACTTGGTATCCCTTCCGATACTGCTGCTCCGCTTCAGCCAACATCCCCCGCCTCCAGTACAGCTCGCCAAGATCTTGGATCAAATCTGCGGCATTCGGTTCCAAGCGCAACCCTTCTTGAATTTCTGTTTGGGCTTCGTCCAATCGGTTCTGTCGAAGTAGAAACGTGCTGAGTGTCAGATGGGTTTTCCACCACTGAGGAGCCAATCGCACGGCTTCTCGAAATTCTGCCTCTGCTTCGTTTGTCTTGCCACGTCGGACCAGCACCTCGGCTAACGAGCTATGCGCCATCGCCAGCGTGGGCTCCAACCGCACTGCTTCGCGAAGATGCGTCTCGGCTTCGTCGTTTCGACCCAATGCAAGGAGTGTCCCAGCCAAATCGGTCTGCAGTTGGCCGATTGATGGATCCAGATCGACAGCTTTCTGCAAATACTGTTCGGATTCCTCGCCACGGCCCAGGAAGTAGAGTGCCGAGCCCAACCCACCCAATGCATGTGCGTCATTTGGCGCCAGCGCAACGGCCTTGCGGAACACTCGTTCCTGTTCGTCATAGCGCTGAAGCACTTCCAGCGCGTTGCCGAGCATTGTCAGGGTATAGACGTCATTCGGGACCAACATGAGGCTGAGTCGCGCCATCCGCTCGGTATGGGTCCTATCGTTGGCCTGTTGGTACCTGAAGGCCTTCAGACGGAAGTAATGGGCGAGCCATTTCCGAGCCGGACCAAACGCCGCGTACATCAGGGCGACGCAGGCAAATACCGTGAGACATATACAGGCAATACGTCTGGCTCTGTCTGTTCCCGTCTGCATCGTATTCCGCGCACCGGGATTGGGTCCAATTTACTGCAGCAGTTGGAGCGTTGTAGGACCCAGCAAACCAACCGTCTACTTCGCCGATTTCTTGGTAAACGCCGTGATGTCGGGGATGCCCGCGGCTCGCGCGGCATCGACGATGGCCACGACCGTGCCATAGCTGACCGTCTTGTCGGCGGAGAACTGCACCTGCAATTTCGGGTTCTTCTCTTTCGCGTCGCGCAGGGTTTGTTCCAGCGTGCTCAGCGCGATGGGCTTGTTGTCGAGATAGATGGTTTCATCGGAACTGACGGCAATCGAGAGGCGCTCGACCTTTTCGCGGCCGACTTCCTCGGCGGTCTTGGCTTCGGGGAGGACCAGCTTTACGGCCGTGGGCGAGTTCGCGCGAAAGGTGGTTGTGGCAATGAAGAAAATCAGCAGGATAAACAGCACGTCCACGAGATTGATCAAGCGGATGGACGGTGGGCGCTGTGATTTGGCTGGATCGAAGATGCGCATGGCGGAGCCCTACAGGGAATTGCGGTACAGGCGCGTCAGCAGTTCGTTGGTGTGCCGTTCCAATTCCAGGACCAGCACCTCGATGCGGCGGCGCAAATACATGTAGGCGATCAGCGCCGGAATCGCAATGCTGAGGCCGGTCATCGTCGCGGTCAACGCCTCGTAGATGCCGCGTGAAATCATCGCCGGCTCGCCGAGTCCTTTCTTGGCCACGTCCTCGAATAATTGCACCATGCCGATGACCGTGCCCAGCAGTCCCAGCAGCGGTCCGAGCTCGGCGATGAGCGAGAGCGTGGTCAGCCCGCGCTCCATGCGGCCCACGATCTGGCGGGCCAGTGCCTGCATGACCTCGACATTTTCTGTTTTCGGCAGCGAGGCGTGGGCGAACATGGTCTGCACGAGCCTGCCCAACACCGTCGTGTCGGATTCACTGAGCACGCGCACTGTCTCGGTTTGCTCGGGTGTGACCGGCCGCCGTTCAATGGCGGCGGCCAACTCCGGGGAGATGATGCGGCTCCGCTGCAACGCCCAGGTGCGTTCCAATATGATGGCCAAGCCCGCTATCGAGCACACCAACAGCGGCCACATGGCGATTCCGCCCCGAAAAAACCAATCCGGCATGAAGCTCCTCCCTTTTCCGATGACTCAGTAATAAAACGTAAAAGTCGCCTGACGCGGCTCTTTTCCAGCCAGCGCGCGCAGTTCGTCAGGCCATGGCTCGAACGGCCCTGATTCTATGATGGCTTTCTCGCAAAACAACGACAAAATACTGTTCTCCGTGCCCTCGACGGTTTTCACATTCCTGACCTGGCCATCATCAAACAATTCGAAGTAAACCGAGACAGTTGCCGTGGTCTCGTAAATCCCGTAGCGATCGATGAGCTGGTACCAGCGGCTTTGAATGGCCTTAATGACTTTCTTGTCGTACGCGCCGAATGGACTTGCCTCCACATTGAATGCGGTCACACCCGCACGCGAGACCCCCGCGGCGACAAGATGTGATTTCCGAGCCACAATCTCGCGGCCTGCTACGCCCGGCTCGCTGGCAAGTGCAGGGGCGCCGCTCCCGGCGGCTTCCGCTGCTGCGGGGGGCGTGGGGACATCCGCACCGGTCGCGACGTTCGGCGTCGCGGTCGGTTTCGGAGCCATCGCCAGTTTCTGTTCTTCCACGATTTTTAATCCAACCGCCGCAATCTCCTGGGGTTGGGCTGGAGATTGCGGTTGCGGTGGCGACCGGGGCGTAACGGGCGGTTTTTCCTGTGGCGGTGACGGAGCGGGCTTGGGAGCCGAGGGCGTGGTCGGCTGAGCGAGCTGAGTCGGGGATCCCGGCGCGCCCGCTTGGACAACGAGCGGGGCCGAAACTCCCGTTTGCGTAGGCACGTCCAGTGTGCTCATTGCCTGCTGGTTTTTGTACTTCGTCTCTTTGCCGTCCAGATACGGGGTGTCACCCACCTTGCCGCTGGCATTATTCGGATTGGCGGCCACGGTTGACTTGTCGGAGTAGTACTGGGCGGTTTTCGGTTTTTCGCCCGTGACCTGTGAGGCATCGGTTTCCATGAACTGCTGGGATTGTTTGCTGCGGTCGGGTTGGTTTTGTGGGCGGGGCTCGTTCAATTCCACAAAGGTGATGGTCTGCACCTGTGGATGTGTTGCGCTCGGTTGTGGATGGACCACCTGCACCAATTTCGCCAAGGAGGACAACCACGGCATTTTGAGGAGGGTCGCGCGGTATTGCCACGTGCCGAAGGCCATCGCGTGTAAGAGCAGCGAGATCAACAACGCGATTTCAACGGGCAAGGTTTCGCGGTCCGCCATTCGATCCATAGTTGCCGTCATGATAGCAGATTGTGATGCACCATCAACTCACGGGGCATTGTGTCTGGATTCGCTTGTAGGTGGGGGGCAATCGCTGTGCCAGAGGGTGAGGAGTTCATCTGGTCGGTAACGTCGCGCTGCGTATTGGCTGGAGAATATGCCCTGCATAGCCGCGATTCTGGTCAGAGGATCAAGTAACGTAAGATGCTATGGATTAGTCTGATATATAGTATTAAATCCAGACAAACCAAAGTAGTTGACTATTTAGTAAACTTGAGTATCCTTCTTTGACGTTTTTGAAATAGGCAAGCAGGTGGCCAAAGGCAGAAGGTGAGAATCATGGGACGTGTCAGTGATGCCAAAGAGAGGTTGATGGAGGCCGTATTGGAGCTGATTTGGACTGGCTCCTACGGCAGTACGACAATCGACCATATCTGTGACAAAGCAGGCGTCAAAAAGGGCAGTTTCTATTACTTCTTTGATTCGAAGGCCGATCTCGCATTGGCGGCCATTGATGTGGGATGGAACCGCATACGGCCCGAACTCGACGGACTTTTCTCCGCAACCGTTCCGCCGCTGGAACGACTGCGGAAGTATTGTGAATATAGCTATCGGTTTCAGGCCGAGATCAAGGCCAGGTACGGTCACGTGCTGGGGTGCCCGCAGTTCTCGTTGGGCTCGGAAATCAGCACGCGGGAAGACGGTCTGCCGCGGAAGATCCAGGAGATTCTGGAGAGCAAACGGAAGTATTTTGAATCGGCCATCCGCGACGCGCACGCTGCGGGGTTGATTGACGCGCCGGATGCCGCGGCCAAGTCACGGACATTGTTTGCCTACTATGAAGGACTACTGACCCAGGCGCGGATTCAGAATGACCTGGGGGTTTTGCAGGAAGCGGAACGTGGGACGCGCGAATTGCTCGGGGTGAAAGAAACCGAAACCGTTGTCGTGGAATCGAACTCAGGTGTTTTGCACACCAATTAGGAAGAAAGGCCATGAACGCACCGATCATTGAAAAGGGATCTCCACAATCCAGTCAGGATCCGACCGGGACGTCCGCACCATCACACGCTCACGGTACTCCCTCCCTGAAAGGCCGGGCGGAACAACGGCCGCCGTCCGGGTCCATGATGAAACGAATGTTGATCATGCTGGCGATTGTTGTTCTCTTTCTTGCGGGGATTGGAGCTTGGAAGGTAATGCAAATCCGGGCGGGGATGGCGCAATTCGCCAAGTTCGCCCCACCGCCGACGGCGGTGACGACGACGGTGGCGGCACGAGAGCGATGGCAACCGGCGTTGAGCGCTGTGGGGTCATTGCGGGCCGTCAACGGCGTCACGGTCAGCACGGATTTGGCCGGCATCATCTCGCAGATTTCTTTTCAGTCCGGCACGACAGTCAAGAAGGGGGACCTTCTGGTGAAGCTGGACAGCCAGCAGGAAGAGGCGCAACTGCGTTCGGCGGAAGCCCGCCGTGATTTGGCGAAGATCAGTCTCGAACGCCAACGCAGTCTCGTATCCGATGGGGCCGTGTCACGATCGGACTATGACGCCGCCGAGAGTGAATTCCGTCAGGCGACCGCCACGGTGGACGACGCGCGGGCATTGATCGCTCGGAAAACGATCACCGCGCCGTTTGACGGGCTGGTGGGAATCCGTCAGGTGGATCTCGGCCAGTATTTGAACGTCGGCGCGCCGATTGTGACACTCCAATCGGTTGACCCGATTTACGTCGAGTTTGCGATCCCGCAGCAGGACTTCGAGCAGATTGCGGTGGGGAAACAGATCCGGATCAAAGCGGCGGGAATCACGGGCAAAGGGTTCGAAGGCGAAATCACGGCGATCGAGTCGCGCCTCGACGAATCCACGCGCAATATCACAATTCAGGGCACCATCAAGAATCCGGAAAACAAACTGCACCCCGGCATGTTTGTCAACGTGGACGTGCTTCTGCCGGAAAAGGACGCCATTTTTATTCCCACGTCATCCATCAGCTATGCGCCCTACGGCGACTCGGTGTTCATCGTCAAAAGTAAACAGGGTCCCGGCGGTTCGGCGGACAAGGAAGTGCAACAACAATTTGTGAAGCTTGGTGCCAGCCGTGGCGACCAGGTGACGGTGATCTCAGGCGTCAAGGAAGGTGACGAGGTCGTCAGTTCGGGCGTGTTCAAGCTGCGCGGTGGCGCGGCGGTGCAGGTCAACAACAGTGTCCAACCGGGCAACGAAGCCAACCCGAATCCGCCGAACAATTAAGGCGATCCACGGCGAAGGAAAGGCATGAAATTCACCGATTTTTTCATCCGCCGGCCGGTCGTGGCGACCGTTGTCAACCTGATCATCTTGCTGGCGGGTCTGCAGGCGATTCGCAGCCTCAACATACGGCAGTACCCGCGTAGCGATATCGCCATCGTCACCATCAAGACGATCTACGTGGGAGCCAACGCCGATCTCGTACGCGGATTCATTACCACACCGCTGGAGCGCGTCATTGCCAGCGCGGACGGCATCGACTACATCGAATCCGAAAGTGCTCAGGGACTGAGCACCATCACGGTGCATTTGAAGATCAATTATGATAACAACGCGGCGCTCACGCAGGTTCAGTCGAAAGTCGCCCAGGTGCGCAACGATCTGCCGCCGGAAGCCGAGGCGCCCGTCATTGAATTAGAGACCAGTGACAACCAGTTCGCCGCCGCGTATCTGAGCTTTTATTCCAAAGACCTCGATCAGAATCAAATCACGGATTATCTGACACGGGTTGTGCAGCCGAAGTTGACCGCCGTCAGCGGCGTCCAGCGAGCGGACATTCTCGGCGCGCGCACGTTTGCGATGCGCGTCTGGCTGAAGGCGGATCGATTGGCGGCGCTGAGCATATCCCCGTCCGAAGTGCGCGCGGCGCTGGCGGTCAATAATTACCTGTCCGCGGTTGGGGCGACGAAGGGGTCGATGATTTCCGTGAACCTGACCGCCAACACGGATCTGCGCACCGCGGAGGAGTTTCGCAATCTCGTCGTTCGCGAGAAAGACGGCACCATTGTTCGATTGAAGGACGTGGCCGACGTCGAGCTTGGCGCGGAGACGTACGATGAGGACGTGCGGTTTTCCGGCGAGAAGGCCACGTTCATGGGCATCTGGGTGTTGCCGACCGCCAACTCCCTGGATGTGATCAAGGCGGTGCGGGCCGAGCTCCCCGAGATCAAACGGCAGTTGCCCGCGGGAATGAATGTCGGTGTTCCGTACGACTCGACCGAGTATATCAACGACGCGTTGCACGAGGTGACCCACACCCTGATCGAGACGCTGATCATTGTGGTCATCGTCATCTTCTTGTTCCTTGGTTCGTTCCGCTCCGTGGTGATTCCGGTCGTAGCCATTCCGATCTCGCTCATCGGCGCGGCGTTTTTGATGCTGGTATTTGGATTTACCCTGAACCTTCTGACGCTGCTGGCCATCGTGCTGTCGGTGGGGTTGGTCGTGGACGATGCGATTGTGGTTGTCGAAAACGTCGAACGTCATTTGCACGAGGGGCTGACGCCGTACGATGCCGCCATCAAAGGGGCGAGGGAATTGTTCAGCCCGATCATCGCGATGACGATCACGCTGGCGGCGGTGTATGCGCCGATTGGATTCCAAGGCGGCTTGACCGGAGCGTTGTTCCGCGAGTTCGCGCTCACGCTCGCGGGCGCGGTGATCGTATCGGGGGTCGTCGCCATCACCTTGTCGCCGATGATGTCGTCGAAACTGTTGCGGGAGGGAACATCACACCATGGTTTTGCCGGAATGATCAACCGGCATTTTGACATTCTGCGGAAAAAATACGTCCAAATTCTCACGAACACGCTCCAATGGCGGCCGGTCACAATCACGCTGGCGGTCGTTGTGATCCTCCTGATGGTGCCGTTCCTGTTGTTGTCCCAGCACGAGTTGGCGCCGAAGGAAGACCAGGGCGTGGTCTTTGGTATTGTTCAGGCTGCGCCGAATGCCACCATCGACCAGACCACGCGGTTTACCGAGAAAGTGAACGACGTGTTCGAGTCGATGCCGGAAACGGAGCACACGTTCCAGATTACGGATCCCTCGGGAGGGTTTTCCGGCATGGTGACAAAGCCGTGGAGCCAGCGGAAACGGTCCACGGAACAAATCCTCGCCGACGTGTCGGGGAAACTCAGTAGCATTCCGGGAGTCCGGATCATTCCCACCACACCGGCACCACTCCCCGGCAGCGGGAATTTCCCGGTGGAATTCGTCATTGCGTCCACCGCGGAGCCGCAAGAGCTTCTCGAATTCGCCAATCAACTGGTGGCGAAGGCGTTCGAGAGCAAGATCTTCATGTTTGCGGACACGGACCTGAAATTCGACCAACCGCAGACGGAGGTTGTGTTTGACCGCGACAAGGTGGCCTCACTCGGGCTGAACCTGCAACAGGTGGGCCTCGATCTGGGCACGATGTTGGGCGGCGATTACGTGAATCGCTTCAGTATCGAGGGCCGGAGCTACAAGGTTATTCCCCAAGTCACGCGCGTGCAGCGGTTAAATGCCGATCAGTTGAAGAATTTTTATGTGAGCGGTCCGAATGGGAAGCTCGTGCAGCTTTCCACGTTTGCGACGTTGAAGAACACGACGGAACCACGGGCGATTTATCGGTTTCAGCAGTTGAACTCCGTCAAGGTTCAGGGGGCGCTCGCTCCTGGCGTGACGCTCGACCAAGGGTTGAAAGTGCTCGAACAGGAGGCCGCGAGGATCCTCCCCCGAGGGTATACGATCGATTACGCCGGGGAAGCGCGTCAATTGCGGGTGGAAGGCAACAATTTGAACTCGACGCTGATCCTATCCTTTATCCTCATCTTTCTGGTACTGGCGGCGCAATTCGAGAGTTTCCGCGATCCATTTATCATACTGCTGGGTTCGGTGCCGCTGGCACTCTCGGGATCGTTGCTGTTTGCTTTTCTCGGATTCACGACGCTCAATATCTACAGCCAGATCGGGTTAATCACATTGGTGGGGCTGGTCTCCAAGAACGGAATCCTGATTGTCGAATTTGCCAACACGTTGCAGGAAGCAGGTGTTGCCAAGCTTCACGCAGTCATTGAGGCTGCGGGAACACGGTTGCGCCCCATCCTGATGACGTCCGTGGCGACCATCGCCGGCCATTTCCCGCTGGTGTTGGCCCGCGGGCCGGGCGCCGGGTCCCGTAACAGCATCGGTACCGTCTTGGTCACGGGCATGGGCGTTGGGACATTATTCACGTTGTTTGTCGTTCCGGCCATCTACATGCTCGTGGCGCGCAATCGCGCGGCGAGCGCGACAAAAGCTGAAACGGAAGAGGTGATCGCGGAATCGGAACTGGAACACGTTGCCGGCGTGGCGTCACTCCGGGGGGATGTGCTCGGGAAGCAACGGTAAACGTGAGTGACGCAGTTCATCGTCATTGCCTTCGAAATCGACCGTGAAATCAACCATTGAAACCAAGGAAGCCATTCAACCATGAATACCATCCATCGCGAACAACTCGTCAATCAACTCCGCTGGCGGTATGCCACCAAACAATTCGACCCGAAGCGCAAGATTGGCGCCGAAGACTGGGCGGTGCTGGAAGAGGCGCTGGTGCTCACGCCTTCGTCCTTCGGGCTGCAACCTTGGAAATTCATTGTCATCACCGATCCAGCGGTGAAGGAAAAGCTGGCGCCCGTTTCGTGGGGGCAGCGTCAGCCGGCGGATTGCTCCCATTTTGTCGTCTTCGCGGTCCGGACGGACCTTGGTGAAGCGGAGATCGACGCGTTTCTCAAGCGTATCGCGGAAGTGCGGAAGGTGCCTGTCGAATCGCTCGGGCAATACCGCGACATGATGGTCGGCAGCCTCGTCAAGGGGATGGACAACGCTGCGCGAAACGGCTGGGCCGAGCGGCAGGTGTATATCGCCGTCGGCAACTTCCTGACCAGCGCGGCGTTGTTGGGCATCGACGCGTGCCCGATGGAAGGCATCGAGCCCAAGAAGTACAACGAAATCCTCGGTTTGGACAAATTGGGATTGAGCGCGATTGTCGCGGCGGCCGCGGGTTATCGGGCTGCGGGCGACAAATCCGCCACGCTCCCAAAGGTCCGGTTCCCGAAGGAACAGGTTATCGTACACATCTGACGCGAGCGGGGGGTTCTCGCCGGTGACCGTCAAGCGGGCTTGAGAACGAACGGGTGTCGCCACAAGCGTTGACGACCAAGCTACATCGCCCGAACAATCACTTGCTATTCCTGCGATTGGGCTTACGGTGGCGTAGAGAGTTGAAGTTGCAGAGGATGTGGCTTTGCTTTCTATTGTTCCAAATCGACCGATTGTCAACGTAGGGGAGATGAATCTATGAACAAGCAAGCCGCAGAGATGGCAGGGCGCATCCAACGCGCCGTCAAATCAGGAAAGCTGACGGTCGACGGAAGCTACACAATTCCCGCACTGGTGGCCGCCATCGGCACGACGCGGGGACAGTTGCGTCAGGCCGTCAATCGGGAGTTCGGATCGGTCGCCAGCTTCTGCACGCGCCTTGGATTCGATCTGATGATTACCGAGGCTGTCGCGGCCGGCCAATAATTGACTCTATTGGCGGAAAAACGACAAGGCGTCCGCTGACGACCACATATGGGACCGCCCGCGCCGACGGCTCGCCGTGTTCCGTGACCCGCGCAAGGGGCGCACGAGTTGATCGCCGCGATCTTCCGCGGCCTGGCGGAAGGGTTTCACAGGTCCGGGTTGCGCCCGTTCCGTAAACAGCACACACTTCCCATCACATCCAAAGATCCATCCCTCGTACAACCACCCGAGAAACTTACCGGCGTATGTGTAGACCCCATTGTCACTCAGCCAGGCCACCGGCGTCCCGTCGCGCATGTAGATGGACACCTTGTCTTCATCCAGGTAGGCGACTGCGTGACCGTGTTTGTCCCAAAGATCGGTGATCATAAACGAGGCTCAATCCCGGCGAGGCTCGCAGTTTAGTAGGCGAGCTTCAACTCGTAGCGCAGGATGTTGTGGCAATGGACGGCGTCGATGGTGGTCTTGTTTTGCCAGCCCTGGCAGGACAATTCGCCGCTGACGGTGGTGCGTTTTTTGGCAACCGCGCTGGCGAGTTCCTTGGTCAGATCAAAATCGCCCCGGATGCATTCCTCGTTGGGACATCGGAAGCGGAACACGGACTTGGCGTGCTCGAGGTTGACGGCGTACTTGAGCTGACCGTTCTGGGCGACGCCTTTGGGATTGTAATACCCCAGGTTCACGTTCAGAGACTTCAACTTCTGGAATTTATCAGCAAGACTGGGCGAGGCTTTCACCCGCTCGCCTTCCTGATCACGATATTCCGCTCGGAGACCGATTTTTTGTCGATACATAATGGCAACCTTCCAGGCTGAGTTTAGTGGCAACGGAACTTCGACAGACAAATGGAGAGTCGAGGAACGAACACGGCAACGCGGCCGTGGCCCACTTGGTGCCTCAAGCTACGCCCAATCGGCAGAATAGCAACTGATTCCTGCCGATCACAGCATGGGGTGTTCACCCCATAGCAGTCATTGCCGAACAAGGCGTACATTAACCCGGAATCCCAGATAGGGTTTTGACTCGGGCATGGCTGGCCGGATACGGCAAAGCCGAAGTCTCGAGGAGTTACACATGGCGCTTACAAACATAGGCAGTTTTACCAGCAAGCGAGATCTGGCAGTTTTGGGGGTGTTCGCCGGCTCGTTCGCGGCGTTACTTCTGTTCCGCATAAATGTGTGGGGCATTCTGGTCGTTGCCATGTTGTTTATTGGCTATCTTTCCTGGGCGGCCACCCGGTTTTTCGTGAGGCAGCAGAGCTTTAACAGTAGAAGTATTACGGCGTGGGCCTTGCCGGTGGGCATGGCTGTTTTCAAGGTCCTGTTCTGCCTGGGCCTGATCTGGTTGGTCATGTGGTGCGTTCGCCGGATGTTTGGATTTCAACTATCAGCGTAGGCGGGACGCCGGACAACCTCCATAGAGGAACGGTCGACACGAGGCAGGCCATCGTTGGCGCGGACGGGGAGATCTTACGACGAAAATGACAAACACTCTCTCACCCAAGGAACTTCGCATTCTTCAGGCGGTGGCGAAGCATCCTCGCAGGACTCTGAGGATTCAGGGGTCTGATTCGCTTCCCTCGGCGATGCATGAGACGGCGTTGGTCAAACAAACCGGGATACCGCTCGATGAACTTATGACGCTTCGGCGTGACGAATATGACCGAATCCGGCGAAGCGGGCTTGTCCAAACGTTATGCGCGAAGCTGCTCGTTGGGTTGACGGATGGGGACCGAAAGGACCGCTTTGGGTATGTATGGATCACGCCGGCGGGGTTGCAGGCATCCCACCCGGGGCCGTAATCCCAAAAAGGACATCCAGCCACAGGCTAAGACGGCGGTGCAAGGACCTATGCAAATCAAGAACATATGCCGACTGGAATTTGAACGGTTCCTGCGGTTTCATGCCATTTTGGAGCTGGCCATCGGCAAGGAGGTCGAATGGTTCAGTGAAGCCGCGGAGAATACGATAGGCACGATCGCCTTCTGTCAGGGCGAACGGGGCTGGAACTACGTCGTTCTGAAGCGGGATTGGACGGGTGACTTCCAAGTCTGCGACTTGGGAGCGAACCTGTACAGCCTGGGGGCGGCCCGGGTTGATTTTCAACGGGCGATGACGGAGGCGGAAAACACCGAACATTCCGCCTTTCCACGCACTTCGGAATGAGGGGAGTGTCGATTGAACGATCACCCCATATACTTTGCGAAACAACTCGCTATTCGCGGAATGAGGCTTACGTTGAAGTTGGGTCTCAGCGAGCTGTCACACTCCGACCACTTTCTACAGCGACACGACGCAGCCAGACGGCACAACCCAACCTCAACTGTCGCTGTCGAGAAAAGCGTTTATGCCATTTGAGAGCATCAGCCGGGAAAAGTTCGATGCGTTTCAACCGCCCCATCTGGTTTTGGAAAGGCTGGCGGTGGAACAGGTCGAATGGTTCACCAACACGGTGGGAAATATCATCGGCACGATCGCCGGGAAAGAGGACGACGGATGGAGCTACGCCGTCTTGAAGGGGGACCGAAACGGCAATTATCGAGTCTGCACCCTGGGAGGGGACACCTTCAGTTTGAGGGCCGCGCGCTCCCGGTTCCTGCTGGATATGGAAGCGGCGGAGAAGGCCGAGGAGGAACTGGCGCGCCTGGAAAGAAGAAAGACGACGATGAGTCGACGACCATGAAGCCAAAAACCGAACGGGTGAAACCGCTCAGCGAACGAGAAGTTCAAGCGTTCCTCAATGACGATCGGGAGTTGTCGGAGCAGGGCAGCATCCAGTGGCAGAGAAACGGCATCTGGCGGTGGGTCAGTTCCGACGGGTTGGCATTCGCCGCATCGGACGGCCGGACCGTCGACATCGGCCGGACCGCCAATGGGGAAATCAAGACGGTTTTGCTCCCCCATTGAACGTGCGGGGCCGACAGGTGTCCAAGACAGCAGGGCAGGGCCTGGCGGCACGTTGAATCGAATCCCGCCCAGCCGCATCTAATACAGGTGACGAGTCGCAGATGCCGTGTTTTCAGGTGACAGGGGCCCGGATCAGACTCTGAAAGAACATTTTATGGTTACGGATCGATACAACGAAAGCGGCGATACCATCCAGCTCTACATGCGGGAGATTGGAGGGACGCCGTTGTTGACGCGCGCGGAGGAGATGAAACTGGCTTCGCGAGTGAAGCGAGGCGACAGGCGCGCACGCGAACAGATGATCAAAGCCAATCTGCGCCTTGTCGTAAAAATTTCCTATGACTACGTTAATTATGGGATGCCGCTGCTGGACCTGATCAACGAAGGCAACATCGGCCTGATGAAAGCCGTTGAGCGATTTAATCCCCGGAAAGGCGCCAAACTTTCGACGTATGCGGCGTTGTGGATCAAGCAGTCGATCCGCCGCGCCCTGTCAAATCAGTCCAAGACGATCCGGCTGCCCGTTCACGTGGTGGACAAGGTCCACAAACTGCATCGCGCGAGTGTCGAACTGACCGAGACACTCGGGCGCGAGCCGACGGATGCCGAGTTGGCCAAGCGGCTGGGCATTTTGCCGGCCAAGGTGGCCCAGCTTCGCGCGTGCGGTGTGAGCCCCGTCAGCCTGGACGCACCGATCGGGGACGAGGACGACAATCGATTCAGCGACATTGTCGAGGACGAGGGCGCGATGACGCCGTACGAACTGCTTCGGGTCAAGACGATGCGGCAGGAAATTCGCGAGCACATCAAGCACCTGACGCCGCGCGAGGCGGAAATCCTGACCATGCGTTTCGGACTGGACGGGAAGGAACCCCGCACGTTGGATGACGTGGGCAAGAAATTCAAGGTGACACGCGAACGCATCCGCCAGATCCAGGAACTGGCGCTGGGCAAACTTCGCCGCCGCGTCGAGGCGCTCGACAACGGCGGCCTCATCGGCAAATCCTGACCGCTCTGACCCGGGCGTGGGACAGTGGGCAATAGCTGTTGGCGCGTCTTTTTTTTGCCCTTAGCTTTTCGCTGTTCCCCACCGGCGGTAGAGGAAACGTTCCCACGGTGAGAAGAGGATTTTGTCCGCGAGCAAACCGATGACAATGATGACCAGCATGATGCCGACGACCTGGTCCATGGCTTGGAGTTCGCGTCCGTAGTTCAACAGGTTGCCCAATCCGATTCCCGTCAGGATCGTCACGTAAATCTCCGCCGCCATCAGCGAACGCCACGCAAACGCCCATCCCTGCTTCATGCCGCTGACAATGAATGGCAGCGACGCCGGCACGATCACCTTCGCCCACGTATGCCATTGCTTCGAGCCCATCGTGCGCGCCGCCCGGGCGTAAATCGGCGGCACCGTCCGCACGCCGTTGTCCGTCGCGATCACTACCGACCACAGCGTTCCCATGATGACCACAAACAGCATGGCCGCCTCGGTCTGCCCGAACCACAGCAATGCCAGCGGGACCCAGCACACACTCGGCAGTGTCTGTAATCCCAACGCGATCACCCCCAAAGTGGATTCGCAGAACTTGAAGCGTGCCGTCAGCAGCCCCAACGGCAGCCCCAGGATCAAGCCGAGCCCATAGCCGATGAGCAGGCGCCGCACGGTCACCAGCGTCGCGTGTTCGAGGTCCCCGCTGGCCAGGGCGTCCTTGAGGTACTTCGCCACGCTCAGCGGTGACGGCACGAGCACGGGCGACCAGATCTTCATCCGCACCAGCATTTCCCACATGCCGATGAGCAAGGCAAAAAAAGCGATGACCATCAACCGTCGCTTCACTCCCCCACCTCCACCAATTCCGGGTTCAGGTGCCGCTTCAAAGCACGGGTGATCTCCGAGGAATACTTCGCCAGGGCCACGCTGTTGATGTCGCGGGGCCGGGGCAACTCAACTCCAAACCTTTCCTGGATACGACCGGGGTGCGGCGAGAACAACACTACGCGGTCGCCCAAGCAGGAGGCCTCGCGGACATTATGCGTGACGAAGATGATCGTCTTTTTCCGTTCCTGCCAGATCCGCTGGATGTCGCCGTAGAGTTGTTCGCGCGTGAGCGCGTCCAGCGCCCCAAATGGCTCGTCCATCAGCAGCACGCGTGGATTCGGTGCGAGTGCCCGCGCCAATGCGACACGCTGTTTCATGCCACCGGACAGTTCATGGATGTTGGCATCGGCAAATTTGCTCAGGCCCACGAGTTCGAGGTAGTACTTGGCGACCTCGCGACACTCGCTCGGGGACAGGTTCGGCTTGAGTTTCAGGCCGAACATCACGTTATCCATCACGTCGAGCCAGGGGAACAACGCTGATTCTTGAAACATCATCATCCGATCACGGCCCGGACCGGTGACGGGTTTGCCATTGGCCAGCACCTGCCCCCTGTCCGGCATTTCCAAACCCGCAATGATGTTCAAGAGCGTGGACTTGCCGCAACCCGACGGGCCGACCAGGCACACAAACTCGCTCTCGTGGATGTTCAGTGAGACGTTGTCGAGCGCATGTACGCTTGCCCGGCGTGTCCGGAACCACTTCGACACACCGTCGACAACCAGCTTCACCGGTTGGACGTTTTGGAGTTCGTCCTGAATCGCCATCATTTGATTTCGGCCAGGCCCTTTTCCCGCAAAACCTCATTCAGTAGCTTGAGATCATAGATGTGCGACAAATCCGGCTTCTCCTTCAGGAATCCAATGTGATACGCGTCCTCGGCGGACTTCAACAGCGAGTCGCTGACCGGGTCGTACGTGAGCTGCAATCGCTTCCAGGCGCTGTTCAAGATGGCTTCCGGGAGCGACCGGGTTGTCTCCCTCCGGATCTCGTCATTCAGGATTCGCTTGGCGTCATCGGGGTGCGCGTTAATCCACTCCGTCAATTCCACGTGGGCGGTGATCCACTTCTTCAGCAGCGCCGGGCGGTCCTGAAGAAACTTCGCGCTGCTGACCAAATGCGTGGTGACATATCGGCCCCCCGTGCTTTTCCATAGTGAACCCTCATCAAGATACACCTTGCCTTTGGCCTCGAGCACCAACCGACTCACCCACGGCTCGACGGTCCACACGGCGTCCATCTCGCCTCTTTGGAACAGGGAGAGTTGATCCGGGTTGTCCGTGGGAATGACCCGGGCATCACCCCCGATCATGGTGATCCGTAGCCCTTTCGACAACAACCAGGCCCGACACGCGACATCCTGAGTGTTGCCGAACTGTGGCGTGGCAATCCGCTTGCCTCGAAAATCGGTGTCCTTGGTAATTCGCCCGCCGGGTTGCACCACCAGCGCGGCGCCGCCGCTGCACGCGCCGGCAACAATGCGGATCTCGTCGCCATGTGACCGCAGGTACGCGTTGACGGCTGGATTCGGACCGACATACGTGAGGTCGATCGACCGCGCAAAAATGGCTTCCATCGCGCTGGGCCCGGCGTTGTACACGAACCACTGCACCTCAACGTCCGGCCCGAGCCGCTCCTCAAACCACCCCTTGCCCGAGCGGCTTAGCCCGTGGGCGATGACGGCTTGCGCATGCGTCACGTTCGGAAAATGGCCGACACGTAAAATGATCTTCTCCGCGCGAACGGACGCACACAGGCACAAACACAGTACCAGCATCAACGTCGTTTTCATCAGGTTCACTTCTTTAATTCGGCAAACGGCAGGGGCACTTTGTCCCGTCGCATCTTGCGAAGGGTCACCTCCACCGTGTCGGCCAGGGTATAGCGGTCCAGAATGTCGGCGATCGCATTGCGGACATCCACCATCAACAACCGTAGTCCACAATGCGCCTCATCGGGACAGGAACACGGGTGGTACGCGGTCACGCTCGCGCATGAGATCGGCGCCAGCGGACCGTCGATCAGCCGCACAATCTCGCCAATGGTGATCTTGGCCATCGGTTTCCTGAGAAAATAGCCGCCGCCCTTGCCGCGTTTGCTGTCCAAATAGCCCGCGCGATTCAATTCCAGCAGAATCGCTTCCAAGAACTTCACGGGGATGTTTTCTTTCTCGGCCAATTGACGGATCTGGATCATCGGCCGACCCAATTCTTGCGCGATACCGAGATTGATCAGCGACCGCAGGGCATACTCGCCTCGTTTCGACACCTTCATTTCGAGGGAAGTCTACGCGTTAACTAGAGAATTGCAAACTTCTTTTCCGTCGTCGTCTCCCTCGTTCCTGACGGCGCAACCCCGCGCGGCGAGGTAATTCCACCGTGCGACGGGTTGATGGTGACGTTGTCACCGGTCTTGTCGTTCCAGTCCTTCACGAACGCGGCATTGTCGTTTTCGTACAACTCGCGTGTTGGATCACACGACACATTCCGAAACGCGATGTCCCTGGCTGCCGCCCCCCCACGCTGGCCCCCAACACGAGGGCCAGCGTGATGAATGTCTAGAGAGTCCGTTTCATGGATCGAGACATCGCCGTTAGAACTGCAATTGCACGCGACCAAACATGTCCTCCTCGGTCTCGCGGTTGTTGGGCGCCGTCGTGGTCCCTGCGCCGCCGTCGAACACCGTCTGTTCATAATCCAGGGATAGTTTGACGTTCCTGTTCGGGTACCAGTTGATGCCCACGCCCCACTCACGCGCCTCTTGGGCCGACTTCGTCGGGTCGGCAAAATGGCTGAACGCGTCCGGGTCAATACGCAATTCACCGTAACGCGCGGCGATCTCAAATGCCCCCCAACCGCCTGCGGCCAGGTTGAATGGATGGCGCGGCGTCAGTGCGTAGGCTGGATTATAGGGCGAACCACGGTACCTCGCTTCTTCGCCCGTGAGGAAGAAGCCGCCCTCTACCTGCCAGGCGCTGTTGTGAAGATTGTCCCTGTACGTTCCCGTACGAACCTCCTGTTCTGAGACGGCGTATTCCCCCAGCAAGTTGAATGGTCCGTAGTAATAATAGGCCTGCGGTGTGCCGCGCAATTCAGTCCCATCGTCGGCCACCCCAGAACGGTACGAAAAGAACGTCAGTTGTCCTGTTGTCTTGTACGTTGGCAGGTTCGTCGTGGAACTCGTAAATGTATGATCTCCAATCGTCCCGGCCGCCCCGAAGCCAAATCCTTGTAACGGACTGATCTCGGTCGTCTTGAACGGCTGGATGAAAATACGCCCCGCCGCGTCTTTCGCATCCCCCGTGTCAAGATCGCCGATCGCCCCATCCACGAGCTCGTTGAAGACCCCGCCGGCGTAGTTGACGGTCCCGTCCAACAAATCACCCGACACTTGAACACCAACGTCACGCTGCGGCACCAGATCCGTTGGCAACCCGCGCTCCATGAAAATCAAATCAGTGTCTGACATTAGTTGCTCCAATCCCACGGGCGGTTTGAATTTACCAGCTCTGATTTTCAGCCATGACCAATGATGCCATTCCAGATAAGCGTCCTGCAGAAGCGACGAGGCGGCCGCCCCGTTCCCAAAGTCCGTCATGATGCGAAAATCGAAATCCTGATAGAACGTGCCCTCGAGAATCGGACGAACTCGCCGCATGAGAAACGTGTCGACTCCATTATTCGCCCTGTCGCCAAGGTAAAACCTCCCGTCCGCCTGCGCGTACCCACCGATTCGCACCACAAAGTTGCTGTCCGCTGACCGAAATCGGAAGCTCTCCGGCCCGGTGCTGATAATTGACGCACTTTTCGCCTGCTGCGCCGCTTGAACGGCAGCGTGCTGCGCCTGCTGTTGTGCTTGTTGTTGGTCGAGTTCCCGCTGCTGTTTGAGGTCCTGGATCTCCTGCTCCAGTCGATTGATCTTGTCATCGACCGTGGCCGCGGGCGCGGCGTTGGTGTCATCCGCGAACAACCTCCCGGTGGATGCAACGACTGTTGCCACCACCGCCATCAGAACTAGAATGCGTTGACGCATCTTCATGGTTCCTTTCTTCTGGACTCCTGTTTACCTACTGGGTTACAGCCGAGTTGTCCGGCTAATTGTCTATTCTTTTAGTAGACATTAATAACCCTACTATTCCAGTAGATGTTTGCAAGCATTATTTCACACTTTCTCGACGGCATCCCGGCTCCGCGCAAACCCTTGCGCCCCAAGCCCGCACTTGGCTGGCGCATTCCCTTGTGATACACTTCCCTCTATCACGGAAACGCCATCATGCCCCAAGAAATCAAGACCCTGCTTATCGATGACCGCGAATCGGACGCCGATTACGTCCGCAGCTTCCTCCAGAAGCTGAGTTCGGACTACACCTTCCGCACGACATGGGAATCCGATCCAACCCGGGCGTTGTTGCGGCTGACTCAGGAGCTCTTCGATCTGGTCCTGCTCGACTACCAAATGCCGGCCATGAGTGGTCTGGACGTCCTGTCCACGATCCGCCAGGCGCACCGCACTCTGCCCATAATCATGCTCACGGGAATGGGCGATGAGCGCATCGCCGTCGAGGCGATGAAACGGGGCGCCCACGACTATCTCAAGAAGGATCAGATGAATCTCGCCGATCTGGCGCGCGCGATCATCACCGTCCTCCAGCGCAAGCATCTGGAAGATCAACTCGAGGATCAGCGACGCCTGGCCGATCGGGACCTGCGCATGGCGCGCGAGTTGCAGCAGGCGTTTCTGCCACAGAGTTTTCCGCACTTTGCCCCACAACAAACACCGGATGCCATGGGGCTCCGGTTTTATCACCATTACACCCCGACCCTCTCCGTCGGTGGCGATTTTTTTGATGTGGTGCCGATCGATGACAACTCGGCTGGTATCTTCGTGTCCGACATCGCGGGTCACGGAATCCAGGCCGCGCTCGTCACGGCCGCGCTGCGCACGTTGATTGAGGAACTGAAGGAAGTGGCCGGAGACCCCGAGGAGTTTCTGACGGAAGTCAACGCGGGCCTGAGCCGCATCTTGCGGCAAACAACCGCGCCACTCTACGCCTCGGCGTTCTACCTGAAAATCGACCTCGCCGAAAAGCGCGCGAGTTTCGCCAACGCGGGGCACCCGCCCCAACTTCATCTCCGTCGCAAACGGGAAGAGGTCGAGCGGCTGTTTGACAAGAGCAAGACAGGACCCGTGCTCGGCATGGAGGAACAAGCCGTGTTTCCCGCGCACGCCACGTCCGTCGATGACGAGGATGCCTTCGTTCTCTACACCGATGGTATCCTCGATGTGCCCAACGCGGAGGGTGAACCCTTGGGACTCGCGCATCTGGAAGCTGCCGCCAAACAAATGCTCCACGAAAGCCCCCAGCGCATCGTCGAGCACATCGTCGACACCGCCAATCGACACGCGGGAAACACAGTGTTTCCCGATGACATTTGTCTCGTAGCGGTCGAAGCCGGTTCCTTGTTGGTTCGCGCCTTCCAGGATCCGCATGCCCCCTCCGCTTAGTCAACGGTCCGCGATCGGTGTTGGGCGTGGTTTTCGTCGATCGGTGTGTAGGCGTCGTCGAGGCTCACCCCGGGCAGCCATTCCCCGCGCCCGTCGAGATACAGGACATTCCGCCCGGCGCGACCGTGATTGTCAAATTGATCAAGGTCGTGACGGCAATCCGCCGGGCATTCGCCGTTGCGGTCCCAGTGTTTATCGGCCAGCAGCAGAAAATCGTCCCGGTCATGAATCGTGAACCCCGCCACGTAAGCGTAGCTCACGTTGTACCAGAAGAAACTCGCGTGAGGTTCCTCGCCAGGAACCCACGGCGGGGCGCCGGTGGCGACGCGCACCCGAGCGTGGCCGGTCGAACCGTCGTCGCTCAACGGCATCGCGGGATCGCCATCCTCTTTATCGCTGGGGCAAACAAAGATGGATGGGTTGTGGGTGTATCCCAAATTCAGCAGCAGCGAACAATGCCGGTCGAGCCCGTTCTCGGCTTCGCCGCGCCTCCCATCGCGCCCGAGCGCCGACATCGCCGGAAACCAGCCGCGGAAATCACTCGCATATAACGACATGGCGGCCCAGATGGCGCGCTCGTTGCCCAGACAGCGCGCCCGACGCGCGCGTTCCAACTGCACGTCCAACGCCGGCAACGCCAGCGCGACCAGCAAGGCGACCAAACTGATCAAGGTCAGGGCATTGGCCATTCCCGCTTTCGGTGGCGAAGGCTTCATGGCTTCCGTACCTCCCGCCGGGGAATCGCGAACGTGAACGTAGCGCCGTTGCTTGGCTCGCTCTTCGCCCACACGCGGCCACCCTGTTTTTCAATCGCCCGCTTCACCGTGCTCAATCCGATGCCTGTCCCCTCGAATTCCTCCGCCGTGTGCAGCCGCTGAAATATCTGAAACAATTTCTCGTGGTCTTTCATGTCGAATCCGCAGCCATTGTCACTCACGCTGAAGACGAACTGGCCGTTCTCCACGCTGCCGCGCACGATGATCCGCGGTGGCTTTGCGTCCCGGCTGTATTTGATTGCGTTGTCCAACAGGTTCGCGATGGCCTGCCGCAACATCGCCCGGTCGGCGGCCACCACGGGCACCGGGACATCCACTTCGACCGACGTTTTTCGTTGCTCGATCTCGGCCTGCCGCTCGCCCAAAATTGATTCCACGAGCCCGCGCACGTCCACCGGCGCCAGTTCGGCCTCGCGCCGCTCCAGCCGCGAATACTCCAGCAGGTCGTCGATGAACTGTTTCATGTTGGCCGCCGCCTTGCCCACGTTCTCCGTGTAACGGCGGCCCGTCTCGTCGAGCTTTGCAGTGTAGTCATCCAACAAAAACTGCGAGTACGTTTGGATTCCACGTAATGGCGCTTTCAAGTCGTGCGACACGGTGTAGGCGAACGTTTCCAGTTCTTTCGCGCGAGTTTCCAATTCGCGTGTTCGCTCGGCGACCTTTTTTTCCAAACCTTTCGAGTAATCCCGCAGTTCCGCCTGCGCGACTTCCAGGCGGGTCGTGAGCTTTCGCTGGGCGCGAAACAAGGTCACACTCTCGACGAACAGCCCGATCAGCGGCGGAATGTAGCTCGCAATCTTGAGCACCGACGCGAGATTGAATAATCCATCGTACACCGCCGCGGAGCGCGCCATGTAGGCCTGCACGAAAATCGCCACCACCAGCGACACCAGTACCGACCCGAGCATCGCTCCGCCCTGCCGCCGATAAATCCCCCAATACCCCGGCACCGCGGCGACCATGAGCAAGGCAACAACCAGTTGCCACGGCCTGTGGATTGAACCCCCAAACACATCGCGCATGGATCCCGGCACCGAAACCATCAGGGACAGTTGCACCAGTGCGAATGCGATGCTGATTCCGATCAGAGTCGCGGGCACAAGTTCGGCCCGCACGTTGGCCGCCCTGGGGAAATGGCGGTTCGCCACCAGCCCGGCCAGTAGGAACAAGGCCATGGCCAGACGCCCCGCTGTCCACGCGCTCATCACCCCGACCGTCTGCCCGACCAGCGGCTGCACGTAAAAGCCTTGTGACAGCAGCGCGGAGACCAAATCCGAAATCGACGCGCTCAGATAGGCCAGCCCGATGAACAATGGCAGCCGTCGCGCCTCCAGTCCGTAATGCAGCAGCGCGAACGCGGCGACCTCGAACGCGAGGAACGCGCCGATGGATTCTTCCATCAACTGCCAGCGGGCGTTTCCCTGCCATTCGAGGTTCTGCACGAGCAGAAAACTCACCACCAGCAATGCCGCCAGCGCCGCGAGCAAACCCACCAGCAGCGTCCGCGTCCAGGTTCCCGTCTTCATCCGCCCAAATGGTACCCCTCGCACGTCCCGCTGTCACGCGAGCAAACATTCCGCGGCTGATCGCGCCCCACCAGCGCATATCCGACCATTTTATCGTGATCGGGAGAGCCGCGAACACCCGACTGAAGCCATCCAGAGGGGGGACGAACCCAACGAAAAAACATTTCTTCAATATTTTCAACCATCTGTCCCACAAGCTCATCCACACGCGTTGTCGATTTACAAAGCTTGGGTTCGTTTAGCAAAATCGAGGGTTTTGGGAAAGCTGAGAAGGCATCGGGTCGTTTCGAAGTCCGTAGGGTGTAGCGAGGGGGACCGAGCGGAACCAACCGAGTCCGATGGGCGCGGAACCGGCCGTCCGGCGAGTTTACCCCGACTCCGAGGATGGCGCGGCGTTGTGGCCAACTCTTGCATTTCGTGCCGCGTACGATTACAATCTGTTCTCACATACAAGAAGATGTATATACTAGTATGAATGCCATGTCAACAGGTAAATTGTAATATTTCAAGGTGACCTATGAGCGACTTCGCCGATAATCTCCGTGTCTTGATGGCCAAACGCGGCTGGAATCAACAGGAAACCGCCAAAGCCATTGCCGTCAGCCAGGCCAACATCAGCCGCTGGCTCAGCGAAGGCCACGAACCCTCCGCCGATGTGCTCATCCGCATCGCCCGGGTGTTCGGCGTCTCACTGGATCAACTCCTCCGCGCCCCCGGCCCGGCCCTGCGCCTTTCCCGCGCCGAGTTCGACACCGCCGTCTGGACCGCCCGCTGGTTCCGTCAACTCCGTCTCACCTGGCAGCGCGCCCCGGAAGAACGCTACCGCATCGAAACCGCCCTCGAACTCGCCTGGCCCAACCAAAAACCCGACATTATCGAGTGGCTCAATAAGAAGTAGTTGGCGCGGTCCGCTGTTGTTGAGGCGCTTCTGTGAAGCGGCGTGCCGGGCCGGGTCGTGGTTGCACTGGCTCCGGCGCGGTGTCAGGGAAATCACAACTGCTTCGAGAGATACACTCGATCAATATACTTTGTCTCTCGCTTATAGAAATTCGGAATACGACCGACTTCTTGGTACCCCAGCGAACGCATGACGTCCAAGCCAGTGACCTGGCTCGCGAGGTGAAAATAAACCAGCACCTCGATTCCGCTCTTTCGAGCACCAGCTTCCAACTCAGCGACAACCTCTCGGCCGTCAGCCTGATGACCCGGTAGCAAACCGAACCGAATCTCTGCCACGTGCCGCTCAATCCACCGCTTCAGCCTCTCCATCTCGCCCAAAGCAACGATCTTACCCCCGGACTCGACACAACGCACGATCATCTCCTGCTTGGTCTCAGCGTCAATACGACTCTGAATCCAAGCCCGTTCTATTTCCAGACTGATTGTCGCGACATCCTGAGGACGCTCGACCCGTTCGGGGTCGTCTGCGGTGAGCCGCCGAAAATACGTCAGGAAGGCTTCCGCGTCTTCGAGTCTAATGTGCCGTGTCATATTTGCCTAACGATCAAGATAGCCGACACGATGTCATGTTCGCGTTCGGCTCATCAAATTGTTGTCCGCCAGATTTCTCCTCAGAGCGTAACGAGTCCGCTCCACGATCCCAAGTCCAAATCATTGTGCGATCGGTGGCGACAGCAGCGGGACAAAGATGAATTCACAGGGGCGCACCCTTCCTTCTCCGAGCCCATAACGGCACTACCCCTTCTCAAACACCGTGCCGGCCGCCTTCGGCGGGTGGGAACGGCCCACGAACCCGGCGAGGACCAGGATCGTCACGAGATAAGGAAGAACCTGGATGAATTGCACTGGGATGGGGTGCCCGCCCCACACTGCCACTCCCTGAAGCCGAATCTGCACGGCGTCGGCAAACCCGAACAACAAACACGCCAGCGCCGTCGGCAGCGGTTTCCATTTCCCGAAGATCAGCGCCGCCAGTGCCATGAAACCGCGTCCCGCCGTCATGTCGCGTGAGAATGACGACGACAGAAAGACAGACAGCGATGCGCCGCCCATCCCCGCCAGCGCGCCACTGACCAGTACCGCCATCCAGCGCACTCGATTGACCCGGATCCCGGCCGCGTCGAGCGCCTCGGGATGTTCGCCGGCGAAACTGACCCACAAACCGGTCGGCGTATATTTCAGCCAGAGCACACACGCCGCGACGAGCGCCCAGCACAGGTACAATGGCGCGAAATGAAACCGCTCATGGATCGGGATGGATGGCGTCGAGCCGGTGACATCGTAGAGGATCTTGCAAAGAAACGGCGTGAGACCCATCGCCAGCATGTTGATCGCCGTGCCGGCCACGATTTGATTGGCCCGCAACCGAATCACAAATAGCGCGTACACGGCGGCCAGCAACACGCCCGCCGCCATTCCGAACGCCGAACCCAGCCATGGCGAATGGGTCACCAGCGTTCCCACCGCCGCCGCAAACGCGCCCAGCAGCATGAGACCTTCCAGCGCGATGTTGATAACTCCCGAGCGTTCGCTGAACATTCCGCCGAGCGCCGCGAAAATCAGCGGTGTCGAAACTCTCAGTGTGGAGGCGAGCAGGTCCCAGTTCATGCGGCACCTCGTTTCTTCATCCAACTCCACAGTCCATCCGCCGACACCGACAGGATAATCAGCGCCTGAAGCACCAGCGACAGCTCCCGCGTGACGTGTTCGGTTTCAAAGTCCAAATCCGCGGTGCCTTTGTGCAGCGCGCCGAACAGCAACGCGGCGGCAACCACGCCCGCCGGCTGGTTGCGTCCCAACAGCGCCACGGCGATCCCGATAAACCCATACTCGGGAGAGAATCCGAGACGAAACTTGCCGGCATTGCCCAAGACCTCGCCCACACCCACGAGCCCGGCCAGTCCGCCCGCCACGGCCAGCGCGATGATGGTCATGCGGCCCGTGTTGATTCCCGCTGCGCGCGCGGCGGATTCGTTCTGGCCCACGGCGCGCATCTCGAATCCGACGACTGTCCGCCACATAAAAAACCAGACGAGGACCGCAGCCACAATCGCCAGCGGTAACGCCATGCTCACGGGCGCGCCTCCAAAAACTCCGAACTGGCTGATCAGGTAACCCGCGCCGATGGGCCGCGTCTCCGGATTCTGGGTGTCGGGATTCTTGAGCAGATACAACGTCACGTAGCTCGCGAGGCCGGCGGCGATGAAATTAAGCATGATCGTATTGATGACCTCGTGGCTGCCGCGCTTGGCCCGGAGCCAGCCGGGGATCGCGCCCCAAATGGTCCCCGCCGCAATCGCCGCCAGAATCGCCAGTGCCGGCGCCAACGGCCACGGCAACCCCGGCCAGACCGCGCCCACCGCCGCTGCCGCGAGAGCGCCGAGCGTAAGTTGTCCCTCGGCGCCAATGTTGAACAGGCCCGCCTGGAATGGCACCGCAACGGCGAGCCCGGTGAAAATGAGCGGCGTCGAGTAAAACAATGTCATCCCAAAGTCGTAGCGGGAACCAAACGCACTCTTCCAGAGGATCTGCAAAATGTGCCACGGACTTTCGCCCGCGAGTCGCGTGACCCCGAGCCCCAAGGCAAGCCCGAATGCCACCGCCAGGATGGGTTGCAGGACTTTTCTCATGAACCGGCCATCTTCAATCCCAGCTCGCGCTCGGAAATCCCGCGAACAAACTCGGCGGCAATCCGCCCCTCGTACATCACGAGAATGCGGTCCGACAGGGTCAGGATGTCTTCCAGTTCAAAGGAGACAAGCAGGACGCCAGCGCCCGCATCGCGCGCGCGAACGATTCGATTGTGAATGAATTCAATTGCGCCCACGTCCACCCCCCGCGTCGGCTGGGCCGCGATCAGCAAGCGCGGTTTCCTCTGAAATTCGCGCGCCACGATCAGCTTTTGCTGGTTGCCACCGGAGAGCTTCCCGGCCGGAATCGCCAGATCACGCGGGCGCACGTCGTATTCTTCCAACGCCTGCGTGGCCGCCGCCCGCACGTTCTTCGAATTCAACAGGCCCGCCTGGCTGAACGCGGGACTCCGTTGCAAGCCCAACAGGAAATTCTCGCTCACGGGCCGCTCCAGCAGAAGACCTTCGCGCTGGCGGTCCTCGGGAATCACGGCGACACCGAGATCGCGAATCTCCCGCGCGTCCCAGTGCGTCACGTCTTCACCCAGAAACCAGACCGTACCCGATGTCCGACACAACGGATCGCGCGGGTGAAGGATCGCCTGTAGAAGTTCTGACTGTCCGTTGCCCTCGACCCCGGCGATGCCTACGATCTCGCCGCGCTTCACGGAAAAATTCACGTCGGAAAGTTTGTGTCGGCTTCCAGCCACCGTTCCCGCAAGACCCAGCGCCGTCACCTCCATGGCCAGTTCGTCGCGAGGATAGGCGGGCGGAACGGTGATATTCAGGACCACTTTCCGACCGACCATGAGATTGGCGAGTTCTTGCGGATTGGTCTGCGAAGTCGGCATCTCGCCCGTGACCTTGCCCGCGCGAAACACGGTCACATGATCCGTGAAGGACATCACTTCCTTGAGTTTGTGCGTGATGAGGATGATCGTCTTGCCTTCGTCGCGAAGCTTCTTCAGGTTGCGAAACAGCTCGTTGGTTTCCTGCGGCGTGAGGACCGCCGTCGGCTCGTCGAGGATTAGAATCTTCGCATCGCGATACAACAACTTGAGGATTTCGACCCGTTGTTGCACGCCCACGGGAAGATCTTCGATGGCCGCATCCCAGTCGACGGCCAATCCGTATTGTTGGGCCAGCGACTCCAGCCGGATGCGCGCCCGTCGTCGATCGATTACGCCGCAGCGGACCGGTTCCGCGCCGAGCAGAATGTTGTCCAGTGCCGTGTACGGGCCTGCGAGCATGAAATGCTGGTGCACCATGCCGATCCCGGCGGCGATGGCGTCCCCAGGCGATTCCCACACACGCGTCTTGCCATCGACAATGATCTCGCCCGAGTCCGGCGGGAAAATGCCATACAGCATTTTCATCGCGGTGGACTTGCCCGCGCCGTTCTCGCCGATCACGCCGTGAATCGTGCCCGGCTGAATCCGAAGATTCACCCCGTCGTTGGCAACCACACTACCAAACCGCTTGGTCAGTCCGCGCAATTCAACCGCTGCCGCTGTCTTGGGCGCCATGGTCTTCGCAGTGTCCAGATTTGAACGGGCAGAGTCAATGCTTCTGAGTCGATGAAAAAACTGACGTCGTCCAACCGTGGCGGCTTGACCGATCTGAAACCCTTCGACAAGCCCAGGGCGAGAGGTCTGTCACTTCTTGTAATAATCCGGAACGATAATTTTGCCGGAGACGATGTCGGCTTTGAGGGCGTCGGCGCGCTGACGAACAGACTCCGGCAGGAGCTTCTCGTTGTACTGATCCATCGAGTAATCGACGCCCTTGTCGGCGAGTCCGAAGCGTTTTAGGCCAGCCGTGAACTTCCCGTTCTGCGCGTCCTGAATGGCCGAGAACACGGCCAGGTCAACCCGCTTGAGCGCGCTGGTGAGGATCTGGCCGGGCTTCACCCAGTCCTCATTGGAATCGACGCCGATGGCGAGTTTCTTTTTTTCCTCCGCTGCGTCGAACACGCCAAAGCCCGACGCGCCGGCGGCGGCAAAAATCACGTCCACGCCGGCATTGTACTGGGCCAGGGCGAGTTCCTTGCCCCGGGGCGGGTTGTTCCAGGCCTCGGGGGTCACGCCAACGTAGTTGGCGGTGACTGCGATCTGCGGATTGATTTTTTTCGCGCCCGCCTCGTAGCCCATCTCGAACCGCCGAATGAGCGGCACATCCATTCCGCCAACATATCCAATCTTGCCGGTCTGGCTGGTCATGGCGGCAATGGCGCCGACGATGTACCCGACCTCATGCTCCTCAAACATCAGCGACCGGACATTCGGGGCGTCGACCTGCGAGTCCACGATGACAAAATGCTTCTGCGGAAACTGCGCGGCGACTTTGGCGATGGCTTCCTTTTGCGCGAAACCGATCCCGATGATCAGGTCGAAATCTTTTTGCGCGAACGCCCGCAGGAGCGGTTCGAACGCGTTGTCATCACTGGGCTCGACGTATTTCAGGTAAATCCCCAGTTTCTTCCTGGCGTCGGTGGCCCCTTCGTAGGCCGACGCATTAAACGACTTGTCGTCCTTGCCGCCGAGATCCAGAACCAGCCCGACCTTGAAGTCGGCCAGGGCCGATGGCACCGAAGTCCCCAGAACAACGACCAAGATGCTCAGTCGATTCAAAATGCGCATAAGAGTAGGCTCCCGCCGGAGTTCATCCTTCTGTTTTAAACACATGCTCCGGATCCAACGGAGGTTCGCGGCTCGCCGAGGTTGCGGAAAGCAGCAGAAACATCACGGCCAGCCCCGCGTATCCCAGAGCGAATTGATACGGAATCATCCGTGCGATTCCGGTCAGCGACCAGGGGAGGTAAATGTTCCCGTCGGGCGAGCAGGAATGCACAACGCCAAAGAAGGAAAACAATGCCAGTATGCCGAGATAGACAGCCGAGATTTTCAGGCGCCGGTTAATCAGCTCCGCCAGAAATGCCCCCCACAGCATGCCCGTCAAAATAAAGCCGTTTCCCAGCGCAACCGTGACCAACAACTCGGGAAGCGCTCGTCCCTGGGCCACCATCAGCTTCTGAAAGGCCTCGACCGGCACAAACTCAGGATTCCCCAGCTTGATGGACAACAGACGAGCCACCGTCGGGAAATACGAGAACGCGACCGCAACGGCATGCTTCGCCGGGCAGGCCAGGAAGGCCTGGGCCATGATATCCAGCGCAACAAACACTAGGATCGGGGCCAGAACAGCGCGGGGTATCAACTCCACGAAGAAGGAAACGTAGCCCAGAATGCCGCCGAGCCCGATGAACAGCCCGGTGAGCAGCGTGTAGCCGGCCCGTGCTCCCATTCGTTTGTACGCCGGCTGGCCAATGTACGGGGTCGATTGGGCGACGCCTCCACAGATTCCAGCCACGAATGTTGCCACCGCCTCGGTTAGCAAAATATCCCGCGTGTTGAAATTGTCGCCCGCCACCCGGGCGCTTTCGGTAACGTTGATCCCGCCGACAACCGTCAAGATGGCGAACGGAGCTGCGATCGGCAGGTACTTCAGGGCCGGCACGAACCCGTGTATGAAACCCAGATTCGGCACGGGAAGACTCATGTGAAGTGCAATCGCTGGCGGCGAAACATAGGTGCCTCCCGCCCATCCCGTTGGGCCAAGCAGGTAATACAGAGCTGTTCCGACCAGGACGCTGGCGAGCACTCCCGGGAAATGACCCGGCAGACGGATCCCGGCGATCAGGGTGTACAGGATCAGCCCCAGCGCCATCAATCCCACGAGCGGCATTCCGAAGATATCCGCCAATGGAATGAACCCGATCAACGCCAGGCCGACGCCCGCCAGTGATCCAAGCAGCCCCGCCTGAGGCACAATTTTCTGGACCCATCCCCCGCAAAACGAGAGAACCAACTTCAATACGCCCATCAGCACCACGGTCGCCATGCCGATCTGCCACGTCAGGATCGCGGCCTCTCGCTCGGGCATCCCCTCGGCTTTCAACCCGAGAAATGCCGGGCCTAACACGACCAAGGCCATGCCAATGGTGGAGGGCGTGTCCAACCCGAGCGGCATGGCCGTCACGCTTGTGTTGCCGGTTTTCTTGGCGAGACGGAAGGCCATCCACGTATACACCATGTCGCCGAAGAGAACGCCAATGGCCGTGCCGGGGAACATCCTGGAGTAGACAATATCAGCCGGAAACCTGAAGCCGAAAACCAACACGCCGGCGAGAAACGAGAGAACCGTCAAATTGTCAAACATCAGCCCGAAGAAACCGTTGATATCACCAATGACAAACCACTCGTATTTCTTGCCGGCTCCGTCCATCGGGTTCTCCTTGCTTACAGTTCGTGGCCGATCCCTTGCACAGGTTCTTGCGCCGCTTGATCTCGCTATCGTGTTCGGTCTCTGTCACGAACACGCCGGTTGGATTGACTGGAGCAGCATCCTACCATCCCCGTCAGTCCCGACAAGCCTTTTTGGCCGTCCCGAAACCAGCGGTTCCTCTTGGACGACACCGATGAGGCCGGGCCGCGAAGGTGCCGCAACTCCATGCGTCTTCAGATGGGCTTGAAGGGAAGTCGACGCAATGCACACCGTTGGCGGACGAAGGTCCAGATGGCACTGCAGCGCGTCCGCAACTGCGGCGGTGCGTACCGGGCCTGGTGGCGCTATTGCTGCAACCGCACGCGATAGTAGCGGGACGGGCTGTTGGTCGCAGCACCCAAATCGGTATAGTTCGTTGTGGTGTCGCCGCTACCCTGGATGATGATATACGGGCTCACGTCAACGAAGTTGTTCGAGTATGAACCGTTGGGGAGTCCCGAGGCGGCTTGCACCACGTTGGTGTGTCCGCCCGCTGTGTACCAGGTCACGACCATATTCGTGCCCTGCGGCGTCACGGACGTGATGTGCAGGAACGATGCACTGTTGGTCGGCACGGTGCCCGACAGGTACTCCTGCAGGTTGTTCATGCCGTCGCCGTCGGGATCACAGGTGGCGCAGGATTGGCTGTTGGTCGTGTTGCCGAAGTAGGTGTTCGTGCCATTGCTGAAGTATTGCGCCCGCCACCAATCCGGGATGCCGTCGCCGACGGAATCGCCGGTGAACAATTGCACGCTATAGGCGAGGCTCACATCGTTGAAGGTGAACTGATATTCCCCATTGAGGACGGCATTGATAAGGATGTTCGTCGATCCGTTCGACACGCCCGCACCCGACTGCGGGATGCCGAATTGCGATTGGGTCCCACCATTCTCGCCCCAGTTGGAGGTCCAATTCCCGTTGGCGGCGAACTTGAACTGGATGTTGGTGACGTTGCCAAAGCCGACAATGCACTGCCAGGTGTCATTGGCAACCAGTTGCATGTTGTTGGTCGCCGGATTCCAGCCGTTGAACGTGCCCGGCAGGTTCATCGAGCCGTAGGCGCTGGCCAGCAGCGGTTCCAGACTGTAATCGAGCGTTTCGTCATTGAACGTGAACTGATAGAGACCGTTGAGCGTGCCGCTGACGACGATGTTGGTGGATGCGTTGAGGATGCCGACACCGGAGAACGGCGCCGTCTGTGCCGCGCCACTGCCGCCCCAGTTGGTCGTCCAACTGCCGTTGGCGGCAAACTTGAACTGGATGTTGGAGACGCTGCTAAAGCTGGCATCGTATTGCCAGGTGCGACCGCCGAGGTATTCCATGTTGTTGGCCGCCTGGTTCCAGCCGTTGAATGTGCCGGCCACTGTCATCGAGCTGTACGGGTCCGAATTGTTCCAGTTTACCTGCACCGTCTGCTGCGAGCCGGTTTCCGAAACCAAAACAACCAGTTGACCGTTGGTGTTTACCAGCCAGCCCGGGGCCGGCGAATTCGTGCCGGATACCTGGCCGATCTGCGTTCCGTTGAGCAGCACGTTTTGTACGGCCAGTGGGTTGTTGGCGTAAACGTGAAACGTCCGCGTGCCGGCGCTGTACGGATTATAACTGCCCTGGCGCGCGCCGATGGTGAGCACCCAGTTGCTGGTCGTCTGCGAACTGGTAAACGCCGTCATTGCGTACACGCCGTTGGTGAAATCCCATCCTTCGCCTGCGTCTTCGTAGAGCGTGAAGGATGAATTGGCATCGGTCGAGTTGCTGTCCGGCCAACAATTGAGGTCGATGTAGCTGGGCTGGAACTGGTTGGCATACTGCATGGAGGGCCCCATCGGGATGATCGCGCCGCCGCGCACAAACAACGGGAGTGTGCCGAGAGGCGCATTGACCGTGACGGTCTGTCCGCCGCCGTACTTCGTGCCGGTGGGATAGTAGTACCAGTCATCCGGCCACGGCAGATAAACAGTGCGCGTCGTGGCGCCCTGTGTGTAAACGGGCGCTGCCAGCAGGAAATCGCCGACCAGGAAATCATACTCGTTCAGCGAGAGCGTGTTGTTGTCCCCGTAGTAGTTGTAAACGACAGGGGTATTGATCGGGTTGCCGTTGACAGTGTCGTTATACATCAACGTGTACAGGTACGGCATCAACTGGTAACGGAACTGAATGTTCTTTTGCATCAAAGCGCAGTAGTTGGTGCCATTGGCGCCCTGGTTGTTGTTGTTCGCATAGCTCCAGTTCTGCCACGGCGTGAACCGCCATGGCTCACGGCCCTGATTGCCATCCGACCACAGGTTATCGCCATTTTGTGAATGACTGCGGTAGAACGGCCACACCGAACCGGCTTCGTACCAGCGCGTGATCGTCTCGCCATCGGTGCTGCCCGAAAATCCGCCGAGATCGTGGCCAAAATGGCTTTGCCCCGAAATCATCACATTGGCCCCGAGGCGAATACAGGCTTGCAGATAATTGGGATTCCACCCCGTCTCAGTGTCGCCGCTCCAACCGGCTGCATATTGCTGGCTCCCGGTCGTGCCGGATCGGCTCAATACGAACGGACGACGGTTCGGAAACGCTTCAAGCAGCGCGGTGTAGCTCGATTTCTGTGATCTCAATCCAAAATAATTCCGCTCGTTCGACCATTCCCGACGCGTGTCCGCACTCCCACCCGTCCCCGATCCGTAAGCGCCGTTCAGCCAGAGCAGCGCATTGTACGGAATCTGTCCGTTGTCCTCCGGCTCCGTCAAATCATTCCAAATCCCGCCCCATGCGACCGTGTGAAACCAATTCGTCTCGTCGCCCTGCCAGCGGTTGAGCGTCGGCTGGCTCGTGTAGTCGAACCACGAGACATTACCGACGTAAATGTTCGTGGTAATCTGGTTGCCATTATTGTCCTTGATAAAATCGAGGTCGCCATACTCGATGCCGTAGTATGGATCGTTCGGTTCCAGCCACGGCTCGATCAACGGAATCAGCTTCACCCCGTACACCGCACACGATGACACCATGCTCGGCGGATTTGGGTAGTTGTTGGTGTCCATCGTCAACTGGTGCAGTTGGTCGGAGTAGATGTTGTTCTGCCCGGTCGAATCCAAATAGTCGATATCGATGTAAATCGCATCCAGCGGGATATTGCTCGCCGTGGCCGTGTTGGCGATGTACTCCACCCATGTTTGATCGTCGTAGGCAAATCGGCTCAGCTGATGGCCCAACGCCCATTTCGGCAGGATTTGCGGACGGCCCGTGAGTTCCGTGTAACTGTTGATCACCGCTTTCATCGTGTGGTTGGTGCCGCCGCCAAAGAAATAATAGTCCATCTGCCCATCCGCCGCCTCAAACGAGTAGCCCGTCGGAATCTGCGTCCCCATCCGGAATGTCTCGCGGCACGGATTGTCGAAGAAAATTCCGTAAACGAATGACGGCACGCTGCCGTTGGCAGGCTGCACGCCGTAGAAAAACGGCATCATCATGTACATGGGGTTCTGGTACGGTGCCCCTGTGCCCCAATGATACGACTGGTAGTTCCAGCACATGATGTTGGCGCCCCGCCGATTCGACGGGCCCGGGTACTCGCCAAATCCAAAGTACGCTTGGTTCGCGGGCATCTGTTTCGTGCATTTCAATTTGAACCCCGACGGTAGTGTGTACGGAATCCCGCTGGCGTCGGTGGAGATGTTGTACGAAGTGTTATACTGAATGGCATTGGTCGGGTCGTCCTGAACAAGGGCGTAGCCTCCGAGCCTGTCGTAGAAATCCACCCGGAATGGGTTCTTGTTGATGAGCACGTTGAGCAGGCCGGTCTGAAGCAGGTAGTTGGTTCCCTGGTCGGTGATTGTGTTGGGCTCCGTCGGCCAGGTCCCGAGTGTCGCCGCGATCATCGGTTCTTCCTTCGCCCAAAATCCGTTGTAGGAGAAACGCACGCGAATGACGTCATCCGCAAACGCGATAACTTCCGCCGTGCCCCCACTATTGAGCGAAAACACATAGTAGGAATCGCCATTGGTGGGATCGACGGAAACCACCATATTGGTGATGGCACCCGCATTGGTCTGTGCCTGAACCGACCCGCCCACTGTGATGGCGAGACTGCAAACCAGTACTGAGGCAACGATTCGGAAGTGCTTGTATATGTTTGGCTTTTGCATCGAGGCGATATCCGTTTAAGTCTGATTTAGTAAAACGCTTTTACTTTCTCAGGAATCTATCTCAAAGTCAACCCCAAATGACCAAACAATATAATAAGAGCACATCTTCATGTGACTGTCCAATTTGGCTTCCGGAAAGCCGATTCCGTGCAATTGTCATTCCAAACAAGACCCCACTACCGCCGCCATTGCTACCAAACCCGACTGGCCGTACCCCGCAAACGGTCCGCGCTTGATTTCATCCACACGCGGAGTAGTATCCCGCTTGTCAAACAAAATTAGCGTTTACTTCAGGAGGCTTTCCATGTCGCTTCTCATCAAGAATGGCCGTGTCGTCACCGCCGGCGAACAATACACGGCGGACATCTATTGCGAAGGCGAACAAATCACGCGGATCGGCACGAACCTCGAGGCGCCGCCCAAGGCGACTGTCGTCGATGCCACGGGCAAATACGTGTTCCCCGGCTTCATCGATCCCCATGTGCACATCCATCTGCCGTTCATGGGCACGTTCTCGAAAGACACCCACGAGACCGGCAGTAAAGCCGCGCTGGTCGGCGGCACGACCACCATCATCGAGATGGTCTGCCAGGCCCGCAACCAACAACCGCTCGCCGATGGTTTCGAATTCTGGCTGAAGAAGGCGGAGGGCCACAGCGCCTGCGATTTCACGTTCCATCAGACCGTCTCGCGTCTCGACAAGGAATGCGAAGGACAGCTCACCGAAATCGTCAAGAGCGGCATCGCCAGTTTCAAAATCTTCCTCGCTTACAAGGGCGCGTTCGGGATCACCGATGAAGAGCTCTACCACACGATGCGGCTCGCCAAGAAACTCGGCGTGATCGTCACCGCCCATTGCGAAAACGCCGATCTCGTGTATGAGTCCCAGAAGAAGCTGCTCGCCGAAGGCAAGACCGGTCCCGAATGGCATTACTGGAGCCGCCCGCCGCAGGTCCAGGCCGAAGGCGTGCATCACATGACGTCGTTTGCGGAAATGCACGACACGCATTGTTACGTGGTGCACACCAACTGCGAAGAATCGATGCGGGTAGCGCTCGCCGCCGCCGCGCGCGGCGTCCATGTGTGGACCGAAATTCTGGTGGAGTATCTCGTGCTCGACAAAACCTATGCCGAACTCCCCAACTTCGAGGGCGCAAAATACGTCATGTCTCCGCCACTCCCCGATAAAAAGAACCAGGAATGGTTCTGGAATGCGCTCCGCCAGCGGTTCGCCTCGACCGTCGGGACCGACCACGCGCCGTTCGATTTCAAGGGCCAGAAGGAAATGGGCCGCGGCGATTTCACCAAGATCCCCAACGGCATCCCGGCGCTGGAGGACCGCATCAACCTGCTCTATACGCATGGCGTCGCCGAAGGACGGCTCGACCTCAACACGTTCGTCGATTGTGCCAGTACCCAAGCAGCGAAACTGTTCGGTCTCTTCCCGCGCAAAGGCACCATCGCCATCGGCAGCGATGCGGATCTCGTGGTCTACGATCCCGATTATCGCGGCAAGATCTCGCAGAAGACGATGTTGATGAATGTGGACTACAGCGCCTTTGAAGGCTGGCCCATCAAAGGCCGACCCCACGTCGTCACCGTCCGCGGCGAACTTGCCGCCAAAGACGGCAAATTCGTCGGCAAAGTCGGCCGCGGCAAACTTATCAAACGCGACCCAACGCACTTTTGATCGCTAGACGCGGCTCTTCCAGTAGTCCGGATCGCGATGGAGGTGCATTACGGCGAGGATGAATATCTCGTCCCTGCCGATGCTGTACAACACGCCGTACGGGAACCGGTAGACAAGACAGCGCCGCACATTATCTTCAAGGACAGGCCACGCGCGAGGATGATCCACGATGTTTTGAATGGTCGAAAAGACCTCGATGGAAAAGTCCAGCCCAAGTGCCACCCCAACCCTCTCGTAATAATCAATTGCAGCGTAGAACTCGGCCTTGGCTTCCGGGTGAAACGCGAAGGTCATTTCCCGAAGCGTTTCTGAACTTCCCTGATTACCACGTCGGCCGGCACGGCCTTCACCTTGCCCGATTGCAACTCGGCCAGCCGACGTTTCGCCACCGCCACCCATTTCCGGTCAACCGCCGCATCCGTTGGATTCAAAGAACGGAGCAACGAATCCACCAACTTGGCCCGTTCCTCGACCGGAAGCGATTCAGCGTCACGAATGATTTCCTTCACATCAGCCATATCGTACATAAACCTATCATGATTTGGACGGCTCTGCCAGTCCGTAAATCACGGCCAAAGACGGCAAATTCGTCGGCACCATCGGCAGACGGCATCCTGTTATCCGACGAGGTTCCAACTTCCATCTTCATTCCTCGTCAAGTAAGGCCGGAAGTGCTTTATCTCCAAATGGCCGCCCCTGACCCTTACGTTCGGAGTGCCGTCTTCCGACTTTAACGGCTTGAACGCGCTGATCCACATTTTCTCGATTTTGCACTGCGGATGAGGTTCCACAACCAGCGAGCCGGCTAGCAGCTCGAATTTCTCTGCTCCGGTGCTTAAAGCATGTGCGGCATTAGCGGAGATGATGTCGCTAATGAGAACGCCCTCAGACGCCGCATAGCCCATAGACTGAGCAATCCAGTGGATGTGTTGAAATCGCGTGTCGATTGCGATCTGTTCGCCCCTTCCATTGCGGAGCACGAGAATAAAGGGCACTTGTCGACCGTCATCGAATCTCGCTGACATCAGAATTTCGACCGTTAGGGTTCGATTAGGAGGATACTCCCCCCAAGCGCGGTCTCTTTCGTATTGAATAGAAATCTTTGCTTCGATCTTCTCTCGGAGTGCTTGCTTTATTTGCCGGAGCAAATCCTCCCTGTCGGAATACGACTTCCAAAGAACTTGCGCGGAGATTGATTCCTGAAACTGTTTAACCTTCCGATAGTTCTCATCCTCACCTGGTTGCAATGTCGAGCTGTCCACCTTCTTAAAAAAGAACATCAAGGATGGCTGCCTATGCCGCCGATACTGTTCCAAAATGAGGTTGCATTCGTGCTCCGTGCCAGACGCGGACTCACTAACAGGAGTTCCGAGCGTCTTCCACATGGCTCCGAACAAAATCAAGGTCGCTCCAAGACATTTCTGTGTCTATGTAAGACTGAGGAGCCCCAATACCTGGAGGAAGCAAAGACCAATGAAGGTATTTCAACTTAATGTTGCGGGGTTCGAATTCTGTCGTCAACTCGTCGACTACAGAACGAATGGCGAGAATATCCTCGGTGACGTCACTAGGTCCAATGACAGCCACACGGAACGCTGTAAGCGGTATGCTCATCCTGAACCTGTAAGCCCCTACTATTACCCGAACCGACTACTTGTGAAAAGACAAACTGCGGCCGAAGTGATGCTCACTCTGACCGCTGCCAACATTTCAGGCGCGGCGACGGTCTGCGGCTAGCAACTCATCCGCCGCGGCGTGTTACCCGCCCGCAATTGCCCCGATGATGGACAAGGGCTCCTTGCCTGACACTACGGCGTCAGGCAGCGGGGTGTCCAGCGGGACGTTGGAAAAGTCTTCTTCGCACGCGTAGAACCGCAGAAACGGTCGGCGCTTTTGCGTGACGTGCTCGCGAATCGTCCCGCGCAGGACCGGGTAGCGCTCCTCGACCGCATCGAGCACGGCCCGAAGCGTTACCGGCCCGGCAACCTCAACCGCTACCTCTCGTTCAACACGAGCCAGCGTTCGCAGATGAAACGGTAGCTCCACGCGGATCATGACAATGTTTGCACTTCCACGGATAGCACAGCGGGAAGATCGCGGACGATGGGCGACCAGTTGTCCCCGCCGTTCGTTGACGCGTACACCTGCCCGCCGGTGGTGCCGAAATAGACGCCGCACGAATCCAGCGAGTCCACGGCCATCGCCTCGCGCAACACGTTGACGTAGCAATCGCGCTGCGGCAGGCCTTTCGTGAGCGCTTCCCATTCGTCACCGCCGGTCCGGCTGCGGTACACGCGGAGTTTTCCATCGGGTGGATAATGCTCGGAATCGCTCGTGATCGGGACGACGTAGATGGTGTTCGGCTCGTGCGCGTGAACGTCGATCGGAAACCCGAAATCGGTCGGCAGGTTCCCGCTGACCTCGTGCCAGGTCTCGCCGGCGTCGTCACTGCGGTTGACGTCCCAATGCTTCTGCATGAACAGCACATTCGGACGCGATGGGTGCATCGCGATCCGGTGGACGCAATGGCCAACCTCGGAATTCTTGTCCGGAAGCTCATACGAGGATTTCAGGCCGCGTGTTGCCGGTCGCCAGGTCTTGCCGGCGTCGTCGGTTCGGAACACGCCGGCGGCGGAGATGGCGACATACATGCGATTCGGGTTGCTCTGATCGAGAAGGATCGTGTGCAGCCCCATTCCGCCGGCGCCGGGTTGCCACAGATGGCCCTTGGCGCTGCGCAGGGCCGGTAATTCCTGCCACGTCCGCCCGCCGTCAGTCGTGCGGAACAACGCGGCGTCCTCCACACCCGCGTAAATGGTGTCCGGATCGGTCAGGGATGGTTCGAGGTGCCACACACGCTTGAACTCCCACGGGTGCGGCGTGCCGTCGTACCACAGGTGCTTGCCCACCTCACCCTCGTACACAAACTTGTTGCTCTCGCCTTTCGGCATGCCGTCGGGAGTGGTGGTCGGTCCGCCGCCCGGTGGTTCCCACGTCTTACCGCCGTCATCAGAACGCTGGATGATCTGCCCAAACCATCCGCTGCTTTGCGATGCGTACAGCCTGTTCGGGTCGACCGGCGACCCCTTCACATGGTAAATCTCCCACCCGCCAAAATGCGGACCGTCGACTTTCCATTTTTCGCGTTTACCGTCCGAGGTCAGGACGAACGCGCCCTTTCGTGTGCCCACCAGAACTCGTACTCTGCTCATCGCTTCCTCCCACGCGCTGTTTCATTATGCAGACCTTGCTTCGAGAAGACGTACCGTTGGACAAACTGCGACGGCCAAATCTCGCATGTAGCGGCGAATTGGTCAATTCAGCAAACGCCCGCCGTCACATTTCTCCGTCAGGAGCAAGTTTTGCGTTGCGCCCAATCGCGCGCCGCATATAATTCGTTGACAGGGCGAAGGCAGTTGCGATCCTCGCCGCGCGGGCCGCACAAAACGGAGAACATCAATGATTAAGAATCTTGCCCCGAAGTTGTCCGACGCCGAGTACGAGAGGAATTTTGCCGACATCAATCCTCCGTTCGCGCTGCACAACGCCAGGATCGAGGCCAACCGCTGCCTGTTCTGTTTCGACGCACCCTGCACCCGCGCCTGCCCGACGCATATCGACATCCCCGCCTTCATCAAGAAGATCGCCACGGGCAACATGCGCGGCAGCGCCAAGGAAATCCTCGAAGCGAACATTCTCGGCATGAGTTGCGCCCGCGTTTGTCCCGTCGGTTCGCTCTGCGAAGGCGCCTGTGTCTACAACGAGCGCGACACCGAGCCGATCGAGATCGGCCGCCTCCAGCGCTACTCCATCGATTGGTTTTACGAGAATTGGGACAAGGCGAAAGAGATGTTCAAGCCGGGCAAGCCCAACGGCAAGAAAGTCGCCTGCATCGGCGGCGGCCCATCGAGCCTGTCCTGCGCGTTCTACCTTGCCCAACTCGGTTACGCCGTCACGATTTACGACAAGAACGACAAGCCCGGTGGCCTGAACACCTATGGCATCGCCCGCTACAAGATGTCCGCCCAGGAAGCGCTCAAGGAAGTGAAGCTTGTCGAGCATGTCGGCGTGAAATTCAAACAGAAAACCGTGGTGGGCAAAGACATCAAAGTCGACAAGCTCACCAAGGAAAACGTCGCCGTGTTCATCGGCATCGGCCTCGGCCAGACCGAAGACCTCGGCATCCCGGGCGAGGATTTGCCGGGCGTGGTGGACGCCATCACTTTCATTGATGAACTCAAACACAACAAGCTTCGCGACGTTCGGGTGGGGCGACGTGTTGCCGTCATTGGCGCGGGCAACACGTCGGTCGACGCGGCGACCCAGGCCAAGCGCCTCGGCGCGGAGATGGTCATGGTCGTCTACCGCCGCTCGGAAGCCGAGATGCCGGCCTACAATTACGAGTACGAAATCGCCAAGAAAGACGGTTGTGTCTATTACTTCCTGACCGCCCCGAAGCGGATTGTCGGCAAAGGCGCCGTCGCAGGCATCGAGTGCGTCCGCATGAAACTTGGCGAACCCGACAGTTCCGGCCGACCCGCGCCCGAACCGATTCCCGGCAGCGAGTTCGTCCTCGAATGCGACATGGTCATCAAGTCGCTCGGCCAGAAGAAGCAGCGCGACTTTGTCCAGAAGGTTCTCGGCCTGAAGACCGACAACCGCGGCCGCATCGCGGTGGACGACATCACGTTGCAGACCAGCAACCCGAAATTCTTTGCCGGCGGCGATTGCGTCAACGGCGGACGCGAGGTGGTCAACGCCGTCGCCCACGGCAAACGCGCCGCGTGGGCCATCCACAAAAAGGTCACGGGCGAGGACATCGACCTCGACGGCCTATGGAAGAACGAGACCATCCGCCGCGTCGCCAACACGGCCAAACATCAGTACGCCTAGGAGAAATTGAACCATGGCAGATTTAAGCGTCACCATCGCCGGCATCAAATCACCCAACCCATTCTGGCTCGCCAGCGCCCCGCCCACCAACAGCGGCGCCCAAATCCAGCGCGCGTTCGACCTCGGTTGGGGTGGCGCGGTCTGGAAAACGCTCGGCGACCCGATCATCAACGTCAATTCCCGCTTCTGGTCCCTCAATTACGGTTCCACGCGCATGATGGGCCTCAACAATATCGAACTCATCACCGCCCGGCCATGGGACACCAACATCCGCGAGATCATTGAGACGAAGAAGAAATACCCGAAGAACGTCGTGGTCGTCTCGCTGATGGTCGAGTCCAAAAAGGAAACATGGCAGAAGGCCATCAAAGAACTCAACGACACGGGCTGCGACGGCGTCGAGTTGAATTTCGGTTGCCCGCACGGCATGAGCGAACGCGGCATGGGCGCGGCCGTCGGTCAGGTGCCCGAGTACACCAAGATGATCACGGAATGGGTCAAGGAAGTCGCCGAGGTTCCCGTGTTCGTGAAGCTGACGCCGAATATCAGCAACATCGCGCTCATCGGGCGCGCCGCCGCCGCCGGCAAAGCCGATGGCCTCTCGTTGATCAACACGGTCGCTTCGATCATGGGCATCAATCTTGACAATTTCTCGCCCTACCCCAGCGTGGACGGCAAGGGCTCCCACGGCGGTTACTGCGGTCCCGCGGTCAAACCCATCGCGCTCAACATGGTCAGCACGATTGCCTCGGATCCAGAGATCGGCATCCCGATTTCCGGCATCGGCGGCATCGCCACGTGGCAGGACGCAGTCGAATTCATGGTGCTCGGCGCAACGAGCGTCCAGGTCTGCACCGCCGTCATGCATTACGGCTACCGCATCGTCGAGGACATGATCGACGGTCTCTCGAACTGGATGGACGAGAAGGGCTACACGAAATGTACCGACTTCATCGGCAAGGCCCTGCCCAATATCAAGGACTGGGGCGACCTCAATCTCAACTACCGGATCATCGCCAAGATCAATTCCGATCTCTGCATCGGCTGCGAGCTCTGCCACGTCGCCGCCTGGGACGGCGCGCACCAGTGCATCGACCTCGAAACGGGCAATGGCCACCGCGTTCCCGTCATCAATGACCCCGAGTGCGTCGGCTGCAATCTGTGCATGTTGGTGTGTCCGGTGGACGGGTGCATCACCATGGTGCAACAGGACACCGGCAAGAAGTCGACCTCGTGGCGCCAATACCAGGCCGAGCTGGGCAAAAACCCGAAGTGCGAGCCCCCCGGCTACATCGAGCATTAGCTGGAGCCGTCGCGCTTACTCGTACACGTACCGATTGAATGTCCCGCGGGCGACCGTGGAAACCTTCACCTCGTCGCCCCAAAGCGTCTCGGTTCTCTCCTTCGCGGGTGCGGCGAGGATGCGCTTGCCGCCGCAATTGACCACCGCCACCACGTACGCCCCCTCCGGTTGTCCGACTTGCGGATACACGGTCGTCGAGACTTCCAGAACGCCTTGGGCCAGCACGGGTTTGTGCGGCTCGTTATTGCGTGGCAGGGGCTCAGGCTGCCAACGGCGAAAATGATGCCGATACCGGCGGTTGCCGACCTTGTCGAGCACCGTCACCGCAATGTTGTTGCCGGGCCCGCCAATGCTGTGGCAGATCGCGACCTTGGGCTTCTTCACTTGTAATTCCTTCGGCGCTTCCCCGCGAAGTTGCCTGCAGGCCTCGATGATCTTGATCAGACCGGTGCCGCCCAGTGCATGCAGGTCTTTCAGGCCACCGGAAATGTTGGTCGGGATTTGACCGTCCTTATCCAGTGTCCCCTTTTCGATGGCTTTCACGGCCTCGTCGTGGGTGAAGATGCCCAGATCGACAAGGTTCAACAGGAACAATGGCCCGAACGCGTCGTGTTGTTCGACGATCAATCCCTTGAGGTCTTGTGGATGAAGAATGCCCGCCATCTTGTACGCTTTGCGCGCCGCCCACCGCGTGGCCTCCAAGTGGTCGATGTAATAGCGACCGAATATGCGTGACCCGTCCACCGCGTGACCGACCCCGGAAATCTCAACGTCGGTCTCCTGGCTCGTGACCAGGATCGCACCCGCAGCATCGCTCGTCGGACAGGAATCGAACACATGCAGCGGCGTCGCCACCGGGGGATTGCGCATCGGGTCGTGATACTCTGCCGCGGTGATGGTCTTGCCGACAAACTGGGCGTCCGGGTTCGCCGACGCGTAACCGTAGGCACGGATCGAAATCTTTTCGAGCAACGCCCTCAAGTCGCCAGGCGAAACGCCATTGACGCGCGCGTATTCCAGCGAAATCAACGCAATCGCCGATGGCATCGTCAACCCGCACGCGCGGTCGATGGGGTCAATGACTTCGCCGATGATGCGCGAACGCGCCTCGCGTTCCACCTCGCTCATCTTCTCGCCGCCAATGGCGATTACCCGTTTGCAGCGCCCGCTGGCCACGGCATCGAACGCCCGCAACAGCGCCGTGTGTCCGTTGGAAGCAGTCTCGACGCGTTCCGCCTCCGCGCCGCGCAAACCGAGGCGGTCGGCGACTTTGGTGGCAATGTTGCCTTCGCCGGTAAACGAAGAAATGTTCTGGATGGAGACGAAGACGCCGTCAATCCGGCTGGGATCAACCTTCGAGAGAATCCGCTGGGCGGGCTCGCATAGGAGATCGATCAGCGACAAGCCGGTCTTCTTGTACGCCTTGGTGCGCTCGGCCTCCTGGATGTACACCTTCATCATGCCCCTTTCCCCAAGCACCTCCAGTGCCTGGAGACCGCCAAGACCGCGAAACGCTTGGCCAACCTTCGTCGACAATGTAGCCGCACCCGTTAGGGTGCGCAGGCCAAGCCGAAGCGGAGCGGAGACGCGCCCTCAGGGCGGCATCCCTGCGGCTACAGGACAAACTCTTCAAATCAACTTTGAGGAAGACTAGCTTTTCTCGATGATCGTAAAGACCTCGTCAAGCGTCTTCACGATGAAATCGGTGTCGTCCTTCGTGATGCAGAACGGCGGTTTGATGCGGATCGTGTTGGCCGCCATGCCGCCGCGTCCGATGAGCAACCCGCGGTCCTTGCACAACTCCATCGCGCGCTGGACGTGTTGCGGGGCGACTTCCTTCGATTGCTTGTCTTTCACGATCTCCAGGCCGCGCATCAGGCCCTTGCCCCGGTGTTCGCCGACGATCTTGTGCTTGCGCACGAGCTTGTCGAAGCCTTCCTGCAACCGGTCGCCCATGACCTTGCAATTGTGCATGTACTTGTTGCGCTCGATCGTTTCGAGCACCGCAAGTCCGGCAGCCATCGACACCGGATTGCCACCGTAGGTATTGAAGTGGACCTTCTCGCGCATCGATTCCGCGACTTCCTTCGTGCAGGTGACGCCACCCAGCGGGACACCGTTGCCCATGCCCTTGGCCATCGTAATCATATCGGGCTTCACGCCCCAATGCTCGATGCCCCACCACTTGTCGCCCGTGCGACCAAATCCCGTCTGGACCTCGTCGCTGATGAACAACCCGCCGTACTTCTTGACGATGTCGTAGACGATCTCGAAATATTCCTTGGGTGGGTCGATCACGCCGCCGAATCCCTGGATCGGCTCGCCGATGAACGCCGCGATCTTGCCCGAGGTGTTGTACTTGATCACGTCTTCCAGCTCGCGCGCGCAGGCGACGTTGCAGGACGGATACGTGAGACCAAACGGGCACCGATAGCAATATCCGGGGGAAATGTGCGTGACGCCAAACACGTACGGCAGCGAATGCCGCCACTTTGACTGTCCCGTCATCGTCATCGCCATCAATGTGCGGCCATGGAAACTGTGACGCAGCCCGACAAACTCGGTCTGCTTGGTGTGGTTTTTCGCCAGCAGCGCCGCCAATTCGTTGGCCTCGCAACCGCTATTCGTGAAAAAGCTGACCTTCAGCCCACCCGGCATCACGCTCGCCAGTTTCTCGGCGTAACGGACCAGATTCGGGTGGTAATAGAGCGTGGTCATATGCTGCAGCGTTTTGACCTGCTCGACGATCGGGTTGGTGACTTCCGGATGGCAATGGCCGACGCTGATTGTCACGACCGCGGAAAACCCATCGAGGTACTTGTTGCCCTTGTCGTCGTAGACAAATTGCATGTCGCCCTTCACGATATTTATCGGAGAAAACTTCATCGTGCTGGGCAGGATGTATTCGTCCCGCATCTGGCCGATTTGTTCGGCCGTCAAAGCGTCCGTCTTTTTCATGTGCATGGTAGTTACCTTTCTATTTTGGGTTTGCGCACCAGGGCCATCAGTACCCAGTACGCAACGAACGAAATGGAGAAACCGACAAACCAGGCGTAGCTGTACAGGTGCATCAGGAACGGCCCCACTGTGGAAGGATCGACCACCTTGATCGTGCCGAGAAATCCGGGCACGTTGGGCGCCACGCCGAGGACCAGCGCCACCACCGCCGCGGGATTGAACCCGTTGCGATAGAAATACTGGCCGTCACGCAAATAGAGCTGGATCGGATGTAACCGCGTTCGTCGAATGACAAAATAGTCGCAAATCAAAATACCGCCAATCGGACCCAGCAGCGCGGAATAACCGACCAGCCATGTGAAGATGTAACCGCTCGGATCCTCCACGAGTTTCCATGGCCGCAACAGAATACCGATAATCCCGGTGATCAACCCGCCAATCCGAAATGTGATTTTCGACGGCCACAAATTCGAGAAGTCGTTCGCGGGACTGACCACGTTCGCGGCGAGGTTCGTCGCGAGCGTCGCCAAACAAAGGGCGAACAATGAAATCCCCAAGACAACGGGGCTCTTGAATTTCGTGATCAGCACGACGGGGTCCCAGATCGGCGAACCGTAAATCACAATCGTGGCCGAGGTCACCGCCACGCCAATGAACGAGTACAAGGCCATCGTCATGGGCAGTCCAATGGCCTGCCCGATCACCTGATCGCGCTGCGTGCGCGAGTAGCGCGTAAAGTCCGGTATGTTCAGCGACAACGTGGCCCAATAACCGATCATGCCCGTCAACGCCGGGAAAAACACCAGCCAGAACTGCCCGGCCTTCGGCCCGCCCGGAACGAACGCCGAGGGTTGCGACAGCATCGGTCCGAAGCCGCCCGCCGCGTGGTACGCCCACGCCAGCAATGCCAGGCCGAGCAAGATGAGCAGCGGCGCTTTGATATCGAGCAGGATGCGGATCGATTCGATGCCCTTGTAGATCACGAGCATGTTGATGCACCAGAAAACCATGAAGCAGGCGAATTGGGCGATGTTGATATTGCCGCACCACGCCGGAAACTTCGGCAGCGCATCCCACGACGGAATGTAAATCGTGCAAATCTTGTAAATCGCCCAACCGCCAATCCAGGTCTGGATTCCGAACCACCCGCAGGCCACGAACGCGCGCAACAACGCCGGAATGTTCGCCCCGCGCACGCCGAATGACGCGCGACAATACACCGGGAACGGAATGCCGTACTTCGTGCCGGCGTGCGCGTTGAGAATCATGGGAAGCAGCACGATGGCATTGCCGAAAAAGATCGTCAGCACGGCCTCGTACCAGTTCATGCCCTCGGAGATCAATGACGACGCCAGCATGTAGGTCGGTATGCACGCCGACATCGAAATCCACAGCGCCGCGATGTCCTTCAATCCCCATTTGCGGTCGCTGACGCGCGTCGGGGCGATGTCCGCGTTCCAGTACGGTGAGTGCGAGATATCATCTGTCACCTCGTGAATGCCGTTGGTGACGCGGACGCCGTCGAGTTCCTGGACCGGGGGATTCATCAGGCTACGGGAGCAACTCGGCCATTGCCTTGTACGTCTCGGGACGGCGATCGCGGTAGAACTGCCACACGTTGCGCACTTCGCGGATCAGGTCGAGATTCAGATCCGCGACGACGATGGCGTCCTTGTCGCGCGGGCCTTCGGCGATGATTTGGCCGCGTGGATTGGCAAAGTAACTTTGTCCGTAAAATTCCCCGAAACTCCAGGGTTTCTCGGTGCCGACGCGGTTGATCGCGCCGACATAATAAACATTCGCCACGGCGGCGGCGGGTTGTTCCAGCTTCCACAGGTACTCGCTCAAGCCTGCTGTGGTCGCGCTCGGGTTGAACACGATCTCGGCGCCGTTTAGCCCGAGCAACCGCCAGCCCTCGGGGAAATGGCGGTCGTAACAGGTGTAGACCCCGACCTTGCCGACGGCCGTCTCGAACACGGGGTAGCCGAGGTTGCCCGGCTTGAAGTAAAACTTCTCCCAGAAGCCGGGTTTGCAGTGCGGGATGTGGTTCTTGCGATATTTGCCGAGAAATTTGCCGTCGGCATCGATCACGGCCGTCGTGTTGTAGTACGTGCCCGTGGATTCTTCCTCGTACATGGGCGCGACGATGACCATGCCGTGTTTTTTCGCGAGCCGCTGCATCAACTTCGTCGTCGGGCCATCCGGCACCCGCTCGGTGGACTCGTACCATTTGATCTCCTGCTCGCAGCAAAAATACGGGCCGTAAAAAATTTCCTGCATGCACATCACCTGCACGCCCTTTTTCGCCGCCTGATCGATCAATTTGATGTGCTTCTCGATCATCGCCTGCTTGATCTTTTTCACCGACGACGTCCCCGGCTCCGGGTTCGATGCCTGAATCAGTCCGCCTCGTACGATGCGCGCCATGTCTCTTTCTCCTTCGGTTCCCGCAACCTCGCGGGCGTACGCCAGCCCGCGGCCACGTGTTCTTGCTCAGTAAATGTTCGTCTGCCGTTTCACGCCTGTGTAATCGTAAAACACCGTCTTCAATTGCGTGAAGAAATTCAACCCCTCATCACTCATCTCGCGACTGCCGTAGCCGGTCGCCTTGAATCCGCCGAACGGCAATTGCGCTTCACCGCCAATGGTCGGCGAATTGATGTGGACCATGCCCGCCTCGATCCGGTCCGTGAATCTCATCACGAGGTTTGCATCACCCGTGTAGATCGCGCAGGTCAACCCGAAGCGGACGTTATTGGCGACCTTCATCGCCTCCTCGAAATCACCCACACGAAATACCGCCAACACCGGGCCGAACACTTCTTCCTGGGCCAGTGTGTGCTCGGGTTTCACGTTGTCAAAGATCGTTGGGGCGACGAAATAACCCTTCGCGAGCTTGCCCTCGGTAAGCGCTCCGCCGCCGATCAAACACTTGCACCCGTCCTTCTTTGCGATCTCGATGTAGCGCAAATCGGTTTCGTACTGCGCCTTATCGACCGCCGGGCCCATGCCGATACCGTCTTCCATGCCGTCGCCCACTTTGATCTTCTTCGTGCGCTCGATCAGTTTTTCGAGAAACTTGTCGGCAATCGCCTTGTGCAACACCAGCCGACTGGTCGCGGTGCAGCGTTGTCCCGTCGAACCGAACGCCCCCTGCGCGCAGCCTTCGACCGCGAGATCGAGATCGGCATCGTCCATGACCACGAGCGGGTTTTTCCCGCCCATTTCGCAGGTGACCTTGGCGAGGTGTGACGCGGCCTGTTTCGCCACCTGACTCCCCGTCTCGCACGAGCCGGTAAACGACACCGCGCGAACGGTCTGGTTGTTCACGAGTTCGTCGCCCACCGTGCCGCCGCTGCCATACACGAGATTGAGCACGCCCTTCGGCAGGCCGGCGTCCTGATAAATTTTCACGAGCAATTCCGCGCAGCCGGGCGTGTTGGTGGCAGCCTTGAACACCACGGTATTCCCCGCGACGAGGGCCGGCGCCGTCTTCCACACGGGGATACAGAACGGGAAATTCCACGGCGTGACGCAGCTCACCACGCCGAGCGGCTGACGGAGCGTGTAGACGAACGTACTTGGCATTTCGCTGGGCGAGGTGCGCCCCTCGACGCGAAACGACAGGCCCGCGTAGTATTCAAAGAGATTGATGCTCTTTTGGACTTCGCCGCGCGATTCACTGAGAATCTTGCCTTCCTCGCGCGTCATCATCCGCGCAATCTCTTCCTTACGCTCGTACGAGAGCTGCACCGCCTTGGCGAGGATGCGACCACGGGCGGGCGCGGGAGTATTGCGCCAGGCTTGAAACGCCGCCTGTGCCGCTTCAATGGCCGCCCTGGCCTCGTCGCGTGTCGATTGCGGTGCGTGACCGATAATGTCGTCGGTGTTGGCGGGATTGACATTCGGGGCTGACTTGCCCGAAGACGAATCCACCCATTGACCGTTGATAAAATTTCTGTAGCGGTGCGATTCCGCCGCGGGCTTCGTGTCGGTCCTTGGTTTTTTAGCGAGGACTTGCGATGACATGTTTGGAACTCCTGTTGTTACTCCCCAAAAATCTCCACCGACAGTTTCTGCACCGCGTCGTTTGGGTCGAGTTTTCTCTTGGCAACGTCGGCCAGAATGGTTTGCGCCTGCGGTGCTTCCAACGCGCGAAGTATAGACGCCGACATGCGTGATTGCAACAGCCGAATCACCTCGGCGCGGGCCGCGCGCGCGCGGCGCCGGGCCAATTGACCTGAAGCCACAAGGTATGCGTGATGAGTGTCGGCTACACCACAAAGGGTTGTGATCCCATCGCCGGTTTTCGCGGAGGCGTGGATTGTTGGTCGCTCCCATTTCTGGCCCTGCTTCGGATGGCGAGTTTCCTGGCGAGGCGTGCCCGCATTTATCAAATCCGATTTGTTGATTACCAGCACATCCGCAATTTCCATCAAACCCGACTTGGCGCGCTGAATTTCGTCGCCCAGTTCCGGCATGAGCACGACCACAACCGTGTCCGCCACCTCGGCGACCTCAACCTCGTCCTGCCCGGTGCCGACGGTTTCCACAATCACGATATCGAAACCTGCGGCATCCAGCGCATGGATGATTTGCGGCGTCGCATCTGTCAGCCCGCCGTGATGATGACGCGTCGCCAGGCTGCGAATGAACACGCCGTCATCGTCGCTGTGGCGCTGCATCCGCAACCGATCGCCCAAGAGCGCGCCACCTGAAATCGGGCTCGTTGGATCGATGACGATGACGCCGACCGTATTGCCATGCCGGCGCAGTTCATCGATCAGGCGATCGATCAGCGAACTCTTGCCCACCCCCGGCGGCCCCGTGATGCCGATAACGCGCGCGTTACCGGTACGCGCGTAGAGGTCCGTGGCTAACGGGTCGCCCGCCTCCAGACGCGTAACCAGTTTCGTGAGTTCCCGGCGCGTCATGCTCATTTCGACCGCACGTTCTTCTTCAAGAACTCCGCGATGCTGGCGATGGAACTGCCGGGACCGAAGATTTCCTTGATGCCGAGTTTCTTCAGCTGTTTGACATCGGCGTCGGGAATAATGCCGCCGGCAAACACGAGCACGCCCTTGATTTTCTCCTTCTTGAGCAACTCCATCACCCGCGTGAATTGGGCCATGTGACCGCCCGAAAGCGAACTCAGTCCGATGGCATTCACGTCCTCTTGAATGGCGGCCTGGACGATTTGCTCCGGCGTGTTGCGAATGCCCGTGTATACAACTTCCATCCCCGCGTCACGCAATCCCATGGCCACGACCAGTGCGCCGCGTTCGTGGCCGTCGAGCCCGGCTTTGGCGATCAGTACTTTAATGGGTCGTTTCATATTGAATGTGTCGGCCGATATTCGCCGAATGTGGCTCGCAACACTTTGCAAATCTCCCCAACCGTCGCGTAATTGCGCACGCAATCAATAATGATGGGCATCAGGTTCTCCGAGCTTCTGGTGGCCCGGTCCAACGTCGCGAGGCTTTTCTCGGCCTTCGACGCGTTGCGTTTCTGGCGCAGCGCCGCCAGCTCGCGACGACGACGCGGTTCCGACTTCGGGTCGATCGTTTGCGTCTTCAACGACAATTTCCTTTCGCTGACGAACTCGTTTACGCCAACGATGATCTTCTCTTTCTTCTCGACCGCCTTCTGGTGTTCGTACGCGGCGCGGTAAATCTCCTTGTACACGTAGCCGCCTTCGATGGCTTTGAGCATCCCGCCCATGTTGTCGATCTTGTGCAGGTACTCGCGTGCTTGTTGCTCGAGTTGACCGGTAAGCGATTCGACGTAATAGCTGCCGCCGAGCGGGTCGGGTTCGGCGGTCACGCCCGACTCGTAGGCGATGATCTGCTGCGTGCGCAACGCGAGCAGGGCCGATTCTTCGGTTGGTAGCGCAATGGCCTCGTCCTTGGCGTTCGTGTGTAAACTCTGCGTGCCGCCGAGGACGGCAGCGAGCGCCTCGATGGTTGTGCGCACCACATTATTGTCCGGCTGCTGCGCGGTGAGCGTTGAACCGGCCGTCTGCGTATGAAACCGCAACATCATCGACCGTTCGTTCTTCGCGCCGAACCGGTCGCGCATGATGTGCGCCCAGAGACGACGCGCGGCGCGGAACTTGGCAATCTCTTCGAGGAAATTGCTGTGGCAGTTGAAGAAAAACGCGATGCGCGGGGCGAAGCTGTCGACACTCAGCCCGCGTTCCACACAGGTCTGGACGTACGCGATTCCATCGGCGAGCGTAAAGGCGATTTCCTGTGCGGCGGTGCAGCCGGCCTCGCGCATGTGATAGCCGCCAACACTGATCGTGTTCCACCCCGGCACTTCCTTGGCGCAGAACTCGACGATGTCGGCGATGAGGCGCAGCGACGGAGCGGGCGGGAAAATGTACGTGCCGCGGGCGATGTACTCCTTGAGGATGTCGTTCTGGACCGTGCCGGAAACCTTCGACCATGGCACACCCTGCTCATCGGCGACGGCCAGGTACAACGCCAATAATATGGAGGCCGTCGCGTTGATGGTCATCGACGTGCTGACCGTGTCGAGCGGGATCCCGTGGAACACCTGCTCCATGTCCGCGAGCGAGGAGATCGCGACGCCGACGCGGCCGACTTCGCCGAGGGCCATTTTATCGTCGCTGTCGTAGCCGATCTGTGTTGGCAGATCGAACGCCATCGAGAGACCCGTTTGACCCTGCGAGAGAAGATACTTGTAGCGCTTGTTGGTTTCCTGCGCGGTGCCGAACCCGGCGTACTGGCGCATCGTCCACAGCTTTCCGCGATACATCGTCGCGTGAATGCCACGCGTAAACGGGAACTTCCCGGGCTCTTCGCGACGCTCAGTCATGCGGTTCACACAGTTCCACAAGCACGCCGTGGGCGGATTTGGGGTGGACGAAGGCGATGCGGGCGCCGCCGGCGCCGATGCGTGGTTGCTCGTCGATGAGCGCGACTCCCGCGCTCTTCAGCTTCTTGAGTTGATCAGGAACACTGTCCGTTTGCAGAGTCAAATGATGCAAACCCTCACCGCGTTTCTCGATGAACCGTTGAATGGGACTGTCGGGCGAGGTGGGTTCGAGCAACTCGATCGTTGTGGCGCCTGCTTTCAAGATGGCGACGCGCACTTTTTGTTCGGGCACTTCTTCGATGTGCGACAACTTGAGGCCGAGCGTGTCGACCCAGAATTTCTTCGCTTCGTCGATGCTTTTGACCGCAACGCCGACGTGGTCGATGCCCCTGATCATACAACACCTCGCTTCTCGAAATCGACGAACTGTTCGTCCGTGTAGCCCAAATCCCGCAGCACACTCAGGGTGTCCTGTCCGAGCAACGGCGGTGCATTGCCCGCGATGCCGGGCGTGGCGGATAATTTCACCGGCACGCCGGTCATCTTCACGGTCTTGAGCTTCGGATGCGGGCGTTCGACGACCATCTCGCGGGCGCGCACCTGTGGATGTTCGAGCACTTCGCCGACCGAAAAAATCGGGCCGCACGGGATGCTGTTTTTCTCGAAGAACGCGACCCATTCGTCGGCGGTCTTGTCCGCGAAAATCTTTTGGAGAATCGGGTACAGATCTTCGTGGTTCTGGACGCGCTTTGGATTCGTGGCGAATTTCTCGTGCGTTTTCAGGTCCGGCCGTCCCAGCAAATCGCAGAACTGGCCCCAGAGGCGGTCATTGCCCACGGCGAGGTTGAAGTAACGGTCGCGGGCCTTGAATGTTTCATACGGAACGATCGTCGGATGCTGGTTGCCCTTGCGCGATGGCGATTTGCCGGTGCCGAAATAGATGCCGGCTTGGTACGTCAGGAAGGAGACCTGTCCATCGAGCAGTGACACATCCACCTTTTGTCCCTTGCCCGTGCGTTGGCGCGCCTGCAGCGCAAGTAAAATGCCCAGGGTCGCGTAAATACCTGCGGTGATGTCGGCGAGCGATGTGCCGGTTTTGTAGGGCGAACCGTTCGGGTCGCCGGTCAGGCTCATGATGCCGCCCTGGCCCTGAATGGCGAGGTCGTAACCCGGACGGTCGGCCCACGGGCCGGTGTGGCCGTAACCGGTCACCGAGGCGTAGATGATTTTCGGATTCAGTTTTGCGACTTCGTCGTAGCCGAAGCCGATGCTTGTAAGGAAATCCTTGCGGAAGTTTTCCAACAACACGTCAGAATTCTTGATGAGTTTCGTGAGAATCTCGCGGGCTTCGGGTGTCTTGAGGTTGAGGGTGAGAGATTTCTTGCCGCGGTTGATGCTGAGGAAGTACACGCTCTCGCCGTCGACAAACGGTGGGCCGTAGGCGCGGGTGTCATCGCCCTTGTCGGGGTTTTCAATTTTGATAATGTCCGCGCCAAAATCGCTCAACAGCATCGAACAGTATGGTCCCGCCAGGATGCGCGAGAGATCGACGACCCGGATGCCGTCAAGAGGTTTCATTCTGTCAAGGCTAACGATGCGCGCTTGTCCCCGCAAGCGTTTTCCGCTACAAGCGGATGCGGGATGAGAATCTATTTGATTGTCGCGCTCGCGGTGGCGCTGCCCCGGATGATGTATGCGGATTCGGCGCCGACGAACCAGACGGCGCAGGCGATCCTGGACCGGGTGCTGTCGAACCGGCCCCAGAAGGATTTCTCGCTGAAGGCGAGATTATTCGTGGGAGAGGCCGACCCGGTGCCCGTGGAGATTTTCGTGAAGAACACCGCGGGCGAGACGCGCACGTTGTATCGCGGGGGACAGACCGAGGCGCTCGTGGTACAACCGCTGCACGGTGAGCCGAAGTTCTATTTGCGCGGCGTGGGCGAACTGACTGGCAACCAGCGGACGGAGAAATTGCTGGGATCAAACTTTACGTACTACGACCTAGGCCTGACATTTCTCCGTTGGCCAAACATGAAACTTCTCGACGAAGACCGGGTGCGGGGCCGGGATTGCTTTGCGATTGAGGCCAAGGCCGACGGCGAACCGTACACCCGCGTGAAGGTGTGGATCGACAAGGAGTACTATGCGCTGTTGCGGGCGGAGGCGTTTGATACCAACGACAACCTCACGCGACGGTTCGCGGTGACGAGCTTCAAGAAGATCGGGGATGTGTGGATCCCGCGCGGCCTGGAAGCGTCGCGGGTGCCGGCGGCGCAAAGCCTGCCGTCGGAAGAGAAATCGCGACTGGAAGTGTACGAGGGCAATTACGACACGCAGTTGCCCACGGAGCGGTTCGCTACGGAAAGATTTCGCGCCGGCACCGACGGCGGGAAGAGGGGCAAAGACTGAGTTATCCGACCGCTTCGTGTCTGGCGACCCACTGCATGCCGTGACGTTCCCAGTTCTTCAGCTTGATCTCCAGGTGGGTCACCTCGCCCATGCCGCGGATTTGTTGCTCGATGTGGAGCAAGGTTCGCTGGACGCCCAATTCTTGTTCGAGATGATCGTCCTTCTTGCGCCCGGGCTGGTAGTCGAACATCACGAAATCGCCTTCGATGTAGACGGAGGACCCGATAACCTCCACATCGAGCTTCTGGGTGTCAACATAGTTGCGCACCAGAATGCCCTGCACCACCCTGAGAACTCTCAGTTCCTCGAGCGTCATACGGCCACTGCCCCGTCAGCTCGCGGCGCGGCGAACGAGAGTAGTGTAACGCTCCGCCAGGCTTGTGGCAAGACAGAAATTCGGGATTCGGGATTGGGTAGCTAACACGACCGGCGAAACTGGAGAACCTCTGCTGACGGGGTGGGCTGGCGAAGCCTGCGGTGATCGACAGAGGAGTAGGGGCTGGACGACGGAGCCTCCTTTCGACTGAGAATTGCGTGGGACACCGTCACGATTCACATTGACGAGGATTCTTGGTTGTGAAACAATTCACAAACTACTCAGCGGCGATGATTGTCGTGTTCGCATCCAGTCTTGGGTCGCAAAGGGATCGTGGGTGATGAAGACAAGCATGCATAATCCATTCACGCGCTGGCTGCGCGCTCTGTTTGCCACGTTCCTTACAATCCTCATTCAAGGAACGGCCTCAGCCCAAACCTTCGCTTACTCTGGGTCTGAGACGAATATCACTCTAAACCCCGGCACTTACGACATCATGGCTTTCGGGGCTGCGGGAGGCTGGGTCACCATCGGCGGAAAACCCGGCCCGGGCGGCGGCTACGGAGCTGAAATGGAAGCTGAATTTAACTTCACCGGAGTAACAACCCTGACCATCCTGGTGGGGTCTCTCGGAGCCAACACAGCGTTTTGCGGCGCCGGTGGAGGCGGGGGCTCCTTCGTTGTCGATGGCAGCACACCGCTGATTATTGCGGGCGGCGGTGGCGGCGGCGGCTGGGGCGGCATCGGCGGCCCCGGCAGCAGTAGCGACATCGGTGGCAGTGGCAGCACAAGTAGCGGTACCGGCTACGGCGGCAGCGGCTCCAGCGGCGGTGGCGGCGGCGGCTTCTACAGCGCCGGCGGCACCGGCTCGGGCGGCGGCGGCAGCGGCTATTTCAGCGGCGGGGCTGGCGGGGCTGGTAGCAGCGACGGCAATGGCGACTTCGGCGGCAATGGTGGCTACGGCGGCGGAGGGGGAGGTGGCGTCGACTCCAGCCGTACTGGCGGTGGCGGTGGTGGTGGCGGCTACAGCGGCGGTACTGGTGGCAGTCTCGGCGGTTTCGGCGGCCTCGGCGGTGGTTCTTACATCGACTCCTCTACAGCAGGGATTGGCACAGAACTCTCCGGCGTCCAGTCCGGCAGCGGCTTGGTGGAAATCGAAGCCATCCCTGAACCTTCGACTTGGGCGATGGTCGGCGTCGGCCTGTCGGCACTGCCGGTCCGGCGACGTCGGAAGGAAAAACGAGAAGATATTGGTTCGACGTAACGCCGAAGTGGACGCCAAAATGGACACCAAACGAGTTAAGAAGAGTATAGCTGGGTAAAGGCGATTTTGCTTGGCTTGCCAAGGAAATCAGGCATTTTGAGCGTGCAATCGCGGCGGAAAACGGACGAGACTGACATGCGCCTCCAACCTGTCCTTTAGGAAATACAAGGGCTTGCTGACAGTTCTCCTCTCGTAGATTCAACGCCGGAAATCCCGGCCCATCGTATGGTGAGTTTTTCGGTCACGTCAGCAAGCAATTCGCGGTGGCCCTGTTCTAGTTCGAATCCTTGTGCCAGAAGAGGGCGCGCAATCCGGCACAGACAAATGCGAACGCCAGAATGGCCAGGATCAGCCAGCCGTAATGATAATGGTGGATGACGGTAACCGTCGTGATTGTCCCGGTGGCGGGATTGGTGGTGACTGTTACGGTTGTGCTCATTGCTGGGGTTCCGAGATATCGTCTCAGTAAGGGGCGCGGACCAGATTACTCCTTCGGGCGCCATGAAAGCAACTGGCCCGGCAGCGACGGCGCGGCCGACGCGTGCCGCAACGCATGCGCGCGCTGTGTCGCGGGAGATTCTGCTGGTCTACGTCTCAAGCCGGGTTACAGCGATCAATAACGCCAGTGAGCTGGCGCCCAGACCCAGCCACCATGTCGCCAAACCCAACGTCCGCGAACCCAGACCAGTCCGGGGCGTGGCGGAATCACCCATCGGCCCGCTACCCAGACCCATTGGCCACGCCACTCCCATGCGCCACCAACCCACACATACCCGGGTCCCGGCGAAACATAGACCGACTCCGCTGGCGGCGGGGGCGGTGCGGTCTGCGTTGCGACGGGGGCACCCTCTTCGGGAGGCGGCGGGGGTTCAGCCTGCGTCGCGACCACTGGTCCGCCCTGGGGAGGAGGCGGCGGCGGTTGAGCAACGGGCCCCTGCCGTTCCTGGTAACAACTACACAATACGAGGCTGCCGAAAGCGGCGAGAACCAGTCCCACCATGCAGAGTCGTTTCGGGATCATTATCGTCTTCATCGTTTCTTCCTTTCCAAAGAATGTCACCGTTCCGCGCCGTTCACGAATTCGCGGCGGTCCATCCAGTGAAACACCACGGGAGCGCAAATGTCTCGTGGCCAAGCCGGGGAAAGACACGCATCATCTTATGGCAGCCAAGTCACCGCCACCATCAGACGAGACGCACCTGTTTCCGAAACACTGAGTTTGCGCCGGGCTCGGGAACCACCCGTTAACGTCGCTCCACGCGCGCGCGACGAACAATCCACCGCCCCGTGAATTTTCCGTGGGGACGGTTTGGCAGAGGCAAACGATCCGCCGACCCTTGGGCTATTTGCCCGCTCCCGCCAGGTTCCAATATTCCTTGTAGAGATGATGGCCGGCCCACTCCAGGCCTTTGGGATGCGCCATCAGCGCCCGGGCCGCCTCCGCATGGTTCCGGCTCCAGACCATGAACTCTTCCGCCGCATCATGATGAATCTTCAAGATCTCATCGAGATCGGGTTCGTTGGGATGCATGCGGACAAACGCACCGAGTCGTTCGGCCGGATGTTCAATCGTCCAGGTCACAAACTCCCGGGAGCGTTCAGGATGGTGGCCGTCCCACTCGAAAAACTTGGACGCGGCCTGTGGATGAGCCTTGACCCACAGCCCGAGCGTCTTCGACGCTTCGGGGTGGTGTTCGGACCATTTTTCCATCGCTTCATCATTGGCGAACGCCAGGCTTGTCAGACAAACGCCCGCCAGCAAAGTCACAATCAGTTTTTTCATCATATTGGGTATCCTCTCCTTCTCGTAGGTTGAGCCCGAACAATACCGGGCGGCGTTTCTGTTTGCAAACAAGATTCTGCGGCCAGGGTGCTGCCGCCCGCGGACGAGACGTACCTGTTCCCGAAAGACTGAAATCGCACCGGGCCCGGGAGCCGCTCGTCTCCACCGCAGCGTGAGCGCGGTGACTCAAAGCGTACGTTGTACGGGTCTGATCCCGAAAGCCGCGACTTCCTGAGAGTGAAGACGGATCACGGGGGACAAAAAGAACGAGCCCCGCAACTCTGCGGGGCTCATCCGAATGACCAGGCGCCAAGCGAGGTTCGATCAGGCTTTGCGGCGGCGGACAACAAGCAGCATGCCCATAAGGCCCGTGCCCACAAGCAGCACCGTGGCCGGCTCGGGAATGAATTCCATGGTGGCGGAGCCACTGGCATCGCCGTAGGTGAAGGTGCCGGTGAAGTCATAACCACTCGGTGCTTGCGAGATATCATAGTTGAGGATTTGTTGATCGGTGGTATCACCAGGATTCGGGTCGTCATCGCCTGTTGCGACTGTGTCGTAACTAGCGTACGCGTTGCCTACTCCGATACTGATGATTTCATTGACCCCTTGCCCGGGGTCGCCACTATTGACAACCGTATATCCGCCACTAATATTCAGGCCATTACTGAACACGAGCCCGATGTCATAAGCGTCGTAAGTCCAATCACCAGCCGGATAGCTCCACCCCAGGTTGTTTCCCGGGTCGCTACTGCTCATGGTGAAGCCGACATTGTTCATATTTATCAAGCTGCCATTACCGTTGATGACAGTCACGAAAGAAGCCCGATTGCCAAGCTCATCTGGATACGGCCCCGGCGCTTGCCCCAACCAAGAATTGTAGCCAGTCACGAAGTTGTCGGCGACGGGCAACGGGGTGGTCGTGATATTGAATTGCGCTGGCCCGGCGGCGCCATACGAACTCAAATTATTTTCTACGGCGTAAATACCGTTTGCAGCCCAAGGAGCGAAGGATGGCGAGCCGTACGCGTTCGGGGCCATGGTCGGGTCGACGGTGATGGTTACCTGCGCGCTGGCGGTGATGGCGGCGGCCAAACTGATCGCGAAGATTGCTATGGATAGGTTTTTCATGGTTCCCTTCAGATTTGCCCTTATCGTTTCCTTTTGCCCCACCCAATATTCTCCACCGTTCCTGCTCGGAGAAGTCGCGGATCGTTCTGCTCCCGGTCGAACGACCGAGTCCGCTCCAAGGCAGGATTTTTAAGCCTCTGCCGTTCAAAATGCAAGTGAAATCGCTCACAAGCGTTCGCTAAATTGTCCGCGAAATCCTTTAGTCTTGGCCTGTCTCGGTAACCGCAAGCGGTAACCTTTTGCGACACCAGCGTCCGCTTTTCAACAATGAAGCCATCGGCATGAAGGCTGGTTACGCTATAAGCCGCCGGGTCCGCTACGGTTTCCACCGCTCGCAACCCCGCTGAACCGCTCGTCTCCACCGTAGTGTGAGCGCCGTGACTCAAGGCATACATTGTACGGGTCTGATCCCGAAAGCCGCGACTTCCTGAGAGTGAAGACGGATTACGGGGGACAAAAGGAACGAGCCCCGCAACTCTGCGAGGCTCATCCGAATGACCAAGCGCCAAGCGAGGTTCGATCAGGCTTTGCGGCGGCGGACAACAAGCAGCATGCCCATAAGGCCCGTGCCCACAAGCAGCACCGTCGTCGGCTCGGGAACGATGGTGATCGAATCGATGTTCGCGGTCGTGGCGCCACTGCCGCCATTGCCGATCTCGATACCGACCCAAGCGATCGACTCCGGCCCGTAGGGGAGTCCGGAATTAGGGTCTATATCGGAGTCAAGCGCCGACAGGGTAATCGATCCGTGGGTCAAGTCCCCTACATGGATGAGGGAAGAACTGTTCAGGGTCGGTCCGCCGTCGGCGACGATCGGCGAGCTGAAGGTGGGATCGTCCGTCAGATAGAGAAGGAAGTACGGAGTTCCGCCGCTGCCGCTGTAGAGATCGTAACTCGCGCTGAACGCGTTGACCGTTCCCCATGGGCCCTCGGCGAAGACGGCCGGGGAGTCACCACTGGTACTGGAGTCGGCGGTGTAAAGTTGCGCAAGGGCCGGTGTCGGCCCGGACGCGGGGACATATTGCGCGTCACCAAGATTACCAGAATAAATCAAGTTATTAAGTGCGGTGCCAGAAATGGTGAACTGCGCGCTGGCGGTGATGGCGGCGGCCAAACTGATCGCGAATACTGCTATTGATAGTTTTTTCATGTTTCCCTTTTTTGGTTGTTCTCGTAAGAGTCCCTTTGCCTTCCCAAATTCTGCTGTGAGGCCGAACCGACAAAGCCTTCTCCAAGACCTCGCCTTTTTACACCGCTTGGCCTTCAAAATGCAAGTGAAATCCTTCACGAACATGCGGCCGGGGCGGTGCCGCCATCAGACATGACGGACCCACTTCTGAGGGGCTGAAGTCGCGACGGGCTCGGGGGTTGCGCGTCTTCACCGTTGGACGAGTGCCGTGACTCAAAGCGTACATTGTACGGGTCTGATTGACCTGCTCCCTTGAAGCTGGACACTACTGTTTACTCGGTTGCGGAGATGCTGACAGAACAAGAATAGCAGCGAGTGTAATCCCGTAAATGACGGTGCCTTGTGCGCCAAAACGCCAGCGGTGGGCTACCTACGGAAACGATTTGGGATACGAAACTTCGACGGGCAATTCCGGCAAGCTAAATGCTCATTTTAAGAGCACGAGCCATGCATACGAAGCTCGTAGACAAGGAAAATACCATGGGTCGCTGGCGTCTGAAGCTAACAATTCAGAAACTTTACCGAGCATTCAGGTCGCGAAAGGGCCAAAGTCTGGTCGAATATTCGCTGATTCTGGCTCTGATTGCCATCGTGGCGATCACGGTTTTGAGGGGCCTCGGCAAGCACATAAACAACACGTTGTCGTCGATCAACGCGAACCTGCCGTGAGGTGGAGAAAAGGCATAATCATGCCCCGGATGAATCGCCATGCCCTCAAACAGGACAGACGGGGTTTTACCTTGGTTGAAATAATGATTGTGGTCGCGATTGTCGGCCTGCTGGCGGCTCTGGCGGTTCCGGGCTTTGTGAAGGCCCGCAAACAGTCTCAGGGGCGTCGCATCATGAATGACGCCCGGCAAATGGATGCAGCGGTTGACCAATGGGCGATGGAGCTCTACAAGGCGGATGGTTCTACCATCGACACGGTGGGTGCCTCGACCTACTTGAAAACGGCATGGAAGTCGAACGACCTGCTTGGTCATGCCTACGTACTCAACACCGTTGGAACGGGCCAGATCACCGTAGCGACGAGCACCAAATCTGCATTGGCGGGCGTGGGGATTGATTGGGGCGTTTACTAGAAATCCACGCGTAGTCGTCGGACTGAATGGCCAACGAGAATCGGGGGAGGCAGTAAGTCGTAACTGGGGGCACGGACTCGATGATTTGCCATCGCCGATACACTACTCCGGTTTCCACCGCTCGCAATACCGAGTCGTCGCTGGCCGAATCGGCGGTCTGATCCCCGGTCCCGCATCTGAATTTCATCCCACCGCAGGGGCGCCCGTCTTCGTCGGGGCTACGGCGCCAAATACGACGGCAAGCGGGACGCTCGCCCTACAATTCCGGATGACATGCGGTGCCCGGCTACGAGATCGCATCTCCCACCGCACAGCACGCGACCATTCATCCCGCTTGGACTTGACATCTGTATCGGTGTATGATATCGGTATGGCGATAGGAAGGTATTGTGATTTGGTTTAGTGGTCGGCTGGGTGGGTCCGGAGGGAACGCTCGGGCTGGCCATGGTTCTTTGATATGGCAGAATGAGTGTGTTTTGCACTCGCTCGCGCCCGCTCGGCTCGCCCTTACGGGCCGCCTGCGGCGTTGCGTCTCTTCCGAACGCCTTCGGAGTCGGCTTTGACATAGGGTGAGAGGCTATCGGCTGGGATTGCGCCGGGGGCACATATTCGGCGCGTGTCGTCGGACTCTGCTTCCGACGCTACAACGGCGGCGGCTAGGCCGGCCACCCTTGTATCTGCGTTTTCTGGTAATGTTTCCGTGTGGCTGAGGAATGAACTTCGGCCACAGGGCCGCTCGTGGGGGG
>JBEKLM010000017.1:0-82694 GCA_050010195.1 Verrucomicrobiia bacterium
TTGTGGTTGTTGCGATCGGCTTGGTTACAGGTATGTTGTTTCCGGAGTTGTGACCCTCACCGCGTCCGCCCCTTCAGAAACTCCCTCAGAAACTCCGCCGTATGTGACTTTGCCTTCATGACCTGTTCCACGGTTCCTTGCACCACGATGTGGCCGCCGGCGTCGCCGCCTTCGGGGCCGAGATCGATGATCCAGTCGGCTTCGGCGATGATGTCGAGATTGTGCTCAATGATAATAACGGTGTTACCGGCATCGACGAGGCGATGCAGCACGCGAATCAGTTTTTCCACGTCCGCCATGTGCAGGCCGATCGTGGGTTCGTCGAGGACGTACAGCGCACCTGATTTCAGCCGCGCGACATCCGATTCTTCGCCTTTCGCTTTCGCCAATTCCGTGACGAGCTTGATGCGTTGGGCTTCGCCGCCGCTGAGCGTCGGACTTTGCTGACCGAGTGTGAGATAGCCAAGGCCGACCTCCTGGAGCAGCTTCAAACCGTGATGGATTTGGCGGTGCGCCGCAAAGAACTCCACGGCTTCGTCGACGCTCATGTTTAGCACGTCGCCGATGGATTTGCCTTTGTATTGGACCGCGAGCGTTTCGGGTGTGAACCGTTTCCCACGACAGGCGTCGCACGTGACGTGAACATCAGGCAAAAAGCTCATCTCGATCTTTTTCCGGCCCTGGCCTTCGCATTCCGGGCAACGACCACTGGCGACATTGAACGAAAACCGGGACGGTCCGTATCCGCGCATTTTGGCTTCGGTCGTGGCGGCGAAGAGCTTGCGGATCTCATTCCAAAATCCCACGTACGTCGCCGGACAAGAGCGCGGCGTCTTGCCAATGGGGGTCTGATCAACTTCCAGCACGCGCGCGACGTGTTCCACACCGCGAATCTGCTCACAGCCCCGTAACTTATTGTTGGCGTGTCCTTTGGCGAAGGCCTTTCCTGCGAGCATTTTCAGGTTTTCATGCAACACGTTCCGAACGAGTGTGCTCTTTCCGCTGCCGCTCACGCCCGACACGCAGACGAGACGTTGCAACGGGATTTTTACATGGACGTTCTTCAAATTGTGGAGAGTGGCGCCGATGATTTCCACCGAATTGCTGGCGGTTTTGCGCAGAGACTTACGCAGCGGATGCCGCAACGGTTCGCGCAACAGCTTGCCCGTCAGCGATTCTTCGCAGCGCACGATATCCTTGATCGTTCCCTCGGCGACGAGCCGTCCGCCGTTGGAACCGGCACCGGGACCGAGGTCGATGATGTGCTCGGCGCGACGAATGGTGTCTTCATCGTGCTCGACCACGACCACGGTATTCCCCTTGGCTTCGAGTTCGTGCAGCGTGTCGAGCAACATCAGGTTGTCGCGCGGATGCAGGCCGATGGTCGGTTCGTCGAGGATGTAGCAGACACCGCGCAGGTTGGAACCGAGCTGCGACGCGAGCCGGATCCGTTGCGCCTCCCCGCCGCTCAACGTTGGTGCGGCGCGGTCGAGCGAGAGATACGACAAGCCAACTTTGTCAAGAAACCGCAGGCGCGACTGCAGTTCGGCGACGATGTCACGCGCAATTTCCGCGTCGCGCCCGCTCAGATTCGAATCGCGGAAGTGCTTCTCAGCATCGGTGACTGACCACGCGGTCATCTTCGTGATGTTCATGTCTTGGAACTTCACCGCCAATGCCTCGGGACGCAGACGCTGACCGTGACAGGCGGGGCAGGGCCGTTCCTGTCCCTCGAACCACTCGTTCCACCAGACTTCCTCGCCCGTGTGCTCTTCGCTGAAGCCAAAGAATTGCAAGCCCGTCCCAAAGCATTTCGGGCACCAGCCGTGTTTCGAGTTGAACGAGAACAGACGCGGATCGAGTTCCTCGAAACTGCGGCTGCACTTCGGGCAGGCGCGCCGAGTGGAAAACAATTGCTCCTGGTTTGTGGAGGGCCTCGCTTCTGCGAGGCCGCGTCGTTGGGATTCGGTCGCGCGGGAGCGCGACCCTCCAACAATGACCAGGCCTTTCCCATACTCCAACGCGGCATCGAGAAGTTCGCCAAGCAGCATCTCGTATTTCGGCGAAACCTCGCGGGCGCCCACGGGCAGTTCGATGTTGTGCTCCTTGAATCGGTCGAGCCGCGGCCAGTGGGCGGTTGGGAGGAATTCACCGTCGACGCGCAACAGGGCGAACCCCTTTCGCAACGCCCATTGCGCTAGGTCGGTGTAGTAACCTTTTCGCGCCACGATCAACGGAGCAAACAACTCGACGCGCTGGCCGCGATAATCCTTCATCAACTTCGCGAGGATCACCTCACGGGTCTGCGGTTGGATCGGGATGTTGCAATCGGGACAGTATTGCGTCCCGAGCTTCACGAACAGCAGCCGCAGAAAATGGTAGATTTCCGTGACGGTTGCCACCGTGCTCTTGCGTCCGCCGCGGCTGGTCCGCTGTTCGATGGCGACGGTCGGCGGAATCCCAAAGATCGCGTCCACATCGGGCCGCGAGGCCGGCTGCACGAACTGGCGCGCGTAGGCGTTGAGCGATTCGAGATAGCGGCGCTGCCCTTCGGCGAACAGGATGTCGAATGCCAGCGTGCTTTTGCCGCTGCCGCTGATGCCCGTGATAACGGTGAATTTGTCGCGGGGAACATTGACGTCGATGCTCTTGAGATTGTGCTCGCGCGCATTGTGGATGCGGATCGAATGATTTGGGCCCGTTGCGTACAACGGTGCGGGAGATTCGGCGACTTTCAGGAGTGTTGACGACCCGCGCAACGCGGCGCCGGTGTAACCGTGTTCGCACTTCGCCACGTCGGCCGGCGTGCCCACACAGATGATCTCGCCGCCAGCGTCGCCGCCTTCGGGGCCGAGATCGATGATCCAATCCGCCGCGCGAATCACATCGAGGTTGTGCTCAATCACGACGACGGAATGGCCGCGTTCGATGAGCTGGCTGAGGGCGTGCAGGAGCGTGGCGATATCGTCGAAGTGGAGGCCCGTCGTCGGCTCGTCGAGCAGGAACAGCGTGCGTTTGCTGGAGGTTTGCACAAGGTAGCCGGCGAGTTTCAGGCGTTGCGCTTCGCCGCCGCTCAGGGTGGGGACCGGCTGACCAAGCTTCATGTAGCCGAGGCCGACGCTGCGCAACGGCTCCAGCGCGCGCAACACTTCCGGGTGTGTGGCGAAGAATTCGCAGGCTTCGTTGGCCGTCATGTCCAGAACGTCCGCAATGGATTTGCCTTTGATCCTGACTTCCAGCACTTCGGGTCGATACCGCTTTCCATCACAATCGGGGCAGCGCAGGTACACATCGCTGAGGAACTGCATTTCGACGTGCTCGAACCCGTTCCCGCCGCAGGTGGGACAGCGTCCCTCGCCGGAATTGAAGCTGAACGTGCCGGCGGTATAACTGCGCTCCTTGGCGAGGGACTCGGCAGCGAACAGCTTGCGGATCGTGTCGAACGCGCCGACATAGCTGGCGGGATTCGACCGCGTGGTGCGGCCAATGGGCGATTGGTCCACCATGACCACGTCTTCGATCTTCTCGTGGCCGGAGATGGAGCGGTGACGGCCCGCGGGCTCGTCGGGTTTGTGCTTCAGTTTGCAGAGCGCGTTGTAGAGGACGTCCTGGATCAACGTGGATTTTCCCGAGCCGCTGACGCCCGTGACGCAGACGAGCCGGTTTAGTGGAATCTCGACATCGATGTTCTTCAGGTTGTGCTCGCGGGCGCCAAGAATCTTGAGTGATGCAGCCTTTCCGGAGGGGAGAGCGCGGAGAAACCCCATGCCGACCGTCTTCTCTCCGCGGAGATATTGCGCCGTCAGCGAGTGCTTCGCTCCGAGCAATTGCTGTTGCTTTCCGAAGAACACGATTTCGCCGCCGTGTTCGCCGGGGCCGGGACCGAGATCGAGAATGCGGTCGGCGGCGCGGATGACATCGGGATCGTGTTCGACGACGAGCAGGGTGTTCCCGGCGTCGCGGAGCCGGTGGAGGATGCCGATGAGACGATTGATGTCGCGCGGGTGCAGGCCGATGCTGGGTTCGTCGAGGACGTAGAGTGTGTTGACCAGCGAGGTGCCGAGCGCGGTGGTGAGATTGACGCGCTGGACTTCGCCGCCACTGAGCGTGCGGGATTGGCGGTCGAGCGTGAGATAGCCGAGGCCGACATCGACGAGATAGCGGAGGCGCGTGCGGATTTCCGCGAGCAAGAGATCGTCGGCTTCATCAAGCGGGGCTGGCAGTTTGAGTTCCTGGAAGAACTCGTAGCAGCGATCAATGGGCAACAGCACCACTTCGTGGATGTTCTTGCCGTTGACGCGCCAGAGCAATGCGTCCGGTTTCAGCCGTGCGCCGCCGCAGGCTTTGCAGGGGACGTAGGTGCGGTACTTCGAGAGCAGGACCCGGATGTGCATCTTGTAGCTCTTCGTCTCCAGCCAATCGAAGAACCGCTTCACGCCGTACCAGACCTGGTCTTCCCACGGGCCGATACCATCGATCACCCATTTGCGCTGCGCGTCCGCGAGTTCGCGCCAGGGAATGTTGGTCGGGATGCCGGTCTTGCGCGCGTACTTCATCAAATCGTCCTGGCATTCCTCGTAACTCTCGGTCTGCCACGGTTTGACGGCGCCACCGGCCAATGTTTTCGTGTCATCGGGGATAACGAGATCGTAGTCGATGCCGATCGTGCGGCCGAATCCGCGGCATTTCTCGCACGCGCCGATGGGGGAATTGAATGAGAAGAGACTCGGGACCGGATCGCGGTAGTGGATGTCGCACTCGGCGCAGTGCAAATCGCTGGAGAATTTGCGACCGTTGACGGCGACGCGTCCATTCCCGACTTTCAGCGCGGCTTCAAGTGCTTCGACGATGCGGGCGCGGTTTTTGTCCGTGAACGCCACGGTATCCTGGATGACTTCGAGGGAGTCGCCGCGTTTTTCGATCTTGTGATAGCCCTGCTTCGCGAGAAGTTCGCGAATTTCTGTCTCGGTGAAGTTCTTCGCAATCGGCACGGGAAACGTGATGAGTAATTCGCTCTCGGCCTTGGGAAGCTGCTCGTAGATCGAATCGGGCGTATCGCGACGCACGGGTTTGCCGCAGTTTCGGCAATAGAGTTGCGCGGCGCGCGCGAAGAGGAGTTTCAGGTGGTCGTTCAGTTCCGTCATCGTGCCGACGGTCGAGCGCGAGGTCTTGACGGGATTGGTCTGGTCGATGGCGATGGCGGGCGGAATGCCGTCGATGCGGTCGGCTTTCGGTTTGTCCATGCGGTCGAGGAACTGGCGGGCGTAGGGCGAAAACGTCTCGACGTAACGGCGCTGTCCCTCGGCGTAGATCGTGTCGAACGCCAGGGATGATTTGCCCGAGCCGCTGACGCCCGTGACGACGATCAGTTCGCCCAACGGCAGCTTGAGATCGATGCCCTTGAGGTTGTTCTGCCGCGCGCCAACGACTTCGATGAACTGGCCAGGATTTGCCCCCATACTCGCGGCGCTACTGTAGCGCAAAGTGGCGGGTTGGCAAGTGGTGGAGTTGCGGCTGACGGGGCATTCCTACGAAAGTCGGTCCATCCATTCGTCGTCGATGAGGACGTCGAGATCGAGGAAGACTTTTTTGTTCATGGCGACTTCGAGTTCTTTGCGGGCGGCAGAGCCGATTTCCCTGATCTTCCTGGCGTGCTGACCGATGAGCATGCGCTGGTGGCGGTCGTCGATCGTCAGGATGGCCGCTTTGATGTAGACGAGCGGTTTGCCCTGTTTATCTTTGCGGTCCTCGACCTGTTCGACGTGGACCGAGGCCGTGTAGGGGACCTCTTGATTGGTCTGCAGGTAGAGCTTTTCGCGGATGAGTTCACCGATCCAGAATTCGTTGGTGACATTCGTGATCTGGCCGACGGGATATTGCGCCGGGCCGACATGCAGGTGGCGGAAGATCGCCTGGATGATGAGTTCGATATTTTTGTCCTTCAACGCGGACACTTCGATAACCGAGGCGTATTTCGGGCCGCGTTCGAGCCACGTGTCGCGGTAGTAACGGTCGGGCAGGTCGAGCTTGTTCAGGACGAGGATTTTCGGGAGCGGGCTGCGGTCGACGAGGTCGTTGACCCGCTGGTCTTCGGAACCGATGGCCCGCGTCGGATCGACCACGTGAACGATGACGTCGATGCCTTCGAGGGCGTCGCGAAGTTTATGATGGAGATTCTGGACAAGCTTGCTGGGCTGTGTCTTGAAGACGCCGGGGGTGTCGACGAACACGATCTGGCCTTCGGGACGATGGACGATGCCGTGATAGGTGTCGCGCGTCGTCTGGGGTTTGGGCGTGACGATGGCGATCTTGCTGCCCACCAACGCATTGAGCAGGGTCGACTTGCCGACGTTGGTGCGACCGACGAGCACGGCGAAGCCGGCCTTGAGATTTGAGGGGCCTTCCATCGAAATCATTGTAACCGCGAATTAACGCGAATGCACACGAATCTTTGGCGGCGGAGTCAGGTTGAGCGCCGGTGCCTCGTCTTTTCTTGTTGCGATTCGGCGGAATTGATACAAATTGCACCCTACCATGACTTGGAAGGAAAAACTGGCGGGCAAAGTGCCTCGGGCATTGGCGGACGAGATTGACGTCTACGAAACGCAGCTCGAACTGCGCAAGCTCGGCAAGATCGACGAGAAGCTGTTCGCCGAGACGCGCCTGCGTCGCGGTGCGTACGGCCAACGGTATGACAACGGCCAGCGCCACGATGGCGTCAAGACGCAGCAGTTGAAATTCCCCGCGTCGCCATTGACCAAGGGCCCGGAAACGTTGTGGGACGCGCCCGGCATGCAGCGCATCAAGATCCCGTTTGGCGGATTGACGGCGGCGCAGTTGGAGACGCTGGCGGATTGCGCGGAGGAATATTCCGACAGCATTCTGCACGTGACCACGCGTCAGGATTTCCAGCTTCATTTTGTTCACATCGAAGACACACCGTCATTGATGCGACGACTCGCCGCGGCCGGGATCACCACGCGCGAAGCCTGCGGCAACGCCGTGCGCAATGTCACGGCCTGTCCGCTCGCGGGGGTGTGCCGCACCGAGGGGTTCGACGTGACGCCGTACGCGAAAGCCATTGCCTACTTTTTACTCGGGCATCCCGACACGCAGGATTTCGGACGCAAATTTAAAATTGCGTTCTCCGGTTGCGAACAGGAGGCGTGCGGACTCGTGAACATGCACGACATGGGCGCGCTGGCGTTGGTGCGTGATGGCAAACGCGGCTTTAAATTGTATGTGGGTGGCGGACTCGGTCCAGTGCCGTATCAGGCCAAGGTATTTGCCGATTTTGTTCCCGAAGAAGAATTGCTGCCCATCGCGCAGGCGATTGCGCGCGTGTTTGCGCGGCTCGGAGAGAAACAGAATCGGGCGCGGGCCCGCATCAAATTCCTCGTGGCGAAACTTGGTGTTGATGAATTCAAGCGATTGGTGATGGAAGAGCGCAAGATGCTGCTGCCTGACCCACAGTGGACAGCGTTCATCCCCGACGCGCACGGTTTCAAGGAGACGGCGCTCAAGTCACCGGCGTCACTCAACGGTTCGGCAAGGCCCGAAGGCTTCGCGGCGTGGGCGGAGACAAACATCTATCACCAGCTCCAGCCGGGGTATGCGGTGGTGACGATCTCGTTGCCGATTGGCGACTTCACGTCGAAACAGGCGCGGCGGCTTGCCGATCTCGCGAGGAAATACTGCGGGGACAACATTCGCACGACGGTGGAACAGAACCTCGTGTTTCGCTGGGTGGCGGAAAAGGATTTGCCGGAATTGTATCGTGAGTTGAAAGCGGTCGGGCTGGGTGATTTCGGCGCCGGAACGATTCTCGATGTTGTCGCGTGCCCGGGCACGGACACGTGCAAGCTGGGGATTGCATCGTCGCGTGGTCTGGCGCGCGAATTACGGCAGCGGCTCGCTGCGCAGTATTTCAACCTGGATGCGGCGGCGAAGGCTCTGCACATCAAGGTGAGCGGGTGCTTCAATTCCTGCGGTCAACATCACCTCGCGGACATCGGCTTTTACGGCAACAGCCGCACGCTGGGCAATCGCAAGGTGCCGCACTTCCAGGTGTTGCTGGGTGGCAAGTGGCGAGATAATGCCGGGTCGTACGGTCTGGCGATTGGTTCCGTGCCGTCGAAGAATGTGCCGGCGGTGGTCGAGCGCATCACGCAGCGATTTGTGAAGGAACGTAAGGGCAACGAGAGCTTTCAGGATTTCATCACGCGCATCGGCAAAGCCGAGAGCCGCAAGATGCTGGAAGATTTGATGGAAGTGCCCGCGTACGAGTTGAGCCCGGGGCTGTATTCCGACTGGGGCGATCCGCGTGAGTTTACGATGGGCGACATGGGCATGGGCGAATGCGCGGGCGAGGTCGTGTCGCGTCTGGATTTCGACCTGCAAGCGGCGGAACGATTGTGTTTCGAGGCGCAACTCAAACTGGAAGCGAAGGATTTGGCCAAGGCCGACGAGTTGGCCTACAAGTCGATGCTCCAGGCGGCGCAGGGACTGGTCAAGGAACTGTGGTACGACGTGCCCAACGATCCCGCTGTCATCGCGAAAGAGTTTCGCGCACGGCTGTTCGAGCCGAAGCTGTTCTGGGACCGATTCGCAAGCGGCAAGTTTGCGCAGGACTTTTTCCGTCGACATGAGAGCGGCCCCGTTCGACAATTTGACGAAGCCCATCGTCTGATCGAGGAATCGCAGTTGTTTATCGAGGCGGCACACGCCTGTGCCGACAAGCTGCGCGAACAAAAAGCCGCGCAGATGAGCCAACTGGTGAAGTAACCGAAGGCGACGCGACATGGATCTCTATAAAATCGGCGTCAAGATTTTCGTCTCCAATCCCAAGGTTGTGGACATTCACGATTTCATTCCGGTGTTCCAGGGCTGGATTCAGCAACAGAAGATCGACAGGCATCAGTTGATCGATGTGCACGACTACTCACATGTCGAGAATGGCCCCGGCATTTTGCTCGTGGCCCACGAGGGCAATTTCAGCATGGACCGGGAAGGCGGACGGCTGGGATTGTTCTATTACCGCAAGCGGGAGCTTTCGGGCGGACTCGAAGCGAACCTGAAGACCGTGTTGGATACGGCCCTGCACGCCTGCAAGCTGCTCGAAGCGGAGCCGAAGCTAAACGGGATCAAGTTCAAGACGGATGAGATTCTCGTGGTGGCCAACGACCGTCTTCTGGCGCCGAATGATGCGGCGTCGCGCGCGAAGTTTGAGCCAATCGTAGCGAAGGTGTTGGGCAAAGCCAGGCTCGCCCCGCAGGCGGCCGCTGATCCGCGTGAACGGCTGGCTTTTGTCGTCAGCCGCAGCTAAAGTAGCGGTGTGACAATTCTTGCGGCACACCGTCAGCACTCGCGGCGCTTCGAGGACTTCAAGTACGTTTATCCGGTCCTCTCGCGGCGGAGTCATGGCATTTCCATCGGGCTGAACGTCAATCCGGACAAGGCGTGCAATTTCGACTGCATTTACTGCCAGGTGGATCGCACGACCGAGTCCGCCGTGAAGAAGTTTGATCTGGCTGTCGCGGAAGACGAATTGCGCCACATGCTGGAGATCGTGCGCACGGGCGAGATTGCGCAGCACCCGCCGTTCAGTTCGGTCCCGCATGAATTTCTGCGATTGAACGACATTGCCCTCAGCGGCGACGCCGAGCCGACGACGCTGCCCAACTTTGCCGAGACGATCCAGATGATTGTGCGGGTGAAACCGGCGGATGCGAAGATCGTGTTGATTACCGATGCCGGGGGATTGGATCGGGCGGACGTCAAGCGCGGGCTGGAGGTCATGGATACCAACAACGGCGAAGTTTGGGCGAAACTCGATGCCGGGACGGAAGCGTATTTCAAGCTGATCAACCGCACCAAGATCCCGTTCACGCGGATCTTGAAGAACATTGCCCAGACGGCAAAGGCGCGTCCGATTGTCATCCAGAGTCTGTTTCTCAAGATTCGCGGGGAAGGACCGTCGAGTGAGGAAATCGGGGAATACTGTCGGCGACTGCGCGAGATCGGGAATATTAGACTCGTGCAGGTGTACACCATCGCGCGAAAAGCGATGACGGTGGTGAACGGCATCCCGGCGTGGGAATTTGTCTCGGCGTTGTCGAATGCCGAAGTGGACGCGATTACCGAGTGCGTCCGGAACGAAGCGGGTGTGAAGGCGGAGAGTTTTTATGGGGGGTAGAGACAAGTGGCACTTAGAGTTTGAGTGCTATGAGGTGTTGTGCTTCCGCTCTTTTTTGGAGTTGTCGACGCCCATGAGTGCTTCAAAGCGGGTCTTCTGCTGAATCAGGGCCTCGACACAGTCTCGCCGGTCAAATGCTTGGGCCACGAATATATGTGACCGTAGGCCCCGATACATGTAGTTCCATAATTCCTTGGTATATTCTGGAATTCTTGGTGAGCCCACCAACCCACGGGTGTGGAAGTAGGGCGGATTGCCGCCGTAGCATTCCATAATCTGGGGAGACGCCCCGTGCACAAATCCAGAGTATGCTTTGGTGACCACGGTCGCTGCACGCAATGTTCCACACGGGTCTAGTTGCTTGCCTCCGAGATTCGCCAGGTAGGCTCTGATCTTCTTTCGTGGAACCATTGGCCGGCTCTGGTGCGAGTCAGGATCAGTGAAATCTGCAAATTCTTCCGCCCAGAATGCTGCAAGGTATTCCTCGTGCAAAGGAGTGATGTTGTCCGTCAGCATCGCGAAAGCGAGAAACTGAATGTCCTCGTTGATCTCGTCAATTACGCGCTGCAGGATGGCTTGCTCCATTGTGTGTCCGTGCTGAAGGAGTAACAGCGCGGCACGCAATGCACTCTGGAGCAGTGCGAGTTTTTGGAGAAGTGCCTGCGGCACGCTTTGCTCCCCGAAGCGGGGAAATGGCCCGACTTTCGTTCCAATCCAAACAGGCGGGGCTACTATCACCTCGTAATTACGAAATGCGCAGTCCATGACTTCAAGCATTTCGCCAAGTTGATCTTGGATTTCCATTTTGTTTGCCGAAGACTAGCACCTAATGGAATACGATTCGACACACATCTTGGCTCTGACGAGTTGCGTTTGAGTGAACCCATTCTTGGTCAGGGCGCTTTGGATGTCGCGTTCCTCTAACGGGCACCGAAAACCCAAAATCACCCGCTTTAGAATTTGGGGTGCAATCCGCCAGTGGTAATGGCCGTCGGCGGAAAAGCAGTGCCTGTTATCCTCGAGGTCAATGAACACACGGTACTCGTCCTCGAACGACCAGCCGCCGGATTTCTGTCGCATCAGCTGCTGAAGTATTGGCCACAGGTAGCTGTCGACCGAACTGATGTCCCGAAGGCTGCGAACGTGGGTAAGATCAATAACAGGACGCGGCTTGTCGTAGGACATTCTGTGCAGGCGGTCGGGTGGCCACGGGTGTACCAGCTCGAAAGCAACGCCCGTATGTTTATCCGCGTATAGCGACCACAAAACTGGGTTGGTGATGGTGCCGCTAAAACATAGAACTCCGTGCCAGTCCACGTCCGAGAGAAAGTTATCGATGAGCTGTTCGGCGGAGCTCTCATCGATTCCCCTCACACCGAACCGCCATTCAAACGGGTCGTTGAAGTTCCGATAACGTCCAACTCGGAACGCTCCGGCTTCGATTGTCTTCTTGGCTGCGTCGGCGGGTAGGTAACGGTAAATCGGGATTGGTTCAGGTGTGCTCATGCTCCTCAAACGACGACTTCGACTTATAGCCTCTCGGCGGGATTTTCGCCAGCTTTCCTGTGCCTTTTTCTGCTCGTCTTTAGCGTCTGGTCGGCGCCCTGTAAGCGCGGCGCCTCGGCGGGAGCCTCGCCCTCCAAATTGTTGTGAGGACGCGACGGAGCGCGTCCCTCCGACAGAACGCGCCGACAGAGCCACGCCTGAGGCGGGCAAGCGGCGGGGCTACAAGGCGGAAGGTGATTGCAAGTGTCTGCGGGAAGGATATCGTGGGTGCATGGCAACGGAATTACCGCTGAAACAAATGAGCGTGCGTGAGAAATTGGCGGCGATGGAGGCGCTGTGGGGAGATCTTTCGCGGACGCCCGAAGCGATCGCGTCGCCGGAGTGGCACAAGGAAGTGCTGGAGAACCGACAGAAACGCGTTGCCTAAGGGAAAGCCCGTTACGCGGACTGGGAGACCGCCAAAACAAAGATTCGCCGCAAGGTGTCGTGAGAAGTGTCAGTAGCGGGGCTTGTCCCAGGCCATGGCGGGTTCGCGGGGGATGGCCTGTTGTTTGCCTTTCGGGGAAGCAAACGGCAGAGACCCTTCGACAAGCTCAAGGTGACCGGGGCACTGAGCGCGAGGAGAGTTGCGACAGCGGAGCGGCTCACCGGGAGGTTCGCCCTCCGAACGACCGGCGGTGCGCTCGGAGATCGCGCCGTACCGGGAACGGCGTGGCACGGCGACGGAGCGCCGTGGCTACAGGATAGACGGCGGAACACGCGGTAGGTGGCGGGAAGCGGCCACGCGGGAGCGTGGCCCAAACGACCGGCGGGGCGGAGGGCCGGACCGCGAATGAGATTCGCGGCTACAATGTGGCAACCGGGCCGGCTGCCCTACAATTCGGAGAGGATCGGCGGGTCCGCGTACGCGGTGGGCGGGGGCGGGTTGGACCAGGGTTAGGCTCGGTTTCGAGCAGGGTCAGCTAGGGTTAATCAGGGTTGCTAGGGTGGCCCAGGGTTGGCTGGGGTGGCTGGGGGTTATCTGGGTTGAGTAAGGGTGGCGGGGGAGGGTCAGGTGGGGGCGGTGCCGCGGTAGCGGATGATGCGGACTTTTTCGAGGGTGACGAGGCCGTCGCCCATGATCTTGTCGAGTTCGGGGAGGAAGGCGTTGATGCGGTCTTCTTTGTCGACGATCTCGATGAGGACGGGGAGGTCTTCGCTGAGGCGGAGGATTTTGGCGGTGTGGAGGTGGGAGTTGGCGCCGAAGCCCATGGGGCCGCGGAAGACGGTGGCGCCGGCGAGGCCCATTTCGCGGGCTTTGAGGACGATGGCTTCGTAGAGGGGCTGGTGATGCCATTTGTCGAGTTCGCCGAGGTAGATGCGCAGGAGTGAACCTTCGCCGTCGAGTTTCATAGTGTGCCTCCATGGAATCGGGATTGGAACAGGCGGCCGCCGACCCAGCCGAGGTAGGTGGCGAGCAGGCCGAAGACGTTGGAGCCGAGGATGTTGAGGGTGACGCTGAGCCATTCGCCGTCGCGGGCGAGGTTGAGGGTTTGGAGTCCGTAACTGGAAAACGTGGTGTAGCCGCCGCAGAAGCCGATCATGAGGAAATCGCGCCATTCGGGTTTGAGCCAGGCGCGGCCGCTGGCGGGTCCGCTGATGGCGGCGATGAAGCCGATGGCGAAGCAGCCGGTGACGTTGATGACAAGCGTGCCCAGCGGGAACACGGCGACCAGCGGATAATGTTTCGACTGATGGGTGGAGATGAGGCCGTTGAGCCCGTAGCGGGCCAACGTGCCGAGCGCTCCACCAATGATGAGCAGCAACAATCTGAACATTGTGTCCTCTGTGACATGGTAGGAGTTATCAGCGCCCTGTTGAGCAGGGGCAGTTGCAGGCGAACCCCATCGCCAAAAACCAGCGTAGCACAAGCGGCCCGCGAACTTCACGAAAAAAATCTCTGTTGGACTGCGGCGTGCCCGCGGGACCGCGTTCTGTATTTTTTTACTCACGCTGGTAAACAACCGTCTGACGGAGTCAGACCTCTCATCCGAAGCAATTCACGAAAACCGCTGGCCTTTAACGAGTTTTTAACATTCCCACTTCGGCTGGCACAGCGGACGCTAGGAGCCACCACCATGCGAGTGAGGTTATTCGCTCCGACGATGTGTGGCGTGATCGGGTGCCGAGCAACGGCGGCATGTGACAGTCGGTAATGAAGAAAACGCTAAAACCTGAGTAAGGAGAACATCATGGCAACGGAAACACAAGCGGGTGGGGGAGCAGCGAAGCCCAAAACGACAGGCACTCTGGGGCTAACGGGGCTGACGATCAACGCGATGGCGCTGATTGCGCCCGGAGCCTTTTTGTGGCTCACGTATCAAGAGCAGGCGCTGTATGGCGCACCCATGGCCGGCTGCGCGATGTGGTTCGGTCTATTCGCGGCGCTGATGCTGTGCTTTGCCACGGCGGTGAGTTACGCCGAGCTCTCCAAGCTGTATCCCGGCGCAGGATCATCCTATTACTTTGCGGAGCAGGCGTTCCTGTCCAAAACGCACGCCTACAAATTCGCCCGCGTCATCAAGTTTTTCACCGGCTGGGCCAGTCATCTGTATTACTGGGTCTACCCCGGCTTGATGGTAGGCGTCACAGCCATTTTGGCTGGCTATCTGGCCAACCAGTTTTGGCCGGATACGTTTAGCGGGACGTATAACAGCCCGCTGTTCATGTGGATCTTCTGTGCCGTGTTCGCGTTGCTGGTGGGCTATATCGCGTACCGTGGCGTGAATGGCAGCACGGCGGTCAACATGGCGATCAACGTGATCCAGATCACGGCGTTGATCGTTTTCACAATCATCGCCATCGCGTACCGCATGCAACACCCGCAGGATTCGGTCGGCTACCACCTGTCCAACGGCACGCCGGTTAATTACCAGGTTGATCAGGTCAACCAGACTGACGACAAGGGTAAACCGATACAGGACAGTTGGGCCGATAATTCACCCAAGGTCGACGACAAAGGCCAGCCGATTTACAAGACACAGGATCGCCAGGTCACCAAGGACGACTTGGCCGACAAGAGCTTGAACCTGGCCGCGCTGGGCCTTGCGGAAGGAGATCCCTATCCGCTCTTGCAAAAGGACGCCAGCGGCAAAGCAACGCTGGATAAGGATGGCAAGCCGGTTCCCGTACCGTTTACGTTGAGCTACAAGCCCGAGGACGCGGTCAGCGGCAAACCGGGCGACGCCAAGGATCCGCAAACGTTCAACCTCCATACCAGCGCCAGCTCGGTGCTCGCGCCGCATGGATTCAGTTTCGTCTTCATCCAGGCGTGTATCGCGATCCTCCTGCTGGTCGGTTTCGAGTCCGTGACCTCGTTGGGGGAAGAGGCGCGGGATCCCAAGCGGCACATCCCATATGCCGTGCTGCTCTCGCTGGCAATCCAGGGCGCATTCTGCTATCTCTTCGAGTATTTCGGGGCGAACTTCTTCCTGAACAGCGGTTACACGATCTCGAGCGCTGGTGCCTCCGGGGCGCCCCTCGGCGACATGATGGTGATCGTCGGCACGTGGCTGTTTGGCACCTATTCAGCGGGCCGGGCGTTCATGCTCATCGAGGCCTTCACCGTGTTTCTAGCGCTGATTGGTACCACGCTCTCGTGCATCAACACGGGCGCCCGCGTGACCTACGCGATGGGCCGCGACGAGGAAGTGCCGTCGCATTTCGGCCTGTTGCACGGCAAGACGCTCTCGCCGTATCGGTCGATCTGGACGCTGTCGATCCTGTCGATCTTCATCGGCATCCTGACGACGACCATCTATCTCGGCGCGCAAGGCACGGACCTCGCCCCGCTGGACAAGCATAACTTCTGGTACAGCTTCGGCATTTTCTCGCCGCATGCCTATACGTGGCTGCCCAACTCGCTGGTTATCGTCACGCTGATCAGCAACTTTGGCACGTTCCTGCTCTACATGACGACGTGCATTGTGGCGATCGTGGCGTTCCGGGAGCACCACTCCTTCAACGGGATCAAACACATGCTCATCCCGGTGTTTGGTCTGCTGGCGAACCTGTGCTGCATGCTGTTCTATCTGATCGGCCCGTTCTCGGTCAGTGGCATGAGTTGGCACGAGCCCTATATCGCGCTCGCCGTCGTCGGCGCGTGGGGCCTCTATGGGGTGTTCTACTTCATGAAGTCCAGCAAGGCCAAGGGCCGCGAAGCGTTGCTTACCAGCAAACCCGCTATGACGGCGATCGCATTGTAGTGCGACTACAACGGCCCCGAAAACTTTGGGGCTGATTGGGTCTCGAAACGGCCGCCTCTTTCACGATAGGCGGCTGTTTCCTTTTAGCTCTTTCATCCGGCTTGCAACCGCCAGCGGTGGCGGGTAGCGTGTGCCGCTCGGTAACATGGAACTGATTTACGGAGAACTTTCGTCTGCCGGCACCGTGCGCCCACGGAATGAGGACTACGTTGGCTTCTGGCAACCGGAGTCGCTGGAGGAAAAGCGCAGCCGTGGGGCCATCGCCGTGCTGGCCGATGGCGTCGGCGGCCAGGGGCGCGGCGATGTCGCCAGCCGCTTGGCGGTGGAGGTCTCGCTGAAAGTGTTCCGCGAAGCGAAAGAGGACCTGTCGCCACAGCAGTTGCTGACGCAGGTATTCAACGCGGCGAACCTGGCTGTTTTCGACAAGAGCTCGGAAGACAAGCACACCAAGCGGATGGCCACCACGCTGGCCATTGCCATCTTCCGCAACGACCATGTCACCGTCGGCAACGTCGGCGATACACGGGTCTATCTCGCGCGCAAAGGCGAAATCAAGCAGGTCTCGACCGACCACTCCTACGTCGCCATGCAGCGCAAGTTTGGTCTCATCAGTGAGGACGAGGCCAAGCGTAGCGACAACCGTTTCATCCTCACGCGCAGCGTCGGGCAGGAGCCCGTGATTCGCGTGGACATCGAGGACGTTGCCGTCCAAAAGGGCGACCACGTCGTGCTCTGTTCCGACGGCTTGCATTCCTGCGTGGCCGACGGCGAAATCTGCGACATTGTCGGTCGCTACCCGCCGGGGCCGGCCTGCCGCCAGCTCGTCGCGCTCGCCGAGCAGCGGGGATCGGACGACAACGTCTCGGCGCAGGTGACCCAGATCGAAGAGATCGAGGCCGTGGGCTACTACCGCGGCGTCCCGATGTTTCACAAACCCGCTGAGAAGGCCGTTACCAGCGAGGTCGAAGCCGGCCAACTTCTCGACGACCGGTTTTTCATCCATGAGATGATCAGCCGCAGCGGCATGGCCGCCATTTACCGCGCCACGGACCGCCAGACCAAGCAAATGGTCGCCGTGAAGGTGCCATACATGCAGTTCGAGAGTGATCCGGGGTTTTTCTCGCGGTTCCTGCGCGAGGAGGAAATCGGCCTCAAACTCCAACATCCGAACGTCCTCAAGTTCTTTCCCGTGGAAAAGAAGTCGCGTCCGTACATCGTGACCGAATACCTGCGGGGTTACACCCTCGGCCACCTGCTCAACAGCATCCGTCCGATGCCGGTTTCCGATGCCTTGCAGCTCGCCAGCCACATCTGTGACGCCCTCGCGTATCTGCACGGCATGGGCGTCGTCCATCGCGACCTCAAGCCGCAGAACATCATGATGTGTTACGATGGCACGATCCGACTCATGGATTTCGGCATCGCCCGCAGCGAAGGTCGCCGCATCACGTATACCGGCTTCACACCGGCCCTCGGCACGCCTGATTACATGGCCCCCGAGCAGGTCAAAGGTAAACGGGGCGATGCCCGCACGGATATCTACAGCCTTGGCGCCATCCTCTATGAGATGCTGACCGGCCATACACCGTTCGAGGGCGAAACCCCGCTCATCGTCATGAACGCCCGTCTCGTTGGCGACCCCGTCGCCCCACGCCAGTTCGAACCGACCATCCCGCCCGAGGTCGAGGAAATCGTTCTCCACGCCATGGAGCGCGATCCGGCCAACCGCTACCGGTCGACCGCCGAGATGAAAACCGATGTCGATGACCCGGATACCGTGACCGTGACCGGCCGCGCGGACCGGCTCCAGGCACCCACACCGTGGAAGCGCGGCTGGAACAAGCATCGAAGGACGATTCTGTCCATCCTGGCGCTCCTTCTGGTGTTCGCATTACTCTTTTTCCTATTGATCTTCCTTCACCCGGCTCATCACCGCTGATCGCAGCGTCGATGTTGGACAGAAACGCCGTAGGCCTTCTTTCGCCACAGCCCGACGGGCAATCAGTGCGGGCAGTTGACTCAAAAACCGGGCCTTGCCGCGACTTTGCACTAGGATTTGACCCCGATTTTGGCTTCGCTTTGGGGGAACGAAGCCAACGCCTCTTTACAAGGCTCACCGTGCTAAGTCTCAGAGGCTGAAACGCTTGGCGTTTAACAACCCGCCAACAGAATTGGTTTTGTTTCGCAGAAACACCCTTTTTGGCGACCCCCAGTCCCTCATATCGGAGAACAACAACGATCATTTGGATGAATCTTCCAAATGACCACACATCCCAAAGGAGCCATCTGTCTGACACCCCTTTACAGATTCAACTGATTGCAATCCTCGATCGCGAGGATGCCCAGGACGGAAGCTGAGCACGCGCCGGCGGCGCGATCCTCAACCCAACCACCACCCCGAATACTAATACTCTCATAACGCACCACAGCCTATCTAACAGCGATATGAAAATCGAGTGAAAACATCCGCAAACGATCACCCGCCTCGCCGCGATGCGAGCGGCAGGGCGCGCCGCCCCCGGCGAAGCCCACGTTTGGCCGAACTCCTTCGGCCATCACGTGGCCCCACTTTCCTCACTTTCCCCCTTCTCTCCCGCCTCAACCTTTGGCACACTGCCCTCACCCTATGACCTGGCCCCAATTCAAGGAAAAGCGGTCCCGCTGCTCCGGCAAGGAATTGTCGGCTTATTCACGCTTGCAGCCGAAAGATGCTGACTACGCAAAGAAGCTGCAAGACCACACCGTGACGAAACTCTACAACGAGCGTCCGACGTGGCTCGGCCTCGCTCACAAGCAACTCGACGACGACGTTGCTGCCACCTACGGCTTTCCCGTCGATCTCGCCGACGAACAAATCCTTGAACGCCTGCCGAAATTAAATCTGGAACGCGCCGCTGCGGAGGTCAAAGCCGGCCAAACCAGGAAACCAAAAACCACCCGCGCCAAACAACCCGATGAAATGCTCTAACCACAAGAAACCATTCACGGTCCCACAAAAAGCGGCCATCCTGCGCCTGTATGTGCGGCAACGCTTGCCGACGCCGGAAACGGCGAGGCGGCTCCGGCTGTCCGTAGACCACGTTGTGGAGTTCCTGCGGAAGCGCGGCGTGTTGCGGCACCAAGGCCCGGCGACTCCCAAAAAAATTTCCTGGGCGGCCCGCCAAAACCTGGAAGGCGAACTTCCGACCACCATGGACGTGGTCCTGGCCCGAAAGTATGGCCTTTCGCGCGAACGGATTCGACAAATCCGCCAGCAACTGGGCTGCCCATCGAGCCGGGTTGTTCGCCGCGCTTGGGCCGCTCGTGCCCGAGCCAAACGCCGGGAGCAGGAAAAACGCGCGCGCGAACTCCGGCAGCGGCAGCGCCGGGCCAAGCGGTTGCTGGCGGTCAACCGACTCAGCAAGCGCTGGAAGTCCGGGGCGCTGGTGGCGGCGTTGGCGCAGGAATTTGGGCTCACGCGTGCTTCCATGAACGGCCACATTGTTAGACTGCGCAAACAGTTTCCGGGGAAATTCCCCTTTCGCTACGGGCCTCGTCCGCCCCGCCGGCCAGGCACGGTCGTGAGGCAACGGCCCTGACCGCACGAGGTGCGCGAATACTTCATCTGCGATTTCCGTGACTGGAAAAGCCATGGTGCTTGCCAGAAGTCCCTCGCCCGCATTCTCCAAGACCTCCAAGCAACCGATTCCAAGAAAGTCTGACGTTCCACCCGTCTCCCAGCTCTTCCGCCTGTCCCGAGTCCGGAGGGGCTTCCCGTTTTCACATTCCCTTGCACGTTTCGCGTTGCACGCTTGCCCGCCCATGGCGGGTTGAATGTCAGTCTGTCCCCTCCATCGTGTTGCGTTTTGACCACGTTGGCTAAGGGCACGCTGCAACACAACGAATTTCTACGAACGGTAAAACGCACAAGTCTTTGTCAAACAATTAGTTGCACCTTCGCTGCCGCTGCGTGGCATAGGCCCTGCAAACACGTTCGGCCATGCGAGACTTGGATCCAGCAACGGTGTGGTCGAGGTGCGTCCCCGTCTCGGCAAAAGCCGTCTCACGCACGCTGTCAGCGACATCGGTTTCCTGTGGAGAATCGCGGCTCTCGAAAGGAATTCCGGCGGTCGATCTGTGTGCGGCAAGCAAACGTTACGGCCAGCGCAGAAGCAGGATGTCACGGGCTCATTATTTTCGTGGCAAGGTCGCACGAATTGACTACGCTGCGGAAGGCGTAGGGTTGTTGACGCCATTGGCTCAGTCGACCGCCATTCAGGATGTGCCACAATGGGTGGACCGCAAGGCAACGTGCGTGCCCACTCGAATGGATGGCTCTCGCGTGACAGGTTCATAAGAGATGCGTGGCGTGGTGATGGAGCGCCATGCGAAGTCGTACCAGACCAACATAAAACCCAAATAAACGGAGGACACGAAGGTGAGGATCAATTACCTGAGAGCCGTATGGATGTGTGCGGCGGCGGCAGTGCTGACAATGAGAGGAGTGCCTGTGGTCAAGGCCGACGATGCAGCACCAGACTACAAGGCAATGTATGACGAGCAAAAGAAACAGACGGCCGACTTGGAAAAGCGCGTTGCCGCCTTGGAAGCCGGCACCGGAAACGTCGCCATCGCCAAATCGGACATCCCGCAGAAGTCGCTGGATTTCCTCGGCCAGACCGAGATCAGTGGCTTCATGGAGGCTTCCTACCTCTACGACTTCAACAACACGCACGGCACACGCACGGTCGTCGGCCGCACGTTTGACACGCATGCCAACCAGTTCGACGTGGACGACTTCAAGTTGGCCTTGGAGAAACCCATCTCCTACAACCCGACCAACTGGGTCGTCGGCTACCGTGCAGACCTGATCTTTGGTGAGGACGCAGCCGTTATCCATCCGTCCCTTAACTCTGGGACAGCGAGCTTCAACCTGGGGAATGATGGTGACCTGGAGCAGGCATTTATCGATGTCAACGTTCCGATCGGCAATGGCCTGAAGGTGATCATCGGCAAGACGGTGACCCTGATGGGCGTGGAAGTCATCGAGCAGGTGTCGAACCCGAACTTCTCGGAAGGAAACCAATTCCTCTACGTGGAGAACTTCACGCAGACCGGCGTCCAGTTGGCCTATCAGTGGAATGACAAGATCGATACCGAATTCGTGGTCTTCAATGGCTGGGATCAATTGCCCGACAACAACAACGGGTTGTCGTATATGGGCCGTATCGGATATGCGATGGATTCCAATACCACCTTTGCCGTGCTGGGTTACGGCGGTCCGGAACAGGCTGGCGTAACGGCGAACTGGCGCGATGGCGTCGAGCTGGTCGCCACCCGAAAGATTACAGACAAGTTCAGTGCGGATGCCCAGTTCGATTACGGTCATGAAGAAAACGCCTTCCTCTCCGACGGCACCACGCAGGCCAATGCAGAGTGGTATGCTGCCGGGGTGTGGTTGATTTATGACTTCACGGACAAGATCGAACTGGCCTTCCGTCAGGATTATCTCAAGGACAGAAACGGCTCGCGGGTGGCGGCGGTACTGGGCACAAGTGACCCGTTGGCTGTGGGTGCCACTCCCGAACTCTACAGTTCAACGGTGACCTTGAACTTGAAACCGGTGGATAACTTCCAGTTCCGTCCTGAATTCCGCTGGGATCACTCGGACAAGGACGTCTACAACGGCATCAAGGACCAGTTCACGCTCGGCGCGGGGGTAGCGTACCTGTTCTGATGATGTGAGCGAAGGGAATTAGCAAGGGGTATGTGGCTTAAAAACTCTGTTGGCAACAAACCCTTGGGCATGCTGGCCTTGGCAGTGGCGCTCTCCAGCGTCCTGCCAGGGCCGCTCGCTCGCGCCGCCGACTTCTCCCCACCTCCGCTGCCGACCCAGTCGGCAACCGCCGCCTGGCAATTGCTCGCCGGGGCTTTGATCTGGCTCATGCCGGCCGGTTTGGCGATGCTGGCGACCGGCCTCACCCGCGCCAAGAATGCCTCGCTTACGACCTTCATGACGTTCTTCGGGTGCGCCATCGCCGTGGTCGCCTTCTGGGCCGGAGGCTTCGCGATTGTCCATGGCGGAAGCGGTTTTTTCCTCAGCCATTCGGGCACCAACTCGGGCAGTTTTTCATCGTTCTTTTGGCAGACGTCGACCTTGTGTGTGGCCGTCAGTATCCCGATTGGAGCCTTGGCTGAACGTTGGAGTCTCAAGAATTTCTATGTCTCGGCCTTGTTTATCTCCTTGGTGCTGTTCCCGTTTTTCGCCGGCTGGACGTGGGGCGGAGGATGGTTGGCGCGGTTGGGGTTTGTGGATTTTGCAGGCTCCGGCGTCGTCCACGCCCTGGCCGGTCTCTTTGCACTGGCGGGGGCATCAATCTTGGGCCCGCGAATTGGCCGTTACAACCGCGACGGCGGGTTGATCCCGATACCCGCGCACAACATCCCGCTGACGCTCCTCGGGTCTTTCTTGCTCGTCGTCGGATGGTTGGGATTCAATATGGTCGGCGCGCCGGAGTCGGCCGCATCCATCGCCACCGTCACCATTCTGGCCGGCGCCAGCGGCGGCATCACCGCCGCGACATTCATGATCATGACCACCCGCAAACCCGACCCAACCATCACCATCAATGGATTGCTGGCGGGATTGGTGGCCAGCTCGGCCGGGGCGGCCTACATCAGCCCGGTCGCCGCCGTGATCATCAGCGTCATCGCCAGTTTGCTGGGGTGCGTGTCCGTCCAGATCCTCGACAAGCGGCGCATCGACGACCCCGTCGGCGCAATCTCCGTCCACGGTGTCGGTGGATTGTGGGGCGTGCTGGCCGTGGGCATTTTCGCCAACGGCAATTCGGTGACCGGTTGCCTGCACGGCGGGTGGGGCCAACTCGGCGCGCAAATCCTCGGCGCTTTCGTCCTGGTCTTGTGGGCCGGCGGCGTCTCCTGGGTTTTCCTCAAAACTCTCGACTGGTTCATTCCGATGCGCGTCCCGCCGGAAGTCGAGTTGGAAGGCCTGGATATTTCTGAAACGGGACTGATCGGCTATCCGGATTTCCATATCACCAGTCCTCATACCGGCGGATTCTCCTCCAGCGTATCGCGGTTGACTTCTCGACAAGAGTACGAACATGAAAAAAATTGAAGCCATCATCAAACCGTTCAAGCTCCCCGAAGTCAAAGAAGCCCTGGCCGATTTCGGCATCGTCGGCATGACCGTGACCGAGGTCAAAGGCTTCGGCCGCCAGAAAGGCCAGGCCGAAATCTACCGCGCCAGCGAGTACTCGATCGACTTCCTCCCGAAAATCAAAATCGAACTCGTCTTGCACGAGGACAAGGTCGACGATGCCGTCGACGCCATCATCGAAGCCGCCCGCACGGGCAAAATCGGTGACGGCAAGATCTTCATACTCCCTGTCGAGGAAGCTGTCCGGATCCGCACCGGCGAAACCGCCGATGCCGCCGTCTAAACCTGCGCTTTCGCCTGAACCACCCCGTCGCCCGCCCCCGCGCGAGTTTACCCCTTCGTCCTCCTCCCCATCCGCGTGTAAAACCGCGCCCGATGGGTTAGAACGAAGCCATTTCCGGCAAAACGAAGCCAATCACGTCCGGATATGAATTAGACCCATAAGTCTCAGCAAATAAACTCGTTGTAACTTCGCAGCGCCTCGAAAACATTGGCTTCGTTTTGCAGAAAGCGCGTTTTCACGCACCCCCTTCTCCCCTGAGCCTGCCGAAGAGATGCCAAGCCGCGTCGTTGGCCTGTAGCGTCGCCTGTCCCAGGCGAAACGTCGTTTCCGCCTCCTGCTGTAGCGACGGCGCTCTGTCGCCGTGCTTGGGAGACTAAGGTAGGGCGCGCCGCGTGCCGTCCCGAATTGTAGGGCGAGCGTCCCGCTTGCCGACGTTCCGGCCCTCTCGAATGCCCATCCCTTATATCAAAGAACAACACACAACTGCGCCGACTATACACTATCGCATCCAGTCTGTCCAGCCCATTCTGATGCCCGGTTAAAAAAGGGTGCACGTGCCGAAGCGGCGTCTTCGACGACACGCGACCGTCCCGCTGTAGCCGCGGGCGCCGACCGCGGACCTGCCGGCGTTGTTGCCGCGCTTGCCAAGCGCGGTCCGTGTTGTCGGGCAGGATGCCTGCCTGTCCGCCGAAGCTTGTCGTGCAGCGAAGGCGGATCGTGTAGGTATCCTGCCGCGCTGTTCCTGGTTGGGCAAGCGTCCCTGCTTGCGGTCGTCCCAATCCCCTCCTCGGAGGGGAAAGAGGGGTGGGTGTTTGAAGCCGTTCCGTCCGGTATGCCGCACCCCCTCCGAAGGCGGATGTCCCCGGCGCAACCACACCTTCTTCAAACTAGCGCGTTTGGGAGGCGCGGAGATGGCGGATAGAGGCTGCGATTGACGCCCGCGAGTTGAAGGCCTACGATGTCGCCGTGTGGGAGCGTTTAGTTGGCGATGATTCCAGCCGGATACATGGCTAAGAGGGTTGCTCGATGGCCTGTTTGGCCGCCTTCTTGGCCAAAGGCACCAGGCGTTGAGGACATCTACTCGGTGAGCGGCTGTATGTCGAAGAACTTTACGGATTACATTCCCTATTGGCAGCACAACGGCTACTGGCTCTTCAACTCCATTGAGTCGATACGGTCATTGGTAGCCGAGCACTCAATCAACCTCACGGGTTGTCAGTTGTTTTTCTACGAGGTCTTCGAAATGGAATTCGATGACGAGGGGAAACAGTGGCGACCCTTTGAGCCCGAAAAGTCGTTTGCGACCGCAGTCCATGTGCCCGACAAAAAGCAGCTTGAGGGACACGACATTGTTACGTTCTCGGCCCGCACAAGCCCGGAATGTTCTCCTCTGTCATGCAACTGTTTGGCTGAGACAATTCCTGTGAATCAACATTGTTTGCTGAAGTCACTCGACGAAGCTAAACAACGAATCGAGATGGGCGCTTTTGCCAATTCCGAACCGGGACCATACCGCATCTTCGCGGTCTATTCTACCGACGGGTCTTAAACCGGGATCAGAGGCAGACTGCGATACACGCTTGCGAGGCCAAATGGGAGCACTCGATGCATGACTTCCCATCACCTGAAGGTGCTGTACCCTAATTTAGAACACCACCCTTTACAAGACGCCCCCTACTCCCTCTTCAGCGCCTTCACCGGATCCACATTCGCCGCCCGATTCGCAGGCAACAGACCCGCCAGCAGCGACACCGCCGCCGCGCCGACGATCAGCATCAAACAAAACTTCAGGTTGACGGAGAAAATCGAGTCGGGGATCAACAGCGCTTCTTCGGGATCGAACACCGACCGCCGCGCGAACCCGATCACCCAATGGCTGATGCCGATGGCTAGCACCCAGCCCAGCACCATCCCGACGATTGTCCCGAGCACGCCCTGCAACATCGCTTCGCCCAAAAACAACCGGCGGATGTCCCGTTTCGTCGCCCCGAGCGCGCGAAACAGTCCGATATCCACACGGCTGTCGGACACCGTTTTCGACGTGGTGCTCCACACCAACGCGCACGCCAGCCCCAGAATCAATCCGCCCAGCGCGAACGCAACCTGCTTGACCACATGGACCGTGCTGTCGAACGCCTCCGCCTGGTTCTCAAACGTCCGCGCGCGCGTCGCCACCGTAAACCCCATGTCTTCAATCCGCTTCGCAATCGCCTCAATATCAGCCCCGTGCTTGACCAACACCAGACCTTCCGCATATTCGCCCGGCTTCGGCTCGCGCCGACCCTGCTGCCCGTAGACCACCTCGTCCACCGCCCGCGGAGGATTGCGCGCCGCCAGCCGGTTCCGCTGGTCGATCCATTTCTCGCACAACTCCGCCGCGTCCGACGGTATCAGCACCTTGTTGCCAGGACAAAAACCGACCACCTGCCCCTTCAGGTTGAGCGTGGTGTTGAAAATGGTCATGTCGTAGATCCCGCGGTAGCCGCGTTCCAACGAATCGCGTTGCGACGTGACCTCGTCGTCGCCCAGAGGTTTGTATTCGCGTTTCCCGTAATCGTAATTGAACCGCGGCACACGCGCGTAGTTGTCGCCGAGCACGATGGTCACGTCCCGTCCGAGCCACGCCTTCTCGCCGTTCGAGTCCTCCTCCAATTTGCCGCGCTTCTCATCGAACCGCAGCTTCACCTCGCGTTCCCCGACCACTACCGGGATGGCGTTGGTCACGCCCGTCACCAACGCGCGGTCGGTCACGTATCGCAACAGCAGCGCTTCGGGCACGCCCTGGAGTTCGCCGATGCCTCGCGGCCGTTTGTCGAGGGAACTCACGCTCACGGGTTGCACCACCACGGGCCGGTCCGCCGCCTCCACGCCCGACCAGCCCCGAATCTCGTCGAACACGGACTCGGTCAAAAACTGCATCCGCTTCTTCGCCTTCTGCTTCTGTTCGTCGGCGGTCATGACGAATTCATACGGGTTCTCGCCCGTATAGACGCGGATCATGTCGGGATCAATTTCCTCCGTCCAGATCGTCTTGATCGCCACGTCGCGCACCCCCGCCACCAACGAATTCACCGTCACGACCACCACCACCCCCAGCGCGACGGAAATGATGGCGAACGCTGCCCGCTTCTTCCGCAGCCCCAGCTTCTGCGTGGTCAACCGCAAATAGTCCCGCCGCCGAATCATGGCGTGGTCACCTCCACGAGATAGTTGTAGCCGCGAAACATCTTCGCGGTAGACACCCGTCCGTGAATCGGATTCGCGTCCCCTCTCCCTTGAGGGGAGAGGGCATGCCCGCCGTAGCCTGCCGTTCGGCGAAGGCGGGTCAGGGTGAGGGTGGATTTCCTCATGCCACCTGCCCCTTCTCGATGCGGATCACGCGTTGCGCAAACGCCGCGGCTTTCTCGTCATGCGTGACCATCAGTACCGTCACGCCGCGCTCGCGGTTGATGCGCTGGAGCAGTTCCATTACGTGCGTCCCGGTGTCGCGGTCGAGGTTGCCGGTCGGTTCGTCCGCCAGGATGATCTTGGGATTGTTGATCAACGCGCGGGCAATCGCCACGCGTTGCGCCTCGCCGCCCGAGAGCTGGTCGGGCTTGTGGTCCAGCCGCTCCCCCAATCCAAACTCCGCCAGCAACGTCCTGGCGCGCTCCCGACGATGCCGTTCATCCACGCCCGCAAACACCAACGGCAGCGCCGTGTTGTCCACAGCGTTGTAGTAACTCGGCAGGTTGAAAAACTGAAACACGAACCCGATGGTGCGGTTGCGAAACGCCGAAATCTTGTCGTCGTCCATTGCGCTCAAGTGTTCGCCCGACACGATCACCTCGCCCGCCGTCGGCGTGAGCAGTCCCGCGACCAGTTGGATCAGTGTTGTCTTGCCCGAACCGCTCGGCCCCATGATCGCCTCAAAACCGCCCTCGCGGATGTGCATCGAGACATCACGCAGCGCCTGCACGCGCTCGCTCTTGAGCCGAAACTCCACGCTGATGTTTTCCAGCCGTATCATGCGACCTTGCCTGCCGTTGTAGGCCGCGTGCCCTCACGCGGCGCCCCTACCGCTTCCCGCCCGTGAATCGTTCGACGCCGACATTGCCCTCTTCATCGGTGGCGCGAACGGCAATGAAATGCGGCCCGGCCGCCAGCGGCCCGATCTTGACCTCAAACGCTTCCTCGCGGCTGTCAAACACGCCGTCCTTCGGGGCAAAGTATTTCCATTCCCCGCCATCAACGGAATATTCGAGATACCGGATCAAACTCAGGTTGTCGCGCGCGATGCCCTTGAGAATCCCGCTCGCCGTGTCATACGAAAGTTCCAGCACTTGCGGGCGCGTGTTGTCCACCTTGACAAGGTCGCTGATCTTCTCGTCCGTGAGCGCTTCGCCCACGGGATTCGATTCCTCATCGCTGGCGACCACCTTGATTCGATACCAACCATCGGGAATGGAATCCGTGTCCCACGAGTATTCGGTCTTGTGAAGCGGCTTGTCCAGAAACGCCGGCACCCACGCGCCGTCGCCGTCGGCCTGGTAATACAGCCGATACACCAGCGAGTCCCCGTCCTTGTCGGTGGCCCGCCAATGGATTTCCTTCACCGGGTTCGCCGGTTTCGGGCGGGCGTCCTCCGTCTTGGGAGTCGACTCGGAATCGCTTTCCACGCTCGGACCGGAGCTGCTATCGCCGGGTTTCTGCTCTGCCGACTGCTCGCTCTTCGGTTTCTCCGGCGCTGGTTTCGATTTTTCCCCAATTTCGACGGACAAGACCTCCGGCTTCTGGTTCTGCATCTGGTAATACAAACTCAACGATTTCAGCATGGGCTCGGAAGCCGCGGCGAGCTGGGCGCGCACTTGAATAAACCGCGCCCGTGGACTGGCCACTTTCGCGGGCGAATTCGTCAATGTTCCCGACCACTCCGACCACGTCGAGTCCGGCAACGCCGTGTTGCCTGTGCGCGTCGAGACCGAAATGGCCCCGCTGCCCATCCAAAACAGATTGCCCCACGTCGTCAGGAACCGGCAGTCGCGCACTTCGCTGGTAAAGTTGCCGTCCCGCGCCTTCTGCGGGTCGATGCCGTATCCATTCCCAATGTTGCCGGTACCGACAAACGCCAGCTTTCCGTCCCGCAGCGTGAGCGTCAGCGTCTGCTGTTCCTCGAACGCAAATAGCAACTCCCAGTTCTGGTCGTTCCGCACGCGGTACACACGGCCTTTGCCGGACATCCCCGCCAGCACCATGCCGTCGCCATCGACCTTCACGTCCTGGATCGATTCATCGCTCCAATTCGCCAGTCGGTCGACGCGTCCATCCGCATGCTGCACATACAGCGTGCCGGCCAGCAGGTTCACCAGTCGCGCCTCGGGCGGCGTCTCGCGGCCCGGCCCGGCCGTCTCGGCGGTCACCGACGCTCCAAACTGCCCCGTCAACCGTTGCGTCAGGTCCTCAAACTCGGCCGCGCTCGGACGACGGGCGGCCACGCCCCGCGGCCGTTTGACCCGTTGCTTGTTCACGCCGATGTAGACGTCGTCGCCGTTCACCGCGAGCGCCTTCACCTCATCCTCGGCAAACTCATGAAGCACGACGCCCTTCCCCTTCTCCGTGATCCGGAACAGCAGCCCGCGGTCGCTCCCGCCCGCCAACAACGCGCCATTGGCATCCAGCGCGAGACTCAGGATGTTGGAGTCTTCCGCGGCAAACCATTCCTCGACCTTCCCATCCGGGCTCACATGAAACACTTTTCCGTCAGGGCCTGTGCCCGCAAAAATCTGGTCCTTCTTGTCCGCAAGGAGCGACCAAATGTACGGCGCGCGCAGCCGGCAATAGGCCTCGTCGGGTTTCGTGCTCGCGGCCTTGTTGCTCGTGGAGATCTTATAGATTTTGCCGTCGGGCATCGTCGCGGCATACAGGTTGCCGCGCGAATCCAGCGTGAGTGCCGTCACGGCAATCGAATCCGCCTCCAGAAGCTTGGTCGTTCGGCCATCCTTGCCCAGCGCATACACGTCTGCTGGCGAACCCGTGCCGAAGTAAATCGTCCCGTCGCGATCGACCGCGGAACACCAGATCTCCTTGGCGAATTCGCCGAGCTTCGTGGCGTCGTACCCCAACCGCAACTGGCCGTCACTCGTGACCACGAGCCGCTGTCGCTTGCCGGTCATGAAATCCTCCGGCGACTTCAATTCCCACCGCTCGGTCTTGACGGCAAAGGACGAGGTGCAAAGAAGAGCGGCTGACAGCAGGACCAGGGTTGATATTCTCATGCGCGATTATTCCTGTCGAATCGGGACACGGACAGTGGCTTGACCGCTGAGCACCCAATCGGTCGGTTCCACCAGTTGCTGAAGATCGGCCGCAGGCGTCACACCGCCGCTGCTCGAGTCTTCCAAGATGCCGACGACGCTCGCCGGAAGGTTCTTCAATAGCTTACCGCGGTACTGCATTCCCTGGCTCGATGTCGGCATCAACGCCACCAGGTCCGTGTTGTGATGCCCTTTCTGGATCACGTCGAGGTAGTCATCCAGGCTGTCCGGCGAAGCGGCGTCTATCGGCGCGGCGTCTCCCGCCACCACAGTGACCGTAAGGGAATGCATCGTGTCGGTGGCCGCTGGCACCTGGATGGGAATCGTTTTGGTGACCTCCGGCTGGCCGAACGGTTTCAGCACGATGGCCAGCGGCACGGTTTCACCGCGCTCGACTTCCGATTTATTGAAGTAGACTCGCTTGATCTCGGCGGTCTGACGGCGGAGCGTTGCGTCCACCTTCACCGCGAGGCGCTTGACGGTCGGGCTGCCGTAGGGCGTGTTGACCATCGCCACCAGCGGCATCAGCGCTTCCATGTCGAGGAGTCCGCCCCCCACATTAAAAAATGTATCGGTCACGGCCACGGTCCGCGGCGACCCGCCGCTTTTCGTCGGCCCCAGTTCGGCGCTCACGGAAATCTGCGCCGTCGTGTCCTGCGACGAACCGGACGCCGCGCTAACCGCCTGCGCAACCCCCACGACCACCAGTCGCGCTGTGAACGCCTGATTGTCCATGATCTCCACGTCGTAATGTTCCGCTTGACCGGTGTCATGGTTCACCGCGTCGATGGTAAGCGGGATCATTTGGGCCTGCGTCTTCGTGTCCGCCACGATGCAGCTCTCCCAATCGCCCACCATCGCCCCGATCTCGGCGATTGGCGTGACCAGCTTGAACGATCGTTCCAGGCTCGACATGATGGTGTGCACCTCGGCCAGCACCGCCGGCGCCTGCACCGATCCGCCTTGAAAAAATGGGTGGCCAAATGCCAGGACCCGGTTTTTCTCGATGTACGTGGCTGTGCCCACCGCGGTCATGTTCAAATCGCCACGCATCAACTGCACTCCGATGGCCCCGCCGGGCTCGATGTCGCCGCTCCGACGCGGCAGTGCCCCACTCCCGGCACCACCTGCCACGACCGGCATCATGCCGAAGCCGGTGAATCTCGAACCGAACCGCTCGATCACGCGCGCACTGAAGCCGCCAAACGACAGCGGTGTGAGCAACGGATGCGGCGTATCGAAATCGCCCGCGTCACGGGAAAACGGCCCGTTCGGCGGCGCGAACATCTGCGGTGTCGACGACGAGCGGCCGAGCGAGACCGAGGTCATGACTGTTGACGGCGGCACGAACGGCCTCGTCAATTGGGCCAGCATGTTATGGATTGGCGTAACGCCGGCGAGCGGCTCGTTTTCAAACGTCCAGCCATACGCCAGCGCCCCAATCAGCTTGTCGTTGATGTAAATCGGGCTGCCGCTCATGCCGGCGATGACCTTGTGTTTCTCGAGGCCCGCCCCGCTCATGCGGATCAGAATCATGTCCTGCTTGGGCATGACGTTTTTTAACACGCCGATGATTTCGACCTCAAAGTGTTCGGGTTTGGTGCCCTGGAACACCGACAGGCCATACCCTTTCATCCCCGGTTGGAGCTGTTCGGGCCGCAACGTATCCACGGCGAACGCGGGACGCAACACGCCAAGCAGGCAGAACAGGAAAAGCGACAGCGCCCGGATCATGGTGTCGGTTCTTTGGACGCCGCCGCGTTGGTTTGTGTTGAAGAAAGTACTTCCGCCGACTTGTCCTTGAACTCTCCACGCACGAACTGGTCGATCTTGTCGTAGTACGTATCGAACGATTTGACGAATGCGTCCCGGTGCGAACCCTGAATCTCCACGAGTTGCTTGGGTTCATGTGCCAGAACGTAGAGCCGTCGGGAGTCATTGAACGGCACCAGTTCATCGTCGCTGCTGTGGAACATCAGGACCGGGACGTGCACGTCGCCGATTTTGTTGATGGAATCGAATTGGTTCAGCAACAGGTACTGCCAGGGGATCAACGGCCAGTCATCCTCGATCTTCTGGAGGATCGACGCATTCGCCCCCTCCGTAATTAAGCCCGCTGGCGCCACCCGCGTGGCCAGATCGATGGCCACTGCCGCGCCCAGGTCTTCGCCACCGATATACAGCCGATCGAGTTTCACGTGGCGTTTGCCAACAAGGTAGAAGTACGCAGCCAGCGCATCACCGGTCAATGCCCTCTCGCTGGGAGCGCCGCCGCTGGCGCCGTAGCCGTGATAATCGATGGCAAACACGTCGAGTCCCATGTCATGGAAGAGATGGATTTTCTCCAGGCTGTCGCTCATGTTCCCCGCGCGACCATGGAAGAACAGAAGCGTTCGGGACACGGCATCGGTAGCCGAAGGCTGGTCCGGCGACTGGGCGGGGATGAACCAGCCCTGGATGGTGACACCGTCGTCCGACTCGAGTGCGATGCTGTCGAAGGGCATCCCGGCGTCACGGGGCGTCTTCTTGATGAACGAGGTGGGCGCGTAGACGAGCTCCCGCTCGTAGTCGCGCATCACGAGATACACGCCGCCCACCAACAACCCCAGCAAAATGAACCGGAGCCACAATCGCGTCTTGCGTTTCATGAAAGAATGCGTCTGTCCTTGGCTAACTTAGTACATACTGGCATCCGCCATGCCGCGCAACCCGAAAATCGCCGTCGTCGATACGCACAAAAATGGCACAAGCCGGAATGCCGTTTCGCACCATCGTGTTGCCGACACCATTCGAAGTTGAGGAAATCTCGACGTGTGTGCGCACGATTGGAGCTCTTTTCTCAATTCTCAGAAGCGGCATATTCCTTGCTCAACTCTGTCGTGTCTACGGTGAGGCCTCCTCATGGCGCAACCAAACGTTACCAAGACGTACGTTGGGGAATGGTCACCGCGCGCGCGACTCTACGGGATGGCGCTGGTGATCACGTTGTCCTACATGCTCATCGGCCGGCTCGACAACGACAGTGATTCCTGGGTCCAGGTCAGTCTCCCGCTGAGCAGTGCCTCCCTGTTGCTCGTATCGCTGGCCGCCGCGGAAACCTACCTGTACGTCCAGCGCGTCCAGAAAAATCAGGCAACCCTCGAAGCCTCTCGCGCCCAGGAAATCGAGTTGTCCCAACGCCTCGCCTTTCAGCGACAATCCACGTTGAACCAAATCTCGCGCGCCTTGATCGACAAACTCGACGTCGCCCGAATCTCGACGGACGTACTGGAAAACATCGCGCAACTCTTTGAAGCCGACGCGGTAACCGCCTGGTTGACCGAAACGAACGGACAACCGCAGTTCTTCCTCAAGGGGGCCTTCGGGTTTACGGCCCACAAACTCGAGCAGTTGGAGGCGGCGCACTGGACGTTCCCCGCGTTCGAACAATCGGCCCCGGACGTCGAGCCGCTCGTCATTACCAACGTGGCGCAACAATCGCCGCCGGCTCTCGCCAGATTGTGCGAGCGGGAGCGCGTGGCCTGCGCCGTCCTCAATCCCGTTGTCTGCCGCAACGAAATCGTCGGCCTCCTCGGCTTCTTCTACCGCAACCCCCGGAATATTTCGCCGTCGCTGATGGCCGAGATGCAAACCGTCGCCAATATCGTAGCCGGCGCCGTGCAAGCCGAGGAGTTGTACCGCGACCTCGTGCAGGTGCAAAAGATCGAGTCCATCGGCGCCCTCGCCGCCGGGATTGCCCACGATTTCAACAACGTGCTCGCGGCCATTCTGGCTTGCGCCAGCCACGTCAAGCAACAGACCGAACGGTCCAGCCCCACCTACCGCTACCTGGAAGCGACGGAAGCCAGTGCCCACCGTGGCGCGGCGTTGACGAAACAATTGCTGTCGTTCGCGCGGCGGGAGAGCCCACACCTGACCGTCGTCAATCCCAACGACTGCATCGAGCAGACGCTCAAAATGCTCGACCGCAGCCTCGACAAGTCCATCCTCATCCAACGCCAGTTCGCCAAGACCCTGCATACGGTCGAGGTCGATCCGTCCCAACTGGAACAGGTGTTCCTCAACATCGCCGTCAATGCCCGCGACGCGATGCCCGACGGCGGCATCCTCACGATCACCACCTGCAACGTTCTTCTGGACGGGGCCAACCCGTTCCGCCCCGCTGTGTCCCTGCCCGATGGCGACTATGTGCTGCTCGCGTTTCGCGACACGGGTTGTGGCATGGACGCGGCCACGCTCGCTCGCATGTTCGAGCCGTTCTTTACCACCAAGCAGGCCGGCCGGGGCACCGGCCTGGGTTTGTCGCTGGTGATGAACATCGTCAAGAGTTTCGGCGGCGAGATCCACGTGGAATCCCAACCGCGACAGGGAACCATGTTTGAGATTTTTCTGCCCGCGTCCCGGAAAGCGCTTACGGCGTCGCCGCCCCAACCGGAAACGACAGCTCGCGGCGGCAACGAGTGCATCCTCCTGGCCGAGGACGAGGAAATAATCCGCGACATGGCACAATTGGGACTCGAATCAAAAGGCTACACGGTGCTGACCGCGCCCGATGGCGCCACGGCGCTATCGACGTTCCGCCAGCGGCAGGACGAAATTGATCTGGTGATCGCCGACATGGCGATGCCGTGCATCGGCGGGCCGGAGTTATTCGCGCGCATGAAGGAGATCGATCCCGGCGTGCGGGTCATCGTCTCCAGCGGCTACAGCCACGACCGGGAAGGACGCCGGATGCTGCGCCATGGCTGCCTCGGCTACCTCCAGAAGCCCTACAACATGGACTCGCTCAGTCAGCTCGTCCGCAACGTTCTCGACGCGGGGTTGTAAAGCCCGGCTCCCCGCTTTGGACTCGAACCTTCATCGAACCGATCCGCGTGTCAACGGCACAAACAGAACCGCCGATACGTTGCGGGTGATGACTTCGCCGTTGGAGCCTTTCTGCACCAGCAGAAGCGCTTGCTCGGCATGCGGTTCGCCGACAGGGATGACCATGCGGCCACCGGTTTTGAGCTGCTGCACCAAAGGTGGCGGGATGTGCTCGGCGCCGGCGGTCACGATAATCGCATCGAACGGCGCGTGTTCGGGCCAGCCGAGATAGCCGTCTCCGCGTTTGATTTGGATATTCTTGTAGCCGAGTCGTTGGAGACGATCCGCCGATTCGTTGGCCAGCGGCTCAATGATCTCCATCGAGTATACCTCCGCGGCAATTTCAGCGAGAACCGCCGTCTGATATCCGCAACCGGTGCCCACCTCCAGCACCTTTGCCCCGGAGGTGAGGCGCAATAATTCCGTCATCAACGCGACGATGTACGGTTGGGAAATGGTTTGTCCGTAACCAATGGGCAGCGGATGATCTTCGTAGGCCGCGTCCGCCAGATGTTCGGGCACGAATTCGTGACGGGGGACTTTGCGCATCGCCGCAAGCACGCGGGCATCGGAAATCCCGCGGGATTCGATTTGTTCTCGAACCATCATGCCATCACTTCCGGCGCCACCGCGGCCCGGCGCCCATCCCACCGTCCACCAGCCGCGTCTACGTGGCGTCTTCTTCGGGCGACAAAGCTTGGCCACCCTTGCGGGCCAGATACTCCTCGACGCGCAGCAGCCCGTCTTCGCCCGCACGACGAATCACCTTGAGAAGATTGTCCATCGACGAGACTTCTTCCAACTGCTCCTTGACGAACCACTGCAGGAAATTGTCCGTGGTGTAATTGACTTCCTTCTTGGCCAGATCGACGAGCTTGTGAATCTGCTGGGTCACCTCGACCTCCCAGTTGAGCGACAGTTGTACGGCTTCCTCCGCGGAGGCGAATTTGTTCTGGGGGGCCTTGACGGCGGGAATGACCACGTCGCCGTCGGTCTCGACGAGGAACTTCACGAACCGCATGGCGTGGTCGCGCTCTTCCTCGGCCTGCTTGTAGAAATGGGCGGCCAACTGCGGCAGCGCTTCCGCGTCGAAGTGCGCGGCGATGGCTACATATTGCAGCGAAGCACCGAATTCGTTTCCGATTTGCTGGTTGATCGCGTCGTTGATCTTTTTACTGATAAGCATGACGCCGGCAACAATGTGACGGGCGGAAGGCAAATGCAATTCTATTTTGCGCCCAGGTCGTCTTCGCGGATCGGCGGGGAAGACGGGCGTGCCGGCTCGCGGGTCATTTTGGACTTGGCCAGAAACATCGATTGACGCGCAAACGCAATGGCGAATTCGCGAAATCCTTCTTCCTGCTTGATCTTGTAGGCTTTGATGGCCTCGCCGATGGCTTCCTGACCGATCTTGTACAGAAGTTCGGGTTTTACCTGCCGCTGCGCCACTTCCGCCGCGACGATCCGCAGGTTGTGGTCCACCATCTGCACAATCTCTTCCCGCGCCTGCTTGCCGAAAAGGCCCTTGGCCTTCTTCACCAGGGCGCGGTCGATCTCCGCGTCTGGACTGCCGGTTCCCCCCAATGACGCGTAGTCGAGACGAATAGGGGGTTTGTCTTGTTTACCTTGCATAATGCAAAATTGAAAGCACTTCAAATGCCTGTAAGCGCGTTAAATGTACAGATAAAACGTATCGCCTCATTTTGGGTGTCGAGTATACAGTTGGGGAGACATTTGACATGTAAAAGGTGTGTAAAAAAACGACGCCATCGGAGACAGCGTCCGGTTCACCACCTCACCCGCTTCCGGGTCATACGTTTTGCGCCACCCATCGAATCGTGCGTTCCATCACCGGCATCGACAGCAGGACACTGATGTGTCCATGCGGCGGACGCCATATCTCTGCAACACCCCATACACCACAAAGTTCCTCGACCGTCTCGATCGGCGCAAACAAATCATGTTTGGAGGCAACAATGAGAACCTTCTCCTTGGCGACCCGTAGACGATGGCTCATCAGATTCATCGAGTCCAATCGTATCGCCGCACCACCCAGACTGCGGCGAATCGGCGCGCAAAAACCCGCTTCGGCAATAAGCCGATCCATCCGCACCACCGGTGTCATCAACACCGCGAGATCCACACGCGACTCGGTGCACGCCAGCATTCCGCTCAGCCACGCCCCCAGCGAGATGCCCCACAGCCCGATCCGTGGACAGCCCTGTTCTTTGAGCCAGGCGATCAGGGCGCGCGCATCCGCCATGGCTTGATGAGTGGCTTGCGCCACGTGAACCAGGTCACCCGACAGGAAATTGCGAACGGCTCGTCGCCCGCGTGGCTTGCGCCGACTGTGATAGGGCAACTCGAACATCGCCACGTTCACGCCCCGTTTTGTCAGCCGCCGGGCGATGTGCGGAAACAACGTGCGGTAAGCCGTTTGCGCATTCCAGCCATGGAGCAACACCAGCGTCGGCTTGTCCTGCCACTGTTTCGACACGGTATAGAGCCGGCCGTGCACCGTGTTGTTTCGCTTCCACGGCGACGGAACCGGAGATGTGAATTGAAACGCGCGTTTCGTGACGAATCGGAAGTCTTTTGGTGCACTCACAAGACCGCCGAGGAAATCCGGATGGTCCAGCACCGCTTGGGCCCGGGCGGCCAGGCCTTCCTTATCTGCGGCATCACGGACGTTCAACCGCGCCAGTTGAATCGTGCACCAGTCCAGCGGTTTGGCCAGGGACGCACGCATGACACAGCTTACCCCCGGTTTGTCGCCTTGACAAACCGTTCAAGGCGCTCCCGTGCCGCGCCACTGTCGATCAACTCCGCCGCCAGGTTCCACCCGCTGGTGAAGTCAGCGGTCTTTTCCGCAACCACGAGTGCCGCGGCGGCGTTCAACAGCACAATGTCGCGGCGCGCGCCGCGGTCCTTGCCGCCGAGCACGTCCCGGACAATACCGGCGTTCGTCGCCGGATCGCCGCCCGTCAATTCCTCGGGTTTCACCGTGACCCCGCGCCACGAGGTGTGCGGCACCCGGAAATCACGCTCGGTCTGCTCGATCCGCCCCGCCCACAATTCGGCCATGGTGTTCATTCCCATCGTGGACAGTTCGTCGAGCCCGTCGCCATGCACCACCATGGCATGCTTTAACCCGAGCAACCGGAGCACCTCCGCAAATCTCGAAACCAGCGCGCGGTCGAACACACCAATGAGCTGATGCGTGGGACGAGCGGGATTGACCAGCGGCCCGAGAATGTTGAATACCGTGCGCTGTTTTTGCCCGGCCAGCTTCCGCCGTACGGGTGCGATCGCTTTGAACGCGGGATGGTAGAACTGCGCAAACAGGAACGTTACGCCCGTGGTCTCCAGGCAATGCCGCGCGGCTTCCGGCGGCAGTTCGATCTTCGCGCCCAACGCCGTCAATACGTCCGCAGTCCCACATTTGCTGGTAATGGCCCGATTACCGTGCTTGGCCACCGCGACACCGGCCGCGGCGGCGATAAAAATTGCGCACGTCGAAATGTTAAATGTATTCGACAAATCCGCGCCGGTGCCGACCACGTCCAGCACGACATCCCCAAACCTGGCAGGATCAATCTGTGGATCGACCGCACGCGCCCGAAGCTCCGTGGCAAACGCCGCGATTTCCCCGGCCGTCTCGCCTTTCCGCGCCAGCGCCGTCAGGAACTCCGCCTTGGCTTCATCGGAAACAGCGCCATCCAGCAACGCGCGCATCCCGTCCGCCACGTCGTCGCGCGAAAGATCCGCTCGTGATGTCAGCTTGCCGGTCAGGGCGTCTAATGCCGTCATGGTGAGAAGTTTACCATAGATAACCCGATGGTGTTAAGCGGTCCGGTCGTGGCCGTGACGTGAAAATGAAAAGGGCAGACTTTCGTCTGCCCTGAATCACCACGAAATTCGCTCGCTTACGACTTGCCGGCCGGAGCGGCGACGGGGTCGATGTTCACGCGGCGGCCGTTGCGGTCGAAGCGGACGTGGCCCTCGGTCAGGGCGAACAGGCTCCAGTCCCGCCCGATGCCGACGTTGCTGCCGGCCAGAAACCTCGAACCGCGCTGACGGATAATGATGCTGCCGGCGGTGACCAGTTCACCACCAAACCGCTTCACGCCAAGTCGCTTGCTGACGCTGTCGCGTCCGTTGCGTGAACTACCTTGTCCTTTTTTATGGGCCATGACGGGTTACTCCTGACGACGGTGCTACTATACGATGATTTCTTTGATCTTCAAAACGGTATGATGCGCCCGAATACCCCGTTTGCGGTGGTACCCTTCGCGGCGGCGAAATTTGAAGGCGATGACCTTCTTCCCCTTCTTATCGGGGTCGACAACCTCGGCGGTCACGCGCGCCCCCTTGACATTGGGCTTGCCGACCTGCACTTTGTCGCCATCTGCCACCAACAAAACGTCTTCCAACGCGATTTCCTTGCCCTTCTCGCCGTCGAGGAGTTCGACCTCCACAACGTCGCCGGGCTGGACGCGGTATTGCTTGGCGCCTGTTCGTATGACTGCGTACATGAATGTTTCCTCGTTCCTCTTGGGAAGGGGCGTGAAAAATAGCGGAATCACGCCCGTCCGTCAATGATTATCTTACCCCATCGCCACCCACAGTGCGAGGCCCATTTTATTGATTTAGATGCCCCGTAATTTGCGATTCGGAAGATAGTGATGCTGGTTCGGGCATGTTTTGCAATTGCTCGATGGTGTCCTGCGCGGACTGCTTGACGTCCTCATCCGGGTCGTTCAAAAAGCCCTGTAAAATCTGGATCCCGCGCTTGTCTTGCGCATCCCCCATACCATCAATCGCTTCCAGACGCACCTCTTTGGGCTGATCAGCCCGTAAGGCCGTGCTGAGAATCGCCAGTTTCTTGTCGTTCTGGCCGTCGAGATCAGTCAACGAGTTCACCATCTCAATCTTCAGTTCCTGGTCCTTTTCATTCAGAAACAGATGGGCCAGGGCGTCGACGACATCTGCCGCGTCATCGTTGGAGCTGAGTTCGTAAATGATCGTGACCCGCTTCTGGAAATCGGACGTATTCTGGTAGTCGTTCTCCAATTGTTTCACTTGCGCGGCCAACTCCGCCTGCGCCTGATCCTCTGCGCTGACTTGATTCGTGTCCGCAGCCGACGCGACCGGTGCGACATTGTTGGTCGACGGAGGCGGCAAGGCGGGCAACGGCTGTGTCGCGGGGAGCGTGGTCACCGACGGTGGCGGCAACGGCGCCTCCTGGGGCTCTTTCTTCGAACAACCAGCCATGGCCAACAGGATGAACGGCCACCGCCGTGGCAACGACCGGTGGAACGCGTTTCATGTTTGTCGCCATTTCCATATCGTCGGGGAGCATACTCGCCGCGCGCTCGCTCGTCCAGCCCGCGTTAGCCCCCTGCCCCGCGGGTCATTCCTGCCCTTGATTCAAACACCTCAACCACCCGCGAGGAACTGTATCAGTGAATATGGACTTCGCTTCCCCCAGGAAAATCGTAAGGAAGGCGAGTCCTCTTCAACGCAGCGCCGGGAAGTCGCCAAATCTCTTCATCAAATGCTGAACATCGATTCGTCTTTTGGAATCCTCGGCGCCACTTTGTTAGAGTTCACCGTTTGGGTTTTCGAACACGGTCACCAGTTCCGTTAGAATCCCATCCAAGGCCACCTCCAGACGCCGCCATTCGGGGATCAGCGGTGAACCGAGAGGATGCTGGTGAAACTCCTGAAACGCCTGCTCCAAGATGCTGGCGAAGGACTCGATGGTCCGCAGTTCCGCATGCGAATCGAGCCGTTCGATCTTGTTCATTTCGGCGAGGCCCTCGTATATGCGGACATAGGCGCGCGCGTTGACCATGTAGGTGTGTTTGAGAGTAACGAGGAAGTCTTCGCTCAGAACGCACCCACTGGAAGCCAATTGCGTGTAAAACGTGCGTGCGATGTCGGCGACCATTCGTAACAAACCGCCCTGTGGATCGACGCCGACCTGCTGGTGCTTGTGGTCGTAGCGCGGTGCAATCTCCACCTGACAGAGGCGATGCGTCCGCACGATGCGGTACATCTCGGAAAGTATGCCCACCTCGATCCCCCAATCGGAAGGGAAGCGCAGTTCGTTGGCAATGGTGGCGAACGTTGCAAATTCACCCGACAACGGGTAGCGAAAATCCGCCATGTAATCCACGAAATCGCGCTGCCCGAGTATGTCGCGTAGCGCCTTGACGAATGGGAAGTAAAACAACCGCGCCACGCGTCCGTTCAGGCGGTCGGAGTGACGCGCGTAGAATGCCTTCGCAAACTGGTAGCGAAGATGGACGACCGGATACAGCAGCCGCACCATCATCGCGCGATCATATGTGACAATATCAGCGTCATGAAATGCCAGGACTGAAACCTCCGCCTTTCCCAGCGCATAGCCCAGCGCCATCCACACCGCCCTCCCCTTGCCACGCCCGCCGATCTGGGTCACCGAATTGACATTCTCGACAATCCTTTGTACCGCTGGTGCGTCATTCCACAACAACCTCGCCCGATCCTGCAACGGGCGGACAATGTCATACGCCTTCCGATATTCCTCTGCGCTGGCGCGATCCAGGCTGATATACACCCTTCGCAGGAACGGCATGTTGGCCAATTCCGTGACAATTTGCTGCATGGCCGGTGAGGCAAGGTCGTCATACAGTGCGGGAATAATCACACCGATTGGCGTGCGAACGGACGCTTTCAAGATTCGCTGTTCCATTCCTTCGAGGTTTTCCGATTCCAACCGCGTAAAGGTCGGCACAACATTTTGACGAAAATCGGCCATGACTACTTCCTCCAAGTTGGTGTTTACCGGGTACCCAGGTGCACTTGCTACCTCCAGTTTTCATTCAACTGTTGAATTGCAAACACTGTCGCGCACGGAACTCCTAGTGCTTTTAACAATCTGGTGTTCATGGGTGCTTGCTCCCTGCCAGCCCGACGCGCCATCGTCCAGCTTGTGTTCCGCCACCATATCGTTCACTCGTAACCTTGACTCAAACGCAGTAGTTGCGCAAGAGTAACAGCCGATGAATATCGGCTTCGTTTCCGCACGGCTGGCTGGCACCGACGGTGTGACCCTCGAGACCATCAAATGGGCACGCGTTTGCCGCGATTTGGGTCACAACGCGTTTTTCTGTGCCGGCCAGCTCGATCCCGAAATTCAACCAGGCACCATCGTGCCCGAGGCCCACTTTGCCCATCCCGAGATCGTCGCCCTTCAGCAGAAGTGTTTTGGGACCCATACGCGCACACCGGTGACAACCGACCAACTCCATGACCTGCGGCGGCGCCTGAAGGCCGGCATCGCCGAGTTCGTGAAGAGGTTTTCCCTCGATATGCTGGTTCCGCAAAACGCCGTCTCGATCCCCATGAATCTGCCGCTTGGCATGGCACTGACCGAGTTCATCGCCGAGACGGGCATCCACGCCATCGCCCATCACCACGATTTTTACTGGGAACGGCAGCGGTTTATAATCAACGCCGTGCAGGACATCCTCGACGCCTCATTTCCGCCGAGCCTGCCGAGTATCAAACACGTGGTCATCAACACGCCGGCGCTTCGCGAACTGGCTCAGCGCAAGGGCATCGCCGCGTCGCTCATCCCGAACGTGTTTGATTTCGACACCGAACCACCCGCCGTGGACGAGTACGCCCGCGACTTGCGCGAGCAGATCGGCCTCTCGCCTGACGACATCCTCATTCTCCAACCCACCCGGCTGGTTTCGCGCAAGGGCGTCGAGCACGCCATCGAGTTGGTGCGGCGGCTCAAAGAGCCGCGGGCCAAGCTCGTCGTGTCGCACAGCGCGGGCGATGAAGGGGTTGATTACTATCACTGGTTGCGGGACCTCGCCCATGTGGAAGGCGTGGACATCCGGTTTGTCGCCAATCGATTCAGCGAGACGCGCAAGTTCGATGATAAAGGCCAGAAGATTTTCTCGCTCTGGGACATCTATCCGCATGCTGACCTGATCACGTATCCGAGCCTCTACGAAGGATTCGGCAACGCCTTCCTCGAAGCGATCTATTTCCGCAAACCCATCCTCGTCAACCGCTACTCGGTCTACATGCTCGATATCGAGCCGCTCGGGTTCGAGACGGTCACCATGGATGGATACATTTCCGACGACGTGGTCGAGAAGGTCCGCCACGTGCTCAACGATCCCGAACTGCGCAAGCACATGGCCGATCGCAATTTCGCCATCGCCAAACAACATTTCTCCCTCGCCGTCCTCCGCCGACATCTCCACAACCTCATCGAATCCGCCCAACACACGCCCCCGGGGGAGTTCGAGTAGCCGGTTTTCACGCATGAACCTCGCGTCTTATGGTGGACACGAGTGGTTTATTTGCAAACAAGCGCCAATAATTCCCGATGTCGTCGGGCGTAGGCGCGGAGGGAATACTTCTTCAACACGACCTGTTGATTGTGTTCGATGAGTGCTCGCGAAGGCCGGGTGAGAAATGCTTCCACGCGTCTCACGGCTTTGTCGTCAAATTCGGCGTACAAATGATCCAGCTTCATCCCCGCCGCGACAAAATCCTGTGTGACCTCGGGAATGTCGCGGCCAATCACCGGCTTCCCGCACAGCCAGCCCTCGACAAAGGTGTACCCGAATCCCTCCACTTTTGATGTCGTCAGGATCGCGTGCGCCAGATGAAAGAGTGGCAACGGGCTTTCCAGTTCGACGCCGAAACCGATCACCACGGGCAATTGTGCCCTGCGAATCCGTTTCTTCAACCGCTCGCTATACGCCCGGTCGGTGGCGGACGACGCGTCGAGTGAGATCACTAGTTGATATTTCCGGAGGTGTTTGACCAGCTCGACCGCTTCCTCGTTGTTCTTGCGAACCATGACCTTCATGGGCGAGAGGAGAATTTTCTTTTCCGGATCAAAGGGGAAATGATGGGCGCGTGCGAATGCCGCGAGCTTCTTTTTCACCTCCGGCAACTCGGCGCGCCGCGGCGGAGGCCGGGTGAAGAACTCGTCGTCCACAGGGTTCGGGAGAACGTGAATCTTCTGTGACGGAACGCCGCGTGATGCAAGTTTTGCCGCATCGTGTGTGGTCAACGTCGCCCACACCACGTTTGGCGCATCAAAGTAACACATCGCCCTCCAGAAACTGTCGTCAAGTGTGCCGGTGCAATATCTCAGCGCGCGCAATTGCCCGGGCCGGTTGTCTTCGGGAAAGTCGTGGACCTGATGGATGATTTTGATGCGGCTCCGACGAGCCAGCAGTTTGACCGCGTACGTCAACCGCGGGTGTTTGCCGAGTCCGATGTTGTGCGTGTGCAAGACCTCCACGCCCCGCAACCGCTTGTGAAGTTGGTCGGCCAACAGGTTCGCCCCGGCAAGAAACTCGGCCTGGCTTCGCGCGGGACGCTCGTCGTAACCGAAATCCGCCAGCGCGGTCACGTCGAATTGGCCCGCCAGGGCGCGTTGTGCATTGCGGATGACGGTCGTGACGCCGCCCGGGCGCAGGTGATAATGCAGGACTGCGAGTCTCACACCCACTCCAGCAACTGACCGAGGTTGTGGATCACCAGATCGGGCTTGGTGGCAGACTCAGGGACGGCTTCCGGCGCGAACAGGACCGTGCGGAACCCCATATGTTGCGCCGGCGCCACGTCGTTGGCCAGCGAATTGCCGACGAACACGCAGTCGTCGGGCATGATGTTGTCCTTCGTCAGAACCTCGACCGCGCGGTGGAAAGCCGTGGGATCAGGTTTCGCCACGCCGAGTTCGAACGAGAAGAACACCAGCCGCGTATCGAACAGGGATTCATACGTGCGAATCGCCCCGTGGCTCGCTTCGTCCAACAGGTCCGACAATTCGATGGGCGTGTAGAATTGCCCGTTGGAGATGATCCCGTGCCGCACGCCGCGCTTCTGGAGCGTCGTCAACACGTCGAACGCGCGGAATTGAAGCTCCTTCGGGTTGGCCTGGCGCTCGAAGAACAGCGCCACCTCGCGGGCAAAACTCAGCGTGGGCGGCTCGTCCGACTGGAATTTCTCAAGGATCTTGAACCAGATTTCGTCCACGCGCACTTCGGGATGAGCGATGCCTTCCCCAACCCGCATCTCGCGCCCGGCCTGGATCTCGCGCAGGAACAATTCCTGTAACTCGGCGGGTGCCGCGCGGAGGCTGAAATTCCTTGCCGTCCGGTCGAACGCCATGCGCAATTCGGTTTCACGTTTGAGCAGTGCGTCCAGATCACCCCGACGCGCAATGACCAGCGTGTTGTACACGTCCCAGAAGATGACCTTCGTATCGCCCATGCGCCGGGAAGTCTACAATCGAGCCACGCGGACACGAAGCACTTTGTGCGACCCGGGCCGATTTCATGAATGCCCCGGAAAGTCTATCCCACGAAAATCGCGTCGTCCGTCCAGTCGCCGCGCAATATGCCTTTGTCCATGTTCACCAGCGGCACGTAGTTGTGGAAGACGCGGATGGGGCTGAGCAGGCGCAGGGTGGAAATCTCCTCGATCGAGTCGGGACCGTGGTTCTTGCGGAGCGAGGGCACGATCTTGCCCTGGACATTCTCGATGATGTCGGCGTCGTTCTTGCCTTCGATGATCATGACCAGCGCAACGCGCCCGTCCATTTCGGCGATGTGCGATTCGTAGATGAGGTCGGTGAAGATCGAACGCACGTTTGGCTCGCTCTTGATCTCATCGACGATTTGTTTGGTGGTGATGCCAATGCGGAACTTGATGATGTACAGGTGTCGCGAGCCAAAGGTCCCCGTGCCCGTTTCCTGCATGTCGATGGCTGCGAAGTAGTTGAGCAGCCCTTCGTCTTCGAGCCGCTTGCGTTTGCGGCGCACAGTCGGGGTCGGAACGCCCGTGACTTTGCTGATGTAATTATCACTCTGGCGCGGGTCGCGGATGAGTGATTTTAAGATGGCGCGCTCCTGATCGTCAAATGTGTGCATAACGGTGCTCTCGTCGGCGGTTCAAGGAAGCCAAAGATTTCGCTTGTTTTCGTTCATACTTTTGCTACTTTCTGATTAGAATTCAACATAAAAGTGCTGTTTGTGAATAATTCAGTGCTGTAAGAGCGGCGAGAAAACCCCAAATGTTGCACCGAAATTCATCGCGTGTGAGGTGTAACTATCGCCCATCGTCCCGTCGCGGGAATGAACGGGCGGGATTGATCTTGTCGCCGAGAGCGCCGAGTACGGAGGTTGTGTCATGAAAATCGTTAAGCAACTCGCCTTGTTTCTGGAGAACAGACCGGGCACGTTGTCGAAGGTTTGCGAAGCGCTGGCGACGGCGAAAATCAACATCTACGCGATCTCGGTTTCGGACGCAGTAGATCACGCGGTCGTGCGCATGGTACTTGATAATTCCCACGAGGCTCTGCATCTGCTGGGCGAGCGCGGCGTCTTGGTGATCGAGCGGGACGTGTTGATGCTGGAGGGGCGCAACAAGCCCGGCGAACTGGCGGAGATCGCCGCCAAACTGGCCAGGAACAAGGTGAATATCGAATACGCCTACAGCGCCACACCGACGAATGCCCTGACGGGAGCAATGGTCCTGCGGGTGGACAACCCGAAAAAGGCGGCACGGATTCTTAAGGGGCACTGATGAGAGAGCGGTCCGTAAGTATTTACCGTCAAGATGGACAATGACGTTGAAAGACGGAAGCAAACTTGCCATATAATCGGGACCAAGGGCGAGTTGGACGAAACTACGCAATGAGCAACAGGCGCACACTCACACCGTATGGTTGGCCGGAGAAACAGGGTCTGTACGACCCGCAGTTCGAACATGACTCCTGCGGCGTCGGCTTCGTCGTCAACATCAAGGGCCGCAAATCACACGAGATCGTCCGCCAGGCGCTCACAGTCCTCGTCAATCTGAGCCACCGCGGGGCGTGCGGCTGCGAGGCGAATACGGGTGACGGCGCCGGGATTTTGATGCAGGTCCCGCACGAGTTTTTCAAGAAGGTGTGCGCCAAGGAAAAAATCGCATTGCCCTCCTACGGCGAGTATGGCGTCGGCATGGTCTACCTGCCTCCGGATGCATCGGAACGGTACAAGTGCGAGAAGCTCTTTGAAGAAATTATCGAAAACGAAGGGCATCGGCTGCTCGGTTGGCGCACCGTCCCCACTTTCAACACCTCGCTCGGCGAGACAGCCCGCGCATCGGAACCAATTGTTCGCCAGGTGTTTATCGCGCGAGAGGCGAAGATCAAAGACGATATGGCGTTTGAGCGCAAGCTGTACGTGGTCCGCAAGCTGGCAGAACGGGGTATCCGCTACGCCGGCATCAAAGGCGGCAACCGGTTCTACATTTCCAGCCTCTCCTACAAGACGGTCATCTACAAGGGAATGCTCATACCGGAGCAGGTCGACCCGTTTTTTCCCGACCTGGCTGATCCCGCGGTCGAATCTGCGCTGGCGCTGGTGCACTCGCGCTTTAGCACCAACACGTTCCCGAGTTGGGAGCGCGCGCACCCGTATCGCTACGTCGCGCACAACGGTGAGATCAACACGTTGCGTGGCAACATTAACTGGATGCACGCGCGCGAATCGCTGTTGAAGTCCGATTTGTTTGGCGACGACATCAAGAAGCTGCTGCCCATAATCAACGAAGACGGCAGCGACTCGGCCATGTTCGACAATTGCCTCGAGTTCCTCGTCCTGGGAGGCCGCTCGCTCCCGCACGCGATGATGATGATGATTCCCGAGCCCTGGTCGGGACACGAGAGCATGAGCGAGGAGAAAAAGGCGTTCTACGAGTATCACGGGTGCCTGATCGAGCCCTGGGACGGCCCCGCCTCGATTGCGTTCACCGACGGCTTGAAAATCGGTGCGGTGCTCGACCGCAACGGGCTGCGTCCCTCTCGCTACTATGTGACGAAGGATGACCGGGTCATCATGGCCTCGGAAGTCGGTGTGCTCGATGTTCCACCGGAGCGCGTCCTGCAGAAGGGTCGCCTGCAACCAGGCCGGATGTTCCTGGTGGATACCGAACTGGGCCGGATCGTTGCGGATGAAGAGATCAAACAGAAGATCTCGACCGAGCGGCCATATCGCCTGTGGTTGAAACAGAGTCTGGTGTACCTGGAAGACCTGCCTGACCCGTCACATGTGCACCAACCCGACCATGCCACGGTACTGCTTCGGCAGCAGGCATTTGGGTACACGTTTGAGGACCTGCGCATCCTGCTGGCCCCCATGGCACGGGACGCCGTGCAACCGCTCGGTTCCATGGGCACGGATACGCCGCTGGCTGTCCTGTCGAACAAATCGCAATTGCTCTACAACTATTTCAAGCAGTTGTTCGCGCAGGTCACCAACCCGCCGATTGATTGCATCCGCGAAGAAATCATCACGTCGACCTACACGACCATCGGCCCCGAGAGGAATCTGCTGGATCCGCAACCGGAAAGCTGCCGCCAGATTCGACTGAAGGGTCCCGTCCTTAGTAACGAGGAATTCGAGCGGCTGCGGCACATCGACCAACCCGGCTTCAAGTCGATCACCTTGCCGATCCTTTTCAACGTGAACAAGCGTGGTCAGGGGCTTGAAAAGGCACTCGACAAACTGTTCGCCCAAGCGAGCAAAGCCATCCGCGAAGGCCATAACATTCTCATTCTGTCCGATCGCGGCATCGACCACGACCACGCGGCGATTCCCGCCCTGCTGGCTGTGGCGGGCATGCACCACCATCTGATCCGGGAAGGCACGCGCACGCGGGTCGGGTTGGTGCTCGAATCGGGTGAGCCGCGCGAGGTCCATCATTTTGCGTTGTTGATCGGCTACGGCGCGGGCGCGATCAATCCCTATCTGGCGTTCGAGACACTCGACGACATGATTCGCCAGGGCATTCTCAAGGACATCGACCACAAGAAGGCGGTCAAGAACTACCTGAAGGCCGTCACCAAGAGCGTCGTCAAAACCATGGCCAAGATGGGGATCTCGACCATCCAGAGCTATTGCGGGGCGCAGATTTTTGAAGCCATCGGCCTCAACCACTCGGTCATCGACAGGTATTTCACCGGGACCGCGTCCCAAATTGAGGGCGTGGGCATCGACGTCATCGCCGAAGAAATCCGCTTGCGGCACCGGCACGCGTTCCCGCCCCGGGCTGTCAACGGCGCCACGCTGGATCCCGGCGGGCAATATCAGTGGCGGCACGACGGCGAATATCACCTGTTCAACCCGGAAACGATCCACAAGCTGCAGATCTCGACGCGCGCCAACAACTACAAGGTTTTCAAGGAATACACGGCGCTGGTCAACAACCAGTCGAAGGCGCTGTGCACATTGCGCGGTTTGTTCGAATTCAAGCCTGCGCCGCAACCGATTCCGATCGAGGAGGTCGAGTCGGTCGAAAGCATCGTCAAGCGGTTCAAGACCGGGGCGATGAGCTACGGCTCGATCAGCCAGGAAGCGCATGAAGCGCTGGCGATTGCCATGAATCGCATCGGCGGCAAGAGCAACACGGGCGAAGGCGGCGAAGATCCGGAACGCTACCAACCGATGCCGAACGGTGACAGCAAGAACTCCGCGATCAAACAGGTCGCGAGCGGACGGTTCGGCGTGACGAGCCAGTACCTGACCCAGGCGAAAGAACTGCAGATCAAGATGGCGCAGGGCGCGAAACCCGGCGAAGGCGGCGAACTGCCCGGCGCCAAGGTGTATCCGTGGATCGCGAAGGTGCGCTACTCCACACCCGGTGTTGGCCTGATTTCCCCACCGCCGCATCACGACATTTACTCGATCGAGGACCTGGCGGAACTCATCCACGATCTCAAGAACGGGAACCTGCATGCCCGCATCAGCGTGAAACTCGTCAGCGAGATCGGCGTCGGCACGGTCGCCGCAGGCGTGGCCAAGGCGCACGCGGACGTGGTGCTTATCAGCGGCCACGATGGCGGAACGGGGGCGTCGCCTCTCTCCAGCATCAAACACGCGGGCACACCGTGGGAACTCGGTCTGGCCGAAACGCAACAAACGCTGGTGCTCAACAATCTCCGGAGCCGCATTTATGTCGAGGCCGACGGCCAACTCAAGACCGGTCGCGACGTGGTGGTGGCCGCGTTACTGGGCGCCGAGGAATTCGGTTTCGCCACCGCGCCACTGGTCACGCTCGGCTGCATCATGATGCGGGTGTGCCATCTCAATACCTGCCCCGTCGGCGTGGCGACGCAGGACCCGCAATTGCGGGCGAAATTCAGCGGTGACCCCCAATTCGTCGTCAATTTCATGCGGTTTGTCGCCCAGGAAGTGCGCGAGTGGATGGCGCAATTGGGTTTCCGCACTATCGAGGAAATGGTCGGGCACGTGGACCGTCTGGACGTCAAGAAGGCGGTCGATCACTACAAGGCTCGCGGGCTGGATTTCTCCAAGGTGTTCCATCAACCGGCCGTCGCGGCGGACGTGGGGCGTCATCGGATGATCGCCCAGGATCACGGGTTGGAGGAATCGCTGGACAAACAGTTGCTCTTGAAAGTGTGTGAGCCGGCCCTGACCAGCCGCCAGAAGGTGCACGCCACACTGCCCATCAACAACACGAACCGCGTGGTCGGCACGATCACCGGCAGCGAGCTGACGCGCCGCTTCGGGCCTGAAGGTCTGCCCGAGGACACGATCAAACTGCATTTCAAGGGCAGCGCGGGACAGAGTTTCGGCGCGTTCATCCCCAGAGGGATGACCCTCACACTTCAGGGGGACGCGAACGATTACGTGGGCAAGGGGCTCAGCGGCGGGAAAATCATCGTCTATCCGCCGATGGGGTCAACATTTGTTCCCGAGGAAAACATCATCATCGGCAACGTCGCGTTTTACGGCGCCACCGCCGGCGAGGCCTACATCGGCGGGATGGCCGGCGAGCGGTTCTGCGTCCGCAACAGCGGCGTGCGCGCGGTCGTGGAGGCGGTGGGTGACCATGGTTGCGAGTATATGACCGGCGGGCGCGTGGTGGTGCTCGGCTCGACGGGCCGCAATTTCGCGGCGGGGATGAGCGGTGGCGTGGCCTACGTGCTCGATGTCGCCGGCGATTTTCCCAAGCGGTGCAATCTGGCGATGGTCGGACTGGAAACACTGGTGGACCCCGAGGAGGTCCAGGAAGTCCGGGCGATGATTCAGCGTCACGTGGAATACACGAACAGCGAGCGCGGACGCAACATCCTGAAGCTCTGGGAGGAGATGGCGCCCCAGTTCGTCAAGGTGATGCCGAAAGATTACAAGCGCGTCATCGAGGCGACGCAGCGGGTGAAAGCCGCCGGGTTGAGCGGCGACGAAGCGGTCATGGCCGCCTTCGAACAGAACGCCCACGATCTCGCACGGGTGGGGGGAAATTGACGCGGTCGAACCGATGAAACCGTTGGGACTGTCAGTGGCTGTCGCCACACCGTGTCGACGGTTTTTGACCCTTGTAACATTTTTTGACATCCGTTAAAGAGCAAGCATGGGAAAGCCAACAGGATTCCTGGAAATCAAACGCGAGTTGCCTGCGGACCGGCCGGCGGCGGAACGCACTCACGACTGGAAGGAGTTTCACCGGCACATGCCGGTGGAGAAACTCCAGCAGCAGGGTGCGCGCTGCATGGATTGCGGCATCCCGTTCTGCCACACGGGGACGCTGCTCAGCGGCATGGCGTCGGGTTGTCCCATCAACAACCTGATCCCCGAGTGGAATGATCTGGTCTACCGCGGGCTGTGGAAGGAAGCCCTCGGGCGACTGCACAAGACGAATAATTTCCCCGAGTTTACGGGCCGGGTCTGCCCGGCCCCGTGTGAAGGTTCCTGCGTGCTGGGCATCAACGAGCCACCCGTCACCATCAAGAACATCGAGGTCGCGATCATCGACCGCGGGTGGGACGAAGGCTGGGTGACGGCCGAGCCGCCGAAGGCGCGGACCGGCAAGAAGGTGGCGGTGATCGGTTCCGGCCCCGCCGGCCTGTGCGCGGCGGCCCAACTGAACCGGGCGGGCCACACGGTGACGGTATTCGAGCGGGCCGACCGCATCGGCGGGTTGCTGATGTACGGCATCCCCAATATGAAGCTCGACAAGAGCATCGTCCAGCGACGGATCGACCTGATGGCGCAGGAGGGCGTGATCTTTGTCACCCATACGGACGTCGGCAAGGATTATCCCGCGAACAAGCTCCTGGAGGTTTTTGACGCGACCGTGCTATGCGCCGGCGCGACCAAGCCGCGCGATCTTCCCATCAAAGGCCGCCCACTTCGCGGCGTGCACTTTGCGATGGAGTTCCTGACGGCGAACACGAGGAGTTTGTTGGACGGACAGCGCAACGGCGACTTCATTTCCGCCGAGGGCAAGGACGTGATGGTCATCGGCGGCGGTGACACGGGGACGGATTGCGTGGGCACGGCGATGCGGCACGGCTGCCAGAGCCTGATCCAACTCGAGATTCTGCCCAAGCCTCCGCTCCAGCGGGCGGCCAACAATCCGTGGCCCGAGTGGCCGAAAGTGTATCGGCTGGATTACGGCCAGGAAGAAGCCGCGGCGGCCTTTGGGGACGATCCACGCGTGTATTGCATGACCGCGCGGCGATTCATCGGCGACGGCCAGGGCCAGTTGAACCAGGTGGAGATCGTCCAAATCGAATGGCAGAAGGATGAGAAAGGCCGGTTCGCGCCGAAGGAGGTTCCGGGCACGGAAAAGATCGTGCCGTGCCAGCTCGTGCTTCTGGCCATGGGGTTCCTCGGCCCGGAAGACCAACTCCTGCAACAACTGGGCGTGGAACGGGATGACCGCTCCAACGTCAAGGCCCGGCACGAGATGTATTCGACCAGCATCCCCGGGGTATTTGCGGCTGGTGACTGTCGGCGGGGCCAAAGCCTCGTGGTGTGGGCGTTCAACGAGGGCCGTGGCGCCGCCCGCGAGTGCGATCGTTACCTGATGGGTCAAACCGATTTGCCGTAGCGCCGGCGAAGGTTGACTGGATCAGCCGGCGCAACCATCCAGCGGGTAACCCACCCGCTCCGCTTCTTAAGATTCCGCAGTGCGACCCAATCGTTGAATCGGAAAACAAAAGCGCTGGCGCCTCCCGCTATCGGGAAGCGCCAGCGCTGGTTATTTCGATGCCGTGTTAGGGCAGCAACACACGAACACGGTAGTACCGGTCGTTACTGGCTGGTATGCCCGAGTCCGTCATGCTGGCATTGGTACCCAGACCTGCTCCACCGCTGAGGATGTTGGTCTGGCCCGTGGGCAGGAAGCTATTCGTGTAACTCCCGTTGCCGGTGCCGGTGCTGTATTCCAGTATGTTGGTCCGCGACGCGATCGCCGGCGTGTAGGTGTTGTCACCGCTGGCGCCGAGATAGGCCACTGTGACGTTGGTCTGGCCTGCCACCACCGCCTTGGAGATACTGATGACGTGCAGGTACGCCGCCGCGTTCACGGGGCTGAAGCCGGCCATGAACTTGTTGGTGTTGCTCATGCCGTCACCGGTGTACGAGGCGTTCCCGCCAGTTAACGTGCCGGTCAGGTTGTAGACAGACGACGACTGCCACCACGCGTACGGGTCGTAGACAACGATCGCCGTTGAGTCGGTGCTGGATCCGCCCGCATTAGAGGCAATCAACGTCGCCGTGTAAGTTCCCGGCAGCGCGTATATGTAGCTCGGGCTCTCTGTCGTTGACGTGCCGCCGTCACCGAAAGTCCAAGCCCAGCTCGTCGGCGTGCCGGTCGAGGTATCGGTGAAGTTCACCGTCAATGGCGCGGCCCCGCTAATCGGTGCGGCCGTGAAGCTCGCCGTCGGCGCAGACGCCGCTGGCGCCGGGTTGAGGAAGTTGTAAACAGCCGCGTAGTTCGTGGAAGCGGCGGCCTTGGTTGCAAAGTAGCCCGGCTGCAGGGTGCCGCCACCCGCTGAGCAGGAACTATACTGGCCAAGGCCCGCGCTATCCCAACCCTGCGCGCTTACACCGGCACAAGAACTACAGGTTTGCCCGTAGCTCCATACGGCCGGGGTCGTCGTCGACAGCATGGAGACGAAGTCGCTGGTCCCCGGGTTGACGAACACCCACGCGTTGGAATCAACAAAGTCCGCCACGAAGTACACCTGGTACTGCTGGCCGTAGTTGTATTGGATGGTGCCATGGGGGCCCCCGCCGGTTTCATAGGCGTTGAGCTCGGTGGTCCACACATAATGCAGATGATCGCCGACATCCAATATGCCAGCGTCGTCCCACGTGAGGAACGCGCTGCCCAGTGAGAAGACGTAGTTCGGGTCGGTGGGGCCATTGGTGAAGGTAATCATTACACCGAAAATGGCGTATGTGGGATTGGTAGTGCATCCGGTAATATTAGTGACGCAGTTGATGGGGCATCCAGTAATATTGGTCACGCATCCGAAGTACGCGTTCGTGAGCGGCCCGGCCGCGATGTACTTGTACGGTTGCTGTGACGTACCAAGAGAATTCACGCAGCCACCCGGCACCACGTACACGTTAGAGGCAATCGTGCTCCCAGGGATGGTGGTGTCGACGATTTGAACCGGGTTGACATCCGTGAGATTCCCCAGCCAGCTGTTCTGACCGACGACATTGCCCGGCGCGAACGTGCTGAAGTCATCGAAGAAGCCGAAGCCGACCTGGAGGATGACTTTGGGCGATACAGAGATCATCGTGCCCGCGGTGGCGTTGGAGAGCACGAGCTGGTCATCATAGCTACCCTCGTCAGCGATGCTATTGGCGTTGGTGGTAATTGACACCGTAATGTTCTGGGACGAGAACCCGGGCACGCTGCCGCTCGCGGGGCTGACACTGGCCCACGCGCCGTTCGTCAAGTACGCGCTAAAGCTCAATGCTCCGGGCGTCGAGTTGGATAGTACGTAGACGGCGCTGGACGGGACAAACGGTCCGCCGACCGGACCGATCGTATCAAACTCGGTTGTGGGCGTGACGTAGAACGCGTCGACAACCATTGTGGCCACGTTTGTAACAGCGACCTTGCTGGCCCCGTTGCCGGTACGAAAGATTATTTTACCCGTATACGTCAGTCCGCCAGTTAGCTCGCTGGCGTTCGTGCTGTTTGCGCCGTCGACCGTGCTCGGTGCGATGGTGATCGTCGTGCTGGTACCGGGAGACAGCGTGGTGCTCGAAGGGGTGGCCGTCACCCAGGTGTTTGGGCTGAAGCTCGTAAACGACACGGTACAAGTGGTCATTGTCGAGCCGGGATTGAACACCGAGTAACTGAAGCCGCCTGACGGGGCGAATGGACCGGCTTGCGGCCCGCGGAAATACGGACCGTATGGCGGACCGACCGTGACCTGTGCCGCACCGGCGCTGATCGTACCCGCGTCGCCTCCCTGCGGGACAGCAGCGATGCCGCGGACATTAATCAGCGCGCCATTCCCGGCAGTGTATGCATTGGCGATGGGCGCGTCGTTGTACACGCCGTTGTTGTACGCATTCACATCCGAGTAGATAAACAGCCAGTTATTGGTTCCTGACGTAATGACCAAATTGACATTCGTCTGGCTGCCGACGATGTTCTTGTATCCCGCCACTGCATAGGCATCCTGCGCCCCGATGTACCCTTCATAGGTCCAAGAGCCGCCTACGTAGCAGTATTTCAGAACGGCGCCACCATGGTAGAGAGGCTCACCGGGAAAGTTGGTTGCGCTGTCAGCCATGTACAGCGTGTCGGGCGCGGCCCCGCCCTGATTGGCATTGGCCAGGTTGAACATCGTGAAACCGAATCCGGAGGCCATACCAATCCAAGTAGCAGGCACAAAATTCGTGGCAATAGAGACAACTGGCAAGCCGCCGCCGAACGGGTTCACCGTGGCACTCGTGTTCGTCGGGTAGGCGAGCTCGGAGGCCTTGTCAATGTAGAGTGTATTGCCGAAGATACCCACCGCCCGCAAGGGGCTCAGTGAGGTGTTCGCGCAGACCTGCGTCGCCATCAGCGATCCCCGCGTCGTATACTTGACGAGGTTTGCGTTTCCCGCCAGCCAGATGTTGGTGCCGTCGGTGCTCGCCGCCGAGCGGATGTCGTCGTCATTTTCGCTGACGTTTGTGATCGTCGTTGAGGTGTAGATGTGGCCGTAGCCGTCCACCAACCCCACCACCCGGGGAATATCCTCTTCCGTAACCGCGTTTGTGGTAGATGTGGAATCGAAGCTGTTGGTGTCGGTTGCCTTGAGGGCAGCGAGGGCGCTGTTGGTAAGTTGTCCAATTGTTCCACCAAACCCGGTCAACACAAGGAATCGTCCGTCCTGGGAGAGGGTCATCAGGCCTTCGGCAGTTCCTGGGGGAGCGCAAATCAGCGGGGCCTGGTTACCGACCCAAGCGGTCGGCATCTGAATGGATTGGACCGGGCTAACAGGGGAATTAAAAATGCTCCCAGAAAGGGCCGCTATACTAGACGTCGTGTACTCATCCAAGAAGACAGTCTGGCCCCAATTTGTCAAGGGTTGCGTCCCATCGCCGAAGCGAAGAACGACCACGTTGCCCGGCGTAAAGGCACCCGCAAACACGCTTGTTCCCAACCCCAGTGCCGTCAGCACCGCCATCAAACCCAATAGTTTTTTCATTTGCTGTACCCTCATCCTTTCCCTTCGCTATTCCAGTTGTTTCACCTGTTAAATCTCAACTCCCGAACGTTCCCGCAAATTATCGTCTCGTTCCTCTGTTACGCCTGACTGTTTGATGCGTTAAGTTTCTGCAACTACTGTGCCACGCCAACGGATTACCCGCTGGTGGTGGAGCTGTTCGCATTGGGGAACGGCCACCAGTGATATGGCACCCCGGGGCTCCAGTCGCCGCTCTGGGGATCACTCGAATTCCACATGATTTTGCCCAAGGTACCCGGGCAGGACTGCCCGGGGGCGAGCAGGTTTCTACAGTAATTGCCAAAGGTGACCCATTCCACGTGCCCATCCGCCATGACAAAGTTCGAGCCACCAGAGTGTCTGGTCACAACGTCGTACCCGCCACTTGTTTCTGGGTAGTTGTCTTCTGGCTCCTCACAAAAGATGATCGTGTTGGCCGGACTATCATACTGGTTGCGTTTGAATCGATAGGCCGTGCCCTGTTCCGAATGCGTGGTCACAGCCAGCGCATAATAGAAAACGGCGTTGTTTAAGTCGACACTCGGGGTCTTATTGGTCGCGCTGGGGCAAACCCACACGCTGCCATTTCGCGGGGTTGGAAACTTGCCCGTAAGATACAAATTTGTAAGCGGCTGCTGGCCAATATACGGAGCAAGGACGTTGAACCAAGCCTCATTGTTCGCCGACACGGTAACCGCCGCACTGGCATACCCGTCGTAAGGAAAATAATCGTTCCAGTCGTCTTGGTACATGCCGAGCGCCAAGGACCACTGGTGCATGTTGCTGATACACCTGGCGGCGTTGGCCTTTTCCCTGGCTTTGTTCAGGGCCGGCAACAACATCGCTGCCAGAATCCCGATAATGGCAATGACCACAAGCAACTCGATGAGCGTAAAGGCGCGTGCCTTTCTCCGCAACCAAGCGTTAATCATCTTTCGCATTCCAATTCTCCTATCGCGCCGTTTGGCGGCCCTCGCTTTGGCCCTAGGCGGTCGTTGTTTAGTGCGACCCCATTTACTACATAAATGCCCTCTCCTAGTCAACTATTATTGATCATCTCTACCCGGGATGCAAGAACAAAATTAAACACAATTCGGTAACGAATACGCAACGGATTGTCATACTCTTTGGTGGAGACGCAGATTTCATCTTGTATCCAACTTCCCTGGCAGTAATTTGCTGGGCGGGCGGGCCGGCGCCATTTGGTCATCGACAAAGAGATCCCCCGACTCATTAGTCACACACATTCAAAGTTGTTGATGTGCATATGCTTGCGAACCAAGACTATTTCCCGTCTTGCAATCGTGACAGCCCGTTCTGAGCATCGACCATGCCGGGATTGAATTTCAGCGCCAGCTTGTATTGCTCAATGGCGCTCTTAATCTTGTCTGTTTGCTCCAGCGCAACCCCCAGTTGGTAGTGTGTCTGGGCATCGCCAGGGTGGACCTGCAATTCCCGCTCGAAATGCTCCATGGCTTCCTGTCTCCTGCCCTCCATCCACAGGACGATCCCGAGATTGCAGTTGGCTCCGGGAACGTCCGGATTGACCCGCAACGCTTGCTCCCAATGTTCCACCGCTTCCGGTATCTGACCCTGCTGGGCAAGCGCCAGCCCCAGCCGGTTCTGCGCGTCGGCGAGATCCGGGTTGACCCGCACCGCCTGCTCCCAGTGCTCCACCGCTTCCGGCATCCGACCCAGTTGGGCAAGCGCCACCCCCAACTTGTAGTGCACGTCGGCGTAATCCGGGTTGATCCGCAACGCCTGCTCCCAGTGCTCGACCGCCTCCGTCATCTGACCCTGCCGGGCAAGCGCCAGCCCCAGTCTGTAGTGCACGGCGGCAAAATCCGGGTTGGTCCGTAGCGCCCGCTGATAATGCCCGATGGCATCGTCCACCTTGCCCATGGACATGAGTACATTCCCAAGATTGTAATGTCCCTCAGCGCAATCGGGCTTGATCCGTAGCGTCTGTCCCTCCTCCTCTTCCAGAGCTTCCGTTATCCGGCCCGATTCGAGGAACACCCCCGCCAGATTGTTGTGCGCCATCCAACTCGCAGGGTTCTTCGCGACGGTATCTCGCCAGAGTGTTTCCTCACTGCGGTAAATGTGTGCCTGTCGCCAAGTGAGTGCTCCCAGCGCAAACAGCAACGGGATTGAGAGGGCGCATCGCAGAGGCGTACCCAGTTGCCAGGTGTCGGCACGACTCGATACCGCCGCCGCGAACAGCGCAATCAGGCCGATGCTGGCTACGTACTGGTAGTGGTCGGCGACGAATGTGTAGCGGAACGTGTAGAGTGGAATAAACCCCAACAGTGGCGAGAGGGCCGCCACAAAGAAAACGACCGCCGCAACAGGCGCCCGGCCCAATGCCCGCCGCCGCCACCACAGGACCAGCGCGACGGCGACGCACCCGATCAGCCAGGTGTACTGGAGTGGGTCGTGGCGGTTGATTTCCCAACGCGGATAACTGAACGTCAGCTTCGCTGGCCACGCCAACTTCGCTGCATAAAACCACAAGGCGTGCGTGGCGATGAGCCCCCGCTCCAGGCCGTCGAACGAGTAATCCAGTACTTTTTCGTAATTGCCCAGGTGAACTTCCCACCACACCGACAACAAGCCCATCGCGATGCCCAGCGCCATAAACGGCGCCACCTGCACCAGCCGGCGCCGGCCGATCGGTTCCGTTCGCAACCAGAGCACGAGCAGCAGCGCCGCGGGCAGCGTGCAAGCCGTCGTCTTGCTGACTAGCGCCAGTGCCTGTAACACGAGCGCCAACGCATAGTATCGCCACGGACTCCCGGTCTCTCGGGCGGTGAACTTCATCCACGCCAACAACGCCAGCAGATAGAACAACGTCGACTGCGTATTCTTTAGCTCGGTAATCCACGCGACCGACTCGACGTTGACGGGATGAATGGCCCAGATGGCCGCAGCCAACCACGAGCCGGGCAGCGCGAGCTTTCTCAGCACCACCCAGACCAGCAACGCATTCAGACCATGCAACACGATATTGACGAGGTGGTAGCCCATCGGATTCAAGCCCCACAACGCGTGCTCGAATCGCAACGTCGTGTACACCAGCGGGAAATACTGGGATTGATGGTGCGCCGAAAACCAGATGCGCTCCAGCCCATCCGGTGCGGTCAGCAACGGATTCTGAGTAACATAGGCATCGTCATCCCAAATGTAACCGCAGCGCAACACCGGTAAGTACGCAAGAACCGTGAGAGCCAACAGCACGATGGCCAGAACCCAGGGCTTGTCGGCGATGCCTGTGGCCTTCGAGATGCCAGCATCCGTGGTTGCGATCGGCAAACTTTCACCCGCGGCCTCTTGTCTTGTCTCGGGAGTCGTCATCGTTCGGTCTTCTTTGACCAAGTGTAAGTTCCATCCCTCTGTCTGACAAGTGCGCGAAACAACTCCCATCGCTCACCGCCCGATCGCAACGACGACCGCCAGATGCGCGCTTCCTTTCTTCTTTGGAAGCCCCGCGGTTTTTGATTCGTTGCCCGGTTTACTTTCGGGTCACAAATTCATGAATCGGCACGCCATCGACCCACAGGTTCTCGATTACCCCAGCCCCATCCCGAATCCGCACCGTGATGTACGCATCCCGTCCCGAAGCACGAGAATGCTCCCGGTAGGCTTTCTCCGCCGCGGGCGCAAGGTTCTCTTCCATGTAGAAGCGATCGAGTGGCACAAGCAACCAAGCCGTCGGCCCTGCGATTTGGTTGACTCGCACGGTCAGGTACGGCCAGCCGTCGGGCCTGGTCGCGCGGAGCTCGCCCAACCTCGAGAAGCCGGTCGCATCCGTCTCGATCAACGCGAACACTTCCTGCCCGATCTTCCACTGCGCCCCCGCAGGGATCGGCAACGGCTTCTGTTCGATCTGCAGCCGGACGTAACGTCCGCGAAACGCGTCGTAGGGGTCGACCGGCGCCGTGCGGAACTTGAACACTTTGCCCGTCAGCAACGTTCGTTCGTGACTGACAATCATCCATGCCGGCACGGTCAGTTGCGCGACGGCGGCCAATGCGAAACAGCCAAACAAGAGTTTCGACGTCTTCATGCTACGGCGCCTTTCCGCCGGATCAGCACCACGTTCGCCGCGAGAAAGCCGATGCCCACCCCGATGAACGCCAGCCCGCGCACAACAAATCCCAGGTCGCTGTCAAAAAACCGCGTGATAATCAGCGCCGCGAGCATCAACATGCCGCCGTTGACCACTCCCAGCCGGTCCTCGCGCAGCCCGCGCCAAAGGGTCCCCACCCCCAACACAAACACGAACACGTCGAACAGAACCGTCGCGAGTAGCACGTCGCCTCCTCGTCCCACCGCGGTGAGATAACCGATGGCGGCAACGACCGGCATTGCCCCGAACATCGAACCGGCGAGCCGCCGTCGAACCAGTGACTCGACCCATAGCAAACCGGCGAGGATAAACCACACCGCCGCCACCGCCAGTTCGCCGGCTGGTTGACCGCCTTTCCATGACATCACCGTCTGGCGCCACGGCCATTGGCAGGTCAACAATAGCGCCAACCCAAACACGCCGAGTGCGCTGATGGTCTGGAGCGGACGCTGCCACCAACTGGCTGCCTCATCGAACCAGCGCTCGCCGGCGAGGTACATCGTGGCAAACACTCCCCCGTAGATCAGGATCCACCAATTGGAGATTACGTCCGCTGCGCAGAATCCGGTGCCCACACACGCGCAGAGCGCCAGCGCCCAGCAAATTACTATCGCCCGCGGGTGCGCTCGGCTCACTCGCACCAACCGCAACAGATGCGGCAGCACCAGTCCCGCCAGCAGCCAATACCAGAGCGGTTGGCCGCCGTTGAATCGCGCGTCGCCCGACCACACCGTAATCCCAACTAGGTACAACACCGCCGGCATGCTGGCATCGAGCAGATAGATCACGGGCAATACCAGCAGTGTCCACGTCAGCATGAAACTGCCGAAGTCGCCGGAAATATTGTAGGTCTGCGCGATCAACGAGATAGTCGCGCCAATGGCCAGTGTCACCGCCGTCCCGGCCCCTTCGCGCCACGCCGTGCGGTTACGGCGTTTCCACAGTACCCACGCCGCCATCGCCTGCGCGCACACCAGCGGCGTGAACGAAATCGCGGTCCGCAGCGCCCGTGAGAGTTGGTCCCAATTATGCGCCAGGAGCAGGATGATTCCGCTTCCCACCAGCGCCGCGCCGAGGATGCTGAACATCACCACCGCCCGACTCCGCCCGCGCGCGCCGCCCTCCCTTCCATTATAATAGTGTCGCACCCGCTCGGCCGCATCCGTCGTCAGTACTCCTTCGCTCACCAACGTCGGCAACTCTTCCTGCAACCACTGAATGTGTCGTTGGCTCATGAGCGAACCTCCATTCCGTTCTTCGGTTCCGATGGTAACGCTGTCGTGTTCATAGACGCAATCTGCTTGCTCCGGCCATCTGCAATGCCGACAGGACGTAGTTGTCCCGCCCGGCCGCCCCCGCCGGGTTCCGCCCGATAATCCGCTCGCGTTTGTTGTCGTAGCGATAGGTCAGATTCAATTTCAGCGCCAAGACCGCCGGCATCCAGCCGAGGGTGAAGACGCCCCGCAAAAACCGCAGCAAAATGCGGTCAAACCGATAAAACTGCGCATACAGCCAATCGCCTCCGTCCTGTAATTCTTGTGCGGTCATGTTGGCGGGATGAAATACCACGTGTCGGAAATCGTAGTGGCTCCAGTCGCGATCAACCACGCGCCCGCCGCGGTCCATGTCATAAAACAATGGCGTCCCCGGCAGCGGCGTCAGAATGTTCAGTTGCAGCGAATCGATCCGCGCCCGCCCCAAAAACCGCAGTGTCCGCTCGAATACGCCGACATCATCCTTGTCCATGCCGACGATGATGCCGGCGATGACGCCGATGCCCGCGCGGCGGATTCGGGCGAGCCGGTCGCGATAATGGGCGCTGTCGTTGAACGCCTTGCCCATCGCCGCCAGATTGTCCGCATTCGTCGATTCGATCCCAATGAACAATCCACGACAACCCGCCGCACGCGCCAATCGCAGCAACTCCGGGTCGTCCGCGATCTCGATCGAGCACTGGCCCACCCAGCGTTTGCGCAAGGGCGCCATCGCGTGAAACAGTTCCCGCGCGTAGCGTCGATTCGCGATGATGTTGTCGTCCACGAACATGAAATTGCGCGGCACCTCTCGTAGTTCAGCCAGCACCTCCGTTAGCGGGCGCTGCCGATGTTGGCGTTGATGAAACGTCGTAATCGAGCAGTACCGGCATCCGTGAGGGCATCCACGCCCGGTCTGGACGGCGTGCAACGTGACGTAGTGTTTCGCGTTCGACGCCAGCAAATCACGTCGCGGGACCGGTGTGTGTAACTCCGCCGCCGTGCTCGCGCTACGATACACTTTCTGGACTTGCCCCGCTTCGATGTCCCGCAGCACTTGAGGCCATGCCCCCTCCGCGTCGCCGACCACCACCGCGTCGAAATGCAGTAAGACTTCCTCCGTGCACAGTGTGGCGTGATATCCACCGGCCACGACGGTCTTGCCGCGCGCTCGGAATTCGCGGGCGATCTCATAGGCCCGTGGCGCCAGTGCCGTCATAAACGTTACTCCCACCACATCCACATCTGCATTGAAATCAAGGGCTTCGACGTTTTCATCGACGATCCTGACCCGGTGTTCCGCTGGCGTCAGGGCCGCCACGGCCGTCAACGGCAGGACACTGAACCGCAGCATCGCCCGCTTCGTCACCGCCGGCCGCTCCCGCGTCACCCGCACCGATTCCGCCGCCGGCAATACGAGCAGGATTTTCATGATTCGCTCCACCTTCCCTCTCCCAGCGGCCACAGCAGCATGGCGACGCCGGCGAAGGCGAGGGCGGTCAGGAAAGTGGCCGGATCGAGCAATCGTTCGTGCCATTCAACGGGGCCGGCCATGACCGGGAATCTGATTACCGCGACAGCGGCGACGACTGCCAGCCAACTCGGGATTCGTTTCAGCGTCTTCATGTTTGCCTCTGCCGACCCCTTATGCGCATCCCGTGCCAACAGAATTCCAACATGACAACTAGCTGATGTATAAACACTTACAGCAGCAAGCCTTATGTGGTTTCTATTTTATATGAACAATTAATGCTCATGTGGTATACATAGAATGTATGGCAACCAAGAGCCTCCCGCCTTCTAGTCGTGAGTTTCTGAAAATTGTCTCGCAAGCCTCGTACATCAATCCCTTCAGCGACGAATACCTCGAACAACAACGCCGCATCGCGGGCTGCGATGCGTCGATCCCCTATGAGGAACAGGTTAAGCTGACGGTCGAGCGCTGGAATGAGCAGCTCCACCAACTCCGTGTGGCGGACGTGACCAATCTCAAGCAGGTCACCGGCAAGGACCGCGAACTTCTCCAGTACGCGCTCCTCTACGAGATCTATCACCGGTTCCTGTCGGGGTTCGATCAACTCATCGCGGACCAGATCGAGGCGGGTGACCGCTCCGTGCCTGTGCCATTCGCGCGGAAGGCGCTGGCGCTCTTCGCCCGTCGCGGCTTCGACGCCGCGGAAGCGCGCCGCTACTTCGCCATCTTCTACCAAATCCGTCGCGCCTATTACTTTATCGATCACGGGCTGATCGGCGCCAGCCCGTGCATGAAACAGTTGCGCCTCCATCTATGGAACAACGTGTTCACGCACGACATCCGCTCGTACGAACGCCACCTGTGGAACCGCATGGAGGATTTCTCGACGATGTTGCTCGGTGAGACGGGCACGGGCAAAGGGACTGCCGCCGCCGCCATTGGGCGGTCGGGATTCATTCCATTCGACGACCGGAAAGGCGGCTTCACGGAAAGTTTCATGCGCGGCTTCGTCTCGATGAATCTGTCGCAGTTCCCCGAGACGCTCATCGAATCCGAGATGTTCGGCCACAAGAAAGGCGCGTTCACGGGCGCGGTCGACGAACACGAAGGCGTGTTCGCCCGCTGCAGTCCGCACGGCGCGATTTTCCTCGACGAGATCGGCGACGCCACCGTGCCCGTGCAAATCAAACTGCTGCAAGTACTTCAGGAGCGCACGTTCTCACCCGTCGGCAGCCACGAAACACTGCGGTTTCGGGGCCGCGTCATCGCCGCGACCAACAAACCCCTCGATCAACTCCGCGCCGCCGGCCAGTTCCGTGACGATTTCTATTATCGGCTCTGCTCCGATGTGATCACCGTGCCGCCACTCCGTCAGCGCATCGCGGAAGACCCGCGCGAACTCGATGACTTGGTCGCGCACCTGGTTCTGCGGCTCACCGGCGAGAAGTCACCCGAAGCTGTTGACCTCGTCCACTCCGTCATCGATAGCGCGTTGGGAAGAAACTATCCGTGGCCGGGCAACGTGCGCGAACTCGAACAGGCCGTCCGCCGCATTTTGCTCACCAAACACTATGAAGGGGACCACAAAGCGGTCGCGCCTGATTTGCAATCACGTTTGCGAGATGGAATCGACCACGGATCGGTTGACGCCGACACACTGCTCTCCGGCTACTGTCAACTGCTCTACGACCGCCACGGCACATATGAAGAGGTCGCCCGCCGTACGAAGCTGGATCGTCGGACCGTCAAAGCGTATCTGGAAAAACAAGCGCCGAACCTCTGCTGAGGGCTTGGACTGCCACTCGCAACAGCTTCGGTCAATTAGATAATTGATATGCCTGACCCAAAGGGGACGACGCGCCGCGTGGGGGCACGCGGCCTACAACTTCCTTCGATTTCGGCAGCCTGCTGTAGGCCCGCTGTGCCCAGCGGGCGATTTTTCAGCCGCGGCTAACCAATCTTCCGCTTGAAGCGGAGGGCGCACAAGGAGAAGAGCGCGACGCCCATCACGGCGAGGATCAAGAGGTGCCGCCAGAATTCCAGGAAACCCGCCCCGCGCAGGATGATCGCCCGCATCAATTCGATGAAATACGTCGCCGGCAATACCGCGCTGAACGCGTAGAAAATCCACGGCATTGTCTCCCGCGGGAAAATGAATCCGGAAAAAAAGATCGAGGGCAACATGATCGTCATGGTTATCTGCAGCGCTTCGTTCTGGCTCCGGGCCCTGGTGGACACCAGCAACCCGAGGCTGATGAGCGCGAAGATGTACACGAGCGCCGCCACAAACAACATCACCAAGCTGCCGTGGATCGGCACGAAAAACACCCAGCGCAGGATCGTGAACAGGAACAGCGCCATCGTCATCGAAATACACAGGTAGGGCACGAGTTTCCCGAGCATCAATCCCCACCGCGACATCGGGCTGACGAACAGGTTTTCCAGCGTGCCGCGCTCGCGCTCGCGCACGATCGACATCGCCGCCGCGAAAACCGTGGCGATCTGCAGGGCGGTGCCGATGACGCCCGGCACGAAAAAGTTCGGCGCGCGCATCGACGGGTTGTAAAGGACTTGCGGCCGCACTTCGACCGGCAGTTCGCGCCGGCCCGAGTCGCCGAGGAGGATGCCCACGGATTGCTGGAAGGCCACCCCCAGCGCGGTATTCAAGGCCTGCAAGGCGATCGTCGAGCTCGAGCCATCGATCACCACCTGCACGTCCGCCTTCTGTCCCGCGCGCAGTTTGCGGGTGAAATCCGGCGGAATCTGAAGCCCCACATACGCCTTTCCCTGGCGCACCATCGCCTCCAACTCCGGCGCGCTGGTCACTTCTTTCACCACGCGAAACGTCTGCGTATTCACGAAGGCATCCACAAGTTGGCGGCTCTCGGTGGTGCGATCTTCGTTGTAGACGGCCATGGCCATGTGCTTCACGTCGTTGTCGAGCGCGAACCCGAAGGCGATGATTTGCACCAACGGGGGGAAAAACATGAAGTACAACGTGGTGCGGTCGCGCAAAATGGTGATGAATTCCTTGTAGAGGATCGCGCGGAAACCGCGAAGAAATTTCGGCATGGGGAACATCAGGATTGCCCCCCCGTGAATTGTCCCGTCAGGGCCACGAATACGTCCTCGAGCGACGGCGCAATCGTCCGGATCTCCACCTTATGAATGCCAACCGCCTGGAGCGTTTCGCGGATGGTTTCCTCGGGCAACGTTTCCTCGACCAACAAATGCATGGATTGGCCGAACGCCGTCGCCGCGCGCACCCCGTCGAGCGGGCGCAACGCCCGCAGGCCCAGCGTGACGTGATCACAGGCGACCTCGAGACGACGGGTCCCTGGCGGATTCACCGCCGGCAGCTTTTTCAATTCGTACGGCGCGCCGCAGACGATCAGCCTGGACATGTAGATGTAGCCGACGTGGGAACAGCGCTCCGCTTCATCCATATAATGCGTCGTCACGAACAGCGTCATCCCCGTGCTCGAGAGCTCGAATAGCAAATCCCACAGCTCGCGCCGCGCCACGGGGTCGATTCCCGCCGTCGGCTCATCGAGAAACAGCACGCTGGGTTTGTGGACGAGCGCGCAGGCCATCGCCAGCCGCTGTTTCCAGCCGCCCGAGAGCAACGCCGCCCGCCGATCGACATACGGCCCGAGATGCGCGAGGGCGATCAACTCGTCGCGCCGCGTCTTCATCGCCTCGCCGTGGATGCCGTACAACCGCGCGTAGAACAACAGGTTCTCGTTCACCGTCAGTTCGTCGTACAACGAGAATTTCTGCGACATGTAGCCCAGTTGTCCCTTGATGGCGTTCGTCTCGTCGGACACATCGTGGCCGGCAATGCGCCCCATGCCATCGCTCGGTTCCAGGATGCCGCACAACATGCGGATGACGGTGGATTTTCCCGAACCGTTCGGGCCGAGGAACCCGAAGATGGAGCGTTTCTGGACGGAAAAACTGACGCGATCGACAGCCGTGAAATTGCCAAACCTCTTGGTGAGGTTGTCGCACTGGATCATGACTTCCTGGGGCATGGGACAATCACTTCGGGAACGGTGGGACGTTGGCAAAGGAGACGTCGACCGACATCCCCGCGCGCAGTTTGCCCGTGTCGCTCGGCAGGCGGACTTTGACGCCGAACACCTGGCGCACGCGGTCCTCGACCGTTTGGACGTTGCGGGGCGTGAACTCGGCCGCGCGGTTGACCTGTTCGACCGTGCCCGTGAATTCCTCGCTTGAAGAATCCGTGTGCACCTTCACTGTCTGTCCAAGCTGGATCAACTCGAGCCACGGCTCGGGTACGTAGACCCGCACCCACAAGTGTTGCGGATACAACAGCGTCGCCACCTCGTGATTGGCCGCGAGCACGTCGCCCGGTTTGACGCTCAACACTTCCAACACGCAGTTCTCCGGTGCCGCGACCTGCATCTCGTCCAACTGCGCGTCGATTTCGGCCAGTTGCGCCTTGGTCTGCGCGATGCGCTCGGGCCGTGTGCCTTCGGCCAGCAGGTCGTACCGTCTCTTGGCTGCATCGGCGCTTTCCTGAAGGCTGTGTTCGCGGCTGTTGGCATCATCCACATCGGTCGGAGAATTGACGCTCTGCCGGTACAACTCGCGCTGGCGTTTGGCTTCGGCCATGGCGAAATCGAGCTGGGCGTTGAGCGATTCCCAATCATGCTTGGCCGCGTCGATCTCGGCGGGCCGGGGTCCGTGCACCATCTCATCGAGCAGCGCCGCCGTGTAATCGCGCCGCGCGCGAAGTTCGGCGGCATCGAGTTCCACAATGGGTTGCCCGTTGGTCAGCGTGTCACCTTCCTGGGCGTCGATCTTCTCGACCCTGCCGCCGTACCGCGAGGCCACGTGGGCTTCATCCACCTCCACGGTGCCGGAAACGACGCGGGAGCCGGTCAGGCGTCGCGACACCAGCCACGCCGCTGCCGCAATCAGCACCAAAATCAGTATCGTATTCCAAATCGCCGGTTTCCGTATCGCCACTGTCTCCTCCGTTATCAGGCGGCCAAAAGCGACAAATCGCCACGCAATATAAATAGCACCCAGCGTGCCCAGGGGGTTTGGGGGGAAATCAACCGCGCACCGAAGGATTAGCACCAACTTTTACTGATGCAGCACGCTGCTGACGTGTACAAAATCGTCACCGCTTGAAATGCCGCCCATCCCGACCGGCATTGCCGCCGATGTTCACAGGCAGGTGGAATTGCGCAAGGCCCGGTGACATAGCCGTCGAGCGACATCGTGATGTTGAGTTTGAGCCTCGTCGTCAATCACCCTTCGTCAGCATTGTCATGCCGACACGAATGATCACTGCTGGCTGACTCTCCGCGCAATTAAACTCCGCAGTTGTCTTGCCGTAATGAAAACCAATGACGCCACGCACAACACCACAAGCATCGTCCGCAGGTGCGCGGCGGCCGGCAAAGAGATCCCGATGCCGGTCGCGAGGGCCACATATGCCGCCACGCACATGGGACACTTCGGAAGCAGTGCCAGCGTCGCGCTCGGAACGATCCAGCCAGCGATCTCCCCGCCACGGCGCACCCGCGACGCGGGCCGACGAGCGTTGTCGCCGGCCTGCGTCTTAATTTGGCAACAGTGGCGAGTGCTCACGCGTGCTCCTCCACCGCGTGGCAACACGAGCCAGCGTTCTGAGACAGCGGCCCGTACTCGTCGTGGCGGCGTAGCCACGTCCCCATCGGGCCGTCCTCGTCGCGGCCCTTCGGCGTCCGGTCGAGGATCGCGTAGTAACCCATCAGGAATTCCGTGCCACGGGTGTAGCTGGAGTAGCTGAGGTAAACGCTGTCGCCCTCGCGCGCGAAGACGCTGACGCCGTGCCCCTCGGACATGTAGCCGGCGACGTCCGTGCCGGACGAGTTGGCGTTCTGGGCCACAACCGGCGGCAGGTTGTCGCGGAACTGCTGGTCGCCCAGCAGGCGAAACGCCGCAACCTCGTTGGATTCGAGCAGCGACGTGACCTCGCGCGGCAGCTCGGTGGCGGATACTCCGAAGTCGAAGTTGAAGTCGCTGTCGTAGCTGGACGCCCAGTTGAAACTCCAGCCCATCCGCCGGCGGTACGCGAGCAGTTTTTCGAGCGGCGCGCGTGAGATGCAGATCATCGTCACGTCGCGGGCCTCGAGATGGGGAAGAACCCCGTTGAAGCTGTCGGCCGTCGCCGAGCAGGCCGGACAGCCGGCGGTGTAGCCGGGCCCAAACATGAAGTGGTAGACGACGAGTTGCGAGCGCCCACGGAAGAGGTCAGCGAGGGACGCTTTTCCTTCGTCGGTCTCGAATCGGTACTCTTTGTCGATCCGAACCCATGGCAACTCTTGCCGCCGTCGCGCTAACTCATCGCCATGGCGCGTCAGTTCCTTCTCGGCCTTGAGCAACTCCGTCCGGGCTGCAAGCCATTCTTCACGTGTTCCGGTTTTATGGTTAGTCATAGCTGTCTCTCTAGTTTCGCGGTTTGAGGTTTCTTATGCCGTAACTGGCTCTGCTTGTACGAACGCCGCGAACTGGCGCTCCAGAGCCTTGACTGCGCCGGTACGCCAGCCCTCCGCCACGGACTCGGACATGGGATCCGGGAAGATTTCCTCCTCCCCGTTCTCCACTCCGTCCAAGATTGCCCGAGCAACGGACTCCGGAGAGGCCTTCGGTATCTCCAGGTCTCGTGTCATGTCCGTGTCCACGGGACCGGGAAGGACCCTATGGACGCTGATACCCCGTCCGGCCAGAAGAACGCGCAGCGACTGCGACAGGGAAAACGCGGCCGCTTTTGAGATGGAGTAAGACGGACTGAACGGCACGGCGGCAAGGGACGCCAACGACAGAACGTTGACAATCGCTCCCCGCGACCGAGTCAGCAACGGCAGGAAAGCCTGCGTCACATCATACGGGCCGAAGAGGTTGACTGCGAGCTGCTGTTCGAGCACACGACGATCGCTGAGGTCATCGAACGGCGACACGCCGGCGTTGTTGATGAGGATATCGAGAGATTCGACCTCATCGACCGCTCCCCGAATCTGCGCCGTGTTGGTCACGTCCAAAGTAAGGGGCGTGACGCGCTGATCCGAGTGTGTGAAGGTTTGGCGCGTACCGGCATACACCTGTTTTGCTCCTCTCCTCAAGGCTTCCTCGACCAGCGCCCGACCGATGCCGCGGTTAGCGCCGGTGATCAAGACTGTCTTGGTTGCGATGTTCATAGCTCTCTCCTTTTTGTTAGTTTGTTTGTTAGTTGTTTTGCGGCTGCGAACCGGGCCCATGCGGATTAGCAAACAGTGAATCCACATAAGCCCTGGCCAGCCTCAAATTGGCACGAATCATTTCCCGCGATTGCCGCGCCTTTCCGATGAGGGCGGAGCCTTGCCAAAGACTATTGATAAGCCATGCGACTTCGGCAGGGTCGAAATCTACGGCGGGTTTCAACTGCTGCTTCGCCGCCTCCAGGCGCGAACGAAACATTTCCGTCCAGATGTCCAGTTCGCGTGCGCAGGCGGCGCGAAAACCAGGATGCTCGCCGGACATTTCCTGCGTCAACATGCCAATCAAGCAAACACAAGGCTCCGGCCGTGTGGCAATCCCGTCCATGATGTCAAACAGCCGATGAATTTCCTCCAACGGTTCACCCGGCTGTTTCCACGCCTCGCCGTACAGCGACTGGCCGAACTCGCCCCATGCCTTTACGACTGCTTGCCCGATGTCGTCCTTGGTCTCGAAATGATAAAAGAAACTGCCTTTGGTTACGCCAGCCCCGGCGCAAATCTCGTCCACCGTGGTTGCGTTGAATCCCTGCCTCAATATTAACGCGGTAGTGGCCTCAATCAGCTTGCGCCGTGTTGTTTCTGGCTGCTTTCTTAATTCTTTATGCTTCATATCTTTATATTCCATACCAACCGGTTGGTATATTATATCGCTCTGCTTATTTGTCAACTTCTGTTTTCAGTTGTTTCTTGGCGAGGCTCGTTAATAACGATCACGCACCTGCGGAACCAACCGTTGTCAGTTTCAGTCGTAAGATAAACGAGCAGAGGTGCTTCGGACATGCGTGGCCAAAAACATCCCGCTTGGAAATACGACGCGTCACTCTTTCTCCACGAACCTCGCGGGCAGTAAAAGCATCTGGGCTCACACCGGCAGCCCTTGGGCACACAAAGTCGGCAAGGGTCACAAGATCAACATGCAATCGCCGTAGCTGACCGAAGGGCGTGTTGGAATTTCCTCTCCCTTGGCGTGGGACTCAGAGCAGGGCGGCCAGTTGGCGGCGCTTGGTGCCGATGCGATACAGGGCTTGCAGCAGCAGGTCAATCGAGACCGTCGAATCGCCGGCCTCCATCTTGGCGACGCGGGACTGGCTGGTTTCCAACCGGGCGGCCAGTTCCGTTTGCGTCAGGCGCCGTTTCATCCGCTGTTCGCGCAGACAAGCGGCCAGGGCGCGCTTGGTCTCGATGTACGCCATGTCCGCGTCGGACAACCCCAAAAACTCCTGGGCCGAGCCCTGCACCCATCCGTTCTTCAATTTCTTCATGGCTGTGCCTCTTCGTATCGCTTCAACCGTTGCCGGCAGGCCGCAATGACTGCCAGCGGCGTCTGGTTCGTCTTCTTCTCAAATACTTCCAAAATCACAATGGCGTCGGTGTCCAGCCGGTACACCACGCGCCACGTCTTGCTCACGTCGTTGACCCGCAACTCGTGGCAGCGCGCCCCGATCACCGGCATCGGACGGGACTGCGGCATCGCGAGCCGGACACCGTCCTGCAATTCCCGGAGCAGGAAACCGATCTCCCGTCGGGCGTCCCGGCTCATGGGCGGGGTTTTCACCTCGCCATGAATCCACCGGAGCGGCTTGCTGTTCATGTTTCATGGGACAAGATATGTCAGGATTGACATAACGTCAAGCGGTCGATCCGAAAAATACTTCGCCGGTAGCCGCCGCCCTCACAAGATCAACATGCAATCGCCGTAACTGAAGAAGCGGTACCGCTCGCGCACGGCTTCCTCGTAGGCCTTCAAGATCAACTCCCGCGAGGCGAACGCGCTGACCAACATCAGCAGCGTCGAGCGCGGCAGATGAAAATTCGTCAGCGTCACGTCCACGTGGCGAAACGTGTGGGGCGGGCGGATAAAAATGTCCGTCGTGCCGTCCCGTGCTTCCACATCGACGCACGACTCCAGCGTCCGCGCCACCGTTGTGCCCACCGCCACCACGCGGCCCGCGCCGCGGATGGCTGCCGCTGCCGCCGCTGAAATCGAGAACCTCTCGGCGTGCATCTTGTGCTCCTCGACGTTCTCGACCCTCACGGGACGAAAGGTGCCAATGCCGACATGCAACGTGATGAATGTGTGTCCGATGCCGGCCGCCTGAAGTTGCTCCAGCACGTCCGTGGTAAAGTGCAGTCCGGCCGTCGGCGCTGCCACGGCGCCCGGCGTACGCGCGAACACGGTTTGGTACCGGTCGCGATCCGCGTCGAGGGGTTGCGTCGTTCGTTTGATGTACGGAGGCAACGGCGCGGCCCCGTGCGCCGTGAGATACAATTCCACGTCGCCCGAAAAGCGCAATGTCCGCCCGCCGAAATCCGTCTCTCCTTCGACCACCGCCGTCACACCGTCCTCAAATTGCAACGTGGCGCCCGGTTTCGCCCGTTTGCCGGGCTTGACGAGGGCCGTCCAGCGATCCGACCCGATTTTTTCGACGAGCAACAACTCGACTGCCGGATCGCGCGACCAGATCCGCGCGGGAATGACTTTGGTGTCGTTGAGCACCAACAAATCTCCCGCGCGAAGGTGGTGGTCGAGGTGACGGAACACGTCGTGATGAATCTCACCGGTCGCGCGGTCGACCACCATCATCCGGGAAGCGGCCCGGTCGGGCAGCGGTTGTTGCGCGATCAACTCCGGGGGCAGAAGATAGTCGAATTCCGACGTCTTCATGAAAGGATGGCGCGGGTCATGGCTGGAAACTGGTGAAGCGGCTCAGGTCGATGTTGCTGGTCGATGCGCCCCCCAGCGCGGTGATGGCGTCGTTCAGGTCCGTCGTGTGTCCCGTCACCGCGTCACCCGCATTCACGAAGTGCCAGGTGCAAAGGATAACAGGCTTGCCGTTGACAAACATGAGCACCGGCTTGGAGGAATCGCCGGACGCGACCGACCCGCCAAATGGTTGTTCCAGGGCCGACGTGGGCGCGGTAAAGACGGAGAGGCCGTTGACGAGCAGATTCCTAACCGTGAACACGAAGGCCTGGTACGACTGGTTGAAGCCCATCACCGGCTGACCGACGGCCAGTGACGGGAATTGCTTTGTCCACGAATCACCAAGCACAAGCGCCGGCGTAACCTGGTTGGTGGGAATCGGGCTGTTGAGAAGTCCGATCGCCAGGTCAGTGCCAGCAATCCGGTCAGCATTGGTGGCCGTGATGATTCGGCTGACCACGACGTTGTTCGTAGTCAGCCACCGATTTGTGGAGCCGACGATGCACGGGTAGTGCGCGGCAAACAGCACGACATTGGAGGATATGAGCACACACGCCCTGCGATTGTTGTTGTTGGTCTGGAAACCATCCGGAGTCGAGTTCCAGACGCCCACGCAAGTGAAATCCAGGCTGGCTCCCCAAAAGTTCGTGTTACGCTGATAGACGGCGAGTCCATTGCTGGCGAACGTCAGGAATGACGTGCTCTTGCCTGGGAGCAACCGTGAGTCGATGGCATCCGTGGCGTTCCTCCGGGCTGATCCTGGCACTCCATTGGGCACGAATATGCACTGGCCGCTGGGAACGGTGAGGGTGCTGCCGCCGGGCAGGTTGGGAACGGTCATGCTGGAGGGGAAAACCAACGTATCGACATAGCCGGTCGTCGCGCCGCTGATGATGGTGGCCGGGTAACGGATGGCGGCATCGGCGAAGGGCGCGAAGAGGGACACGAGACAGGCGATGGCGAGCCGGGAAAGGGCGAAGCGGCGACGAATCGCCTCGGTCCAACGGACGTTGAGAACAGGTTTCATGGCTATTTAATCCTCTTCCCGAGCAGACGGAAGAGCAACGTCAGCAGAATGCTGATCAGCAGGCACGTGGTCAGCGGGAAATACAGTTTGAAGTGCTCGCGATCGATGCGGATGTCACCGGGCAGCCGGCCGAACCACGGCAACTTGCCACCCAACCAGAGCAGTCCTCCGAGCACCACCAACACGAGCCCGACGACGACCAGGATTTTGCCAATGTCATTCATGAAAACGCCATGCGGATGCGTGTCACCATGATGGCGCGTAACCGCGTCTCGCGCAAGCGATCATCGACCCGGCCTTACTCGCGCGCGCCGAACCGCCGCAATCGTTCCGCCGTCTCGGTGCGACCGTACTTGAGCGCCACGCGCAGAGGGGTCAACCCCCGCTGATTCACCGCATTGACATCGGCCTTGTGTGCCATGAGCAATTCCACCACGGTCGTGTGACCGTTGCGGGCCGCCCAATGCAACGGCGTGGAACCATACCTGCCTTTCAAATCCAACTGCGCCCCTTTCGCGAGTAGCAGACGGGTGACCGCTTCCCGTCCGTATTCCGCGGCGAGGTGCAACGGCGTGGAACCGTACCGGCTCACCACGTCGACCTCCGCGCCGTTGGCCAGCAGGAGTTCCACAACCTGCTGGTGGCCGTTGCGCGCGGCCCAGTGCAGGGGAGTCGAGTGATAGCCGTCCTTGGCCCGCGCCAGATCCGGTTTCGCCTTGAGGATTTCGGCGACGCGCTCCGTCATGCCCAGACCTGCGGCGCTGAAAATATCGAGTTCACTGCCCGCGGCGACCAACAACTCGGCCACGTCGATGTGCTGCGAAAACAGCGCGGTATGCAGCGGGGTCCAGCGAAAGCCGTTATGCAGGTTCACATCCGCGCCGTGCGCCACGAGCAACTCGATGATCGCCCGGCTCCCCATCCCGGCGGCGCGGTGCAACGGCGTCGAACCGCCGGTGTCGCGCACGTTGACGTCGGCGCCCGCGTCGATCAACCGCTTCACAATGTTGGGGCGATCGGCCTCGGCGGCCCAATGCAGCGGCGTCCAGCCGAGACCATCCTGGCCGTTGATGTCCGCGTGCGCCGCGAGCAGGGATTCCAGCAAATCCATCTGCCCCATCGAGGCCGCTTCATGCAACGTGCTCATCCAACCAGACCTTTCTTCGGACATTTTACCGGTAAACGAGCCGCAACGCAACTGGACCTGACTGCGTGCCATCTCAGAACCGACAGTCCAGCTTCAAGGCGTGTTCGAGTTGCCAGAGGTACTCGTGACGGGGAATCTCGTAGGTGCCGAATTGTTGCAGGTGCGGCGTGGTCCATTGCGTGTCGAGGAGCACGAAGCCGCGCGCGCGCAGCCGTTCGACCAACGCCACGAGCACCACCTTCGACGCATCCGTCACACGATGAAACATGCTTTCCCCGAAGAACGCGCCGCCCAGCGCCACGCCGTACAGGCCGCCGACGAGTTTGCCGTCGAGCCGCGCCTCGACGCTATGCGCGTAACCGAACCGGTGCAGGTTGCCATAACTGTCGATGATCCCCCGGGAAATCCATGTGCCTTCCCTGCGCTTGGCGCACTCGCGGATGACCGTTTCGAAATCCGTGTCGAAAGTGATTTCGAAGTTCATCTTGTAGGGCGACGCTCCTGCTGAGCCGCGTCCGCGGGCAACGACTTTCGGCTCGCCGGGAGGCTCGCCCTCCCACTTCTCCCGGATCACGCACCGTTTCCACACGCGCCGCAAGCCGTGCGGGATGTGAAACCGCGCGTCGAGCGGAATGACCGCGCGCGGGTCAGGAGAAAACCAACCGATGCGGCCCCGTTTGTCCACGGCCATCGGAAAGATGCCGCGTTGATACGCGGTCAATAGCATCTCGGGCTCGATCACGGGCGGATTGTACTCACCGACCGCCCCTGTTCAAGTCCCCACCCTGCTCCCGGGCCATCGCCTGCCCGGCAATCCAGCCCGTGGTCCACGCCGCCTGGAAATTAAAGCCGCCGGTGATGCCGTCGATGTCGAGCAATTCCCCGGCGAAGTGGAGACCCGGGCAGAGGCGGCTTTGCATGGTTTTGAAATCGACTTCGCGCAGACGGACGCCGCCGCAGGTGACAAACTCGTCCTTGTTCAAGCTCTTGCCCGTCACGGCCAGTTCGGTACGGGTCAACTGCTGGATGAGTCGATGCTGTGCCGCACGCGTGAGACGCGACCAGCGCGTGTCCGCGGCGATGCTCGATGCCAGAACCAATTGTTCCCAGAGACGAGCGGGCAGAGGAGCGATGGGGGTATTGACCACAAGTTTGGCGGGTTGCTGTTCCCGACGCGCATTCAACTCCGATGCGACCTGTTCGGCGTCGAGGTGTGGCAGCCAGTTCATGTGAAGCGAAAACTGGTAGTCGCGGTCATGTAATTCTCGCGCACCCCATGCGGAGAGACGCAGGATTGCTGGGCCGCTGAGCCCGGAATGGGTCAGTAACAATGCACCGGTCTCCCGCAATCCAGTACCGGGGACTGACGCCGATGCCGACTCGACGGAGACGCCTGCCAGCTTGTGCAGCCAGGGCGTGGCCGTGTGAAAGGTGAAGAGCGATGGCACGGGTGGTTCCAACGTATGCCCCAGTGAAACCGCCAACTGCCCCGCGGCAGCGGTTCGACATCCACCGGTCGCGAGTAACACGCGGTCGCACGCATCCGTTTTGCCGGTGGAAAGCGTCGCCTCGAATTTGCCGTCTGCTTTTTTTGACAAACGTTGCACGCCACAATTCGCCACGAGTTTTACACCTGCGGCTTTAGCGGATTCGACGAGGCAATTAATGATCGTTTCTGATGAATCCGTGACGGGAAACATGCGTCCATCACTTTCCGTTTTCAGTTTTACTCCTCGCGCTTCGAACCAGGCGACCGTGTCGCGCGCCTGGAATCGTTGGAATGGACCGATGAGCGGTTGCTCGCCTCGCGGGAACCGGGTGGCGAAGTCGCGTGCATCGAAGCAGGCATGCGTCACGTTGCATCGTCCGCCGCCGGAAATGCGGACTTTGGAAAGAAACTGCGCTGACTTCTCCAGGATGGTGACATCGGCGTCGGGCTTCGCCTCCGCGCAGGTGATGGCCGCGAAGAATCCCGCCGCGCCGCCGCCGGCGATGATGACGTGAAACGCACTCACGCCCGTCCCGACCGCAAGTTGGCTTCGAGTTGGCGCAGATCTTTGGGCAGGGCTGCGGTCCAGGTCATTCGCGCGTCGGGTTTGTCGGGGTGGTCGAGGCTCAGGATTTCGGCGTGCAACGCCTGGCGCGGGAAATCGATGCGCGCAGCTTTGGGGGCGTCCCCGTGATATTTCGGGTGGTAGGTCCGATCGCCCACCAACGGGAAACCGGCGTGCGCGGCCTGCGCGCGGATTTGGTGTTTGCGGCCCGTCTCGAGGCGCACGCGAAGTTTGGTCACGACCTGCCGGCCACCGCCCAACGGAAATTCCGCGACCACTTCGTAGTGGGTGATGGCCTCCTGCGCTTCGTCCCCGGCCGCTTTCGCGTCCGCTTCGGAAACAATGAACTGCCGCAATTGATCGTCGCTGAGCTTCAACCAATTCCGCCACGTGCCCTGGGGTTTCGATGGCCGGCCTTCCACGTAGGCCACGTATTCCCGCTTCATGCTGTGCACTTTTAATTGATCGATGAGGCGTTGACGCGCGGCCGGGTTCATTGCCATGCAAAATACGCCGCTGGTGTATTGGTCGAGGCGGTGGACGGGCAATGGTTCCAATCGGCGGTACGCGGGCGGCAACGAGTAGCCGCGCCCATCGACGCCACGGTCGTAGGCGCGGAGTTTGCCGGCGAGAAAGTCGGCGAGAATGCTGAGCGCGGACAGATCGTCGGGCTCCGCCGGCACCGAGAGCAGGCCCGGCCCTTTGTTCACGATGGCGAGGGCGGCATCGAGATAGAGAATCGCGACGCGCGGATGAATCTGCCATCCGCTGGAACCGCAATCCAACGCCGTGGCGCGCCGGTCCAACAACTCCAGCGCGTCCTTGGGATCGGGAATCGACACGTTCGGCTGGCGGAGGATGACTCCGTTCACGCTCACCCGGCCCGCCGTGATCCATTGCTTCGCCCGCTTTTTCGGCGTGTCGGGATATTTGGCCAGCAGCCACTCGAGAAGTGGCCGGCTCGATGCGTTGGTGGAATCGCCTGTCGTCATGATTCCAATGGAACGCGGCGTTTTGCGGGATCGGACTGCATTCGATACAGCACGACCACGTGACCGACAATCCCTACCAACTCGCTGTTGGTGCGTGTGGCGATCTCTCCGGCGAGGGGCCTCTTTGTGTCCTTAAACGCCGTGAATTTGATCTTGATGAGTTCGTGATCGTCGAGGGCCTGGTCGACGCTGGCGACAAAGGCGTCGGTCACACCCGCTTTGCCGAGGTGCAGGATCGGATCAAGCCGCTGCGCGAGCGACCGTAGCTGGCTGGTTTGTCGACTGGACAAGCTCATGAGCGACTACTGTAGATTGTTTCCGCGCATCATCCACGCAAAATCCTCGACTGAACAAACCGCTTTGTTGGTTCTGTACGCAGCGGTACAATGACCGCGCCATGAGCGATAGTCCGTCACCAGAGCCAATTCCCGCTTCGCCGCACCGACGGCGGCCGCGTTACTCGGGGAAGAATCCGCGCCGGTTCGAGGAGAAATACAAGGAGCGCGACCCGCAGCGTTATGGTGAGACGGTTGCGAAAGTGCTCGCTTCCGGCAAGACGCCGGCAGGTACGCACCGTCCGATCATGGTCGCGGAGATAATGGAGGTGTTGAAGCCGCAGCCGGGGGAAGTCGCGGCGGATTGCACGCTTGGTTACGGCGGCCATGCCCGCGAACTCCTGCCGAGACTGCAGCCCGGCGGACGGCTGATCGGGCTGGACGTTGATCCCATCGAATTGCCAAAGGCAGAAGCGCGGTTGCGCGAACTGGGGTTTGGCGCGGATGTGTTCGTGGCGCACCGCAGCAATTTTGCCGGACTGGGCAAGATACTGGCCGCCGAGCAATTGTCCGGTGTTGATATGGTTCTCGCCGATCTCGGAGTTTCGTCGATGCAACTGGATGATCCGGGGCGCGGGTTCTCGGTCAAGTTCGAGGGTCCGCTCGACATGCGGATGAATCCGTCGCGGGGTCAGCCCGCGAGGGTGTTACTCGAAAACATCAGCGCCGATGAGCTGGCCATCCTGTTGCAGGAAAACGCCGACGAACCACATGCCCGCGTGTTGGCCGATCTTCTCGCGGGCAAAACGTTTCCCACCACGACGGCGCTGACCAATACTGTCCACCGCGCCCTGTTACGCGCGGCCACGGACGAGGAGCGCGACAATTCGATTCGCCGCGTGTTCCAGGCGTTGCGGATCGCCGTGAACGACGAATTCTCCGCGCTGGACAGTTTCTTGCGCAATCTTCCGTGGTGTCTCAATCCCGGTGGTCGCGTCGCCATCCTGACGTTCCACTCCGGCGAAGATCGCCGCGTGAAGAAGTCGTTTGAAGCCGGCCTCCGCGACGGTCTCTACGCCGATATCGCCCAGGAAGTCATCCGCCCTTCCCCCGCCGAACGCCACGACAACCCGCGGTCTTCGCCGGCCAAGTTAAGGTGGGCGCGGAAGGCGGGATGATCGATCCGTAACCCGCCTTGCTTTCGGGGCCATTTCCACGTACAATTTGGGTGTGAAGAAGCGACGAATCTTCAGCGTTGACCCCGACGTGATGGGCGGCACACCCTGCTTTACTGGCACGCGCGTGCCCGTTCAAACGCTGCTCGATTATTTGCAAGCGGGCGATTCGATTGATGATTTTCTGGAAGGGTTTCCTACCGTGAAACGAGAGCAGGTCATTGCCTTCATGGAAGAAGCCAAGGACAGCCTGCTCGCCGCCACCATGCGCTAATCCGCGATCTTGCCTTCAAGTTGGGCGACGGATATGCTGATTACTGACTAAACGTTAGGTAATCTGTGACTACACGATTCCTGTTCCGCCTCGACAGTTCTAGAGAAAACGATGGCTTCATGGCTCTCCGTAGAGCGCGGAACATCGATTACGTGTACTCAGGCGCAGCAATGAAGGTCGGTCCAGGATGGATTCCGGATTTCGTCGAAGTCTCGGTCGACGCCCCAACCGGCAAGTGCCGCTTAACCCTTATCGAACTGGAAGCCACACATGCCGCAGCCAGCATATCCTCGCGCAAGTACCTCCCGGAAAGTTCAGCCTCGATTCTCGAGGCTTTCGCAGTTTACCTCGATTCTGTTTTGTCACAGTGCCGCAGCACTGCGGATCCGAGGATTGATGGGTTTCAGGAGTTGAAGAACCTTATCGTGGGGACTACGTCCGTGACTATCTATACAGCCGGGGCGCTCCGAACGTCCCCCGATTTTCTGGAAGAACTTCCGCTGATCGATCAGCCGGCACGAGAAGCCATCCCCATTCGGCCAGCCCTAGAGGCAACGCGCGCATTTCTTCTTGAGGGTGAGCGGGTGTTAAGCCGTGAAGAAAACAATGGGTTGCGTAGAACTATACGCATTCTTGACGCGGTGATTATGGGGCGGGACCACAGCGGAGGCACCTTGCATTCGTGGCGAAACCTGCGTACCAAGCCGCTCGATGATGCAGTCTTTGCGCAACCAGATCACTATCCCGAACTGAAAAAACATTTGGCCTCAAAGGCCGACGCTGGCCTTCGCATTAACTGCGACAGCATTGCCAAAGAATTGTCCGAACTTTGGTCACATTCGGAACATCTGCGCCTTCGCCAAGAGCAGGTAGGGCAATTCATCGAGAGCTTCTATACTATCGCTGTATCCTTTGAATGGCATGACCAGATGCGGCATGTATTCGAGAAGGCGAGAGCCATCGTCGACGCGAAAACCACCTAACCGTTCGTGTCCACGGCACGGTCCGGTTCGGTCGATTCACTTCCCGATTTGATCGAGTTGTTCCCAGCGGGCGTAGAGGCGGGTGACTTCACTCTTAGCGGCTTCCAAGTCCTTGAGGAGGGCCGGGGCATCTTTGGCGCGGGTGGCGTAGAAATCTGGCGCGGCGAGAGTGGTTTCCAACTCCGTGACGCGGGCTTCGGCGGCGTGGATGGCGGATTCCATGCCGGCGAGTTCGCGCTGCTCGTTGAACGTCAGTTTGCGAGGGCGAGCGGGCTTTGCTGGCGTCGGCGCGGCGGCTGCTGGCGGACTGGTAACGGCGACAACGGGTTGTTTGCTGCGCGCCCTTTCACGTTCCTTGCGTTTTTCCAGGTAATACGAGTAATTGCCGGGTTGGACGAACACGCCGGAGTCTTCGAACGCGACGATCTGGTCGCAGATTCTATCCAGGAAATAGCGGTCGTGGCTGACGACGAGGACGCTGCCCTCGAAATCAGCCAAAGCTTCCTCGAGCATGCGGAGGCTGGGCAGATCGAGGTCGTTGGTCGGCTCGTCGAGCACGAGCACGTTGCCGCCGCGTTTCAACACCTTCGCGAGCATGAGGCGCGCGCGTTCGCCGCCCGAGAGGCGGCTGACGGGTTCGCGGAGGCGTTCGTCGGGGAAGAGGTAGCGGAGCAGATAGGCGCGGGCGCTCATCGTCTGTGTGCCGAACAGGACCGTGTCGCCGCCGCCCGCGACCTCGACCATCACGGTGTTCGCGTCGTCGAGCTGCATGCGGGTCTGGTCAATGTAACTGAAGCTCACTCGCTTCCCGATCTTCACGGTGCCGGCGTCGGGTTTGCGTTCGCCCATGCAGATGCGGAGCAGGGTGGTTTTGCCGACGCCGTTGCGGCCCACGACGCCGGTGCACTGGCCCGGCTTTAACGTGAAATTCAAATGACGAAACAGCCAGCGCTCGGTTGCGCCCTCGCCGACTTTTGCGCCGGCGTTTTCCAATTCGACGGCGGTATTGCCCAGTTCGGGCGGCGGAGGAATCAGGAGATCCATCTCACGTTCTTCCGGCGGCGCTTCCAGTCCCTGCACCTTGTAGAAGGATTCCAACCTATGCCGCGATTTCGAGCGTTGGGCGCGGACGCCCGCGCGGACCCACTCCAGTTCGATGCGCAAAAAGCGCTGACGGCGGCGCTCGGCTTGCTCGATGATTTGTTGACGGGCGGCCTTGGATTCGAGATAGGCTGTGTAGTTGCCCGGGTGCGAATAACACAGTCCATCCGCCAACTCGACGATGCGCGTGGCGATGCCATCGAGAAAATAGCGGTCGTGGGTGACGAAGATGACCGCGCCCGGGAATTTCTGGAGGAATTCCTCGAGCCAGAGGATCGATTCGGCGTCGAGATGGTTGGTGGGTTCGTCCAACAGGAGCAGGTCCGGCTGCGCGGCCAGCGCGCGGCAGAGAGCGACGCGACGTTTCTCGCCGCCGGACAGCGGACCGACCATGGCGTTCAGTGGCGGCGCCGAGAGCGCGGTGACGCTCGCCTCGATGCGGGATTGCAGGTTCCAGCCGTCGGCTTGTTCGATGTTATGCAACAGCTCGGCCATCTCGGCCTCGGTGCGGTGACCGGATTCGTACCGGCTCAACCAGTCCATCAAATCGGCCGCACCCGCCTCGATGTTTTGGCGGACGGTCTTCGTGCCATCGAGTTCAAATTCCTGGGGCAGATAACCGATGCGCAAGCCGCGTCGGCGGGAAATCTCGCCGCCGTCGGCCTGGGTTTCGCCTGCCAAAATCTTCAAGAGGCTCGTTTTTCCAGATCCGTTGCGGCCGACC
>JBEKLM010000018.1:0-80811 GCA_050010195.1 Verrucomicrobiia bacterium
CTCGTGGGGGGCATGCCCCCCACGAGCGGCCCTGTGGCCGAAGTTCATTCCTCAGCCACACGGAAACATTACCAGAAAACGCAGATACAAGGGCGGGATGCCCCGGCCGACGGGCGTATCTCGCCGCGCCTGCCGTTGTAGCCGCGCCGCTCTGTCGGCGCGCTCCCTCGTCCCCACCCGCAGGCTCGACATTTTGACGTCCATCGGATACCTGTTCCGCCGCATATTCGCCACAATGGAATCGCCCACGAACCATAGCCACACATCCAGGGTCAACGCGACATGCGGAACCTGCTGAACCAGTTCACTGGCCGCCAACACTCCCCGCTCGTCCAGTTCATCAAGTACGCCATCGCCGGCGGCATCGCCACCGTTGTCAACATCGCCCTGTTCTACGGCTGCGCGCTCAAACTCATGCCGGCCCTCACCCCCGCCGACCCCGTCGCCAAACTGCTCCATGTCCAGGTCGGTCTCGTGTCCGATGCCGTCCGTACCCGCAATTCCATCATCGACAACGGCGTCGCCTTCCTGTTCTCGAATCTCACCGCGTACCTGATCAACATCGTCTGGGTGTTCGAACCCGGCCGTCACAACCGCGTCCGCGAAATCCTCTACTTCTACCTCGTCTCCGGCATCAGCTTCGCCCTTGGCAGCGCCCTCATGGGCTTTCTCATCCATCACTTCGGCCTCATGACCACAATCGCTTTCGGATCGAATGTCGTCGTCTCCCTCCTCATCAATTACGCCCTCCGCAAATACTTCATCTTCAAAGGCTGACCCGCCTCAACGGTTGCAGGCCGCGTCCCTCGACACATGGGTTACCCGACAACCTCATTGAGAAACAATCGTGACTCGTCCGGACCACAATTATCTTGACTCTCCGGCGCGGATTTGTTCCACTCTCCCGCATCGGGCGCGGCGTGGTTCATTGGGTTGGCAATTCCACGCACACACGTCGACAACGGCGAGTAACGAAAGGGTGACATATGAAATTCTATGTGCGAGCAGGTTTCTCGTCTCTGAAGTGGCTGGCGGTTCCCCTCCTTGGCGCGTCCTTCCTCGTATCCACGGCACGCGCGGATATTCTGACGTTTGGAGTCGAGCTTGACGGATTTCAGGAGATCCCGCCCAATTCGAGTCCCGGGGTCGGTGACGCGGAACTGACACTGGATACCAGCAGTGGGTACGTGAACATTGCCGCCAACGGCGGCAGCTACGCGGATCTGCTCGGCAACTCGTCAGCGGTCAGCATCAACGGCTCGGCTGGCTACGGGACCAACGCCGCGGTAATACTGGTGTTGACGCTGGCGTCGCCTGGGACGCAGAGCGGCACATTTTCCGGCAATGGCACTCTCTCCAGCGCGAATATGACCGCGATGATCAATACCGACACCTACATCAATCTCCGCAGCAACGTTTATCCCAGCGGTGAAATCCGCGGCCAGATCGTCCTCATACCAGAACCGTCGAGCGTAGCGTTGGTGGCCTTGGGCAGCTTGGGCGGATTCCTGGTCATCCGCCGCCGCCGCAAGTAGCGCCCGATAAAATCCGTAGCCGCAGGCTTTGGCCTGCGCCGGTCTTTGTTTTGTTCGCACCCTGAAGGGTGCGGCTGCAAGGCGCTCTTACGTCAGCGATCGTAACACCACCCGTGCGGGGGCGCCGTCGGCGCCTTTCAACTTCACCGGCAGCGCGATCAATTCGTAGTCTCCCGCCGACACGTCCGAGAGATTCAGCCCCTCGATGATTACCGCGCCCGCGCCCAGCAACGTGTCATGTACCGGGTGCGTCTTGCTGCCGTAGGCTTCCACCGACAGATAGTCCACGCCGACCAACGTGACGCCGCGATGAACCAGATACATCGCCGCATCGCCCGTCAGCGCCAGGAAGTTCTTGTCGAACTTGGGATCATTGTTCGCCCAATGCCGCGAGTTGGGCGTCTTGAACAGCGCCCGCGTAACCTCTTTCAGATCGCACGCCTCCAGCGTCGCCGCCGAAATGTGGCTGGTGATGCGAGTAAAATCGAACACCCGGCACGTGCCCAGGAGCACCTCCAGCGGCAGCTCGTCAATCCCCGAACCATCCCGGTAAAAATGAAACGGCGCGTCCATGTGCGTGCCCGTGTGCGCGCCCATGTCGAGGTGGGTGAGGTTGACCACGCTGCCCTTGGCAATGCTGCTGGCCAGGTTCATCGAGAATTTCGGGTCCCCCGGCCACGTCGGCATCCCGTTTTGCACCAGCACGCTGACATCATGGATTTTCATTTGTATGCTCCCAATCTCGCTGTCCCCCGCCACCACTATAGCCCGCTCAAGGTCCGTCATGAAAAACAACAACCATAATTATAAGGCTTAACGAAACAAAAATGGCGACCCAGCCAAGATAGCCGGTAATGAAAATTATCCAGCGTTTTCTGCTGGAAGTGGAATTCACCACTAATGGATTAAAACCGACCAACGCAGCACTTGCAAAAACTAGCAACCAATCAGTCCAGCCACGAGCTGCGTTGAAAAACAGTCGTGATCCGATAAACAACGGAACGAAGACGATCACCGGGAAAAGCGCCAACAACAGTTTCCCCAAAACTGTAGTTCTCATTCAAAGAACCTTTCTGGTATTAGCAGAGCAAAGCCCAAGCTTGAAAGGCTCGCACTCACTTCACATACGTATCATACACCCGCAGCAATTCGCTCACGCTCCACGCCTGCGCGAAGCATCCCACGGGACGATGCGGCGAATTCCCATCAAAAACCTCCGACACGCTTCCCAAACCGGCCTCTTCCATATGATGTAACAGCGGCGCGATGATCTTGCCGATTTCCCTCCGTTGCGCCTTGCCGGTGCCGTTCACCTTGGCATACGCGTCGCAATACGGCCCGATCAGCCACGGCCAGACCGTCCCCTGATGATACGCGCAATCGCGTTGCCAGCGGTTGCCCGTGTACTTCCCGCAATACCGCGAGTCTTTCGGTGACAGCGTCCGCAGCCCGTACGGCGTCAATAACTGTTGCGTCACCACATCGAGCACGGCTTTCTGCTGCGCCTTGTCCAACGGCGAGTACGGTAAACTGACCGCAAAAATCTGGTTAGGCCGCACGCTCGCATCCCGCTCATCCCTCCGGATCACGTCGTACAAATACCCGCCATCGCGATTCCAAAACGCCTTCACGAAATTCGCCGCCACCTGGTCGGCCAGCTTCCGCAGGATCACCGCCGAATGGATGTCCTGGAATAATTTCTCTTCCATCTCCGCCAGCATCAGCAGCGCGTTCAACCACAGCGCGTTGATCTCCACCGGTTTCCCATGCCGCGGCGTCGGCACATAACCGTCCACCTTCACATCCATCCAGGTCAACTGCGTGCCCGCCGTGCCGGCCGTGATCAGCCCGTCGTCGTCCGCGTGGATGTCGTACCGCGTGCCGTCCTTGTAAAACTTCACCACCTCGCCGAGCGCGGGCAACAGTTGCCGGGCCCCGTCGTCGTCATGGCTCGCCTGCCAGTATTTCCAGGCGGAAACCACGAACCACAGCGACGCGTCCACGGTGTTGTATTCGGGCGTCTCGCCCTTGTCCGGAAACACATTCGGGATCATCCCCTTGTCGCAGTACTGGGCAAATGTCAGCAGGATCTTCCGCGCCACGTCGAACCGCCCGGACGTCAGCGTCAGCCCCGGCAACGCGATCATCGTGTCGCGCCCCCAATCCGTAAACCACGGAAACCCCGCCAACACCGTCAGGTTGTCCTTCCCGCGCCGCGCCAGAAACGAGTCCGCCGAAATCAACAGCGCCTGTCGCGCCGGGTCCCGTTCGCGCTCGAATTCCTTGCGCCGCGCCCGCTCCCGCGCCGCCAGGTCCTCGGGGTTGACCGCGCCCTTCTTCTCGATGGTCGCCACGATGTACGCGGTCTGACCTTCCGCCAGCCGGTACGACAGCTCGAACGGGGTGAACAGGTCCTCGTTGAAATCCAGGCCGCGCTCTTCTTCCACCGGATACGTGAACTGGAGATACCAATCCCCCTTCGCGTCCACCGCCTCGGCTTTCGTATGGAAATACAACCGCGGTTTGTCCGCGAAGGGTTGAACGGAGACCACGCCGTTGCCGCGTTCCACATCGAGGTCCATGTCGTCATTGCGCTCCGCCAGCGCATTGTAATCGCGAAACGCCAGGAGCGGACGCACCTTCAACTCAATGGGACCGCGCGACCGCCGGTTCCGATAACCGACCACCACCGTGTTCTCGCCGGCCACGAGAAACACGCTCTTCTCGATTTCAAAATCGTTGTTCGCATACCGGAACACCGGCCACGGACGCAGCCGAAACTCCATCTGGATGTTGAACCCGTGCGGAAAGACCGTGCCGGGGTACAGGTTCGTGCTGATCGCCGACTCGTGGCCGTCCACCACCACGCGTTCCTCGAATTTCGACAGCAACACGTGCCGCTCCACCGGCGGATGCAGCGACGCGACCAACAACCCGTGCTGCCGCCGTGTGTTCGCGCCGATGATCGTGGACGAAGCGAATCCGCCCAGGCCATTGGTCTCCAACCATTCCTTGGCCAGCGCGTTCTTGAGATTCTGGCAGTCGCACTGATCGAAAACAGTTTTCATGTCGCGTCGCGTCTCGCTCGCGTCAGCGTCCTGACGGACTGACTGTAACCGGTGATCGCACCCGCGAAAAGAACATTTCGACAGCATCCTCACAAACCCGAAAAAATCAGGCTCCCGCACCGCAACAAACAGACACCACTCGCGCACGTCGTGCTCGCGAGTGGTGGCCCCGAAAGCTTTCGGGGTGAATCTCTGTTATCCTGCCCAACCTCCCGCCCGCGCCACGGCTTCCTTCCATTTCGCGCACAAACTCGCGCGCGTGGCCTCCGACATCTTCGGCTCGAACACGCGCTCGACGCGGCGGTAAGAGATGAAATCCGACGGACCCGACCACACACTGGCCGCCAGCCCCGCCAACCCTGCCGCGCCGAGCGCCGTCGTTTCAATCATGGTGGCCCGTTCGACGGGCACTCCCAGAATGTCCGCCTGGAACTGCATGAGAAAATTGTTCGCGCAGGCACCGCCGTCCACCTGGAGCTTGTGCAGCGGTCCGCCCAATTCCGCGCGCATGATGTCCACCACGTCCCGCGTCTGATACGCGATCGCTTCCAACGCCGCCCGCGCCAGATGTGCCCGGGTCGTCGCGCGCGTCAGGCCAACAATCGTCCCCCGCGCCGCCGCGTCCCAATACGGCGCACCGAGTCCCGTCAGGGCCGGCACAAAATAGACATCGTCGTTCGAGGACAGACCCGCCGCCAGTGATTCCGTCTCCGCGGACGTTTTCACAATCTGCAACCCGTCGCGCAGCCACTGCACCGCCGCTCCGCCGACAAACACGCTGCCCTCCAGCGCGTAATCCACCCGCTCGCCAATCTGCCAGGCGATCGTGGAGAGGAGGTGTTCGGAATCACGCGGCTGTTGGCCCGTGTTCATCATGAGGAACAATCCCGTGCCATAAGTGTTCTTGATGACACTCGGTTCATAGCAACCCTGGGCAAACATCGCGCCTTGCTGGTCGCCCACCACACCGCAAATCTTCGCGGAAAACCCAAACAACCCCGGCTCCATCAGGCCAAAATCCCCGGCACTGGCGCGCACGTCCGGCAACGCTTCCGGCGACACGCCAAACTGCTTCAGCAACTCCGCATCCCATTGGCGCTCGCGGAGGTCGAACAGCATCGTCCGCGACGCGTTGCTCACATCCGTGGCGTGGACCCGGCCACCGGTCAGCTTCCACACAATCCACGAGTCAATGGTTCCAAAAATCCCGTGCCGTGTCGCCGGCACGTTTCGCAGCAGCCATTCCATCTTGGTCGCGGAGAAATAGGGATCACACACCAGCCCGGTACGCCGGTGGATTTCCGTGGCAAACCCGCTGCGCCTCAGTTCTTCGCATCGCCCGGCCGTGCGACGGTCCTGCCACACGATGGCGTTGTGCAGTGGCTTCCCGGTCTTCGGGTCCCAGCAGACAACGGTTTCGCGCTGGTTGGTCACGCCCACCGCCACAATCTGGTTGGGGTCCACCTTGGCCACGGCTTCGGCGATCACCGTGCGGGTCGTTTCCCAAATCTCCTCGGGATCGTGCTCGACCCACCCCGGCTGGGGAAACAGTTGCCGAAACTCCCGATAGCTCGACCCGACCACGCGCGTCTCGCGGTCGAAGACAATGGCGCGATTTCCCGTTGTGCCCAGATCGATGGCCAGAATCAACATGCGTCGTCGTGGCGCGGGGCTTGAGCCGGAAAATGTTCGGCGAGCAACCGGCCCGCCGTGCTGATGCCGTGGACCACTCCCTCCGTGAACTTTCCCTGTCGAAAGTAGTCGCGCATCGCCCCCACAACGTCTTCCCAAAACCCTTCCCCGCACTTCGCGTGCACTGCCTCGTCTCCCAAAACGGCAAAGTTCTGTGATTCCGGCGCGATATAAATCAGGACCGCGTTGCGGTGCTCGGTTTTGTCGAGGCCGAGCTTGACGAACTGGTGCGCGGCGGCGTGGCGCGGGTCGTGGACCTTGTAATGGCTCACGTACACGCGAATTTCCCCGGTCGTGTGTTTCTCCGCCTCCGCAATGGCCGCGGTGACCCGGTCATGATCCAGTTCGCGAAATAAATGTTTCGTTTTCATCGTCTCACCAACTGCCCCCGGCCCCACCACCGCCGCCGCCTCCGCCACCTCCCGAAAACCCACCGCCCCCGGAGAATCCACCACCACCGCCAGAAGAAAATCCGCCTCCGCCCCACATTCCGCCAAAACCGCCATAGCTTGTGCTTCGTCCCGAGCGCGAATACACCGTGCCGCCCGCGCCGTAACTGAGAAGCCGCCCAAGAAAAAAAATAATTATGAATGCAATGACGAGTCCGATGACCCAGTCCGACCCGCCCGATTGGTTCGACCGGGATTGATCTGCCACGGTCTGACCGGTGCCTTTGTACTCGCCCTTGGTCGCCGCCAGGATGGCCGTTACTCCCGCGCGCAAGCCGCCGTCATAATCACCGTTGCGGAAATGCGGTGTGATCTCGTTATCGATGATTCGTTTCGCCAGCGCGTCGGGCAGCGCCCCCTCCAACCCGTACCCGACCTGGATGTACATCTTGTGGTCCTGGACGAAGACAAACAGCACCACACCGTTGTCTTTGCCCTTCTGGCCGACTCCCCACGCTTGCTTGACACGAACCGTGTAATCCTCAATCGATGAATCCGATTCCATCTTCGGATACACCGCCACCAGGATCTGGCTGGAGGTGTCGCGCTCGAATTGCTCGAGCTTCTGGTTCAGTTCCGCAACGGTCGCCGGCGACACAACATGGGCGTAATCATTGAAATACTGCGCCGGCGCGGGAGGCATGACCTCCGCCGCGGACGCAGGCAGTGCCGCCAGCATCGCCACGAGGAGGCAAAACAATCTCATGAGCGCCAATCTCTCGAACTACTTCGTCGACGTTCCCAAGGAATTGAAGTCGACTTTCGGCGGGGTTTCCGCGCCGGTCGTCGCTTGAAAATAGGGCTTCTCCTTGAATCCAAAATAGCCCGAGTACATCAACGTCGGGAAACTCTTGATCGCCGTATTGTACGCCTGAACGACGTCGTTATACCGGCCGCGCTCCACGGAAATGCGGTTTTCGGTGCCCTCCAATTGCGCCTGCAACTCGAGGAAATTCTGGTTCGCTTTCAGATCGGGATAACGCTCCACGACCACCAGCAGCCGCGACAGGGCACTACTCAATCCCGCTTGCGCCTTCTCAAACTCGGCAAACTTGGCGGGGTCGTCGGCCACCTGGCTCGCGTCGATCTTGCCCACCGAGGCGCGGGCCTGGGTGATCTCGACCAGGGTCGACTTCTCAAAATTCGCCGCGCCCGACACGGTGGCGACGAGGTTCGGTATCAAATCGGCGCGTCGCTGATACACGTTTTGCACCTGCGCCCATTGTTTCTCGACGCCCTGCTGGAGGTTGACCAGACGGTTGTACCCGCAACCTTGCACCAAGGTCATCATCACCAGTGTCCCGATAACAATCGAAATTCGCTTACGCATGGTTCACCTCGCTGGGTTCATCGATGTGCATTGGAATACTGTGCTCCCGCATCTTCCCAAAGCAATGCTAAACTTGCTGCGATTACTTCGGGAAAATGGCGCTCCCGGCCCGATTCGAACGGGCGACCTGCGGTTTAGGAATGCGGGGTGAGCCCGTTTTGCACTTTGACGATTTCCTAGCAAACTGCGTAATTTCAGTTACTTGTGTCCGTGGCTACCCGGCAACACCATGCAGTAACATGCAACAAAAATGAACTTCTGCGCCACGAATATGCCACGGGAAAGTGAAGCTGGGGAGCTCCACCGGGGCCGCGCAGTTCCTTGTATTACACACCTCAAGCGAACGGATTGACCACCTTCACTCCAGCCGCCTTTGCATTAGCGTCTCGTGGTTTCCTCCGGTATGGTGGTGCGTCTTCATGAACGAAGCGAGCCAACCAACGCCCGAGGCCATGGCGATTCTGCGCCGCGCATCTGATGGCAGCACCGAGTTGCTGCAGGTTGACCGCGTGCGGCTCCAGCGCTGGGCCCATCAAATCCAGCAGCGCGCCCGCCAGCGTCAGCCCGTGGACCGCCTCCTTCGCCAGTGGGAAAATGATTTCCACCGCGCCGAGAACCGCTGGAAACGGCGCACCGCATTTGCCTTCGACGTCCAGTTCCCCGCGGAATTGCCGATCAGCGCGCACCGCGACCGCATCACCGAAGCGCTGCGGCAACATCCGGTCATTATCGTCTGCGGCGATACCGGTTCGGGCAAAACCACGCAATTGCCCAAGCTCGCCCTCGCGGCGGGACGCGGTCGCGCGGGCCGCATCGGCTGCACCCAGCCGCGCCGCCTCGCAGCGGTCAGCATGGCCCGCCGCGTTGCGGAAGAATTGCACTGCGCCTTTGGCCAGCAGGTCGGTTTCCAGGTCCGCTTCGAGGACCGCACCCGCGACGAAACGGTCATCAAGTTCATTACCGACGGCATCCTCCTTGCCGAGACCGCCACCGACCGCTGGCTCCGGCAATACGACACGCTGATCATCGACGAGGCCCACGAACGCAGCCTCAATATCGATTTCCTGCTCGGCTACCTGAAGAGCCTGCTGCCGAAACGCCCCGACTTGCGCGTTGTGGTCAGTTCCGCCACGCTTGACGTGGAGAACTTCGCTCGCTTCTTCGACAGCGCGCCCGTGATCACGGTCGAAGGCCGCACCTACCCCATTGAAGACGTCTTCTTGCCGTCGCCCGACCCCGAGGCCGACGTCGCGCGCCAGGTCGTCCATGGCGTGCATTGGGTCCACGAACTTGATCCCCACGGCGATATCCTCGTTTTCTTGCCGGGCGAACGCGAGATTCGCGACACGGCGGAAGTGCTCCGCGGCAAACAATACGCGCACACGGAAATCCTGCCGTTGTACGCGCGCCTGACGCTTGCCGAACAGGAGCGCGTCTTCACCGTCGGCGGTCGCCGCCGCATCGTGCTCGCCACCAACGTCGCGGAAACGTCCCTCACCATCCCCGGTATCCATTACGTCATCGATTCCGGGCTGGTCCGCATCAACCGCTATCAGCCCCGCCGCCAGATTCAGTCGCTGCAGATCGAACAAGTCTCCCAGGCCAGCGCCCGCCAGCGCCGGGGCCGTTGCGGTCGCATCGCCGAGGGACTCTGCCTGCACCTCTACAGCGAAGAAACCCTCGCGCAGAGCCAGCCGTTCACCGATCCTGAAATCCGCCGTGCTTCGCTCGCCGGCGTGATCCTGCAGATGGCAGTCTTGAGATTGCCGCCCATTGAGGACTTTCCGTTCGTGACTCCGCCTCACCGAGCGCTGGTCGAGCAAGGTTATCGCACGTTGTTCGAGATCGGTGCGCTCGACGAGAAGAAGCAGCTCACCGCGCTCGGTCGCGATCTCGCCGAGTTTCCCGTCGATCCGCAAATCGCGCGCATGATCGTCCAAGCCCGTGAAGAAAACGTCGTCAGTGAAGTGCTCGTGCTCGCTGCGCTGCTCAGCATTCAAGATCCCCGCGAGCGGCCTGCGGAACAGGAGTCCGCCGCCGACACGGCCCACCGCCAATGGCAGGACGAGCGCTCCGATTTTCATGCCGCGCTCCGTTTGTGGAACGCGTGGCAGACCCAGCGCAAAAACGCCAACTCGCTCTCGCGCCTGCGCCGTTGGTGCCGGACCAATTTCGTCAGTTACCGCCGGATGGTGGAGTGGCAGAACTTGTTCCGCGAGTTGGCCGATGTCGTGGTCGATTTGCGCTGGAAAGTGCGGATCACCGAGAAGGTCCACGACGATTGTTTCTACGACCGCATCCTGCGCGCGGTCCTCGCCGGCATCCCCATGCACGTCGGCCGCCGCGGGGACGGCCCCGAGTACCAGGGCCCCCGCGACCGCACCTTTTACATTTTCCCCGGCTCGGGACTGTTCAAAACGTCGCCGTCGTGGGTGATGGCATTTTCGTTGGTGGAGACGCTCAAGGTTTATGCGCGCATGGTGGCGGCCATCGAGCCGGAGTGGCTGGAAAAGGTCGCGTCGCACCTGTGCCACACCTCTCACAGTGATGTGGGCTGGAGTGCCGAACAGGGCTTCGTTTACGCCCGCGAATCCGTCACGTGCGGCGGCCTCACGATCCTCAGCGGGCGACGCGTCCATTTCGGACGGATTCGGCCCGACATGGCGCGCGAGGTTTTCATTCGTGAAGGATTGGTGACGGGTAACCTTCGCAGCCGCAGCCCTTGGCTGAAGTCGTACCAACACCTGCTTGAAACGATCAAAAGCTTGGAGAACAAAGTGCGCCGCCCTCAGAGCCTCTTGAATACGCAGGCGTTGTACGACCACTTCCACAAGGTGCTCCCGCCGGAGATTTGCTCGACCCGTGATTTTGATCGCTGGCTCCAGCAACAGGGTCAGTCGATCGAGATTTCCATGGCGAATGCGATGTACCACCAAGCGGAGCCGGTGAACCCGCAGGATTATCCCGATCAACTGTCCTTCCGCGGCCACACTTTCGCGATCGGTTACCGCTACGCTCCCGGCGAACCTAACGACGGCATTACCTTGCAGTGTCCGGAACAATTGTTGGCGACTCTGCCCTCGTGGGCTGCGGATTGGGTCGTTCCAGGCTGGTTGCCAGAAAAATTGCGGTTGCTCATTCGCACCCTGCCGAAAGACTTGCGCGCAGTTTGCAATCCGCTAACGGACATCGTTGACGACTTCCGGCGTGTTGCCCCGCGCAACCAGCCGCTGATCAACGCGCTCGCTGGCTACCTGAGCGCCCGTTTCGCCATCAGCGTGCGCCCCGAACACTTCGACGCGAACCGCCTGCCGGAGTGGCTGGTCATGAAGATCGCCGTGCTCGACGCGCGCGGCCAGGTCCAGCGAGTTCTTCGCTCGAAACCTGCCGAGATCGCCGATGCCGTCGAAGTCGATCCGTCTTCGACCTGGATGCCAAGGGGTTTGTTTCAAACGGGCCTGCGGCGCTGGAACGGTGGGCCGCTCCCTCGTTCTGTCGCGCTGGACGAATCCACCACGGGTTACCCAGCGTTGATTGACGAAGGTTCTGCCGTTGGTGTGCGGCTGTATCTGGATGAGCACATCGCCGCGGAACAGCACCGGCGCGGATTGATTCGGCTCTTTCGTCTCGAACATGCCAATCAGGTGTCGGCGCTGGAGCGCCGGCTGCCGTTTCCGACCAGCGTGCAAGCCAGACTCGGCACGCTGCCCGGCGACCGGCAGAGCGTGCTGGAGGATTTTGTAGACTTGGTTATCGAAGACGCGCTGGATCCTGCCACCTTTCAGCCTCGCCGCCCCCTCGCGGAGGTTGCGGCGGAGCGCGCCCAAGCTCTCGCGCGGATTGTTGCCGACCGCGATGCCGTGCTGCGCAAGCTCTTCGAATTGCGGAAGGACAAAACGCCCGTGCTCGCGGCCATGCTCACCGATATCGACGCGCAACTGGCGTTCCTGTTTCGGCCGGGATTCCTCCGCGGCGAAGACATTGAGCGGCGTTATCCACGCTATCTGCGGGCGCTGGTCGTCCGTCTGGATCGCATGAAACTGGCGCCCCTCAAAGACCAGTCGAAATGGGAACCAATTCGCCCCTTCCAGGAGGCATTCGACGCGGAGCTCGTGAAGCAACGCGGATCACGCCTTTCCTCCGAGCTGCTGCGCTTCTCGATGTTGTTGCAAGAATTCCGCATTTCGCAGTTCGCGCCCGAGCTCGGCACGCTCGAAAAGGTGTCGCCCAAAACCCTGCGAGCTGCGCTCCAGCTATTGGACGCGCCCGCGCTATCTGCCGCACCGCCGCACTTTTCAACCGCCCTTTATTAGAAACGGATGCTGGCTTACATCACCGGCAACGTCAACGAAGACCTGTTACGCAGAATCGAGTACCTGCTCGAATCCCTCACTCCCTTTGCTCTTCTTGGACGGCGAGGAGCGAACACGGGGAACCGGTGCTATGGATTCGGGGTGATGGGCCGCAACTGGCAGGACTTGGTTTTTGGGCGGTTCGCTGAGGCGGTGGAACTGACGGCGGTTCAGCGGGGGTGCGAGCGCTCGGTGCGCTTACCTACTTGAGGAGACCCCAGTCCTGTGCGAAGAACGCTCATCCTTGCTGAATTTCCCCGGGGAACGTCCTTCTTACGGAAGCCATTCATGATGCGTTGCCATTGCGATTGTTTGCAGGCCTTCATGAGACCGGGATCTGCCTGAGCCGCCAGTAGTTCAACAATTGCGACGGCTATCACTGCTTCGACCGAGGTAACACCCTGGTTATCCTCTTTGAGAGTATGGCGATTCATTGCGGGGTGTGAAAATATCGGACGAAATAAGGATTACTTGAACCCGGTCAGGAACGTGCTCTGATAATCTTGCAAAAGAACGGCGGCTGGCCCGGCGGGCAGAACCAGCCGCTGAATTTGACTCGATTAGTCACGGACAGAATACTGTTGCTCAAACCGCATCGCACGCTCTCGACTAAAGCCCGAGACGGTTTCTGCCGATAAGAACAGGGACGGAGGGAATACTGCATCCATGCGATCTTTGGACGATTATATTCGGGCCGCGCATCATTTGGTGCCCGCCCCACAGGTCTTGCCGCAAATCCTTCCCCTCTTGAATCAGCCCGATGTCAACACCAGCACGGTTGTCGAGCTCATTGCGTATAACCAATCGCTGACTGGCAACGTGCTCCGCGTCTGCAATAGCGCCTACTTCAGTCGTGGAACCGCGATCGATAGTTTGCAGAACGCGGTTACCCGGGTCGGATTCCGCCAGATTTACGACATCGTCGTCTCGGTCATTTCCTCTGTTACCCTGATGCGTCCGCAAACTGGCTACGGCGTCGAGGCAAATGAATTGTGGAGCCACTCGGTCGCCACGGCGATCGCCACGCAAATCGTCGCTCGCAACTGCTCGGCAGACCAACAAATCGCGTTCACCGCGGCGATCCTCCATGACATCGGCAAGATCGTGTTGTCCCTCGCGCTCGAAGACATGAAGGACAAGGTGACTTTTGAAACGGAGAAGTGCGGCCTCTCGCCCTACGAAATCGAAATGAAGCTTCTCAACGTCAACCACGCTGAGATCGGCGGGCGTCTTCTGGAACACTGGAACCTCCCCGAGCATCTGGTCGCCGGGGTGCGCTACCACCACCACCCCGCCGAGGCCAAGGGGAACGAACAACTTGCCGCCTGTGTGTACCTGGGGAATTTCATCGCCTATCTCATGGGCTACGGGTACGGAAAGCATTCGCTGGATCTCAAGGCGCGCGACGAGACGCTGCAGATTCTGAATCTTACGGCGGAGAACATTCCGCAGTACATGCAGGAGAGCTTCGAGAAATTCCGACAGGTCAAACACCTGTACAAGCTCAAGTAGTTACGCGCAGGACGTGCATACCGCTTGCCCATCAGTCGGGGTTCTCTCTTGTGGCTCCAGCGTTCTTCAAGCAGCTCGAAGGGGCGGGGTAGTAACCAGCCTTCTGTGGCAGGTAACTGCTGGCTTGCGTGGCTATTTTGCATTGACATTAACCCGGGCAAGTTCATACTGACTCCACCGTAGACCTCAAGACGGGTGCCGTTTTCAACACGAACACGGGTGGGGATGGAGACAGCGTGGCCGAAGCGAAGAAATTCAAGGTGCGTTTCTTGCCAGGGTACACCCCCACGGAAAAGAGGCTGCTCGCCTTGCTGGGTGTGGCCGCCATAGCAATCGTGGTGCTGGCCATTGTTCGGCATTGAGAGCGCGGTGGTTTCCCCAGCCACCAACTATCAGGGCTACCTCATTTCGGTCAGCGTCCTGAACTCGAGCAACAACGTGGCGGACAGCGGTTCATCGGCCATTGATGTGTCGAGTGATTGGTCCGGGTTCCCACACTACGGGTATCGCTCACGGGCGGGCGGCAGTCGAGTCCCAACTGTTTTGATCGATTTGAGCAGTCTCGGCTAGTCCTGCAACGTTTTCGCCGAACTCTGCTGTAAATCCTCCGTTGCCTCGCCCAGAACTTCACGCACCTTGAGCTTCACTGCGTTTATCGTCACGGGCTTTTGGAGAAAAGGAATCTGTTTGTCAAACATCCCATTGCCGACCCCCAGCTTTTCTGGGTAGGCGGAACAGAATACAATCTTGGTCTCGGGGTAGAGCGAGCCGACCCTGTACGCCAATTCCTTGCCTCCCAGCACCGGCATCACGATGTCGGTCAAGAGCAAATCGATTTTTAGTCCACGGGAACGCTCGAAGATGTGAAGGGCACGGTCACCGTTTTCTGCCTCAAGAACGATGCAACCCATTTCCCGCAATACGGCCGCCAGGAATTCTCGAACCTCTGGCTCATCTTCTGCCACGAGCACGGTTTTGGCGTCGCAGGAAGGATTCGATGACACAGGATTCACGGCTTTCGAAACTGGCTCTTCTTGGGACTGCCCAACGCCAAGCAACTCGTCAACCGCACCGAGCAGTTCGGTGGCGACCACCGGCTTGCTGAGCAACTTGTCTACGCCTTCGAGATACCCTACGGTCACCGAGTCGAGGTTCATTGCTGTAAGTCCAATGACCCTGGTGTTCGGACTGAGTTGCTTGATAAAGTTGAGCGTCTCGCCACCGTCGAGTTTCGGCATTTTGTAATCGAGCACCACGATGCGGATATCACGAGCGGCATAGCGGAGCATGTCCAGTCCCTTCGGGGACGAAGACGAAGTCAGCACATTGAAGCCACGTTTGACCAGCAACGATTTGACGGTTTGGAGCAGCAGGGGGTCGTCATCAATGACCAGAATGGTGGATTTGGGTTCGTCCCCATCACTGGAGGGTTGTTCCGGGAGCCGTTCCTGTTGACCCTCGCCTCCGGAACTGAATAATGCGATTGCGGCGGATAAGATGCCCATATGTCTTTATCTCAATCAACTATCAGTTCACATGGAAGACATTGGTCGATGTCGGAGGAGGAACTGCGGAAACATTGATAACCTCCTCCACTTTCTGAACAAGGTCACCCAGGGTACAGGGCTTTTTCAGGGAACCCAACAGACCTTTCTGAAACATTGCGAACGGCACGGATTTTTCGTAGCCCGTCACCAAAACGACCCGCACGTCGGGATTGACCCGTTGGAGTTCATCGAATACCAACTCACCCGTCACCGGGGGTAGCACGAAATCCAATAGCACCAAGTCAATCTCTCGCCATCTCTCCTCGTAAATCTGGATGGCTTCATCTGCACTGGAAGCGGCAATCACTCGGTAGCCTTGGCATTCCAACAACTCCGTGAGGAAGCTTAGAAAATCCTCCTCATCGTCGATAGCAAGAATGCACGATTTTATCCGGCAATTACTCGAAGCCATGCTTCCACAAAGAGCATTCGGCTTGCCAGCGTTGCGTATCCAGCCAGTATCCTCGCCGCTCAGCCCCCTTGAATCCCCCCAAACGACACTCACCCGTACACTCACCCGATGACCGAAGAACGCCCCATTTGGGTGAGTGCAGGCAATTGAGCCAAAGCGAGACTGGGGACGTAAAAACGAACACCAACCCGCCCATTACCAGCCGCCGTTGCCCCGCCAGCGTCCTGCCGCCACTAGCCGCCGGTGCTCATTGCTGATTGCATGATACGGCGGCGGGCAAGCCTTGGAGTCTCCGCCCAGGACTGATTACTTGCGGCGGCGAATCGTCAACGCCCCCAGCAACCCCACCATTACGAGACCGGGCGTGGACGGTTCAGGAAGAGCCGAGGCGGAGCGCGAGGAACCGCTCCGCCCGAAGGTTGTTGACGGCGATTCCGCGGCGATTGGAAAAGACATCAGCGCGGGTGGCGCGGGGTTGTGAATCAGAATCGCTTGATCGTCAGTGAGTTAAATTGGCGCTCCCGGCCCGATTCGAACGGGCGACCTGCGGTTTAGGAAACCGACGCTCTATCCATCTGAGCTACGGGAGCAAAATCAATGTTTTCAATGATTGTATGAGTATTTCTCGATGCCAAAAAATTGTGCTTGCAATCTAAACTTGCAACCTTATGATATTTCCCGTCATGAAAGGCACCCGCAAGAGCCAAGTCTTGGAAAAAACCAACATCTCCTGCCTGTACCGGTCAGCCGATTCGGGCATGTTCTACGGCATCTTCACCCGCAAAGGCGATCAGGTTAAGAAATCCCTCAAAACCACTGACAAAGAACTGGCGCGCAGGCGCCTTGAAGCTTTACGCCAAAAAGTTGCCCGACTCAACACCAAAGCAGGCAAGGCGATCCTGTTTGCCGACCTTGCCAAACGTTGGTTGGATACCGTCAGCGGCATGATGAAGCCGTCGAGTCGCTTGCGGCGCGAGACAGCGATCAACGCCTTGAAACCGTACTTCACCAACACCGTTCGTGCCATCGACAGAAGCCAGGTCGATACATGGGCTGCATCGCGGAGCAAGACGACAGCAGCCCGCACTTTCAACATCGAGCGCGAGACGCTGATCCAGATTCTGGACTATGCAATGCGCGAGGGTTTGATCCTTGAGAATCCCGCCAGAGTGGTCGAGCGCCGCAAACAGCCCCAAGCCAAGGTCATCATCCCGACGAAAGCACAATTCAAAACTCTGCTGGCCACGCTCCGCCAGTCGGACGTTCGGTACCACGAGGCGGCTGATCTGTGCGAATTGCTGGCGTATTCTGGCTGTCGCCTCGGCGAAGCCACATCCATGACCTGGGGCGACGTGAACTTTGAGTTGAAACAATTCACTGTGACCGGCGGCGAGTTCGGGACAAAGAACCATGAGGCGCGGACGCTGCCTCTGTTTCCGGCGCTGGAGGAGTTCCTTGTGCGGGTGCGGCCTCTGATGCCCGAGCCAGTGCAACCAAGCGACCGGATCGTGCAGATTGATAATGCAAAGAAAGCCATCACGTCTGCCTGTCAAACAGCAAAGCTTCCACACTTTCATCATCACTGTCTGCGTCACTTCTTTTGTTCCAACGCAATCGAAGCTGGCATCGATTTCAAGACGATTGCAGGCTGGCTTGGTCATAAAGATGGTGGGTTGCTCGTGGCCAAGACGTACGGCCATTTGCGTGACGAACACAGCGCCGCGATGGCCAAGCGCATGAGTTGGGGTGCATCGACAGCCGAGCCTGCCAACGTGGTGCCGATGGTGGCGAAGGCGTAGAGTAGTGTTCGCATGGCGCGTCCTACTCAGCAGTCGTTTCTTTCAGAAACCGTTCGATCTCAGCGCGTGGAAACAGCGGCCTGCGCAACGCACGGCAAGGCCGCAGTAAACCGCGCGCCACAAGTCGGTCAACCGTGATCGGCGTTACGCCCAACGCTCTGGCTGTTTCGTATCGCGTGAACGCAAGTCGAAATTCCATCTTGTTCGTCTGCATGGTGGTGCTCCTCGAAATACTCTTTCGCATTCTCCAGGTCGCATGACGCATTCCGCGTCAGCATGCACAAGAAATACGACGAAGGGTCGCAATTTGTGTTCGCAAGGGCGAACAAAGATTGTCGGGGAATGCGCTCCACTCATGCGCATGTTTAACAGGAGACGCGTGACCTCTAGCTCACGCTAGAAGTTTGTGGAAACCCGTATGGTAAGGAACTGTTATCATGAATGACACTTCCACGTCCAATTTGGTGGAAACCCGATGGGACTAGGCAGTTAAGAACTACGTTCCACGAGTGTTAACCAAATGGAAGAGATTTGTTTCCCTTCAGGAAGGCATTCTGGAAATCCGGCGTAAACGCGCCTCGTCCAGGACCATCGCGGAAATCTTGCGTAACATAATGTCCCGGTCTCACACGTGACCGAGAGCCAATTTTGCCGCCGTGTCTCGAAGTCGATGCCACGGGGTGGGCATCACGCCCACTTGCAGCGGTGATTGCCATCAGAACGGCGACGACTGACGGACGCGGATAAAGAGAAACGCCCCGCCTCTTGCGAGGCGAGGCGTCTGGCCAGAGATGCTATCTCTGGTGCTGTGAAAGTCTGCGCTAATTTAGGCCGTGACATCGGTTTTGGCAAGCCGTACAAAGACCTATGGGCATTTGCGCGACGTTCACAGTCGCGAAATGGCCAAGCGCATCACCTTTGACGCTGCCGCAGAAACCCCGGCCTAGCCTCAACACACACAAAGCCGCTCAAACGTGCTTGGCTTGTCACTGCGTCGAGTGCTAAACACGGCGCGTGGGCGTAAACCAACCGAAACCAGAAGATAGGCCGCATTCACGAGATGCCGGCGTTATGCTTGAAGATGGCCTTCGACACGGCGTGCGCGAGCAATGCCAGTTTGAGGCGATGCTGCTGATGATGTGTTTGAAGCCGTATCGAAACGAGGAGGAACGGGCCGCATTCGACGCGGCTGATCGTGCTGCCAGGGAGATGCTCTTGGGCAAGGACGCTCCTCCGCGACAGAGGCTTTTTCCTGTATGGGTGGAGAACGTGTGGGAGCGGGTGTTTGATATGTGCCCGATGCCAAAGCCCATGAAATTTGCGCGAACACCCGAACTCAAGGAGAATGACCCAGCCTCAGAACTGACGAGGATCTGCCTAAACTGTGGTTGCGAAGCAGGACTGTTGGCGAGATTCCGGCTATGCTGTTATCGACCAGACGAAAAAGCGGATGAACAGGTTCTCGCGCAGAACGCAACAGAGCTTGAGCTTGTTTGGAAGATGCCACTGCGGAATGCAGCAGCATGGATTGAGGGGTACGCGCTGGGCCTGAATACTCAATTTTTCGACGAACAAGGGCGGCCATTGGGCCACACATCCGCTTACCCGATATACCGCGCGCTCTTAGAAGACTGGCCGAACCTCAAAACACCCATGAGCGTTCCTGAGTTGTACGCTTGGCTTAAAACCCGTCTTCCGCAGTTCAAGTCCCCGACCCCGGAACAAGAATTAAAACATTTACAGATGCTCCAGCAGGCCTGTAGGCGTATACGCTTTCCTTTGCCGCGACGCGGACGCCCACGAAAAAGAAAATCCTCTGGCTAGGGCCTGCCTGTCGTCCTGGGCGTCCCCGTAGAATCCTGTCTACTCAGAAAAAATCAGACGCGGCTAATTCGGACGTGTCTTAATTTCGTCTGTCTCTTTTTTGTTGCCACTGTCCGGCGTACAAGGGCCGCGTTATGAACACGCCAGTCCTAACCAAAAGCGGCGGGCAACGTCTAGCTCTCACACGCACACAAGCGGCGGAAGCGTTGGGCGTTAGCCCGGTCACGATAGATAGACTCACCAAGCGCGGATTGCTTCGACCGTCACGGGCCACGCGACGCCCACTCTATGCCGTGTCAGAGATCGAACGTTTCTTGCGCGAGACAACCGCCGAAATCTAACCGTGAATCTTTCAAACCGTACACCGGGTTTTTGCCTTCGTGTCGAAAGGTCAACACATGGACACAGACACTCAACTTGAATTCTACTCACCAACCGATGCGGCACAGGCCTGCCAATGTTGTGCGGCCACGGTCAAACGAATCGCCGATGAACTTCGCCTGCCAGTGATCCGCACGCGCGGTGGTGTTCGATTGTTCACCTCGCAGCAAGTCGAGAGAATCCAACAAGAGCGCATTCGCCGCGCAAAAGAGGCCGCGTCCCGGTGAGTTTCGACGTTGCAACGCTAGACGCAATCCGCAGGGCTAACCCATTGGCGGACGTGTTGGCACGCAATTATGACCGCGTAGCGAAACCACACGGGCCAGGCCGCAAGCGGGTGCTCTGCGTCTTTCACAAGGAATCAGACGCGAGCCTTGTGTTGAATGAAAATACAAACGTTTTCAAGTGCTACGGGTGCGGTGAGCATGGCGACGTGTTCACGCTAGTAATGAAGCTCGACGGTCTGACATTCCCGCAAGCCGTAGAGAAATTGGCAAGGCGCGCCGGAATCCCGCTGAATGGTTGCAACGGCCAATGCCCTGCGGCGAGGCCAGCGCCGTCACTACCGGCATCCGAAATCGAACGCGAGCGCGACTTGTCGGCAGAGTGGCACGAATGCGTTGCAGCTTTCATAGACGCACACGTTGACAAATTGGCGACATGGCGCAGTTACTCCGTTGAGTTTTGCCAGTGGCTTCAACGACAGGGGCATGTCGGGCTGCACGAGGGCAAGATTGCGTTTCCTGTCCACGAGGGACGCGGCCCCGTAGTCGCTTTTCACTACCGGCTGGACGACGGCACATGGCGTTATCATCCCCCCGGATGCAGGGTGCGGCCCCTGGTGATCGGAGAACCAGAAACGGCGGACTCGGTGTTCCTGTTTGAATCACAATGGGATGCCCTTGCCGTTCTCGACAAGATGGATTGGCACAAGCAGGCGTTGCCCAGCCTTGCGGTGATCGTGACGCGCGGAGCATCAAACGGCAAAATGCTGCGTGACCTGTTAAAGCACGGCGCGACGGTGTACGCCTTTCGCCAAAATGACGCGGCGGCAGAGAAGTGGCTGCTAAATGTGTCAGGAGCGACGGCAGACCGTGCAAGGGTGAAACTGGTTACTACGCCTGCCCCACATAAAGATTGCAACGACTGGACTCGCGCGGGTGCAACGGCCAACGACATAAATGCTGCGATGGAAGCGGCAACAGACGTGAAGCCCTTTAGCACCGCTCCCCCCGTGCTGGAATTCTTGCGGCCTTCGGCGGTACGCAACTACAAGCCCCCGGAAGGCTTCGTGCTTGTTGGCGACTGTCACATTGTACGCGGCAGCGTGTTTGTGATCGGAGGTGCGCCCGGTGTCGGCAAGAGTCGTGCGGCTGTGGCGCTGGCTGTAGCGGGCGCAACCGGCGCGGAATGGTTTGGGCTTAAAGTTCACACCCGCTTCCGCACGATGATTGTGCAAAACGAAAACGGTCTTTTCCGTCTGTCCCGTGAGTTTGCCGACCTGGATTGCCCGGCCTTGGAAGACTTTGTGCGAGTGTGTCCACCCCCACCTCTAGGTTTGGCGTTCGACAGAGTAGATTTTCAAACAGCACTCGCGGCGGCACTGAAAGATTTCCAACCGCACGTGATCCTGATTGACCCGTGGAACGCCGTGGCACGCGATGAAAAGGCAAAGCAATACTTGGAAACATTTGACCTGATTCGCAGCGTGATTCCGGCTGGCGACAACGGCCCGGCGTTGGGCATCGTTGCACATACACGTAAACCCAGGGCCGATGAGCGAACCAGCGGGCGCGGGTTGCTAAATCTTCTGGCTGGTAGCTACGTCTTGGGAAGCATCCCCCGCACTGTGTTTGTTCTCCAATCAGCCAGCGACGACCCCGAAGAAAACCGCGTTGTGTGGACGTGCTGCAAAAACAACGACGGCGAACTTGGTCAGCGGTCAGCGTGGCAGAGGCGCAACGGACTATTCGCGCCCGCGACTGATTTCGACTGGCAAGAGTTCGACGGGCCGACAGCAGCGCGCACAACCATAACAGAATCTGACGTTGCGGACATTTTTGAAAATCCAAAACGGAGTCTCTCGCGCAAGCAGGCCGTTCGGGAACTTGCTGAGCGGACCGGGTGTAAACATTCAGCCTGCTATAACGCTCTCAAGAAGTACCCGGAACATATCCGAGAAGACTGCGACCTGCTGAGTTGGATACCATGAGGCTTTCCACCAAATTCCACGGAATTCCATTTGGAAAACTCGTGGAAAATTTTCCATTCCACCAAATCCCTAGGGATTTTCATGGAAAGAAAAACTCGCGATTCGCAGATACTTGGCTTTGAAGTCGGCTTCCCGGAAATCCATAAAACAAACGTAACGTTAGGAGGAAAAACATGAACTTGGAATTTAGACCCGTAAAAAAAGGGCGAGCCGTTGCCGGATGGGTAAAGGCGCTGAAAAACAAGTCCGGCGTCTATATCATCCGGGAACGCGGCTGGCTCGGCGACGTGCTTTATGTCGGGGAAAGTCACACTGGCCGATTGTATTCGACGTTGCTCCGCCATTTCCAGCACTGGAAAGGCCCAACCGCAGGCCCGACGTTTGCGGTTTCAAAGATTGAAGTGGCCGTGATCCGCACACCTGCGGAAAAGGCCATCGAAACACAAGATGCGGTGGTCGCTGAATATCGGCCAGAACTTAACGTCACGCGGAAACCAAAAGGCATCTTGGAAATGCTTTTCGGCGGCTGAGCTAAATTTCTGCATCGCCCCCGCCGAGACGGGAAAACAACTACCGCGAACCGAAAAAAATGAATTCACAAACCAGTGATGCCCAATTTCTGCCAGGCCCAATTATTGACAATTATTCAGTCGCTAAGGACATTGTTCCCGGTTGACCCTTTTTATGAGGCGACGAGGCATTAGTTAGCTTTCGGCGCTTCCTTGGACCGGATCGGCTTCCACGTTCTGTTTCTTCGGCTTCCAAGGCTGCCGTATATTGCTAAATTGCGTGCCGAAGGTCTTCGGAGTTCACGATAAGGCAACTATTTCGCAATTCTTTGTCGGCGAGAAAATAGTTCCCTTCCTCCTCAAAAATCCCGAAAAAATCATTTTCCGCGAAGAAAATACATTTCCCAATCGTAACCGCTTTTTGGCGACCGTTAAATCTCGCCACCGTGGGGTTTTTCTGCTAGTGGTCGAAAACCCAGCTAGGTAGGAGAAAATGTAGAACGAACCGAAAACTTTAGCGTAGCTTCGGCTACGGGCTCAGTAGAAAACCGCTAATTTTCAATGTCGAGAGACCAACCGAGCACGCGCCCCAACGGGCGCGGCTTGGCGCATTCTCTCGACGGGCGCTTAGCGGTGCCTCTACTGGGGGTGCGTTGAGTTCGCGCCCCTTTTGTTTCCGTGGCGGGGTTCCGCTGGAAAGGAATCAGACAAGAGCCATGAAAAACCCCGTCACGATCATCCTCAGCGTTGCCGTTGTCGTCGTAAGCGCGGGCGCGGCGCTGCTCTACAGCCAAACTCAGAAGTTGCAGTCCGCAAACAGTAAATTGACCGTGCAACTTGCGGACGTAAATTCTGAATTAGAAGCCGCGAATCAAGAGATTGCACAAATGAAACCCGATGTTGAACGGGCAAGGGCTATGCCCATTATGATAACACTTTTTCGCTTTCCAGGTTTTCACACTGGTAGAGAGTATTATGATTCCATCATCTTCCACAATACCTCGCCGAAACCTCTAGCTCTGCATGTGACCTTGTCCAATCCCGCTTCCAGCAAACGAATGGAGTTGCCATTGGTAATTGATGGTGGAAAGCGAAAGGGCATCAGGAGTTCAGATGGGTGGAGCGGCTCGGAGGGAGATGTAGTAAAGGTCGAGTGCGCGGGGTATGATCCTATCGAAAAATCCATACGGTGAAAGAGAAGCGTTTATGAGAACTACTCGCCAGTCAATTGCAGAGGGTTTTTTCGCGGCGACATGGGCGACGTTGTTGCTGCTTTTTGTAACAAACGCACGGGCGGCAGAAAGACAAATCGTGCGCGGCCACGTCGTAAAGGCGATTGCGGAGTTGAACTTGCAGCCTTTGGGCAGGCTTCCGAGTTCCTCAAACCTAGATTTGGCCGTCAGTTTGCCGCTCCGCAACCAGGAAGCACTTACCAATTTGCTGCAACAGCAATATGCGCCAACAAGCCCTCAGTACCATCACTGGTTGACGCCAGAACAATTCACCGCACGGTTTGGGCCTACGGAGCAGGACTACCAAGCGGTCATTGAATTCGCCAAGTCCAATGGATTCACAGTCACCGGAACGCACTCCAGTCGCACGCTGGTAGACGTGCGGGGGTCAGTGGGGGACATCGAGCGAACTTTCCGTGTAACGTTGCTTACGTACCAGCACCCAACGGAAGCCCGCGAGTTCTACGCGCCAGATGCGGAGCCATCCCTCGACTTGACCGTCCCGATATTGCACATCACCGGCTTGGACAGCTACACCTTGCCGCGTCCCCTGAGTATTCAGCAGCCCGCTGAAAACATCGGGGCGAACGCAACACCAGCCGACGGTTCGGGGCCATCCGGCAGCTATAGGGGACAAGATTTCAGGGCCGCTTACGTACCCGGCGTTTCTCTCACCGGCACCGGGCAAGTAGTCGCCCTCGTGGAGTTTGACGGCTACTACGCAAATGACATCACGGAGTACGAAAGCCAGGCCGGGCTGCCGAACGTCACACTGACGAATGTATTGGTGGATGGCTTCAGTGGAGTCCCGACTGCGGATGCTGGCCAAGTACGGGAAGTGTCCCTCGATATTGAAATGGCGATTTCTATGGCACCGGGACTCTCTGCGGTTGTCGTCTACGAAGCTCCCAATGAACCGGCATTCGACATTGATGTCTTGGACCGAATCGCTACGGACAATTTGGCTAAACAAATCAGTTGTTCTTGGAATATCGCCGACTCCACGACTTTCGATCAAGAATATCAAAAGTGCGCTGCCCAAGGCCGGTCATTCTTCAAATCTTCCGGCGACAATGGAGCATTTACGTTTCTCTGGCCAAACCAACAGCAAGCGGACAGCCCATACGTCACGCTAGTCGGCGGGACAACCTTAACGACGACCGGGCCCGAGGGGGCTTGGCAATCGGAAAGCGTTTGGAACTTTAACACCGGCACAGGCTTGGGAGAGACCAATGATGCCAGCGGCGGCGGGATCAGTACCACCTATACGATTCCACTTTGGCAACAGGGAATCGACATGACATCCAACCAAGGATCGACAATCATGCGGAACGTTCCAGATGTCGCTATGGTTGCCTCTGGCATCTACGTCATCTACAATAACGGCTCCACGGCCTCAAACATCGGCGGCACCAGTTGTGCCGCGCCTTTGTGGGCGGGGTTTACGGCTCTGGTCAACCAACAGGCAGCCAACTACGGTGAGCCAACGGTTGGATTTATCAATCCCGCGATCTACGCGATCGGCACGGGGACAATGTATGCCGCTTGCTTCCATGACATCACTAACGGCAACAACGAGACGTATCACAGCCCGTTCCAGTTTTCCGCCACTAACGGCTACGACCTCTGCACCGGGTGGGGGACACCGACCGGAAGCAATCTGGTCAACGCGCTCGCCCCTCAGCCCGCCTCTGACTTGACCAGGGGCAGCGATTCACTCGACGATTCAAGTCCGCCTGCTGGCGGCATGGTGACAGTCTCGATCACGATCACCAACCAGCCGTGTCCAGGCGGTGGCACCGCAGCCGGTCCGTTTCACGTGGGGTTCTATGGACTAACAACCGATTCTAGTTTTACCGGCGTTTCAGCGTTTTACGAAACGCCAGTGAGTGGTTGCGCTGATGGCGGCAGTGTCCCGATAAGCCAAAACATCACGATTGATTCCACAACCACGCCCGGAACCTACTATCTCGGCTACAAGATTGACGACTTAAACGAGGTCACGGAGTGCAACGAGACTGACAAGGGCATGTTTTACTGGACTGTAACGGTACTGCCACCCGGTCAGTTCACCTACACGTTCAACAACACGCCGCTGTGGGACTTGAGCGGCATCTACACGAACATCGACACCTCCAGCGGCACTGACACTGTAATCGTAACCCTACAACAGCAGGCCAGCGGGTTGATCACCGGTGACCGAAATGAAACGGATGTGAATGATACGGGTTTCGCCGAAGGAAGCGGGCCAGCTACAGGAAAAGTCTTTGTGAGGGCTGGTACGGTCGGCGCTAGCCTGAAGTACAGCGGAGAGTTCACAGGGGAATCCGGCGGCGTAGCTATCGCAGGCAACTATGCCATAAAGGAAACTGACGCCATCGTTCCATCTTCGTTGACGCTTTTTTGTAGCGACTCATTCCGTACATGTCGCGTTGGCAGCAAATGCGAAACGCAAACCTCATCCGATACAATACCACTGCCTGCGGGCATGAATGGCGATTGGGCGCTGGGCTTGAACATCGCCACCAACGGCACCAAACTGGCTGGTACAGGCACGTTAACGCTGTCCAACGGTCGCGTCCTCACGTACCAAGTCACAGGCAGCTTTAACAACAGAAACCAGACATCCAAATTGAAATTCATTGGTGAGAGTGACGCCCTCGGAACGAGTCTGTCCCTCAGCACTATTGGCACGAATTTGGTCACGCTCAAGGGTAAAGTCTTGGGCCAATCTCTAAAGTACCCGTAGAAGATCGTTCCGCAGGGCCTTAATTATCGGTGTTACGGCTCTGGTGGAACGGCTGCCGATGCAGCAGGAGCAGAAGAAGGTGGTGGCGGAGGCGTCCCCCATCGTGGCAATGATGTACTGCTACAGAGAGAGCCAAGCTCGTGCCCACTTTGGCGCAAGTGTCGCTGGGAAATGTCTGTCTTCCGCATCGTGAAACGAGCGAATGCAATCGGCCTTCACTGCGCCGTAAAAATGCAAAATGCGCTAGGACACTTACCCCTCCTCTGGGCGATGAGGAAGCTGCTCAACAGCTGCCGGTCTGGCTGCTCAGTGGACGACGCGTGGCCGCGTTGCGGACTGACGGGTGGACACCGCTCGGATGTCGTGCGGATGCCGGTAGGATGTCGCGTGACCGCACGAGTCGGCGAATGCTCGCCGCTCGACGGTGGACGGTAACGGAGCCGTGAACTTGCGCCACGCTGCCGGCCGAAACGCATGGCCACAAACGCCAGGCCGACGGTGATGACGAGCCAGGTCTGACGGCACGTTGGACGCAGCCGCGTTGCAATCCTACCGGCGCAGTTGCTCGTTGAATGCTTGCAGGCCCGTGCGGTCATGGCGCGTTGCTCAGTGGCAAGCGACATGCCTCGCCCGCGCGTGCTTCGCTTGATGGGTGCAGTCGCCCGGCGGCTGTCCGAGGCTGCGCGCTGCTCGCCACCGACAGCCAGGAAACGCCGCCTGTTGCCGGTAACTCAGTCGCCGCATTGACGGAACGACGTCGGTGGTGCGACGTGGCCGGAGCCGCCGCCTTGGGCTGTCAAGGCGTTCCTCGCGCCGCTGCGGTCTGCCGTTGACAGCGGCGGCGTTCCGGCCCGGTTGGCTCGTAGGGTTTGGCTTTGGAGAAACCAAAGCCGCGCTTTGTTTCTGACCGAGGGGCACACGGTGCTCTTACGATTTATGGGATCGGCAACCGCCGGAATCCCTGACGCACCGCCGCCGGTGGGTGTAGCCACCATGGAGCAGCAGCCGTGTTGCCACCGCGAGCAGCCACTTGCGTCTGGATCACCAGAGCCGCTACACCGCACCGCATTGTTTCACAATAGGCCGCCAGAGGCACGATCACACCGCCGAAGTACATCAACACCGTTGCACCGAAAACCAGCGCAACGAATTCTGAGCCGGACGTGTTGCAATCTTTTGTTGCAATCTATCGGCTAAATTTCAGTGGCTTCAAGCAAACGCGAGCAAACGTCCAACATGCAGGAGACCCTTGTGTCTATTGGTTTTGCTTACTCCAGAGGGGGTGAGCAAATATCAGCTAAACCTGTCGGTTGGAATTAGGAAACCGACGCTCTATCCATCTGAGCTACGGGAGCGCAAGCAATGTTTGCGGTACTTCTATGAGGATTTCCCGACTGCATAAAATTAGGCTTGCAAGTCATGCTTGTATGTAGGACTTTCTCATGCAATCTCAACGTACCGAACCATGCGTACCCAGACTAAAGGCTACGTCGGCAAGCACCGAAATCAGATACTCTTTCGGGTCGGCGAAAACCTTTATAGATCCAAGCAAAGCAAGCGGTATTATGCTGTATTTGAACGGTGTGGTCAACAATATCGCCGGTCGCTGAGAACAACGGACAGAAGACTTGCAGAACGTCGGCTTGCTGATCTGCGAGTCCAGATCGGCAACCTCAAAGCCGATGCCTCAACCCGAGACATTGGGTTCATTGAGTATGCCAAACAATGGGTCGAGTTGCATGGAGCGTCCTTGAAGCCCGCCTCCAAGAAGAGACGCCAAACTGCCATAAACTCGCTTACCCCGTACTTTGCGAAAATGCGGTTGCGATCCATCGTCAAACTTGACGTTGAGGAGTGGAGGGCAAAAAGGCTCAAAGAGGTGTCCCCAAAGACCGTGGTGATTGAACTCGAAACCCTGAAAATGATTTTCAATCATGCGGTCGAGGCGGGCGTTTTACTAACCAAAGAAATGAGAGTCGAGACTGCACTCCCTCATGCATCAGAGGCAGGGAGAAAATGGAAAGTCGAGTTTCCGTCGAAGCCCATCTTCGGGGTCATGGACGGAAGCCAGTCCACTAATCTTCCTTCGCTTCCACTTCCCAAACCGCCAGATACATCGAGCCCAACTTTCCCTCATCCACTGTCGCGATAGACCCAAGGGAAACCAGCCGGACGCTAAATCGCTCCGACAGTTCCCGCAGTTCTTTGGAGAATTGGTCGAGGTCGAGTGCGGGCGGACTCAGTTTGGTTTTGATTGCGTGGATTTTCATGTTGTCCCTCGGTCGGTTTAGTCATTCGCCGGATCCGATAAGAACTCCTGCCGACCTTGGGCGGGTCGCAGTGGTCGCAAGAAAAAAACTTCCCGCCTATATGGAGAGTCCTCAGGAGAGTTTACCCCCGGGGTATCCGCCCCATCCAACCCGCCCATGCTCCTCCACCTGCGGGCGACCGGAGGTGGAAAAGCAAATCGGTACCCGGTGGGGGAGTCCTCAATGAAAGTTTAGGGGCGGGGGGGCTTCCTTCACTAGAAACCGATAATCAAGTCCATTTGATCCCCTGCCAGCCCTAGACATTCCACCGGAAATTTGGCATAATTGGCCTGTTGAAACGCTCCCCAATGTTGGACAGCGGAATGACGATCCCTGCCAAATCGTTTGACGATTTCCTCAACTGAACAATCTCAATATCAGCAAGCGCAACGCCAGTGTAAGAAGCAATTAAATCGACTAGTTTGGCTTGGTCGAAACCGAGAACTGCGGACACATCCGTACCTACGGGATTGCCGTTATTATCGACGCCGACGATAATTATTCCACCGCAACAATTGGCGATAGCGACAATGTCCTTTACGGTCTCGCATCTACTCTGCGTGGACTCAGGGTTAAAGTCCCGTTTGAACTCTATCTGTTTTGACTCCCTTTTCGCTTTCAATGCCTTCTTAATAAGGTCTTTAGTGCTCATCAGTTCCGCCAAACGCATCAAAAACCGTCAGGTCAATCAGAACGCTGGCAAACGCAAGGGTACGCTGAATTTGATCCTGCTGACCGAACTGCTTGAGGATGTTGACTGCCCCTGTATCCCGGCTCCAACTGTCATAACGGATAATCCCATTTTGCCAGAAGATTGTTTTTCCTCGGAGACGGCCACGGCAATATCGAACGAAATCACATCGACAGGCATACCGTTATGGTCAACCATTCTGATGTCCCCCCTGGCAATATTGCCCGGATTTACCGTCCCCCCCGCTGTATTAACGGGTTGCTTGGCCTTAAAAACCCCGTTGGCGATCTGGGTCAAGGTCTCAGCAACAAATTCTTCTACGTTCATGGCCGAATGATAACCCCGCCCGTTTGCCAAGGCCAGTTTTTATGGCGTTCCCATTTCGGCTCGTTGACCTGCGGTTCAATCGCAACCCCCCGAGGACTGCCCCGATGCCCATGGCCAGCATCGCCCAGGTCGAGGGCTCGGGAACTTGTATGGCGATAAACGACGGGGAGTCCAAGCCCGAACTGGCAAAGACCGTCCCGACTCGGTTTGTATTGAATTCCTCAATGGTGTTGTTGCCAAGGTTCGCCACGTAGAGATTGCCACTGCTGTCAAAGGCAAGGCCATAGGGGTGAGATAAGCCCGAACTGGCGAAAACCGTTCCGACTCCGTTCGTACCGAATTCTTCAATCGTGTTGTCGGCAAGGTTCGCCACGTAGAGATTGCCACTGCTATCAAAGGCAAGACCGGTAGGAGCACCCAAACCCGAGGCGAAAATAGTCATATTTCCACTTGAATTGAACTTATCAATCACGTCATCGTAATAGTTCGCCACGTAGAGATTGCCACTGCTGTCAAAGGCAAGACCGTCAGGGACGCCCAAACCCGAGGCGAAAACCGTCCCCACTCCGTTCGTACCGAATTTCTCAATCGTGTCGTCGTAAAAGTTCGCCACGTAGAGATTGCCACTGCTGTCAAAGGCAAGACCGACAGGGGTGCTCAAACCCGAGGCGAAAACCGTCCCGACTCCATTCGTACCGAATTTCTCAATCGTGTTGCTTCCGGCGTTGGACACGTAGAGATTGCCATGGCTGTCAAAGGCTAGACCGGTAGGGTCGTCCAAGCCCGTACTGGCGAAGGTCGTTTCGGTCCCGCTTGAGCTGAATTCGTCAATCGTGTTATTCGTATTTGCCACGAAGATGTTGTCGGCGTAAGTTCGAGCGTTGGTGAAGAAAAAACCGACGAGAGCGACGAGTCCGAGAGAAAGGGCTTTCGCTGGACGGCTCAGGCAAAAATCCTCCTGTACCTTCATTACCAGCCTCCACTAACAGATTGTACAAACGGGGGAACAGCCGTCAGTGTAAGCAAGAGCGACCAGACAGGCAAGCCCAATGGTCTCAGGGATGGATGGATGGAGTGGCCGTCAGCCAAGGCAACGGAGTTGATGTTGCTGGTTCCACTTCGGTCGGTGGATGTTAGGAACTGAGCCTCGGAATCATTCTGGCTTGGACGTTGAAGATGCAAGCGGTATCCTACCCCCAACCCATTTCTTGCCATTCAACAAGGGGCGCGACACCGGCGCGGGCAATCCCGACAACCCGAAGGGGTTTAAGACGGATTATCTCTGGAGGGAAGTCTGGCAACGGGACAGTCTGCTGGAAATCCTCAATCACTTTGTCGAGTTGGTGGATGACCTCGACGACGACGGGAAGCCGACCGGCAAGAAGAAGTTAATCTTCCCGCGCTATCATCAACTGGATTCCGTCCGCCGAATGATTGCGGATGCCAAGGCGAAGGGAGCCGGTCAGAATTATTTGATCGAGCATAGCGCGGGGAGCGGTAAGAGCAACAGCATCGCTTGGCTGGCGCATCGGCTGTCCTGCTTGTCGGGCGCGGATGACAAACCAATCTTCGATTCCGTCATCGTCATTACCGACCGGCGCGTACTGGATTGGCAACTGCAACAGACCGTTCGCAGTTTCGAGCATGTCAAAGGGGTGGTGACGACCATCGAGAAACGGAAGGCAGTGGAATTGACGGAAGCCCTGACTGCCGGTAAACGGTTGATTGTCTCGACCCTGCAAAGTTTCCCGGGCGTAGCCAAAAAGATCGGGGAGATGCCCGGGAAGCGGTTCGCCGTCATCGTGGACGAGGCGCATTCATCGCAGACCGGCGAGACGACCCGCAATATGCGCGAGATTCTGGTCGCGCCGAGTTTGGAGGAAGCCGAGAAGGCCGAAGCCGTCGAAGGCGAGAGCGACGAGGATGCCGTCAACAAGGCGGTTGCGGAGTCGATGAAGGCGCATGGGCGGTTGAAGAATGTCAGTTTCTTCGCCTTTACCGCAACGCCCAAGCCGAAGACGTTGGAGTTGTTCGGGACGAAGCGACCAGATGGTAGATTCCAACCCTTTAGCCTGTATTCGATGCGCCAGGCGATTGATGAGAAGTTCATCCTCGACGTGTTGCAAAACTACACGACATTCCAGGTGTATTTCGGGTTGCAGAAGAAAATTGAGGGCGATCCGAAGTACCCGAAGAAGAAGGGCATCTACCTGCTCAAGTCGTATGCCGACCTGCATCCGCATCGGATTGACCTCAAGACCGAAATCATGGTCGAACACTTTCATGAGAACGTCGCCAATCGCATCGACAAGCGGGCAAAGGCGATGGTGGTGACGCGCTCTCGGCTCCATGCCGTCCGGTTCAAAATCGCCTTCGACAAGTATCTTCGGGAGCATGGCTACCCTTACAAGGCGTTGGTTGCATTTTCCGGCAAGGTCAAAGACCCGGACAGTGGCGAGACGTTTACCGAGTCTGGCATGAATGGCTTCCCAGACTCGCAGACCGCCCAGACCTTCAAGTTGCTGGAAAACCGGTTCCTGATCGTCGCGGAGAAATTCCAGACAGGCTTTGACCAGCCGTTATTGCAGACCATGTATGTCGATAAGAAACTGGGGGGCGTCAACGCCGTCCAAACCTTGAGCCGGTTGAACCGGACCCTGCCCCCACTCAAAGAAGATACGATGGTATTGGACTTCGCCAATGGCGCGGACGAAATCCAGAAGGCATTCCAGCCCTTTTACCAATGCACGTTGCTGACAGAGGCAACCGATCCGAACAAACTTTACGATTTCAAGCGGGTGCTGGAGGAGTTCCATATGATCGAAACCAATTTCGAGTTATACAAGAAGGTGAACGGCGACCCTGTTCTTGCCGAATTGCTCCGAACCGTGCTGTTCAAGAAGGTCGAATCTTCGATCAAAGTGGCGTAGGCAAGCGCGTCGAGATTTGGGTGAACGGGAATGCGTGCCACCGGCGGTGCCTGACGGCCAATAACGAGTTCTGACACGATGTCAGCCTCCCAAGGCAGACTGCGACACTCTGGCAAAACCGGGCATCGAGAAGACGCTCTCACAGATGTCGATATATCTACGCAACAAATTGTGTGGCAGCCATATATGCCAGCCACAAATGGCTCGAATGCGCTGAATGGCACACCCCATGCGTTGTCAAGTCATTTGGTATCCGACAGGTGTCGAGCCAGAGCGCATCTCGTTGGCTAGCTGTTCGAGAGAAAACGGAATTTTTTTACCGAAGAGAGAGGAGAATTAGGTGTATGGCTGTTGACCTTGAGAAGATCCTGCGTCCCGTTGATAACCCCGTTCCGCCGTTTCCGCCCAAGTATATGATGCTCGCGGGCGGGGAAGAGATGGTCATCCGTCAGGTGACTCGGGAGGAAATCCCCGACATCCTGCAACATGTCGAACCCCTGATTCACGTCGAGCGTGACTACTACGACGTCGTCGCCGCGCGCCTCTACAGCGAGCTTCTGGCCTACTATCGCTATCGCGTTCAGGACGAATACGTCCTCGTGGCGCAAATCGACGGCGAACTCGTCGCGGTGGTGAACGGTCGCCTGTTGAGCAAGGACGTCGGCATGTCGTACCACACCGTCGCCCTGCGGCGCGGCTTGCGTGTGGGAGCGCACGCCTTCGCCACGAAGATGGAGTATCACCTCGACATCATCGGTCAGAAGGAAGTCCTGATCGTGGCCGAATCGCCGATCGGCTTCCGCCGGTGGATGATCGAGTATGAACTGGAGAAGCGATTCCAAATCGCCCATGAACTCGGCGGTGTTCCCTCGTGGGCCCTGACAAAGGAACTATTCAACCGCGCCCGCGCTACTCTCGTCGTCGGTAGACGCCCCGTGCCGCAGCACCTCCTCGAAAAGGCCCAGGCCGCTATACTTCCGCCAACGGACCCACCGAAGGCGCCCGCCGATCTTCTCGCGGCGACGCGGTCGCTGTATGACTCAACGGGCACGGCGCTGATGTCTCAGCGCTGGAAGCAGGAAGGGAAGGCTTGATCATGCGCGAGGTCTATGTCGTCGGTATCGGAATTACAAGTTTTACTCGTCTGGAGTATCCGTTAAGTGAAATTGCTGCGTATCCCGCGATGATTGCGCTGAAGGATGCCGGTCTTTCCAAGGTCGATCACGTGTATGTGGCCAATATGGGCAGTGCCCGGGCAAACCACCAAACCGGGCTGGCCAGTGCTGTCGTCGACACCCTGAGCCTGACTCCCGCTGGCGCCGAAGTCATCGAAAACGGCCCCGCGTCCGGTGCTTCCGCCATCAAGCAAGGGTTTATGGCTATTGCGTCTGGACTCCACGATACCGTCCTGGTCACATCGGCAGAACGTCTGCGTGAGGTGAACAACCTGGAAGCGACGGACATCGTGGCATCGCTGTCTCATCCGCTGGCTGAGTACATCTACGGCGTGACGCTGCCGTCGTTGGCGGCGATGTTTACGCGTCTCTACATGCAAAAATACGGCGTGACCGAGCGGCATCTGGCCATGGTGGCCGTGAAGAACCATGACAACGCATTGTTGAACTTTTTCGCGCACTTGCATGAGAGAATCACCATCGAAGGAATCCTCGATTCCCCCGAGGCGATGACCAACAATCCGTATGTTGCCGAGCCCTTACGGTTCTTCGATTGCTGTCCGGTTTCCGACGGCGGCGCGGCGGTGATTCTGGCAACGGCGGAAGTCGCGAAGCAATTGAACAAGCCGATGATCCGGCTGGCCGGCGTCGGGCAGGCGACAGACACCCATTGCGTCCATGAACGTGCGGAACCGACGGACCTGCTGGCCGTCCGGGGCGCTGCGGCCAAGGCATTCCAGATGGCCGGCGTCAGTCCGGCCGACGTCAATGTCGCCGAGCTTCACGATGCCTTCACGATTCTGGAGATTGTCGAAAGCGAGGAGGTCGGTTTCTTCAAGAAAGGCGAAGGGCATCTCGCGCTCGAACGGGGTGAAACCCGTCTGGGCGGGCAGCTCCCGATCAATACGTCGGGCGGCTTGAAAGCCAAAGGACATCCCGTGGGGGCGACCGGTGTCGGGCAAGCCCACGAAATCGTCCTGCAACTTCGCGGCGAAGCCCATAAACGACAGGTGAAGGATGCGCGCATCGGGTTCACCTGCAACTTCGGCGGGTTCGGCAACAATGTCGTTTGCCTCGTCTTCAAGAGGGAGAACTGACCATGGTCCTGGAGATTTACGCGTATCAATGCAAAAAGTGCGGGCAACTTCACTATCCGTTCCGCATGGTGTGCAAGAAGTGCGGAAACATGGAACCGTTCGAGTTCGACACGGTTCCTCTGCCGAAGAATGGCAAACTGCTGACGTTCACAACCGTCCACAATCTCCCCCCCGATTTCAACGTCGCCAAGCTGACTCTTGGCATCGTTGAGCTGGAAAACGGGATGCGGATCACGGGGCAACTGAAGGCTCCGAGCCCGAAGATCGGGATGGCGGTCAGTGGGAAGGTCGAAATCGTCCGCGAGGCGGAATACACCAAGAACTTTGGGATGGTGTTTTACCCGACATGACGCTTGTGAGTATTGGGGATCAGGTCAAGGAAGGAACCTATCCGTTCCACTCCCGATTCCGGCGGGCTGTCAACTTCCGGTGCGGCAACCGGCTCATTTCTGTCGTCGACGAGGAAATCGGTGATGGACCGCTCAACATCGTTGTTCGCGACTTCACTGGAGAACCGATATGCGCCCAGGCCGTGCCACTGATGATCAGCCCGAATTCGATAACGCTTGGCCGCCTCCATTTCGAATTTTCGGCCGCCGACTATTATCATTCGGACGTTACCTTTGACGATTGGGATCCACATCTCTTCGATCACAATCTGTCCGTCTTCGACGAAGAACTGCGGACTGCATCCTCTTCGAAAAGCCTGGCATTTCTTCTGGATGAACACCGGATCATGAATTTTCGACCGGGATTTGAACGGGCGTTGACGGATCAGATCCGTCGCGGCGTTCACCAGATGCGAAGCGGTCACCTGCTGGATGGAGTTCGAACCCTGAGAGGATGCGGGTTGGGGCTGACTCCGAGCGGCGACGACTTCATTGCCGGGTTGCTCATCGGTTTGAATCTTTTGCAACAACTACGAGGGCAGGATTATCGGAAGATTGCGGATGAAGTATTTCGAACGGCAAAAGCCGGCAACATCTTCTCCAATTCGTTTCTGGATCTCGCCCGCCGCGGCCTGCTCTTCGGACGCATGAAAGATCTGGTCCTCGCGCTAATGCATGAAGGCGAGGAGATGGTCAGAAAGTCGGCAGCGAGACTGATGGCCATCGGCGAAAGTTCTGGTGCCGATTTGGGGACGGGATTCTTGCTCACGGTTCGCGGCGAAATGGGGGTTTCATGATCGTTGCCGGCCAGATTCGCAAGGGCGCCTACTTCGATTCTGTCACGTTGATGCGTGTGGGCAAGGAAATCTCCGCCTTGCCAGGCGTAATCGACGCCGCCGTGGTGATGGGGACAAAATCCAACAAAGCGATCCTGAATTCCAGCGGCCTCCTGAGCGCCAGGTTCGACAATACGGGTGACACCGATCTTCTGGTCGCGGTAAAAGGTGAAACCGAAGCCGCGGCGCAATCGGCCCTGGCCGCTGTCGATGGTCTTCTCAAGAAGACGGTCAGCACAACCTCTAGCGGGAGTGAATCACGTCCAACAAGTCTGGCTGGGGCGCTCAACGTAATTCCCGGCGCCAATCTGGCGCTGATTTCGATTGCCGGCCGCTACGCTGGTGAGGAAGCGATGCGCGCTCTCGAGAACGGCCTGCACGTGATGCTGTTCTCGGACAACGTGCCGCTGGAGAAGGAAATCGCGCTGAAGAAATTTGCCCAAAAGCGTGGGCTGCTCGTCATGGGGCCGGATTGCGGCACGGCCATCATCAACGGCGTTCCCCTCGCCTTCGCCAACGTCGTGAATCGGGGAAACATCGGCATCGTTGCCGCCGCAGGCACAGGGCTTCAAGAGGTCAGTTGCATCATCTCCAATGCGGGCGCAGGGATCTCGCAGGCCATTGGCACCGGTGGCCGCGATGTGAAACACGAGGTCGGCGGTATCATGTTTCTGGAGGGGCTGAAAGCCCTGGCAAAAGACGAACAGACGCGTGTCATTCTCCTCGTTTCCAAACCGCCGCACAAAGACGTGCTACGCCGGATCGACAAGCTGGCGAAAACAATCCGTAAACCCATCGCAACTTCGTTTGTCGGTGCGTCCACACAAGAAGGTCATCCCTCCACTCTCGAAGAAGCGGCCCTGATGGCCGTTGCCTTGTCACAGGGACGACCACGCGATGAAGTCTTCAGCCGACTCGCTACGCGAGATGCAGAAATCAGCCGGATCGCGAAGCGCGAAGCCGCCAAACGGAAGAAGGCCCAGAAATATGTGCGCGGACTCTTCAGTGGCGGCACGTTCTGCGCCGAGGCTCAAATCCTTTTCAAGACCCTGCTGACGGGCGTATACTCAAATGCACCTGTGGGCAACACGAAGCAACTCCGAGATTCTCTCGTCAGCCAGAAACACTCGGTCATCGACCTTGGTGAAGACGAATTCACCGTCAGTCGGCCGCATCCGATGATTGATTACACATTGCGGAATCGGCGGATCCTCGTCGAAGCAGCCGATCCGGAAACCGCGGTCATCCTGCTGGATGTCGTGCTCGGCTACGGCGCCCACCCCAATCCGGCCGCCGAACTCTCGAGCGTGGTTCGCCAGGCATCGCGCAAAGTTTCCGTCGTCTGTTCGATCACCGGAACCAATCAGGACCCGCAGAACCGGGGCCGTGTTGAGGCCGCTCTGCGAAAGGCCGGTGCCATTATGATGCCATCCAACGCCGCTGCGTGTAAATTGGCAGGTCAAATTATTCAATGCCTGGGAAGGAAATGACGTCGATCAATCAACTGTTCGGCAGCGATCTGAAGGTCATCAACATCGGATTGTCGTCCTTCAAACAGGCGTTGGATGATTCCCATACGCCATCCGTGCAGGTCGACTGGAAACCTTCGATGGAGGTCGATCCCAAGTTGGCTAACCGCGTGAAGATATTTCGCCTGGCGATTGAAAAGGCCAATGCCGAGGTCGTGAAGATCATTTTGAGCGGCATGCCGCACCTCATCGGTCTGGAGCGGGCCATCGATGTTATCCCGGGGATGAAGTCGGACATGTTGCTGCATGCGGGACCGCCGATTACGTGGGACCGGATGTGCGGGCCAATGCGTGGCGCCATGATTGGCGCGCTATTGTACGAGCGGAAAGCGGAAACCGTCGAAGAAGCCGAGCGGCTCGCGGCATCCGGCGCAATCAAATTCTCCCCCTGTCACGAACATGCTTCCGTCGGCCCGATGGCAGGCATCATCTCGCCGTCGATGCCGGTGTTCGTGCTGAAAAATGAGGCCCGCGGCAATTTCGCATACTGCACGCTGAACGAGGGGCTCGGCAAAGTGCTGCGTTACGGCGCGTATGGTGAACCGGTGATTGAGAAGCTGCGATGGATGGAAGGCACTCTCTACCCGGTCTTGAAGAAAGCCGTGGCCAAACTCGGAAAAATCGACCTCAAGAATATCATCGCTCAGGCGCTCCACATGGGAGACGAGGTCCATAACCGCAACCGCGCCGCCACGTCCATTTTCTATCGGACGATCGCGCCGGCGATTGTCACGACCTGTGACGATCCAACCATCGCGGCTGAAGTCCTGGAGTTCATCAACCACAACGATCACTTTTTCCTGAACCTTTCCATGCCCGCCTCCAAAGTCACACTGGACGGGGCGCGGGGCGTCAAAAACAGCAGCGTTCTGGTCGTCATGGCCCGCAATGGCACCGACTTCGGCATCCAACTCTCGGGCACGGGTGATGAATGGTTCACCGGTCCGGCCGATGTACCCGACGCTCTGTTCTTCCCGGGGTACACGCGGGCGGACGCGAACCCTGACATAGGCGACAGCGCGATCACTGAGACGAATGGATTGGGTGGATTCGCCATCGCGGCGGCACCGGCCATTGTGCAGTTCGTTGGCGGCAACAGCGATGATGCGATTCGTTACACGCGACAGATGTATGAGATCACCGCTGGCGAGAACAACATCTACCAGATTCCCTATCTGAACTTCCGCGGCACGCCAACGGGCATCGATGCCATCAAGGTCGTCGAGAAGAATATCCTGCCGTTCATCGATACCGGCGTCGCCCACAAGGAACCGGGCGTCGGCCAGATTGGCGCCGGCGTGTTGAGCGCGCCCGCCGAGCCGTTCCAGAGAGCTTTCGCGGGATTGGCCGGAAGATTAACCAAGAAATGAGAGACAACCGATGAATACCAAACAATTCCTGCAGTTCATGGACAAGGTCCGTGTGTACGACCTGACGCAGCCACTGAGCATTCACACGCCGCCGTGGCCGAGCTATATGCCGCTGGGAATTCAGTATTTCAAGCGCATTGCCGGCGCGCACATGGGGCAGGGCGCCAACGGCCAGATCATCACGACCAGCAACCACGTCGGCACGCACATGGACGGGGAGATTCATTTTCACGCCAGCGGCCGGTCGATTGGTCACGTCCCCATTGAAGAGTGGATTGGCCCCGGCGTCGTCGCCGACATTTCCAAGGACGTGGGTGACTACGACCTGTATTCTCCGGAGACAATTACGAAGAACGTCGAGGTCAAGAAAGGTGATATCCTGATCATCAATACCGGCTATCACCGCTACGCTTGGGACCAGAGACAATCCGATGAGTTGCGGTATTTTGTGAAGCACCCGGGTCCCGGCCCTGGCTTCCACCAATGGGCGCTGGACATGAAGCTCAAGTGGATCGGTCTCGATTGCGGCAGTGCGGACCATCCGATGAACACCATCATCCGCAACTGGCACCCGGCGCGGTTCGCCGAAGCCGAGAAGAAATTGAAGGCGAAGTACGGCAAAGGTTGGGATGAAATGTTCCCGCCCGACGAGTACTACCAGGTCATGCACCTGAAGTTGTTCCCCAAGAAACTGGTGCATGCCGAGAATCTCGGCGGCGAGATCGACAAGATCGGCAATCAACGGGTTTGGATTGGCGCATTCCCGCTCCGCGGCATCGAAATGGAATCCGCCATGTGCCGCATCGTGGCCCTGCTGCCGCCAAAATAGGGAGGCGATCATGGCAATCGCGCACGAGTTTGATTACGTGAAGCCCGGCACGCTACGCGAGGCCGTCAAAACGCTCGCGCGCTACGGAACGCGCGCCCGTGTTCTCGCCGGCGGGACGGACTTGATCACCCTGATTGCCGAAAACATGGTAGCGCCCGACGCCGTGGTGGACATCAAAGGCGTTCCCGGTCTGGACAAGATTGAATTCAAGAATGGTGTCCTTACGATCGGCGCTCTGGTCACGTTCAGTGACCTGCGAGATTCCCCAATCGTTGCGAAGAAATTCCCCGTAATTCACGAGATGACCGGCTGGGTCGCTTCGGTGGGCATTCGGAACCGGGCCACGATGGTTGGCAATATCTGCTCGGCGGTTCCCTGCTGTGACAGCGGTCCGATTCTGCTCGTTTATGATGCCGTGGTGCTGGTGGTCGGCCCGTCAGGCAGGCGAAAGGTACCACTACACGACTGGTTTCTCGGTCCACGCAAGACCGTGCTGAAGCGTGGCGAGATCGCCACCGGAATAGCGATAGCGCTGCCCAGGAAGAAACATGGCGCCTGCTTCGTCAAACTGCGCCGATACGAGGGCGAAGATCTCGCGCAAGCCAGCGTGACGGTTCTCGCGTACGCCGACAACCACTATCGGATTTCTTTCGGCTCGGTCGCGCCACGCCCGATTCGCGGGGAGAGAATCGAAGCTTTGTTGGAGGGCCGCGCGTTGTCGGACGATCTGATTCAGGAGGCGGTGCGACTCGTGCCAACAGAAATCGCACCGATCACCGACATTCGGGCGACCAAGGAATATCGGATGCACATGGTGGGCGTAATGCTGGAACGGGGATTCCGTACCGCGGTTGAACGGATTGCGGGCTCGGGTCCCGCGTATGGCACCAGCGTGATATAGGAGGCGGCCATGACAAAGCGGATCACTGTCACACTCAACAACGAGACCCGCAGCCTTGATGTCGAGCCCAGCGACATTCTCCTCGATGTCTTGCGGGAAACACTGGGCGTGAAGAGCCCAAAGATTGGTTGCGAACGCGGTGACTGTGGTGCCTGCACGGTCCTTCTGGATAACAAGACCGTGCGCACCTGCCTGATCCTGGCCATCGAGGTGGACGGTCACGAAATCACGACGCTCGAAGGGTTGAGCCAGTCGGGGTTGACGCCCGTGCAACAGTCGCTGCTCAAGTACAACGCCTTCCAATGTGGATTCTGCGCGCCCGGCATGGTGCTCTCGGCGACGGAACTACTGGGCAAAAACCCGAACCCGTCCAAAGACGAAGTCAAAGAGGCCATCTCCGGCAACTTATGTCGTTGCACTGGTTACGAGCCGGTCATTGACGCCATTGTGGCCGTCGGCGAGAAAGCGGGGAAACGCTCATGAGTGCGCTCAAATTTGTTGGCGAATCGCCCGAACGCATTGACGGGCTGGAGAAAGTCACGGGAGCGGCCATTTACGTGGACGACATTGATTTCGGCGCGAGGCTGCTTCACGCGGAGATCGTCGAAACACCGTATGCACATGCGTTGATCAAGAGTATTGATACATCCGCCGCCGAGAAGGTTCCCGGTGTCGTGCGCGTGATCACTGGCAAAGATTTCCCGTACCGTTTCGGATTGTACATGCAGGACCGATTCAGTTTTCCGACCGACCGCGTCCGTTTTGTCGGCGAACAAGTCGCTGCCGTGGTCGCACGCGACGCGAAAACGGCGAAGCGGGCGGCAAAACTCGTGAAAGTGGTTTATCAAGAACTGGAACCCGTCCTCGACCTCACGAAGGCGCTTCGGGATGATGCCGTGTTGGTGCACCCTGATCTGGGAAATTACACGCGTTGCCCATGGTTTTTTCCGCAAGCGGGCACGAACATCGCCCACTGGCGCAAAACGAGGAAAGGTGACATCGAGAAAGGGTTCAAGGAAGCCGATGTTATCCTCGAAGACACCTACACGGTCCCCCGCTATTCCCACTGTGCGATCGAACCACATGTGATCATCGGCCTCTACGATTTGTCCGGACGGTTGACGCTCTGGTCGGCCTCGCAGTCGCCCTACACGCAACGACACGTCCTCGCGCAGGCGCTGGCGCCACTCGGATTGTCCCACAAGGACATCCGTGTCGTGACGCCGTATGTCGGTGGCGGTTTTGGCGGCAAAGCCGGCGTGTCGATGGAGATCATCGGCGCGGCATTGGCGATGATGGTGAAGGGGCATCCAGTGAAGGTCCGTTGGACGCGAGCTCAGGAGTTTTACAATACCTACCAACGGCAGGGCGTCGTCGCGCGAATCAAACTGGGCGCGAAGAAAGACGGCACCATCACGGCAATCGAGCATTCCTTGCACTGGGATGCTGGTGGTTATGTGGAATACGGTGCCAATGTGGTGAATGCGGTCGGGCTCTCCGCCACAGGCCCGTATCGAATCCCCAATGTCAAAATCGATTCCGTCTGCGTCTATACCAACCTCCCGCCGAGTGGTCCGTATCGTGGTTTTGGGTACTCCGAATTCCATTTTGGGTTGGAATCCCACATGACCCGGATGGCGCACAAACTCGGCATGGATCCCGTCGAGTTCCGGAGGAGGAATGCCATTCGCGAAGGCGACACGTTGGCGTATGGCGCGAAGATGAACCCATGCGGTCTCCAGGAGTCGATCGACCGGGTTGCCGCGGAAATCGGCTGGGGAAAGAAAGAAGTGTCGAAAGATCCCAACAAGGTCATCGGCAAGGGGTTCGCCTGCTACTGGAAGGCACCGGCGATGCCGCCCAATGCCGCGTCGGCAGCATTCATGAAGTTCAATGAGGACGGCAGCCTGAACATCAGCGTCTCGGGCATGGAAATCGGCCAGGGGTTCCTGACCGTGATGGCCCAAATTGCCGCTGAGATTCTCACGGTGCCGATCAAGAAGATCCGCGTCGAGCTACCCGACACGGACCGCAACGCGTACGAATGGCAGACCGTCGGCTCTCACGTGACGTGGGGTTGTGGCAATGCTGTGAAAGCCGCGGCGCTGGAATTGCGCGGAAAGATGTTTGAAGTTGTCGAGCGGGCCCATGGTCTGTCTCGCGACTCGCTCTATCTTGAAAATGAGCGCGTGAAATGCCGGGAACGCGCGGATTTCGAGTTGCCGTTGCGTGATTTCGTCATCAACGGCATTCAACTGAAGCATGGGAACTTCATCGGCGGACCGATTCTCGGGAGCGGCGTATTCATGCCCGAGTTCACCTCCGCATTGAGCGACCCCGAGACCAGTCAGGGCGGCCATCCGAATGTGCATTACACCGTGGGCGCTGCCGCTGTCACTCTCGAAATCGACAAGAAGACGGGCAAGATGCGCGTACTGAAAGCCACACTGGCTGTCGACGCTGGCAAGGCGATCAACCCCGTCCTCGTGAGATGCCAGATCGTCGGCGGGATCGTTCAGGGGCTGGCGACGGTGTTGTACGAAGACATCCGTTTCGACCAGAAGGGCAAATTGGTCAATGCCAACTTCACGGATTACAAGATCCCAACCTCGATGGACGTGCCGGAGGAGATTGTACCGATTATCGTGGAGGTGCCGCAACCCGATGGCCCGTTCGGCGCCCGCGGGACTGCCGAACACACGATGATTCCCTGCGCGGCCATGGTCGCCAACGCGGTGGAAGACGCGCTTGGCCGGCGAATGAAGACCATGCCGATTACAGCCGAGAAAGTGGCGTTGGAGTTACTGGGCATCCCTTACGATGACGTGAAGGGATCGACCATGGGCCTGTGTTTTGCCGGGCATCCGGACGCGTACAAGTTCCACACCAAAGCTCCGGCAAAGAAGTAGAATCCGGCGGCTAGCGCGCCGACAGGCACGCCCCGGCAATCACCAGAATTGCTCCGAGCGTCTTCTTGAGCGTTATCGGATCCTGCGGAGATTCCAGCACACCAAAGTGGCTGATGACCATGGCCATCAGGATTTGACCCGAAACCAGCAGGATAAAAAACGTTCTCGCCCCCACCTTTGGAATGAGAAAGGTCGTCCCGACAATAAAGAAGGCACTGATGATCCCGGCGACGTGCAGATAAACCGGCACGTTCCGAAGTTTGGCCAGCGAATGATATTCACCCCCGAACACGAGGATTACGATGGAGGTGATGGTGGCCACCACGAAGAAAACTGCGGACGCGGCCATGGAGGATCCCAGATATCGCGAGACCGAGCTGTTCATCGGCAAGTAGACGGAAAGGATCGCCCCCATCAAAAACGCGATAATTGCGAACATGGATGTTTGCACTGTGTCTTCCTCCCTACCATTGATCTCACGGTTGAAGTACGCCTTCGCTTCGGTCGCCGCCCCGCCGCTGAGAATCGACTCAGTATCCCGGGGGACGCTGAAATGGTCCGGTCAGCTCGACAAGTTGTTCGGCGATCGCCAACAATTTCATCTCGCCCCAACGTTGGCCGACCACTTGCACGCCGATCGGCAGTCCCTCGGCTGAGCGAGCCAGCGGCAGGACCACCACGGGATGGCCGGTCAAGTTGAACGGGCTGGTGTAGCCTGTTCCGCCCAGTCGATAGGGAACGGGCCGACCGTCCACATCGATCGGCGTGCCGGGCGGGCAATGCGGGAAAGCAGGCCCAACGGTCACGGGACACAACAGTGCATCCCATGCCTCGAAGAAACGTTCCACAGCGGCAATGTGCGCGTCGCGTTTGGTCAACGTCTCCGTGTACTGACGCAGCGTGGCATTGAGTCGTCGGGCCATGCCGCGCAATTCAGGATCGTCGGACGCGGCGTTGACTCCGAACCTGGCCGCGCATTCCTCTTCGAGCTCGGGCGACATCGCCCCGCCAACTTCGCACTGGCGCAGTTCGCCGTATGTCTCCCAGAGATCGGGGAACTCAAAATTGTCCGGCAGACACTGCGCGACCGTGCAGCCTCGTTCCTCCAGCGCGGCGACCAGCCCCGCCAATGCGGTCCTCGTGTCACGGGTCACCGGCAGCCTGCCAAAATCATCGGCCCAAGCCACACGCAGCTCGCCCCAGGGCGGTGGCGCCGTTGGAACAAGGGGCACAGGAGGAACCTCCGGCTGACGTGGATCGGGACCCGCGATCACCTGCAGTGCCAGCGCCAGATCCTGCACGGACCGGGCCAGCGGCCCGGGCGTGGCGACGTGCCGCACACCGCGTGATCGGCCGGGCAGATCCGGAATGTGACCGACGGTCGGGACGCGGTGCTCGGTGGGTTTGAGTGAATACACGCCGCAGTAGTGCGCGGGAATTCGCACCGACCCGCCGTAGTCGCTGCCCACTTCCAACGCCGACAAACCGGCCGCGATGGCGGCAGCGCCGCCGCCAGTTGAGCCACCCGGTGTTCGTTCCAAATCCCACGGGTTGTTCGACCGGCCGAAGATGGCATTGTCGCTCTGGAACCCATGGACGAGCATCGGCAGGTTGGTTTTGCCCAGTACGATGGCCCCCGCCGCACGGAGACGTGCCACAACGGTGGCATCGGCGGCCGGGACGTAATTGGCCAGTGGCGCGAAGCCGCTTGTCGTCCGCAATCCAGCCGTGGCGAATGAGTCTTTGATCGTCACGGGTACACCGTGGAGCGGCCCCCAAACCTCGCCGCGGGCCATCGCAGCATCGGCTTCGCGCGCCCGCGCCAGAGCCTCCTCTTCGTTGAGGGTCACGATGGCGTTGAGCGCCGGATTGTGGCGGGCAACGCGCGCGAGATAGGCGTCCACTACTTCGACCGCCGACACACGACGGTCATGAATCGCCGCCGCCACCTCCTGTGCGCTCGAGAAGGCCAAACCTTTTGCCGTTTGTTCCCGGGGCTGGAACGGCATTACGCTGACGGCTCCGGATGATTTCGACGCCGTTACCAAGCCGCACAACTCCCCAGCCACGCGCAGGTGGTGACTGCCTCAATTCCCCCAAGCCATGATGTGTAAAAGTCCACTGGAGTCATTGATGTTGCCTGAACGTTGGAGGTTTGTCCATCCCCGACCGGAGACAGTGAGTGATTCCCATGGATCCGAAGCGTCCGCCTACGCAGTGCTTTGGCGCGACAAGGTGGCGTCCGCCAGCGCTTCTGTACATGCCGTCCTGGCGCGACAAAATGTCGATGGCTGCGGACTGGCTTATCCCAACGTGGAGATGTCGAATACTCCCGTCCTGAAATCCCCAGTGGGGTCAACACCTTATGTCGCCCGCGGGGGCTCTCGTGTTTAAGGAACACGCCACCTTGAACTCGGGGAAGAAAAGGGGTATTAGAGCAGAGCGTTGCGAGGGCCAAACCATGAAGATCGATCCTCCAAGCCGGGTGTCCGATTCGAAGAATGCGATCACCTCCATCGCCGAAACTGCGTCGAAGGTGATCGAGAATAGTCCGTGCCATCTTCCCGGAGCCGGCGATGCCCGTTGAATTCAAGGACTACTACGACGTTCTCGGCGTGCCCCGAACCGCCGGTGATGCGGAAATCAAGAAGGCCTTCCGCAAGCTCGCCCACAAATATCATCCCGACGTCGCCAAAGACAAACGCACGGCCGAAGAAAAGTTCAAGGAAATCAACGAAGCCAACGAAGTCCTCAGCGACCCGGAAAAACGGCGAAAGTACGATGAACTCGGGGCGAATTGGAACCATCCGGAACGGCAGGCCCCGCCGCCAACGGAAGGGTTCGGCGGAGGCCCCGAACAGGGTGCCGAATTCCATTTCGATGGCACAGGTTTCAGTGATTTCTTCGAGCAGTTCTTCGGCAGTCGCGGTCGTCCATTCGGTGGCTTCGGCAGAGCGGGTGAAAACGGCGAAGAAGGCGAGACATTCGCCCAGCGCGGCCAGGACATCGAGGGTGACATTCTGGTGACGCTGGACGAAGCCCTGCACGGTTCGAGCCGCACGATTCGGCTGCAGCGTACCGACCCGAGCACCGGACAATCGACCACGCAGACCTTGCGGGTGAAAATCCCTCCCGGCGTTCGGGAAGGGCAACTCATCCGTGTCGCCGGCAAAGGCCAGGAAGGCATCGGTGGGGGCGACGCGGGAAACCTGTATCTGCGTGTGAAATTTGCCCAGCACCCCGACTTCCGTGTGCGGGGCGCCGATCTCTATTACGATTTGGATCTGGCCCCGTGGGAGGCCGTGCTGGGTTCCACCGTCCACATACCCACCCTCGATGGAACGGTATCCTTGAAAATTCCCGCGGGCACCGTGTCGGAACGGCAATTCCGTTTACGCGGGAAGGGGTTGCCGACGGTCGACGGAACACGGGGCGATTTGTATGCCGTCGTGTCCATCGAAGTCCCGTCGCATCTCACGCCGGAACAAAGAGTCCTGTGGGAACAGTTGGCCTCAAAGTCGACATTCAACCCGAGGAAACCTTCATGAGCAAACGATCGGTTCAAGACGGTCCATCATCCATTGCTCTGGAGTTGTTTCAGCCGAAACCAAACGTCCTGTACAGTCTCGATGCCGCCGCTCACCTCGCCGGTGTCCCGCGCCGCTCCATTCTCATCTATTATCGTGCTGGCCTCGTCCGCCCGGTCGTTCACCCGCCGTACGGGGTGATGGAATTCACGGAAGAGGCGATCCATACACTGCGGCAGATTGAGTACCTACGGTCCGTTCACGACGTCGACCTGGCCATGCTCAAGACCATGTTCGAGCTGCTCGATGAAGTGGAGCGCCTGCGCGCCGAGCTGCGCTTTTTGCGTAACCATTGAGGAGGAGAGACCATGAGCGGACAAACCCCCGCCAGTAACCCGGCCCACAGTCTTCAGCCCGCGGAAATCGACGGGTTCAGTTCTCTCGCGGAGTTGGCCCGGGACCTGCGCTGGTCATGGAACCATGGCGCCGACGAGGTGTGGAACCGGCTCGACCCCGCGCTCTGGGAGCTGACTCGAAACCCGTGGGTAATCCTCCAGACGGTCTCGCGGGAAAAACTCCGTCTCCTGTTGGCCAATCCCGAGTTTCGCCAGAAGGTGGATGCTCTCATACAAGCGGAGAAGCGCGCCGCCGAGTCGCCCGCGTGGTTTCAGCACACGCATCCGCAATCACCCCTGACGTGTGTCGCGTATTTCAGCATGGAATTCATGTTGGGTGAAGCTCTCCCGATTTATTCGGGGGGACTCGGCAATGTGGCCGGCGATCAACTCAAGGCTGCCAGTGATCTCGGTGTGCCGGTCGTCGGCGTCGGGCTCCTCTACCAGCAAGGTTATTTCCGTCAGGTGATCGACAAGGACGGGGTGCAACAGGCACTCTATCCGTATAACGATCCCGGGCAATTGCCGATCACGCCCGTGCGCCAGCCAAACGGCGAGTGGTTACGGCTGGAGATGGCGGCGCCCGGGTACTCGGTCTGGCTCCGCGTCTGGCAGGCGCGGGTCGGAAGGGTGAAACTGTACCTGCTCGACAGCAATGATCCGGCGAACCCCCCCGCCCACCGCGGGATCACCAGCGAGTTGTATGGCGGCGGGCCAGAGTTGCGGCTCAACCAGGAGTTGATGCTCGGAATCGGCGGTTGGCGGCTGCTCGGCGCGCTCGGCATCCGTCCGGAAGTCTGCCACCTCAATGAAGGGCACGCCGCGTTCGCCGTTTTAGAACGCGCCCGGACTTTCATGCAGGAAACCGGCCAGTCCTTCGATGTCGCCCTGGCCGTCACGCGAGCGGGCAACCTCTTCACCACCCACACGGCGGTGGCGGCGGGGTTCGATCGGTTCTCTCCGGGTCTCATGGAGCAATATCTCACCCGGTACGCGCAGGAGAAGCTCGGCATTTCCCTTCACGAGTTGCTGGCTCTGGGACGCCAGAATAGCGATGACGCTACGGAGCCTTTTAATATGGCGTATCTGGCACTGCGCGGGAGCGGGGCGGTCAATGGCGTGAGCCGTTTGCATGGCGAGGTGAGCCGACACCTGTTCGCGTCCCTCTTTTCCCGCTGGCCGGTGAACGAAGTGCCCGTCAAACATGTGACCAACGGAGTCCACGTGCCAACTTGGGACTCAGCGACGGCGGATGATCTCTGGACGGAAGCGTGCGGCAAAGACCGCTGGTTGGGGCCGACGGAGCCGTTGGAGCAGGACATTCGCCGCATTCCCGACGCACGGCTCTGGGAACTGCGCACGGCCGGCCGCCAGTCACTGATTGATTACATTCACACCCGATTGCCGCAACAACTGGATGCTTCCGGACGCCCGGCCCGGGTGGTGGAAGACGCGAAGCATTTGTTCGACCCGAACGTGTTGACGCTGGGCTTTGCGCGGCGGTTCGCCACCTACAAGCGCCCGAACCTGCTGCTCCACGACCCGTCGCGGCTGCTGCGCCTGTTGACCAACCCGCAGCGGCCGGTGCAACTCATCATCGCCGGAAAGGCGCATCCGGCCGACCAGCCGGGGCAGGCGTTGATCCAGGAATGGATTCGCTTCGAGCGGCGACCCGAGGTGCGCGAGCACGTGGTCTTCCTCAGCGACTACGACATGCTCCTTGCCGAGCGTCTGGTGCAAGGAGTGGACGTCTGGATCAACACGCCGCGACGGCCCTGGGAGGCCTGCGGAACGAGCGGCATGAAGGTGCTGGTCAACGGCGGTATCAATCTTTCGGAGTTGGACGGCTGGTGGGCCGAGGCCTACACGCCCGAGGTGGGCTGGGCGATTGGGGATGGCCGGGAGCACGGCGACGATCCTGCCTGGGATGCCGCCGAAGCCGGGGCGCTGTACGACCGGCTCGAAAACGAGGTCATCCCGGAATTCTATTCCCGCGACAAGGATGGTTTGCCGACCGCATGGGTTGCGCGCATGCGGGAGAGCATGGCGCGGTTGACGCCCCAATTCTCCGCCAGCCGCACCGTGCGCGAATATACCGAGCAGCATTACTTCCCAGCCGCGACAAACTATCGGGAGCGCGCTGCCGACAAGGGCGCGGCGGGTGCGCGAGTGGTGAAGTGGCAGCACATTCTCGATGAGAAATGGGCTGGGCTGCGCTTCGGCGAAGTGAAGGTGAAAACGACAGGCCAGCAACACGTGTTTGACGTGCAGGTTTATCTCGATGACCTCGACCCAAGCGCTGTGCGGGTTGAACTTTATGCCGAAGGTGTCAATGGGGAAGAACCGATTCGCCTGGAAATGCAGCGCGCCCGGGAATTGGTGGGGGCAGCGCATGGCTACCTCTACAGCGCGACAGTGCCCGCGCATCGCCCGGCTGCCGATTACACGCCGCGAGTGATACCGCGCTGTCCCGGCGTGGCGGTTCCTCTGGAAGCCGCGCATATCCTGTGGCGAGGCTGATCTCACAGAAGGCGAAATGATGACAACAGCTCAAACCAGCGTCCTGACAATCAACGGCGGCTCGTCGAGCATCAAGTTCGTGCTGTATCAGACCGGCCAGCCGCTGGAGCAAAAGCTGTCGGGAAAAATTGACCGCATCGGCCTGAGCGGCACCAACCTGACTTTCAAGGACCCGACCGCGAATCGGCAGGACACCTTCACCATCGCCGCTTCCGATCACAAGTCAGCCGCGATGGTCCTGATTGATTGGCTCGAAAAACAGAATGGTTTCGCCTCGGTCCAAGCCGTGGGACATCGCGTGGTCCACGGCATGAAACACACCGAGCCCGAGGTGGTCACCCGGGAATTACTGGATGAACTGCACCGCCTTCGGCCCTACGACCCGGATCATCTGCCCCGCGAGATTGAACTGATCGAGGCGTTCCGCCAGCGGCATCCGAAATTGCCCCAGGTCGCCTGCTTCGACACCGCCTTCCACCGCACCATGCCGCGGGTCGCCAAATGGCTGCCGATTCCGCGGAGCTACGACGCCAAAGGAATTCAGCGCTATGGTTTCCATGGGTTGTCCTATGCCTATCTGATGGAAGAACTCGCGCGCCTCGGCGACCCGTCGGCAACGAAGGGTCGCGTGATCCTCGCACATCTCGGCAACGGCGCCAGCCTGGCTGCCGTGCGCGACGGCAAAAGCATCGATACCAGTATGGGCTTCACGCCGACCGCGGGATTGGTGATGAGTACCCGCTCGGGCGACCTCGATCCCGGCCTCGCGCCGTATCTGTTGCGCACCGAACAGATGACCACAAAACAGTTCTACGAAATGGTGAACCACAAGTCCGGGTTGCTCGGCGTTTCGGAGACCAGTCCCGACATGCGGGACCTGCTCGCGCAGGAAACTGCTGACGTCCGGGCCGCGGAAGCCGTGGCCCTGTTCTGCTATCAGGCCAAAAAATGGATCGGCTCGTTCGCCGCTGCTCTCGGTGGATTGGACACGCTCGTCTTCGCAGGAGGCATCGGCGAGAATGCATCACCGGTCCGCGCGCGCATTTGCGAGGACCTCGGCTTCCTCGGCATAGAGCTGAATGAGTCGCGCAACGCGGCCAATGCCGAAGTGATTTCCGCGGACACCAGCCGCGTTACGGTCCGTGTCATCCGCACGGACGAAGAACTGATGATTGCACGCTCCGTGTGCCGGGTTCTCGGGCTCAGCGCGACGAACAAGAAGGGTTGAATGATGAAAGCAACAGCGAAGTCGAAAACGCTCACCCCGGAACTGCTCCAGAAGATGGACGCGTACTGGCGCGCCGCCAACTATCTGTCGGTCGGACAAATCTATCTTTGGGACAACCCCTTACTAAAGCAGCCGCTGACGCTCGCGCACGTGAAGCACATGCTGCTGGGACATTGGGGCACGACACCGGGGCAGAACTTCATCTACGTCCACCTGAACCGGATCATCAAGAAGTATGACCTCGACATGATTTACGTTTCCGGCCCCGGCCACGGCGGCCCGGCCGTCGTGGGCAACACGTATTTGGAGGGAACGTACAGCGAGGTGTATCCAAACATCAGCCAGGACGAGGCCGGGCTGAAAAAACTCTTCACGCAGTTCTCGTTTCCGGGCGGGATCCCCAGCCATGCTTCGCCGGAATGCCCGGGGTCGATCCACGAAGGCGGCGAGTTGGGGTATTCGCTCAGCCACGCGTTCGGGGCGGTGTTCGACAATCCGGATCTCGTTGTGGCCTGCGTTGTCGGTGATGGCGAAGCCGAGACCGGCCCGTTGGCCACGGCGTGGCATTCCAACAAGTTCCTCGATCCGACCACCGATGGTGCCGTGCTGCCGATTCTGCATCTCAACGGCTACAAGATCTCCAACCCGACCATCCTCGCCCGCATCAACCGCGAGGAATTGGAACAGTTGTTCCGCGGCTACGGCTGGACGCCCCACTTCGTCGAGGGTCACGAGCCGGCGTTGATGCATGAAGCCATGGCTACGACGCTCGATACGGTGGTGGAGCAGATCAAGCAAATTCAGCAAGACGCCCGCGTCCACGGCAATCTCACACGTCCACACTGGCCGATGATCGTGCTGAAATCACCCAAGGGTTGGACGGGACCGAAGGTGGTCGATGGCTTGCCGGTGGAAGGCACATTCCGTGCGCACCAAGTGCCGCTCTCCGACCCAGCCACTCATCCCGAACACCTCAAGTTGTTGGAGGACTGGCTGAGGAGTTACCGGCCCGAGGAACTCTTCGATGAGCAAGGCCGTTTGAAACCGGAGTTGGCCGAACTCGCGCCTGCGGGCGAACGACGCATGGGCGCAAATCCCCACGCCAACGGCGGCATTCTGCTCCGCGATCTGCGGATGCCAGATTTTCGTGATTACGCCGTCGACGTACCCTCGCCGGGTGCTCCCGGCGTTGGTGACACGCATGTCCTTGGACACTTCCTGCGCGACGTCGCAAAGCTCAACGCCGAGCGGAGGAATTTCCGTATCTTTGGCCCTGATGAGACACTCTCCAACGGCTTGGAGGCCGTTTTTGAAGTGACCAAACGCCAATGGGACGCCGCGACCGTGCCGAACGACGAATTTCTCGCCCCCACCGGGCGCGTGATGGAAATGCTCAGCGAGCATCAATGCGAAGGCTGGCTCGAAGGCTACCTGCTCACCGGGCGGCACGGACTATTTAACTGCTACGAGGCGTTCATCCATATCGTCGATTCGATGTTCAACCAGCACGCCAAGTGGCTGAAAGTCACGTCGCAGCTGCCGTGGCGGCGGAAGATCGCTTCGCTGAATTATCTGCTGGCCTCGCATGTCTGGCGCCAGGATCACAACGGTTTCACGCACCAAGATCCCGGTTTTATCGACCACGTCGTCAACAAAAAGTCCGAGATCGTGCGCGTGTACCTGCCTCCCGACGCGAACTGCCTGCTCTCCGTGATGGACCACTGCCTGCGTAGCCGGCATTATGTCAACGTCGTCGTCGCGGGCAAACACCCAGCTCCGCAATGGCTGGCGATGGACGCCGCGGTCAAACATTGCACCGAGGGCATCGGCATCTGGCAATGGGCCAGCAACGACCAGGGCGCCAAGCCAGACGTGGTCATGGCCTGCTGCGGTGATGTGCCCACGCTGGAGACGCTCGCCGCCGTCTCCATCCTGCGACAGCATCTGCCCGACCTGAAAATCCGCGTGGTCAACGTTGTCGATCTCATGAAGCTGGAGCCGAATACCGAACACCCGCACGGGTTGAGCGACGTGGATTTCGACGAGCTCTTCACAAAGGACAAACCGGTCATCTTCGCCTTCCATGCCTACCCGTGGTTGATCCACCGCCTGACCTACCGTCGCACCAACCACGACAACATCCATGTCCGCGGCTACAAGGAAGAGGGCACCATCACCACGCCCTTCGACATGACGGTGCTGAACGATCTGGACCGCTTCCACCTCGTCATGGACACCATCGACCGCGTGCCGCAGACCGGTGAAAAGGGCATCTACCTGAAGCAGCAACTCAAGGACAAGCTCATCGACCACAAGCTCTACATCGACAAATACGGCCAGGATATGCCGGAGATTAGGAACTGGAAATGGCCCGTGAAATGAGTGGGCCACCCCCTGAACACTTGGCGGTATCCCAATTCGAAGGTGCCGGGCCGTCGATTAGAGCGATCAGGATTTACCGATGTGACCGCCGTTGTCTGGTGCATCGAATGCCACGGCCTCCTCTCATTCGAGCAGGGCCGGTTGCGGTGTTGCGCATGCCAGACTCGTTTGGTACGGTGAAGCCGCAATAGCAACGCACCGGAGATGCCCGGTGAGACCGTCACGCCCCCAAACCGCCAGCTCATATTCATGTTCATGAGCTCTTCAACAGAGCAAACCAGAACCAGCTCATCAGACGCCGCCGCGCTCGTCGCGCTGCTGGCCGTAGCCGCCGTCAGTTTTTGGCCGAATCGAACCATCGCCGCGGACAATCTCCTGTCCGATACGGCCGATTACGTGTTGCCCGCGATCAACTTTCTGCGCGGCAAGGGAATGGTCATCTTCGCCGCGGGCCATAAGTTCCCGCCCAATCATGTCTTTGGCTTCTCCTTGCTTCTCTGCCCGATGTACGAGTTCCTCGGCTTTTACCCCGGCAACGGCGTGTACGCCGTCTTCGCCCTCGCGCTGGCTTCCGTGGCCTTGACGTATTGGATTGGCCGGGAACTTTTCGACAAGGAAACCGGGTTCCTGGCCGCGCTCTTCCTGACTGTCTCGTGCGGCTTTCGTCAGAACGTTCAAATGATCGCGCCGGACGCCATCTCGGCGGTCTTCTGTCTCTCGGCCCATGCTCTCCTGATCAAGATTTTCGAGAACCGACAACGTTCCCTCTGGCTTTGGTTCCTGCTCGGGCAATCTCTCGGCTTCGCCCTGACCCTGCGCCCCGACAACGTATGGTTCCTTCTCCCCGTTGCCGCGCTCTCGCTGCTGCGATTCAACCGCCGGAAGACTACGCCCGCCGGAGCAGCGTTGCTCGCCGGCGGCGTCGCCTTTTGGGGAGCCGCCATCTTGGTCGCTGACTATCTCTACACAGGCGACTTCTTTCGCACCACCTATCACGTGTGGCAATCAGCCCTGCATGACCGGCCCCATGGAAGCGAGTCCTGGCGCTATCTGCTGCTGCCCTCGTTCCCGGAAAGCAATCTGGCCGCCATCCTGCGCACCTCGCTTTCGCAGTGGAATGGGGACGCCGGCGACGACCGGGTCATCAGATGGTTTTACTGGGGATTGGATGTCCTGTTCGTCATTGGTCTCGTGAAAATCGCCCGCGCGTCCACGCGCGAACCCGTGGCGCGCGGGTTTCTGATCTGGACCGCCCTTCTCGTCATCCCGTTGGCGCTATTTCTCAGTTGCTCAATGATCATCTTCGGCGACCGGCACATGGTGCGAGTGGTTCCCTATCTATGTTTGGTGGATGCCGTCGGGTTTATTGGACTCTGGGAGTTTTTCCCGAAGGCCGGTCGGTGGCTGGAATCCCGCCGGCAACGCGTCCCTCCGCATACATCCACGAAACTTTCCTTGCCGAACCTGCTGACCCGGTCACGCTGGCTGTTGCCGTTGCCCATGGCCATCGTGTTCGTGTACCTGATTGCCCACCCTCAGACAACGCTGCTCGCCTACGTGCCCACCACCGCCTACCTCACGCACGTGCGCTCGCTCATTCCGGAGACCAATGCCGTTTTCATCTCGAATTTCAACCCGTTCTACGTCGAACACATCCTCGTCGACGGAACCGATGCAGAAACGGTTCCGCTCCACCGCTTTGTCTACGGAGCCGACGACTACGTCCAGTGGAAAAAACCTCCCCACCCGGAATGGATCGCCGAGGATTTTCCAATGCGAAATCCCGTCCCCCGCTACCTGCGTATGTACAAGAACGGCGCCCAGGACGTGTTTCCCGTTACCGCTCGCGAGAATCCCGAATTCATCCAAAGGGAGTTGTCGGCGGGAAAATCCGTCTATTTCGTCACTCCCGGCGTCACCACCTACGGAGATTTCGCGGCCGTTGACGTCCTGACGAACCTCTTCGATTTCGATTTGATCGAGGTGGGCTACGAGATGCCGCCCGGCACACCGAAATTCTCCGCCTCGTTCGCCAGCCATTTCCAGTTGGCAAAAATACTCTCCAAACCGAGCAGCCGGTCAGAGTCCCATTGAGCGGTTGCGACACCGGCACCGGCCCGTCCGAAACGCGTATTTCTCCCCCTGTCAGACTCCTCGTACCCGCCAAACAGCCCAAAACGAAGCCATGTGACAAAACGACACACCCAGATTTCTAACACCTTGTCTCTCAAGCAAATCCACATCACGCAACACTCCAAGAATTGGCTTCCGTTGCAGAATTACATATATGGCCCCCTGACTTCTGCCCCCGGAGGCCCCTCTGTAAATAGGGTGGGATGGACAGCCGAGTTTTGCTACCTATTGAATAGATCGTCCGAATGAGAGCGCATCTACATGAATTTGCAATTGTCCAATAAGGTGGCCGTCGTCACCGGTGCCAGTCGCGGCATCGGACGGGCCATTGCTGAGGAATTGGCCAACGAGCAAATGCGCCTTGTCTTGGTCGCTCGCTCGGGAGACTTGCTCAAGGAAGTCGCGGCTTTTATCGGCGGCGAGTGCCTCGTTCATATTGCCGACCTTCGCCGAGCCGACGATGCTACGGACGTGATTGCGGCGACCGTCCAACGCTTCGGGAGCATCGACGTCCTGGTAAACAACGCCGGCGCAACCAAACGCGGCGATTTTCTGGAGCTGACCGATACCGACTGGACTGACGGCTTTGCCTTGAAGTTCTTCGGGACCATGCGCCTCTGCCGCGCGGCTTGGCCTCATTTGGTCGCGAGCCGCGGCTCCATCATAAATATCATCGGTGTCGGCGGACGCACGGCCAGTGCCGACTTCACCATTGGCGGCTCGGTGAATTCCGCCCTGCTCAACCTCACGAAAGCACTGGCCCATCGCGGCCTCACGGACGGCGTTCGTGTGAATGCCATCAATCCGGGCGCGATTGCCACCGAGCGGCTGCAACGCCGTATTCAAACTCTGGCGACCGAGCAAGGACTCGACTACGAGACCGCCGCGAAAGCCATGCTTCAAGAACTGGGAGTTGCCCGATTCGGCACCCCGGCGGAAATTGCGCATGCCGTCGCGTTCCTCGCTTCCCCATCTGCGAACTACTGCCAGGGAACAATCATGGATGTCGATGGCGGCGAAACACGCACCCTGTAAACAACCCTGAGCAGCGAAGCGACGAAGGGCCAATCGCCCAATTCCCATGGCTTCGTTTGGCAGAAAACGTGTTCTCACGCAGCCCTCTCCACTCGGTAGGGCGCGGTGGCCCACCGCGCCGCCCGTGCGACCGTCCCGGTCGCCAGCATGTCCGCTCGGAGGGTCGGGCTTCCGCACGACCGTTCCCTTGTAGCGTCGCCTGCTTGCTCTGAGTCCATCGAACGGGTCCCAGGCGAATCGCCGTGGATCGGTCGTTTGGAGGGCAAGCCTCCCGGCGAGCCGCATAATGCAGCGGTCGCTACGCCTCGGCTCCCATCAGCCATTCCCCATTGACCATCTCCCTTTCTTCCCCCTATTTCAAAGATCAAACAACAACGGGCACCGACTATACACAATCACATGTCAACTGTCCAGTCCTTTCCGATGGCCGGTCAAAAAAAGTGCGCAGCGTGCGAAGCCGAGTCCTCGGAGCCGAATGCGGCACTGGCCGCTAAGCCGAGTCGGGACGGAGCCTTAGCGAAGCGAAGACGCGACCTGCAGTATCCTGGGTCGCAAACGCCGCTGTCGTGTGCGGCAAACGCGCCGAGGACCCGCTGGCGGCGCAACCCCCGTGCGGCGGCCGTTTTGTAGGGCGACCAGCCCACGGCACTGAAGCCTCCTTGTACCCACTTGGATGTTGGTTGGGGAACCGTAAGCTCTTTCCTCTTGTATTGAATGCCCGTTAGTCCAAGTATCCATCTCCATGAAGCTGCGGTCCCGCCTCTTTTTCCAACCGCATCCTACGCTTTGTCTTTGTGCGCTATTGTTTGGTTCGCTCGCCCCGCAAACGCTTGTTGCAGAATCAGCAGCAACATCAATCAAAGAGTATCAGCCGACAAATGGTGAATTTGACGCAGTGGGGAAAGCGGTCGTGGAACTGCTCCAAACTCGTGACTCGGCTCGGTTTGCCACGAATATGTCGGTGTCCGCTGAAAACTGGCTTTCCCTTCTCTCCACCAACATGCCGTTGAGGGAGCAGGAACAGATAAAAACTTTTGCAACCAACGCTCACTATGGCCTCCGGAAGATGGAAACAAATGCGCAGGCGCTTGTGGCCCGGGCGGAGTCGCTGCATCTGGATTTTTCCAAGAGCCATCTGAGTTTCCACGTCATCATGCCAAAGCACATCGGGGAAATATTGGATTCTTCCGTTGCCGGTGCCCGGAGCCAGCCATATTTGGAAACGTTGGAAATTGTTTTGACTCCCGATCCCAGTGCGAATCATCAAACCAATGGTGATTTCAGGGTTGTTTTGGGGAAGTTGGAGAAACTTCCCGGCGGCTGGCGCTCCTTCGACAATGTCGTTCAATGGGCATCGTTTCCCGCCAATGTCGTGGATGAAAAGACAAGGCGGGAGCTGGCCCTCTTGGAAAAGGTGGCATTCTATAAGAGCTTTAGCAGTCAGGATGATCCCGCCCTGTCAACACTGGGCGAGACGCTCGTTCGTTTCATCCGGGAACGTGACACGGGCATCTATGAGAAGGAATTGCTCATGAACAGCGATCTGGTTTGGGCCGTATTCCAAAAGAGCGGTCAACAAGGTCCTTCTCGGAAAGAATTTGACGAGCAAGTCGGCAAACAAGTCCAGCAGCAGGTGGATATTGCGCGCCAAACCATTAAGCTGATGGAAGATGCGGGCATTGACTTGAAAGCGGCGGATATCCAGATCAAAGAGGCCGCTGTTGAACAAGGTCAGCTTCGAGGGGCTTCGGGGTCGTTGGATAATCTGATGGGTTCACAATTCACATTGACGCTGGCGGTGAAAACGGATGGGAAAGCCAGGAATGGGACTTCACTGTCGGGCGATTATGTTCTTGGCATACGGACAATCATGAGGTTCGGGGGTGACTGGAAAGCTTGGGATGACGTCCACTGGGAAAAACTGCCCGATGGGGTGGTCGACACCAATACTGCTGCCGCCGTGGAGTTTGAAAACTATGTCGCCCGGTATCGCGCGCTGCCGCCGGGAACCGTTGCGCCGGAGATAGAATTCACCACGCTGGCCGGTGAGAAGAAAATGAAGCTGTCCGATCTGCGCGGTAAAGTCGTGGTACTGGACTTTTGGGCAACGTGGTGTGGCGCCTGTCAGGAACCGATGGCTGATTTACAGAAGATCCGGGACGGGCATCCCAACTGGCAGGATAAGGTGGCGATTGTGCCGTTGAGCATTGACGACACGCTCGAGATAGTGCGCAAGCATGTAGACAATCGGGGTTGGACGAATACGTTCAATGTCTGGGCTGGAGATGGTGGGTGGCGGTCTGCTGCGGCCACAACCTTCCGGGTCACTGCCGTGCCGACGACCTATGTCATTGATCCGCAAGGCAAGATTGTTATGACCGGATTCCCCGTAGGTCTGCCCATCGCAAGAACAATCGATGGCCTGTTAACGCACTAACAGAATGCAAACCGGTCGAATTGTGGGAGGAAACCGTGGTCTAAGTCCAATCATTGGTACATTTGCAAACAAACTTGCCGCCTTCCTCCTGCCAAATTCTTCAACACGCCTCCTCCGCACCGCCACGCCCGCTTTCTACCTCCCGCTTCTTCGTGGCCTTCGTGCCTCCGTGGTGAGCAACTTCCGTCGGGCTCCGGGCGTTGCCCGCATTCCGCGCCGTGCAAGATTTGCGTTGATTTTGTCGTCTGTTTGCACGAGACGTTAGGGCGTATGACAAGGAGGGCGGCGTGTCTTTTTCTGGCGCTTGGCGCGGGTTGTTTGCTCTCGATGGCCGCGGCGACGGAAGCTTCCGACCCCGTGGAAACCATCAAGAGCTACAGCGACTTTGGCACCATCGATCTGGGCCGCGTCCTCAACGGCGAAGTGTTTTCCGAGCGCGGTTCGTTGATGAATTTCCCGAACGGGATCTCCGTGCAAACGTTGTACACCATGGCGCTGCCTGCCGACGAGGCCGCCAGGCACCTGCAATTGTTTGACCCATCCCCGTATCCCGAGTTGAAAGTATTCGCGTTCCACGCGCTCCACATCCCGTGTGAACCCGCCGATTTTCAGGCGTTGAATTTCCGGAACCGCCAAAACCCGGTTCGATGGTTGTTGGACAAGACGGTCGCGACCAATCCAGCCAAATCGGAATTGAATCTGACCCGCGCCGAAGCCCGGCAACTGGTCGGGTGTTTGCCGAAACAGGCGGATCCACAAAAGGTGTCCGAGTGCTGGGCCAAAGTGCTTCTGGCCCGCGCGTCCGCGTTCCAGCAAAAGGGTCTCGCCGGGATGATGCCGTATCAGGTCGCGGGGGAATCCGTGTCTCCGGCCGACCAGATTCGCAGCATGCTGCTCGAACAAATATCGATCTCGCACGAATTTCTGCCGATCCTCAAGGGAATCGGATTGTTGGGCAAAGACACCATGCCGTCGCTCACGCCATTCTATTACTGGACGCTGTTTGACGCCGATTACCACGGCACAATCAGTTTGGGCGCGGTATACATGATGCCGGGGGGCAATCACTTTCAGCTCATCGACCTGGAGTATTATGTGAATGCGAGTTACTACACATCGGCAACGCTCTACGAGGTCTGGCCGGTGCAAGCTCATGGCAGGTCCGAAGCGCTCGTGTGGCGCGGCGATTTTTTCGCGGCCCCGACGCTTCGCTTCACCAAGGGAACCGAGCGCATTGCCTACGGCGCGCTCATGCTGCAGGACATCAAGAAAGAGATCCACTGCATGCAGGATGAGGCGAAGACCAAGCGATGAAGAGGGGATGCGTCGCAATTCTGGCCGTCTTGGTGCCCTGGGTCGCGCTGGCCGCCAATCCAATGAGCGTCTCGGAAGAATTCGATGCCGTGTACAGCTACGTCGGCGACGCCCATACACGCGGCGCAGGCCTCAAGAGCGGCGAGATTGACGAACAAAGCTCGGACATCAAGTTCGTGGTGTCCCCGCAGGTCAACAAAGACCTGCTGTTGCGGTTCGGCGCCGAATGGCAGCGGTACTCGTTCGATGTGCCAAACCTCTCCGCTGTGCCCCGCCTCTTGCAGCAGGCCAGCGGGGTGTTGGGGTTCGATTATCAGGTCGCGGATGAATGGCTGATGCGCGTCGAGGTGGAACCGGGCATCTACGGCGATTTTGAAAATATCAACTGGCGCGATTTCAACGCCCCGTTGGTCATTGGCGGCATCTATCTGGCGTCTGCCGACGTGCAGTGGTTCCTCGGAATACGAGTCGATGTACGGTGTGAATACCCCGTCCTGCCCGTGGCGGGTGTCCGCTGGAAACTCTGCGACGAATGGACGCTGAATCTCATGCTGCCCAGCCCGCGGGTGGAATACCAGGCGAACGACCGACTCACGTTGTACGCAGGCACGGGGCTCGAGGCGGGAACGTTTGCCACCGGCGAAACCTTCGGCAGCGAGCATGGCGAACCCAAGCTGAATGGGGCCATTGTCGATTTCTTTGAGTTGCGGCTCGACGCCGGTCTCTCTTGGAAACTCACCCCCAGCGTCTCCGTCGAGGCTGAAGCGGGCTACATGCCGTATCGATGGTTCGACTTCTTCGACCCTAACATCAATTATCGGAGCTACAACGCCCCCTACGGCCAAATCGCCTGCCATGCCCGGTTCTAACTGCCCGTCCGACACAAGCATGTGCGCAGGAGGGGCGCGGGGAGGTGCTTTCAGGAGGATGAAGCGGTAAGAAACCGCCCCCGCGCGGCAGCCAAGGAGGTCTGGCAGCATCGAAACGCTACCTGAGCCAGACGGCAATCAAAGTTCGGAATGGAAACAAATTGGTGACAACGCGACGGGTTCACCAAAGTTCTGCCGGCGCAGGAACTGGATATTCAGCTAGACAGACAGCAAGCCCTGGTAATTGTCGGGGTTGACGCGGTGGTTCGGGAATATCTGGCCGACATCGCGGGCGCCAAGGTGGTTCTGGGCCAGCTCGGCGAACACGTCGCGGTAGTCGGTCGTCAGCATCAGGTCCCGTCCTTCAAACAATTGTTCGCGGGCCAGCCCCGGCCATTGACCGTAGACTTTGCCGCCGCGCACGGGACCGCCCATCACGGTGAAACAGGTCGCGTGACCGTGATCGGTCCCGCGGTTGCCGTTCTGGCGGACCGTCCGGCCAAACTCGCTCATGGTCACCACCACCACGTCGTTCATCCGGTCGCCAAGGTCCTGGTACAACGCCGCCAGGCTGTGTGAGAAATCCGTGAACCGATTGGCCAGTTGACCGGTCGCGCCGCCCTGATTGGCATGCGTGTCCCAGCCGCCGACTTCGGCAAACGCGACTTCGACGCCGATGTTGGCCTTGACCATCTGGGCGATCTGCAGGAGCGCGCGGCCAAATTCGCTATTCGGATAGGACGCGCCGTTCTGCGGTTTGTACTTCGTTGGGTCCGCCGACTGTAGCATCCCGATGGCATCGAACGCCTCCTTGCCCGTGCCGTGAAGCAGGTCGCCCACCGCGCCTTGGTACATGCCCTCGAATCCGGTCGCCGCCCCGCTCGTCGTGCTGCTCGGTGTGAATCCGCCGGTGCCCGCGCCAACGCCGAACGTTTTCAAGTTGGCAATCGCCAAAGCTTCCTGGTCGCCCTGCAGGGTGCGCGGCAACATGGCCGTCATCGAGACGGCCCGGAACGGTGAAAGCTTGGCGCGATCTTCGGGACATTCGAGCAACGCGCGGTTCAGCCAGCCCGTGCGCGTCGATTTGTCGTCGACCACGCCGCATTCCATGAAATCCTGCGCGTCGAAATGCGAGCGGCTGGAACTCGGCGAGCCGCACGCCTGGATCAGGGCAAGATGCCCGCTCTGGTACATCGGCAGCAGGGCCGCCATGTTCGGATGCAACCCGAAGAACCCGTCCAGATCGATCACCCCCGACGGGCCGGCGCTCTGCGTCGGCTGCGCGATCGCGATGTCGGACCGGGCTTCGTAATAGTGTGGGTCGCCGTAGGGGACGACCATGGACAGCCCGTCCAGAGCGCCGCGCTGGAAGATGCAAATCAGGACCTTCTTGCCGTTGGTCGCGCGCACGGGTTCGGCGGCGAAGACCAATTGCTGCAGGAACGACGGTCCCCACAGCGGCGTGGCACCGACCGATACGAGCGCAAGTCCACCACGTTTGAGGAATGCCCGGCGTGTGAGTTTCATCTGGGTGCGTCTCCCTGTGTTAGTGGCGTTGAAATTCCGGCGAGCCGAGAATCAGGGCTGTAAGTTCGGCGGCGTTTACCGTGCTGGCCTCGCCACCGTCGATCCCGGTGACCTGTTTCTCGAGCGTGGCGCGAGTCGGGGCGGTCATCTCTCCCTGGAGGAACGCCTCGTTCAGTCGGTCCAAGACGAGGCCGGGCTTGTCGATATCGACGCCGTGAACCAGGTCGGTCGGCGTGACCGATACGTCCACAACTTTGTGTTCGGCCAACGCCAACGCGAAATTCATCCGCGCGATCAACGCGCCGGTATTGACCCACTTGCGCGAGTCCTCGGTGTATCCCGTGGGCGCTTGATACGCGAACAACGGTTCGCCCATCTCGATGATTTCAATATTCAGCGATTTGCGCTTGGCCGAGGCGATTCGGTCCATGCCGCGTCCGAACGTGGCGCCCGCTTCAATGCCCAACCGTTTGTCGATGGGCAGGAAATCGTCACTGACGATCTTGCCGCCCGTCGCGCGAACGGCCGACACGGCGAATTCGAACGGCGATTTGATTTTCGCCCGATAGGCCTGTCGTGAGAAAAACTCGGGGCTGTAGATGATCGCCTGGTACACCTGACGCAGGTCGCCACCGGTTTGGAGAAACACATTCGCGATGCGGTCCACTAACGCCGGAGAGGGATCGTCTGCGACGAATCGCCGGCACAACTTGGTGGCAATGAATCGGGCGGTCGACGGATGCGACGCCAGGATATCGAGCACCATCTCACCGTCGCGGATACCGCCGTTGGCCGGGATGTCATGACCCAATACCGTTTTCGGGCCGTTGTCGTGACGTCGCGGCGTGAACACGAATTCACCCGTTTGCTGGTTGACCGTCCAGCCCGTGAAACATCGGGCCACTTCCTGCACATCCTTCTGCGTGTAGCCGCCGTCCACACCCAGTGTGTGGAGTTCCATGATTTCGCGCGCGTAATTCTCGTTGATGCCGCCGACCATGCGCGATTGGTTGTCCGTCCCCGCCGCTACCGCTGGTTGCGCCGGCTGTGCACTCTGTTGCCCGAGTTGCTGCTCGCGGCGGCGCAATTCATTGGGAGAAAGCTGGCGGGGGGCGGAATTCTGGAAATTGTCAAGGTAGTGCAACATGGCGGGGCTTTTCGCGGAGGCCTCGAGCAGGTCGCGGAATTTGCCGAACACGTGCGGGCGGATGACTTCGCGGTCATCGGTGACTTTCAGGACGCGGCACGGCCCCTTGCGAACGTCGATGTTGAAATGATTGCTCCAGAAATCCACCAGCACCTCGTATAACTGGCGGGGTGATTCGACGGCGCTGATGATCTTGGCGTTCTGGAGTTCCGCCACCGCGAGATACGACCGGCGCGGGCCTTCGGGCCGGGGTTTCGGCTGAGCGGACCGCTGGTTCCCGTTGGCGAGCACGCCGACGGAGGTCATATTCGTTTCCATCTTGCTGGCCCCGATCCGATCGGGACTGGCCTTCGCGGCTGCCGCGTCTTTGGCCCGCCGTTCCTTCGCCATTTCCTGCTCGTCGCGGAAGGTCTGGTACAAATCAGTCGCATCCATCGTGAGGATGTCGAATTTGGCGAGGTCGGACTCCAACTCCGAATCGTCGATCCGCTCCGGGTGCAACTGTTGCTCGATGTACCGATCCAGCCCCATTTTTTCGACCCGCTCGACGTCGCCCGGGCGCGGGCCGTAGCCGAGTCGGTCCAGGACATGGATGGTTTTTTGTCGGTCCGTCAGCGGCTGGTCGTCGGCGGCCTGTGGCGGCACCGCGGCCAGCCCCGCTCCGAGCGGGACCAACCCGATGACCGCACACGAAATGAAAATCGCGCCCGCCAGATGGATGCTGCGACTTGTGCGCATAACTGTTGGTTTCAACACCAGGCTACCCGATTCGTTGCACGGCATTCTTGTCACCGGTGGCAAGAAGTGCAAGAAATGGGCCAAAAGCAGCCCGCCGGTATGGGAAAACAACGTTACAGCAGTTCCATTTGCCGGCCGGAGGGACGGCGGAAGGCAGCGGTCGAAAGCTGCGGCCCGCGCTCCGGGAAGCCTGCGCGGCGACTATTCCTATGCCCGTCATGTGCGTTTTGAAATCCGAATCGTTCAATTTTCCACCGCGCATCGCGCGGATTTGGGCGAGCACTTTCTCTTTGCGGTCGGGCATGTGCTGCTCCAGCCATTGTCGGAACAGGTCCTTGACCGCGTACGGGAGACGCAGGGGCACCATCCCCGCGAATCGCGCGCCCGCTTCCGCCGCCGCGTTTACAATCGCAGGCAATTCGTGATCGGTGAGGCCGGGAATCACCGGCGAGACCATGACTCCCACCGGGACGCCAGCGTTGGCCAATTCCTTGATCGCCCGCAATCGCGCCGCGGGTTGCGCCGTGCGCGGTTCCATGATGCGGGCGAGATCGGCATTGAGGGTCGTGACCGACAGAAACACCGCGGCGGCATTGTCCCGCGCGAGATCGGCGAGCAGGTCGATGTCGCGCGTCACGAGCAGGTTTTTCGTCACGATGGCGACCGGGTTGCCATCGAGCTCTCCGGTCGCCACATCACGGACAGATTCTTCCCAGACAAGGCCATCGATGTCATCGACGAGATGTGTGCGCGCTTCGCCGCGAGCGAACAGTCGCTCGGTCCGGAGCGCGTTGCCCAGGTGGTCGCCGACCAAGTCGGCATATCCCTGGAGGTTGTCGTAGCGACCGATGTCCAGCGGGACGAAGCAGTTGCCCGGGAACTTCGCCGTCTGGTGGTCGGCCAGGATTGTGCCATCGAGGCAGTCGAGCGCGCCGTGCGCCGCGCCTTCTCGCCACTGCGCGACGCTACGAGACCGCTGGCGAGTTTGGTTTTTGGTGGTCCTTCGAGCGTGGGCAAGAGCTACGTCGCCCGGATCACCAGCCGGCAACTCTATGCATCCGCGCCGCTCATTCGCCTGAACATGCCGGAGTTCTCGAAGCGACACAATGTCAGCCGCCTGTTCGGAGCGCCGCCGGGCTACATCGGCTTCGGAGATCGCAACCAGTTCACCGACCGTGTCCGGCGCCACCCGCACAGCGTCGTCGTCCTCGACAATCTGGACAAGGCTCACCCCGATGTCTTGACCGCGATCATGGAGATGCTCGACGCAGGGGTGCTGACAGACGGGGAAGGCAACGAGGTCGATTTCCGGGGCACATTCCTGATTATGACTACGACGGCTGGCACAACCGAACGGGCAGGTGGAACGGTCGGATTTGCGACGACGTCACGCACGGAAGCAGCAAACAACCCCGCTGGTGATCGGCTGATTTCGGCCTGCCGCAGGCTGTTTGGCGATGAGTTCGTCAACCGCGTTGACGAGTTTGTACCGTTCGCGCCACTTGAACCGGCGGCCTTACGCGACATCGCCGCGTTGGCGATTTCAGAAATCAGCCGACGGCTCGTGCCGCGCGGGATCAGCCTGCACTGCGACGCGCAGGTGCTTGACCGCCTTGCGTGTGCGAGTGACAACGCACGGGTGGTGCGGGCTGCCGTTAGAAACGGGATCGAACCGCTGCTCTGCCGTGTTCTGACGCGAACCACAGGAAAGCGTCTGCGTGTCAGCCTGAAAGACGATCACTATGCTGTTGAACCATGCTAACGATGGAGGTACGCCCCAATGCAGGAGCCCACAAGCATCGTCACTTTGGGATGATCATCGACGAGAATTATGTGTTGCGCTTCCAGTTCCACAGCTCGCTGGTGCAGAAGATCCTGACGGAAGACCTGAATACGATGTTTGGAGTCTGAACCCCGATGCCCGAAACGATCCATGGTGCCGAATTGTTCCGCCGTCACGCGGTGATCACGGAACAGTTGTGCTCCGCGCACTATCCCCTGGTCCTCGGCATGATCGTCGACAATGACGAGCAGAAGGTCGACTTGCTGCGCCTGTGGAATTGGGTTCAGCACTTGGGATTGTCGCTCGTGGGCTTGCAGCCACGAATCGACGTGAACGGACAGACCGTCGCCATGGATGTCCAGCCTGGTTACCACGCGTCAGGCCACGCCGGTGGTGATGAGTTGAGGGAATTCGTGCGGGTTGTGGCCCCACGAGAATTGATTCCGATTCATACCGACGCAACGCGTCTCTGGACGCGTTTGGTAGCTGACCAGCATATTCAGGTCGTTATCCCTCAGTACGCAGTGCCAATGACTTTCTGAACAGGCGCCGTCGATTATACCCTCCGGCAGTCAATATGCCCAACCTGTTGCGATTGCCTGAATTGCACAATTTACAGGACATTCCTGCATTCTCAAGTTGAGCAGCGAGGGGCATCCAGAGGCATCTTGAGGCAAAGATTGTGGCACGGATGTGGCACGGAACTCTGAGCGATTGGCCAGTCTCCTCTCCACAAATGTCACGTCGAGGTGTCAGCGGGACATCAAGTTATTCCCGCACATCGGTCTTGGCCGACGAGGTCATCAAGAGTGGAAGCGGGGATGTCCGGTCCATCCGAATCGCTGCGATCAGTGCGTCCGGTAGGGTAAGGTGCGGCTTCGATGGCGTGAAACCGCGTTGGCTGTATGGGCCATTATCTGCGATTCCGCATTTCGCATCGGTCAACGCAGGTTTGTTGAAAGTCGGATCGAACACATACAGCGCTTGTGGTGCTTGGCGCACCGACGGAAACGTCTTCACTCGGTCGTCGAGGTCCGCTAACACTGTCGCCTCCACGCCCGCTAGTAGACGCAACGGTCGTTGGGTCAGTTTGTTTTCCACACGCAAGTTTCTCCGCGTGATGCTAGCGGTCGAAAGTCGCCGAGAACGTACTTCTGGCCACACGAGACATTGGGCTCACAGATAGTGAATCCGGTCACGGTGGAGACGAAGTTGTTCGGCGTTGAAGGCGTCGCCGTCGTCAAGATTGGCGCTCATGAACACCGGCGGGGTCACGCCGCGTTGGACAAGCAGTTCCACCGTTTCAACCACGATGGCGTTGGCCAAGGCGCAGCCGGTCACGGATGACAGCGGGCCAATCTTCTGTGAAAACCCGGGGACCTCCACCACGGCATCGCCATACGGGGCGCCATTGTCGATGACGACGTCGGCCAACTCGGCGAGCTTCTTGCCGGACGGATGACGGCTGTTAACACCGTCACAGTAGGCGAGCGAGGTGATGGCGATGGTCTTGATACCCGTCTCGCGCGCGAGCAACGCCATGTCGATGACCACGGCGTTGCGGCCGGACGTCGAGGTGAGGATCAAGACATCGCCCGCCTTCGCGGCCGAATGCGTCAGGAGTTCGCGTCCCAACCCGACGACGCGCTCCAGTTGCGAGGTCAGGGTCAGCGGACGCACGCTCAGATTCATACCGTGGGGGTAGATCGGATTCACCAGCATCAGCCCGCCGGTGCGATAGACCATCTCCTCCGTGATCATGAACGAGTGGGAAGCACCAAATGAGAAGAGGCTGCTGCCGTTGACGATGGTGTCGGCCAACAGGTGCGCCGCGGCCTGGATCCCGGGCAATTGGGTGTCGATCAGTTTCTCCAAGGTGCCGCAGGCGGTCTGGAGGTAGTGGCGGGCCGACATATTAGTAACCTCGCGCTTTGAATTGTTCGATGGCCTTCTGGTAGAAATCCGCGCCGCCGTCACGGTTGACGCTTATGAACACGGTAGCCGGCTGTCCGAGTTGGGCAATCTTCTCCATCACCGAACCGAAGATCAGATGACCGGCGACGGCGTTGGCCACGCCCGAGACGGGCAGAAGCTTGACATCGTAGCCGGGGATCTCGACGGCCGCGTCGCCGTAGGGGGCGCCGATGTCGATGACCACATCCACCACGTCACATAGCTTGCGGCCCGATGGGTGCGCGGACGCGACCTGTCGAGTGTACGCCAGCGCCGTTAGTCCGATCGTCTTGATACCTTTGTCATGGCAGGCCAGCGCGAGTTCGATGGGGCCATGATTTCGTCCCGACACGGAGCCGATCACCATCACGTCACCCGCGCGCAGGTTACTGGTGGCGACAACCTGCCGGGTCTCCTCCACGTCGGCTAGGGCAGCCGCCAAATGCGGACGATCCGGGACCGCGATGTGTCGCGAGAAACCCTGAACGGCGGCCAAACCGCCGGCGCGACCGATGAAATCGCCGTGGACACCGTGGCCGATTTCCGCGCAATAGATGGCCCCCTTGTGGGTCAGTGCCTGAACGATCAGGTTGGCGGCTTGATCAATCGCCGACAGTTGTGTCTGCTCGAGGTGTGTCAGGATGCCGCGTACGGCATCGAGGTATCGGTGGGGTGTCTTCGTAGTCATTGGTCCGCGTCCTCTCGGAGTGCCGTCGCGAGCAGTGTCTGACGAATGGTGTCGACCGATTCGGGGCGTAGTTCGCGCCACACACACAGCGCGTTGCCCATCCTCGGCAGCGGGGACACGAGCACCAATTACGTCGATGTCGGCGCAACGACCAACTCGCCCGCGAAGTTCTACCGCGTGCGCTTGGTGCCGTAGCACGACGTCATGATAGGCTGACGGCGTCGCGCGACGCCGTCAGCTGGCAATTCCCGCGCGGCATTCGTCAGGCCGATCTCCTGCAGTTGGTCAGCGACAACGGCTGCGCCAATCGACTTCAATAGGCTTTCCTGCGGGGAGTCTGGGGTGCTAAGTGCGCCAGCAGGTCTTCACCAGGTATGACAACCCCAAGGGCAACGCCGATACCGAACGCGTCCTCAGCACGAGCACAAAGTGCTGATGGACGTTAGCGGTCATGAGAACCCCGTCGTAGCTCCGAATTCTTCCCGAGACGGGTTTACTCCTCTTGGGGAACTTGTTTCAAAATATCTGCGTCAATCACTTCAAAGGCAACGTCCTTGTACCGGCCGCGCAAGGCGCAGTTCAAGCGCGTGGGATGGAGCAGACTTACGCTGTTGGGTGGCAGAGGGGCCATTCAAACGCTAACAAACCTTGACAAAACCTGTCAGGGAACCTATCAGGCCTCGATAGTGGCGGTGTACCCCCTGGTGTTGACTGCCTAGTGACGGATTAGTCTTGAACCCTCAGGAAAAATCTGCGTAATTCCTCAGGAAAACAGAGGTACAAAGGCGCGAGTCCTACCTGCGGAGGCGGCATCCGCACAACGGCACTGCCAGTGAAATTGCCAGTAAACGAGTAGTGGCGATGCACTGGGCAGGTAGTGCCGGATAGTGTAGGTGTACGCTCGAACTCGTTGCAGACGAGGGTCGTAAAACAAAGGGAATCCGGGGATATCTTCTTCGACGTGATATAGTCTTAGTTGTGACTGGCAGTATGGACAGGTTTCAGGGACGTGGCGCGGCGAGCAACCCGCCAAACCGGTTTGAGCGGCTGAGGTATGAAGAAGATCCCGACGCAGATCGATCAGAAGTCCCGTCACCAGAGACGCGGTATCTTCGAGACTCGACCGGGTCGATAATCTCCTACAATGAGAGCCCGGATCTCGGTTTTCGGGCCAGCTTGAATCCATATCGGGGATGCCTCCACGGGTGTTGCTATTGTTACGCGCGGCCTTACCACGAATACCTGGGTTTCTCCGCTGGGCTGGATTTCGAGACAAAAATCGTCGTCAAGGAAAACGCGGCAGAATTGCTGCGAACGGAACTAGAATCGCCAAAATGGCAGCGGCAAACCTTGATTCTGAGCGGCGCAACCGACCCTTACCAGCCGATTGAGCGCAAATTGAAGATAACGCGAAACTGCTTGAAGGTCTTGGTGGAATTTCTGAACCCCGTTTCAATTATTACGAAAAATCACCTGGTTACGCGTGATATTGATCTCCTCAGTGAGTTGGCAAAATCAAATGCCGCAGCAGTTTGTTTGTCGGTCACGACTCTGGACACCGATTTAATGAGCAAGCTGGAACCAAGGACATCGATCCCTCAGCGACGGCTGGCTGCAATTGCCGCGCTGGTCCAGTCTGGTATACCCACGGGTGTGATGGTTGCGCCCGTCATCCCTGGCCTGACGGACCACGAGATTCCATCCATTCTCGCCGAAGCCGCGAAAGCAGGTGCGAGTTTCGCTGGTCATCAGCTTTTGCGGCTCCCGCACGCGGTTCTCCCGCTGTTTCAGGAGTGGCTCGATCGTCACTTTCCGCAACGGAAGGAAAAGGTGCTCAACTGCATCCGCGCCACACGCGGCGGGGCACTGGATGACGGACGGTTTGGAACAAGTTTTACAGGTGAAGGAAAGAAGGCAGGGGAATTTCACACGTTTTTCGAGGTCGCCAGGCGCAGGGCTGGCATCCTCGAAACGTGGCCAAGCCTGTCGACGGCAGCCTTTCGCAGACCGAATAATGGGCAGCTAACATTATTATAATGACGTCCAGCCGCGCTCAGGACTGTGGCATAATCAAATAGCAGATTCACCTTCGATAGGGTGATAGGTCGCGGATGGAGGGATAATGAAATAGCACAGGCAGCCATGCTCGCACCCGCGATAAGGGTTGATGCTGGAGGTGAACCCCACATCGGGACTGTCGTTGTGGGTAATAATCGACGTGCTCGCGTCCCCATAAAACTGCGTCTTTGGCGCGGGATCGTCGGGTTGGTCCCAATCGGCATCGCGCTCGTACGCCGTGTGCTCGAACCGGTTCGGCGGATTCTCCGCCACCCCGCGTCCGTGAATGGATTGCGTCGCGCCCGTCGCCACGACCGTAGCACTCATGCCGCATTCGTCAACTCCGACGCCCTCTCCTTGACGGAGTTTCTCGTTTCGAAGTCGAGCGCGGCGGAAAATCAGAGGTATTCGTGATGACCCACTCGTTTTGCTTGCGCAATAGCAGTAGGGGCGGCAGAATTACTCCTTGAGCGGAAGGCTTTTCGTGTTTAAGAGCAACAACGTGTTGAGTTGTCAGTAGGAAGCATTCGTATGGCCATCTCTGACTTCTCCGCTTCCACAATTATCGAAGTCAGAGCGAATTTCGGCTTTTGGCAATTTGACTGTGATCCAAACAAGATTTCAGCTTCGCTTAACATCACTGCCGACGAAATTTGGCGAAAGGGTGAAAAGAGGCGACTTCGCGACGGCAAGGAAACCGAAAACAGGTGGAACTCATGGCACATTAGGAGCAAGGGTAATTCAAAGGATGCCAACGATCATTTGCGGGAATTGTTGACACGGCTGAAAGGAAAGGAAAACTTGGTCGCACAGGAATTTGGTAAACCGAGTTTCTCGGTACTGTGGAAAGGCAATTACCTCTATGCCGGTAGCGGCCCTTCTTACGAGAGTGATGTCTTGAAGGGAATCGCTCTTTTTGGCGCGGATCTTTGGCAAGACATTTACCAGATAGACCAGTCCGATGATGAAATTGAAAACAAATCCGGGTTCAAGCGGATTCCAAAATGAAAAGCTGCCTGCGGCCATGACTCCACTGCGTGGTGACTAGAGCGTGCGTCTGGCGATCGAAGCTCACGCGGCTTGGACTTGAACCGACTCAATTTCCCCCGAGCGCACTCGTACCCCTACTGTCATCGGTCGGCAGCAGACCTCGCAATCGATAATGAACTCGGCGTCGCCTTCGCTCGGGTCGAAGGACACATCGAAATCCTCCCCGCAATGCGGACAGGTGATCGCGAGAAAGCTGCTCATTTCGATTTGATTGAGGTCCACAATTCGTCGTACCACGCGCTACGGGCGCCGAGGTCCTTGACGAACTCGAGTTTGTTCATCACTTCCGGCAGGGGATAGATGACCGGGTTTTTCAAATCGTCGGGCTTGATGAATTCGAGCGCAGCCTTGTTGGGCGTGGCGTATTGGTTGAAGTTCGAGACTTTTCCCCCGATTCTCGGGTCGAGGATGTAATTGATGAATTTCTCGGCCATCTCGCGGTGCGGGGCGCGCGCCGGCACGGCCATGTTATCGAGCCAGATCTCGCTGCCTTCGCGCGGGACGAAATAGTACGTGTCGGGATCTTCCCGCATCCCGCGAACGGCGTCGCCGTTGAAGACCATGCCGACCCGGCAGACTTTGGCGAGGACTTTGTTCTTGGCGCCGACGCCGCCCTCGAACCCGAGCGACCGCTTCTTGGCCTCGATGAGCAGGTCACGGGCTTCCATGAGCTGCTTCTTGTCGGTGCTGTTGAAGCTGTAGCCCTTGTATTTCAATGCGGTGCCGATGGCGCTCCGCGCGTCGTCGATCATCAGGAATGTGCCGATTTGCTTTTTGGGATCGAAGATCAACCCCCATGTTTCATTTATCGTCTCGCCGGGCTTCTTGCGGACGTAGAGACCGACCGTACCCCACTGGTAGGGAACCGTGAATTTGTTGTCGGGATCGTACTCGCGTCCGGTGAACCGCGGATCGAGGTTTTTCATGTTCGGGATATTCTCGTGGCGCAGCGGCGCGAGCAATTTCTGGCTGATCATCGAGGGGATGATGTAATCGGATGGGACCACGACATCGTACAGGGACGTGCCGCCCCGCAACTTGGCGACCATGCTTTCATTGTCTTCGTACAAATCGACGGTCACCTTGCAGTCGTACGCCTTCTCGAAACTCTGGATGACCGCCGGGTCGATGTACTCGCTCCAGATGAACAGATTCAGCTTGTTCTTCTGCGCCCACGCGGAGGTCGAGCACAGCAACGAGAGTGTGATTAGGATATAGGTTAAGAAAGTCAAATTCAGGCGGTTTCCCTGATCATGAAACGGGCGCCACTTCCATATGACGCGAGCTTGCGCTTCATAACTTCAGTTACTTCTCCCATTTCTCTAAAGCCGCACTTGGACCAAAATACGTGCGATCCTTGGACAGATGTTAGAGTGATTTTGGTGAAGCCAAGTTTCCCGGCAATTTGTAGCACGTGCTCACACATTTGCCGGCCAATCCCGCGTCTCTGCCACTTGGACAACAAGGTGAGGCTGTGGATGTAATAGCAGTTCGGGTTGGGTGGTATTTGTAAGTCCGGGTCGTTTAGCTTGGGTACAGAGTGGATTTGCCACGGGTGAGAAATGAGGTAAGCGAGAACAATGTAATCGTGTTCTGCTACCCAACATCCTTTTGGAAACACTGTAAGCCTGTTGAAAAACACCTCGGGCGTTTCCAAGAACCTTCGTCCATAGGCATCCGTTTGAATTGCCATCCAGTGCGGCTCATCGCGTTTCGTCATGAGCCGGATTTTAATCAGGGGGCAGGGGGTCATTCAGAGACTCGGACAGATTGGTTGCAAGGCGTTTCCTGAGGTGTTGAGTCCTGTTCACTCATCATGAATGCGTGATATGAACTGCGCCCGGTGACGATCGCGCCATTCAGTCTGAACACTTGTAATGGTATCGCTTCTGACAATGCTGACAAGCCGATTCTGCGGGCCCGGCTTTCGCTCCAAGACCGGCGTTTCCACGCGTCCTTCCGGCGATTGCCGCCGCGATAGGTGGTCAGCCCGGCACCGGCGTGGGCGCAATGGAGAATTAGTCCGACAAAAGGAAAACCGGACGGTTTGTTTTCTGCGCGGTGGGTTTATAATTCCCTCATTATCAATCGCTTAAACATTCGACTGGCTGGTTTGCTGGGCTTGTGTTATGCTATAATCGACCAGCCGGGAGTAAGATCGGGATGGACGAGAAAGTTCCAGAGACCACGCAGACCAAGGACACGGCGGCAGTTGTGACGCCTCCCACAACCCCTGCGTCTCGCGAAGTGACAAAGCCCAATAAGATCGAGGAGCTTCGCCGCAAGTCCGCGGACTACCTCGATGCCGTCAGCGGGGGCAAGAAACTCGATCCCGAGGACAAGAACTGGATCATCAAGCACACGCTGGAGAATTTTGACGACTACTTTAACCGCGGCTTTCTCCACTATCGCAAGTCCGTCGCCGAAGCCGAGGACTTCGCCGCCATCGAATGGACCGGCCAAGGCTCGATCATCGAAGACATCATGGGGCGGAAGTTCATCGATTGCCTCGGCGGCTTCGGCGTGTACAACATGGGCATCCGCCACCCGAAAATCATCGCGGCGGTCAAAGCCCAGCTCGAACGCATGCCGCTCTCCTCGCAGGAACTCCTCGACCCTCTGCGCGGCTTTCTCGCGGAATTGCTCGGCGAACTCACCCCCGGCGACCTGCAAGACTGCTTCTTCATCAGCAACGGCACCGATGCCGTCGAGGGCGCGCTGAAACTGGCCCGACTCTACACTAAAAAGTCCGGTTTCATTTCCACCACGGGCGCGTTCCACGGCAAGTCGATGGGCTCGCTCTCGGTGATGGGCCGCGCCGTGTACCGCAAACCATTCCAGCCCTTGCTGTCGGATGTCTACTTCGTCGACTACGGCGACGCCAAAGACCTCGAACGCGAACTTAAGAAGCTGACCGATCTGGGCGAGGACATCGCCGCGATCATCCTCGAACCCGTGCAGGGCGAAGCCGGCGCCGTCGTTCCACCGGACGATTACCTGCCGCGGGTGCGCCAACTCTGCGACGAGTATGGCGTCTTGCTGATCCTCGACGAAGTGCAAACGGGCATGGGTCGCACCGGCAAAATGTTCGCCTGCGAGCACTGGAATGTCGTGCCCGACATCCTCTGCCTCGGCAAAGCACTCGGCGGCGGCGTGATGGCGCTCAGCGCCTTCATGAGCACTCCCAAAATCTGGAAGGTGCTCGAGGACAATCCGTTTCTTCATAGCTCCACGTTCGGTGGCAATCCGCTCGCCTGCGCCGCGGGCATCGCGGCGATCAATGTGATGCTCGAGGAAGACCTCGCCGGGCAGGCCGCGGAAAAGGGCAAATACCTGATGAAACGCCTCGGCGCGTTGCAGGCGTTGCACCCGGACATTCTCAAAGCGGTCCGCGGCAAAGGTCTGCTCATCGGACTCGAATTCAGCGACCGGTTCATGGGGTATCACGTGGCCGCCGCGCTGTTCAAACGCGGCGTGCTCGTTGCGGGCACGCTCCTCAGCGCCCGCACCATCCGCATCGAGCCCGCCCTCAATATTAGCTACGAACTCCTCGACCAAATGCTCGATAAACTGGCCGATGCGCTCAAGCAGGTCGAGAAACAAGCCGAGAAAGAAGCCAAAGAAAAAGCTTCCAAGGAAAAGGATCCGAAAGACTCGTAGGACGGCAAAGCGGATGCGGCCGCAAGCCGAGTCTGACGGAGCCGAGTCTTCGAGACGCGCTGAAGATTTGCCGACAGCGCAAACGCCGCGCCCCTGCTTTCGCGGCAATCTTTCGCCGGCCTTTTGGTCACCACACCTTTACCCGATAAAACCGCTGCGGGACCAGGTTCGTATCGGTGACCGAAATCGTCGAGTTGGAGCTGGTCAGGTACGGGACGAGGACATTCCACTGTGTGGGCGGCGGCGTCAGACTGTTGGCGTAATCCACCTCATACACATGATTGGAAACGGTCGGGAACGAAAGCATCGCCCAGCGCGTGACCGGCGCGAGGGATAGTTGCAGGTTGAACGCCGGCACCGCGTTGGTGCCCACCACCACCACGGTCACGTTCGCCGTCGAACAATTCCCACCGCTGTCGCAAACCTGGTAGGTGAAGGTATCGGTGCCGGTGAAGCCGGGATTGGGAGTGTAGGTGACGTTGGTGCGACCGTAGAACTCGGCATACCGCCTCAGGGCTTCGATGAAGTAATAATCCCCATACACGAGAGAGACATTCACTTCCGGGTCGGCAAACTGGGGCGGCTCGCCGGTGCCGTGGAGAAGAATCCCGCTGCTGGTGGTCCCTTGGGCGAGGTAGTTCGTGGACTCCAGCGATTCCAGGATATTGTGCGCTCCGGTCCACAACGTGGCGCTGTCCTGCATGTCGGTGGCCAATTCGCTGAGTTGGACCAGGGCGGACAGCGTAATCGCGGCCGACGAGGAGTCGCGGGGCGCGTTGGGGATGTCCGGCGCATCAAAATCCCAATACGGCACGTAATCCGACGGAACACTGGTGAGATAGTAATTGGCAAGCTGCTCAGCGGCACCGAGGAAGGGAGTGTAACCCGTTTCCCGATACGCCATCGTGAACCCATAGATCCCCCAAGCTTGGCCCCGCGCCCATGTGGACGTGGCCGAGTAGCCCGCGCGGGTGCCCTGATACAGCAGCGAGCCATCAACGGTGCTGTAAAGGACAAGCTGGAAGGTGCTGCCGTCGGCCCGAATTTGGTTGGTCATCGCGCGGTCCGCATGGCTGATGGCCTTGTTGGACAGATTCGTGTCCCCATTGATATCGGTGCCATGATAGAGCAGTTCGGTATTCATCATCGTGTCGATGATGACTTGAAACTGTGGCGGGGGGAGCAACAGATCGTCAGCCAGACAGCCCACGATGGAATTGTACCGGTTCGAGAGCGAGTCAGCCGCCTGCAGCACGACCGACCCGTAGCTGGAACTGCCGGTTAACCGATACCCATTCCCGAAACTGGTGTTGATCATGAACCCAATGTCATCCGTGTTCGTGTTAAATTGCTCGGAGGCGATGCCCGCTGTCCATTGCTGCGCCCACGTTTCGAAATGGGGATCACCGGTCTGTTCGTATAAGTACCAGAGGCTGCCGGGGAAGAACCCGCAGGTCCAATCCGAGTTATCGACGGTTTCCCAGGTCCCGTTGGTCAGTGTGCTGCGCGGGTAAAGATTTGTGTTCCCGATTTGCACGACGGTGTTACTGAGTTGCGTGGCGGAAAACTGGAACAGGCGTGACAGCTCGGCGGTGGTCACCGGTGCGTTTGAATTGATGACCACAGTTCCATGGGCCGGGGCGCTGACCTGGAGAATCGCCAGTTGATTGCTCTCCGTGTCAAAATCGTTCGTCAGCACCGAAATGGTTACCGCCTGATTCTGGAAGGTGACGGCCAGGTCGTTGGCGGCATTGGGCGGATCCGCCCAAACCGAGCAGGCAAGCCACTGGCTCGCGAAAATGACAAGCCATTGGCCGGTCGTAAAGCCTCGTCTCTGTCGTCGCAAAATATCCATTCTTGGAAATGTCAAAAACTTCTTGCTCCGGTTGATGAGCATAACCTTTCGTGTTGAGAACGCAATCAGCGATGACAACTACAAATTACGACCCCTTACGAATAGCTCTCCTGTTTCGTTCGTGAACGACGGAGGCGTCACCAGGCCCCGCCTCATCTGTGGTGATCCGTGTGAATCTGTGGCTCCATCGCGCGAACGCGCGCCTGCTTAAGTTCCTGGAATATAATTGGTTGCGGTATTTTGGCATTCGTAACACACTGGACATGAATCCGTCATGGTCGCGGCGGAAGTTGTGAACCATATGGTCTACCGAACTGTCTGGATGTCCGACCTGCACCTGGGCACTCGCGGCAGCAACGCGGCGGGGGTGCTGGACTTTCTCAAGCACAACGAGTTCGAGCGCCTGTATCTGGTCGGCGATGTGATCGACATCTGGCGGTTGCGCAAGGAGCGCTACTGGCCGCAGTCCCACAACGACGCGATCCAAAAAATCCTCCGCAAGGCCCGCAAAGGCGCCCACATCATCGTCATCCCCGGCAACCACGACGAGTTCTGTCTCAATTTCCTCGGCGTCTACGGCAACATCGTCGTCAAAGAACGTGATGTGTACACGACGCTGGACGGCGAACGGCTGCTGGTGCTGCACGGGCATGAGTTCGACTCCGTGACCATGCACGCCAAGTGGCTGGCCCATCTCGGCGACGTCGGTTACACGCTGCTGCTCGCGGTGAACCGTCCGCTGAATCTCGTGCGCAACCTGTTCGGCCTCGGTTACTGGTCGCTCAGCGCCTACGTGAAACAGAACGTCAAGAAAGTCGTCAGTTCGATCAGCCGATTCGAAGAAGCCGTTGCCCACTACGCCGAGCTGCACCACGCGGGTGGCATCGTCTGCGGCCACATCCATACGCCCGCCATCCGCCAAATCCGTGGCGTGAATTACTACAACACCGGCGACTGGGTCGAGAGCAGCACCGCCCTCGTCGAGCATCTCGACGGTCGGTTGGAACTGCTGTACTGGCGCGAGCAGACCGTGGACAACGTGATCCCGATGACCGCTGCTCCATCCGATCTCGCCGACAAGTCCGGACTGCTCGCCGCAACCCGCTAGAGGTCCGGCATAACCTGACCTGGAGCACGTTTTACCCCAAATTCTTTTCGGGGCTCCGTCGTGGCCACAGACCGTCAACGGACGCGACGGAGCGCGTACCTCCAATGCGCCAGAGGGTTCGGAAGTGCGTTACAGCCCAGCGCAGTGTATGGGCGCACGCAAGACACTCATTACAGGCCGTCCAGAGTTTGAGCATGTCTCCACCAGCTTTTCGGGGCGGCAGAACCTCACGATTCGCATGAGCAACCGTCGCTTCACCAGATTGACAAACGCATTCAGTAAGAAACTGGAAAACCACGAGCGTTCCGTGGCGCTGCATTTCATGTACTACAATCTTTGCAGGATTCACCAAAGCTTGCGTGTGACGCCAGCAATGGAAGCGGGCGTGGGCGATCACGTCTGGTCAGTGGAAGGAATTGTCGCTTTGTTGCCTTGATTTTCGGGCTTGGCGGGTTCAGGCTTCTGACGTCAGGCTACATCAGCCCATGAAAGCATTGATTGCCTCTAGCGTTTCCCTGCTGGTTGGATTGGCGATAGGCAGTTACACCGGCTATCGCTATTACGAGACGCACATAACGAATGAAGCCGTCAAGCAGATGTTGGAACAGATGGAGAGTGCTGACAGCGAGCACGCTGCCGAAGCCGTTCGGGCCATTGAGTTCATTGAATCAGACGAAAGCAGCAACGCGGTTCGGTTGCTTTCGAGACCGATAGCGAATTATTACCAATGGTATGCGATTCATGCTGGCACAGACAGAGAGCGAGAATTGGGAGCCATCATTGGGCGGCTTAGCAGCACGAACCACATCGTAGCTGATGCCATTCGCAGTAAAGCGCAGTGAGGTAATTTCAAACTGATACACTACCTTCTTGCGCCCTTGCTTGTTCCATTGTGCCAGGCTGTTGTATACTTCCGTGGCTTCCGTTGTGCCGAAAGGAGCGTGCGCAATGAAGACTTACAAGAATTACGTCAACAAGGAATGGGTGGGCGGCGCCGGTTCCCGCGACATCGTCAACCCCGCCACCGGGGAAGCCTTCGCCGTCGTCCCCGAGGCCGGCAAGGCCGATGTGGACCGCGCCGTGCAGGCCGCCCGCGAGGCCTTCGACAACGCCGACTGGCGCGATTCGTCCCTGGCGATGGCGCGCGGCCGCGTGCTGTTCAAGCTCGCCGAACTCGTCCGCAAAAACGCGGCCAGGCTCGCGGAACTGGAGACGCAGAATTCCGGCAAGCCGATTGTCGAAAGCGAATTCGACATGATCGACGTCGCGACGTGCTTCGAGTACTTCGGCGGCCTGGCGACGAAAATCCACGGCGAAACCCTCCACGTCCCCGACAACGCGCTCAATTTCACCTTGCGCGAGCCGGTCGGCGTGGCCGCGCTCATCATCCCCTGGAATTACCCGCTGTTAATGGTCGCGTGGAAGCTCGGACCGGCATTGGCCGCGGGTTGTACGGTGATCCTCAAGCCCGCCGAACAAACGCCGCTGACCGCGCTCGAATTCGCGAAG
>JBEKLM010000019.1:0-80714 GCA_050010195.1 Verrucomicrobiia bacterium
GCTCATGGCGATCCCTCCGCTGTCGGGATTGGCGCCAGCGATCGCATCGACGGAGGCACGGCGGCGACATCCTGCATCACGCGGTGGTAGTACGTCCGCACCACAAAGCCCACCAGCTCATGCGCGGTCCCCGGAAACCGGACCGTGAAGGTCTTGGTTGAAAAATTCTCCCACGACGGAATGGTCAGCCAGACCGGTTTGCGCCAATCGACACCCAGCCCCGCGCCGTCGACCGTGGCGAATTGCACGCCAATCGCCACCGCCGCCGTATTGAGTTCGCGTTCGCCCGCCTGCGCTTTCGCTTGAATGGTCACGGTGGCCACATCACCGTTGTCGCTGCGCTCCACACGCGCCAGACGAATCACATGGTTTAACAAGGGCGGCTCCGTAATTATCGGCACCGGCGCGACATGATCGCCCGATTTGGGAAGCTCTCCAAGACCGGAAGCGGATGACGACAAGGGACCCGATGCCGACGCGCCCGTCTGGTCCGACGATGTGCTCCGAACCACGTCGAGTTTCACCTTCCTCGGCCGGCTCTCGGAGAACATCTGACCCAGCAGCACGATTTCGCCAACAATCACGGCGCCGACGATGACGACAGCGAGAACCTGCAAGAGATCGATCGGACGCCGCTGCCGCTTGGCGCCACTGTCGTGCACAATCTCAAACCGGAAATGCACCGGACCGATTTCCAATTCGTCCCCGGACGCCAGCCGCTGTTCCGTGATGGCCCGGCCGTTGACGTAAATGCTGTTCGGGCTGTCCAAGCCGCGGAGATAATACCCGTCCAAACGCCGTTCGATGGTCGCATGATGGTCGCGCACGCCCGGTTCCACCAGTTGTACCTGGCAATCCACATGCCGACCGATGATCACTGACGGACGGTCGATCACCAGCGGCCCTCGTGATGCGAGACGGTCTTGGTAAAGCAATCGGTACATATCCGGATCGTTATGATACCACAGCGCGCCAGCGCGCCCATAATTTTTCGGTGTGGATATTCGCCCTCGTCATGGATAGGCTAACATCGCTGATGGAGTTCCGATGCCAACATTGTGGCCAACGCATCGTCCTCACTTCGCTCCCGGCGACGCCCGAGGTCGGATGCCCGGCCTGTGGCCTGTTGACGAGGGTTCCGCGCCCGCCCGTCGATTCGACCGCCCATCGCCGCGCGAATCAGGAAAACCGTCCGCCACCATCGAGCCAGCGACGGCGGCTGCGCCGCATCTTTGAGCCGATCCCCCGACCGTTTGCGTATCTCGTGGGCGCGTCGCTGGTGCTGATCGTGCTGGCACCGTTCTGGATCTACCTGATCAAAGAGCGGCTCGACCATCATCCCCCGGTCCTGAGCGACGATGCCATCTCGATTCCGATGCCGACCGCGACGGAGACCACTCCCCCGCCGCCCGCCATCGAAGAACCCCGCGCGGAAGTGACCAACGCGATCGACGAGTTCCTCGGGATCCGCCTTGACGCCAATCTCGAGCAACTCCAGCGACAGTTCACCCTGCGCCTGCAAAACACTCGCGGAATGGTTCCCGAAATTTATGAAGCGACGCAGGCCGGCGATATCGATTCTGTCACGATGCATTTCTACAACAACCTCCTAAAAGAGTTTTGGATCGACACGCGCGAACGGCGCGTTACGCCCGACAGAATCGAGCGGGAATTGCAGGAAACGTTCGGCGAACCGAAGGACCGCGCGCTTCAACCCGGGACGCAAGGCAGCGAACGCCTCGGCCTCGGATTGACGACGGGCGATGCCAGGGTCATGCCGGGTCGAGGGGACAAATTCGCACGGTTTCCTTATCGCGTCGGGCTCTCGTGGTCGGATGGCGAGACACACACGGAAGCGACGATCTACTACTCGTGGGGGAAACCGGAGATCTGCGTGTCGGTCCTCACCATCCACATCAGCGCCGCGCAATGGCTCAATAACAATCGCCCGCAACTCGGTTCGGTGGCGACAACCTCTCCCGCCGCTCCCACGAATACCCTCGACCAAACCAACGAGCCACCCGCTCCGCCTCCGCCGCCCCACAGACTGTTCCCAAGCCCGTAACACGCTGCGCTCCATCCCCTTCCGCAGTCCCCTGTGAAACACTTGCGGACGTAAACAGCCGCTGCTAGACTTCCGCACCGCATGTCCCCCACAACCACAGCCAGCGCGCCAACATCCCGTCACTCGGGGAGCCAACCGCTCGTGGCATCGCAACCCGACGCTCTCCGCATCCTCTTCGTCTCTTCCGAATGCGTCCCCTACGCCAAAACCGGCGGCCTCGGCGACGTCGTCGCGGGCCTGCCCAAGGCACTGCGCCGGCTCGGTCACGACGCCCGCATCCTGATCCCCCTGTACTCGTTCATCGACCGCGCAAAATACGGCATCAAACCTCTCGGCACCGCCTGCGTCCACATGGGCGCGGGCATCGAACACTGGGTCGCCGTCCATCACACCCTCCTCGACGACGAAGTGCCCGTCTGGTTCCTCGACTACGACGCCTACTTCGGTCGCCCGGGCATTTACGACGGCCCGCTCGGCCATCACATGGACAACGCCTACCGTTTCGGCTTCCTCTCCAAAGCCGCCCTGCAAATCTGCAAAGACTTCCAGTTCATCCCCCACATCATGCACGCGCACGATTGGCCCACGGCGATCCTCCCCGCCCTCCTCAAAACCTGGGACCGCATTCTCTCGCCGCTCTCCAACACCGCCAGCGTGCTCACGATCCACAATATCGGCTACCAGGGCAAGTACGACGCCCACGTCATGTCCTACCTCGGCCTCGGCCCGGAACATTTCACCCCGGACAAATTCGAGGACTTCGGCAAAACCAACCTTCTCAAAGGCGGCATCTTCTTCGCCGACGCGCTGACCACCGTCTCGCCCACGCACGCCACGGAAATCCTCGGCCCCATCGGCGGTCAGGGGCTCGCCATGTACCTCAACAATCGCCGCGCCGACCTCTTCGGCATCCTCAACGGCGCCGATTACTCCCGCTGGAACCCGGCCACCGACCCGCTCATCCCGGAAAAGTTTTCGCCGCACGACCTGACCGGCAAATCCGCCTGCAAAGCCGCGCTCCAGCGCCGCTTCAATCTCGAAGTCCGCCCCGACCTTCCCCTCTTCGGCATCGTCAGCCGTTTCGCGCACCAGAAAGGCTTCAACATCCTCCGCGAAGCCCTCCCGCCCGCCCTCAACAACATGGTCATGCAATGCGTCATCCTTGGCAACGGCGACGCCGACACGGAAAACTTCGTCCACTGGCTCACCGCCGCCCATCCCGGCCGCGTCGGCTCCCACATCGGCTACTCCGACGACCTCAGCCACCTCATCGAAGCCGGCAGCGACTTCTTCCTCATGCCCTCGCTCTACGAACCCTGCGGCCTCAACCAGATCTACTCCCTCAAATACGCCACGCTCCCCGTCGTCCGCGCCACCGGCGGACTCGACGATACCGTCATCAACTACTCCGAAGCCACCGGCTACGGCACCGGCTTCAAATTCTGGGAACCCTCCGGCCTCGCCCTCTACTGGTGCATCGGCTGGGCCGTCTCCACCTGGTTCGACCGACCCCACCACATCACCACCTTGCGCCAACAAGCCATGTCCCAAAACTTCGACTGGGCCACCTCCGCCCGCCAGTACGTCACCGTCTACCACCACGCCCTCGCCAAACGCCTCGCCGCAGCCGTTTGACGCCCCAACCCGCCTCTTTACGCCCCCCCAATTTGGGTTCGTTTTTGGCTTTCCCAAAATAGAATTTCCACGCCGGCCTGAACGAAATTGGGTTCGTTTGGTAATTTTACCCCTTTCGCCCCCACCCGTCCCTTGTGGCCGTCTACCCGGCCGTTGGGAGGGCGAACCTCCCGGTGAGCCGCCTCCCCATATCGTCCTTCCGCTTGTAGGAGACCGGCCCGGTCGCCGTCGTTTCCGTTCCCTCATCCCCTTATGTCAAGCCGAGCGGCGAGGGTAGCCGCAAGCCGAGTCGGACGAGACGCGACCACGCAGTGTCCTGGGTCGCAAACAGGCCGTGTCGTCTCGGCACCCGCAGGGCGACGCGAACGGGCGTGAGCGGAGTCAACACAGCCGCTTGCGGAGCGAGTGCAAAACTATCCGCTATATCAAAGAACTTCCCCGATCCTACCACATCTCCCACCCCCCATCCAGCAAAATCCATCCACCAGCGATACCGCAATTTATCCATCTGCCTCATCCGTCTTGTAGGGCAACCGCTCCGGTTGCCGCCGTGTCGCCCCCGAATTGTAGGGCAGGATGCCCCGTCCGACAAGCGTATCCTGCCGTCTTCCTCCCCCGGTTGTCACTCTGAGCGATCCCACCTCGCCCGCCCCGAAGGCCACATTGTCGAAGACCGCGTTTGTGCACTGCACATCACGTGGGCCAGTAGCCCCGCCATCACGTGGTGCCCCACCCTCTCATGATACATTGTACTACAATGTATCGCGCGTGCCTCGACGCCTGGTGCTACTGGGTATCAGCGATCTCCCACAGCTTGGTTACCGGAGCTCTTCTGTTGTCGATGTCAATGCACAATTGTTGATGGGAAAGTCTTGCCGAAAGAAGATTCTCCACCGCGCGGGGATCGATCATGTTACCGCAAAAACAGGACCTTACGATTCAAATGCTGAGCGGGACAACTGCGACTGACGTACGATGGAAGACATCGTGCCCGAGGCCAGCTCGCGATGATTGGGAACAGGGACCGTAATGGTTGAGCCAGCGATGCGCTTCTGCATGATGATATGACTGCCGCGCTGCCGCACCAGCACGAATCCGTTCTCGGCAAGAATCCCGCACACCTGTTTACCAAACAGGACGCGCAGTTTACCCAACGGCGACCTCCACTTGCGTCACGTAGGTCTGCTTGTGAAGCCGCTGCTTGATCTCCGCCGGCGACGCCTCCTCCAAAAACAGCTCCACCGCCTCGACCATGTTCCGCCGCGCTTCCTCGACATTTCGCCCTTGGCTCGCCACATCCAACTCGGGACACAGCGCCACGAAATACCTGCCCTCTTGCTGAATGATCGCTGTGAACTGTTTGGTTGCCTTCATGCGCTCACAGCAGGCAGGAGAATCACTCAAAACGCAACCCGTCCCAGCCCGCCATGATACATGGCACTGCCATGTATTGTGGTTCGGGTCGACGCCTACCCCCTTCGTGTGCTTCGTGCCCGGAGCCTGCCCTCAGCGTAGCCGAAGGGTGGTGAATCCGAATTCGCGCCCCATTCGTGGCTAGTAAAAAAGCCGCACCGGCGGCCCGTATTGGCACATCCGTTGCTCTATATAATGGGGATGAGCCAGCGAATCAGGATATTGGTGTCTCTGTGTGTCGCGCTGTGCGTTTTTGGCTGCGTACAGCAGAAGGTCGAAGAACTCACGGGACCGGTCGAAATCACTCTCCGAACATTCGACGGGCCAGCCGGCGGTGTCCCGGTCAAGGTCGTCGACGAAGCCGCGGTCGCCAAAGCACTCGGCACACTGGCATTGCAGCAGGACCTCAAGAACAGTATCTCGGAGACGGTGTACAGCGATTTTTTCAACACCCTCACCCTGCCCAGGGGGATGAGCGTGGTGAAAACCAAGCAGGATGGCCGGCTGCTCGTCAAACAGGTGGGCGCCCCGCACTTTGTCGTCGCCCAGGAGGGTCCACATCTGTGGGTGGCCGACGCCGCGGAAGTCCACGATCAGAAATTGCCCATGGGTCCCGCCGACATGGGCGGTCAACACGCGCTGGATCTGCTCATCACCCAGCCGGGCGTCTTGCGTGAATTGACTGCCGCCACGATGGAGATGGTCCGCCAGGGAAAAATCGACCAGGCCCGCGCGATCGCCCGCTGCGCCCGATCGCGGGCGTTGATGAACGAGATCGACTGGGAAGAAGCCGCGCCGTTGCTCGCCAACGCCGAGCGCGCGCTGGAACTGAAGGATTACGACACCGCCCGACAGTTGGCGAACCGCGTGGACGACCTGATCCCGAACCAGCAACGAACGAAAAAATTGCTCGACCGGGTTTCCGCCGTATATGGCGGCGAAATCCGTTCGCTCGCGGGACACAAGGGCGCGGTGACGAGCGTCGCCTACAGTCCGGATGGCGCCTATGTGCTCAGCGGCGGAGACGACGGCACATTGAAGCTATGGGAGACGGCGACGGGCCGGGAAGCGCGCACATTTACCGGACATAAGGCCGGCGTCACGAGTGTGGCGTTCAGCCCGGACGGGACCATGGCCGTCAGCGGCAGCATCGACAGCACCCTGCGGTTATGGGACGTCGCGTCGGGACGCGAATTGCGTGCGACGGACGGACTCGCTTGGAAGATCGCCGGCGTCGCTTTCAGTGCGGATGGAAAATTTGTCGCGAGCGCCGCCGATGACGATCAGGTGAAACTGTGGAGTGTGCCCAGACTGGAGTTGGTGCGCGCGTTTGTCGGACACGGTTGGTACGTGACGAGCGTGGCGTTCAGTCCCACGGGCGATTCCTCCCTGAGCGGGAGTGAGGACGATTCCCTGAAATTGTGGGACGTGTCGAAGGGACAGGAAACGCGGACGTTTCGCAACGGGTTTGCGGCGGTGACGTGCGTGGCGTTCAGTCCCGATGGACAATTTGGATTGAGTGGCGGCAAAGACAAGATGGTCCGCATCTGGAATCTGGACAGCGGCCATGAAGTGGAACAGCTCAAGGGACACAGCCAAACGGTGCGGAGCGTGGCGTTCACCCGCGACGGACGGTTTGCGGTCAGCGGCAGCGAGGATCGGACGGTCAAAGTTTGGGACGTGACCACCGGGACCGAAGTCCGCTCGTTTACCGGGCATACCGGGGCGGTGACAGGCGTGGCCGTCAGCCCCGGCGGCCGGTTTGTCGCCAGCGCCAGCGCCGACGGCACCGTCAAGATTTGGCAGTTCCCGCAACCGGTCTGGCCCCGCAGCGAACAAGTGCAGAAGTGATCGACTCCCCAACGTGATGCCAACCGCGCACGGACGGGCGCCTTGCCCGTCCGTGTTTTGTTTGTGCCCAATTCGGCCAATCCGTGGTTGAACATTCGACCGCTTGCCAATGTCTATGGCGTTGTGCTAGAAACACACGCACTTTCCCGATGGACGACGTAAAGGAGGAAGTTGCAACAAGGGTTTTAAGCGGCTGTCTCGTACTGTCATGCAACCGATGATCAAAGTGGAAGACCTGACGAAGCGTTACGCGGGCGCGACCGCGCTCAACGGCGTTTCGTTTGAAGTGCAACGCGGCGAAATCGTCGGGTTTCTCGGGCCGAACGGCGCGGGCAAGAGCACGACGATGCGGATCCTGACCGGTTTCATTCCCGCCTCGTCGGGACGGGTCCAGGTGGCGGGACTGGACGTCTTTGAGCACTCGCTGGAAGTCCGGGAACGGGTCGGGTACATGCCGGAAAACAACCCGTTGTACACGGACATGCGGGTGAGCGAGTACCTGAAGTTCCGCGCCAAGCTCAAACGACTGCCGCGCTCGGAGCGCCAGGAACGCATCCCGGAAGTCATGGAGTTGACGGGGATCAAGGACGTGTCGCATCGGATTATCGGACATCTCTCGAAAGGGTATCGGCAACGCGTTGGCTTGGCCGACGCGCTATTGGCCGAGCCTGACCTGTTGATTCTGGACGAGCCGACCATCGGCCTCGACCCCGTGCAAATCCGTCAGGTGCGCCAGCTCATCAAAGACCTCGGCAAACGGCATACCATTTTGCTGTCGACCCATATCCTGCCCGAAGTGGAGATGACCTGTAACCGCGTCATCATCATTCACCATGGTCGCATCCTTGCTTCGGACACGCCCGAGAGCCTGACGAAAACGCTGAACGCCGGCGGATTGATCCAGGTGGAAGTCCGCGGCCCCGGCTCGGAAGTGCAGGCCAAACTCCGCGCGGTCGAGAATGTGGAATCGATCGAGGCGAAGTTGAACGAGGACGGCTTTGTGCGGGTGACGTTGACGCCCAGGCCGGGCACCGACCCGCGCGAGAAGGTTTATCAGGCGGTGGCAAGCAATGGGTGGACGCTGCGGGAATTGACGCGGTCGCGGACGACGTTGGAAGACATCTTCGTGCAAATCACGCATGAGGAAGACGAGGCCGAAGAGGAACGGCGCGAACAAGGCCGGAGCGTGCTGCGATGACGAATGTGCCGCCACTGTTGCGACGGGAATTGAACGCGTATTTTGCCTCGGTGCTGGGGTACGTGGCGCTCATGTTTTTCCTGCTGGTGATGGGCGTGACGTTTGCGGTGGTGATTCGCTACCTCAATACCGGCCCGACCCAGATGACGGCCATGAAGATCCTGTTCAGCATGTTCTGGCTGCCGTCGCTCGTGGTTGTGCCGATGATCACCATGCGACTGTTGGCGGAAGAAAAGCGCGCGGGCACGCTGGAGATGCTCATGACCGCGCCGGTCACGGATTTTGAAGTCGTATTGGCCAAGTATCTCGGCGCGGTTGTGCTGTATGCGATGATGTGGGCACTGACAGGTTTTTACGTCCTGATTGTGCGGCATTTTTCCAGCAGCGAGACGATGCTCGATTTGGGCCCGATTTTCAGCGGGTATCTCGGCGTGATTGTCATCGGGCAATTCTTCATCGCCGTCGGCTTGTTGGCGTCCTCGATGACCAAGAGCCAGGTCGCCGCCGCACTCATGTCCTTTGCGGTCGTGTTCATGATGCTGATCGTATTGAACTGGCTGACGTTCCTGTTTCCCACCGGGCCGCTCGGCAAGGTGTTTCATGCCGTGTCGGCATTCGACCAGATGGAGGATTTCGAGCGCGGCATCGTGGATGTGCGTCCGGTGGTCTTGTATCTGAGCGGCACCGTCCTGGCGTTGTTTATCACGACGCGCGTGGTTGAATCGAGGAAATGGAGATGACCGCGGTGACCAGCGACTCCTCAAAACCCGATCAGAAACCCCCGACACTGCGGCACCGGCGGCTGGTCATCGGCGCGAATGTGCTCGTGCAGATTGTAGCGGTGCTGGCACTGATGGTGATGGTCAACTGGTTGACCTCGCGACATTACCTGCGCTTCGACTGGACCAAGTCAGGTTACTACAAGCTGTCGGAGAAGACCAAACAAATGGTCGGGAGCTTGAAGGAGCCTGTGGATGTGGTCGTGTTCCTGCCGGAGTCCGGTCGTCAGGAATATGTCCAGAAAGTCCTTGAGGACGTGCGCAACCTGCTGAAGGAATTTCAGTTTTATGGCAAGGACAAGTTGCGGGTCGAGTACGTCGACCCACAACGCGATCTGGCGCGCGCACAGCAACTCGTGACGCAATACAATTTGGATTCGCCCGACGTCGTCATCTTCGCCAGCGGCAGCCATCACAAATACGTCAGTCTCGATGATATGGTCGATCTCGACCGCGGTCAGGCGGAGATGGGAGAGGAGCCGCGGGTGAAAGCGTTCAAGGGCGAGGGCCTGTTTCTGGCGGCGATCCAGACGGTGACCGAAGAAGCGTCGCCCAAGGTGTATTTCCTCACCGGGCACGGCGAACGCGACCCGGAGGATTTCGACCAGGCCAACGGCTATTCGGAGGTCGCACGCTATATCAAACGTGACAATATCACGGTCGAGAAGTGGAACCTGCAGGAAAAGCAGGCGCTGCCGACCGATGCGGGCGCGATCGTGATCGCGGGGCCGCGCAAAGCATTTTCACAAATGGAGTTGGACGCCCTGGAGCAGTACGGCAAGAACAAGGGGCGCCTGTTGATCATGCTCGATCCGCGAAGTCAGAGCGGTTTGGAAGCGTTCTTGCGGCGCTGGGGGGTGCAGGTGGACGACGACCTGGTGATGAGCAAGGCGGGCGTGTTGCTCGGGCAGGAATTGTTGAACGTCAATGCGGTGGGCGCCGACTACGCCGCGCATCCGATTACGGCCAAGCTGGCCGACACGAACACGGAATTTCCATATGCGCGCTCGGTTCGCCGCGTGCAACAGCCCGAGAGTGGGACGGCGGACCGGCCGCGGGTGACCGAGTTGGTCAAGGCGGGAGCCGAGTATTGGGGGGAGACGAACCCGGACACGGAGCACGTGTCGTTTAATCCAGCGACGGACATTGCGGGGCCGCTGCCGCTGGCAGCGGCGGTGGAAACCAGCAAGCCACAGGGAGTGGACGTGGGTATTGGTGTCACGCGCATGGTCGTGGTGGGCACGTCGCGGTTTGTGGACAACAGCGATCTCGCGGGTGGCAACCTGGACTTTTTTATGAACTCGTTGAACTGGCTGCTTCAGCGCGAGCAGTTGGTGGCTGTCAGTCCCAAAACGCCCGAGGAATTTCGACTCGATATGTCCCCACACCAGCAGATGGCCGTGTACATTCTGGTCATGGGCGGCATGCCGCTGGCCGTGGCGATCATCGGGTTGATGGTTTGGTTGGGGCGACGGAAGTGACGACCGCTGGCGATTGGCGACACCAACCATGGCAAAGGCATTGATATGAAACCGCGTACGACCCTGGTTCTGGTCTTGATCGCGTTGGTGTTCGGCGGTGTTGTCGCGCTGGATTATTTCCGCGGCACGTCCACCGAGGAAGCACAGACGAAGAGCCAGCGCGTCCTCGATTTCCAGTCAAAGGACATTCACGCGATCACGATCGAGTTGACCAACCGGGTCTATGCGCTGGAGAAGGCTGCCGATCAATGGCGGATCGAGCAGCCGTTGAAGGTCCGCGCCAACTACAGCACCATCAGTTCGATCCTGGATGAACTGGAATTCGCGGAACGCAACCGTACGATCACCGGTAAAGAATTGAAAAGCGCGGCCTTCGAAGGTTTCGGACTGCGGAACCCGCGTATCCGCCTCACGCTACAGGGTAAGAAACAGCCCATCGTGCTGCTCGTCGGCAACGAGACCCCGACGAAAGACGCCGTCTACGTCCAGGTGCACGGCAGCGAGAACGTGCTCATCGCACCCAAATCGATCTACGACCGCCTGAATCGATCCCTCGATGATTTGCGTGACCGCACGGTGATCGATTTTCTTCCCGCCTCAGCCACGCGTATCGAGATCAAAAGCGCTGACCGCGACATCGAGGTGGCCAAGTCAAGCGCGGCGACGAACGCGGAACCGCGTTGGGCGTTGACCCATCCATTGGCCGCGCGCGCGGATCAACGCAAAGTCAGTGAGTTGCTCGCCGATTTGAATGAACTGCGTGTGGCGGATTTTGTCAGTGAAGATCCGCGGGATGTTCACACGTACCAGCTCGACGAGCCGGAACGGGAGATCACCGTCTGGACCGGTGAATCGGGCAAGACGCTTGTACTCGGACGTGCGCTGACGAACGACGCCGGAAAGTTGTATGCGAAACTCAAGAGCACGGATTCGATTTACACCGTGCCGTCGACGACTGCGCAGAAATTCGCGGTGCAAGCCAATGATTTACGCGATCCCCGGGTACTCGCATTTTCCGGGGACGATGTCCGCGGGATCGAGTTACTCCACGGCACGGACGAGATTGCCCTCCTGCAGACCAATTCGGCCTGGACAATCGCGGCTCCCGTCATGGTGGCTGCGGAGGAAACAGCCGTGGAACAGTTGTTGAGTCATCTCAGCGACCTGAACGCCAGTCAATTCGCGGCCGATGTTGCCACCGATTTGGATAAATACGGACTGGCTGCGCCCGTGGCCACCGTTAGCCTGCGCGGCGGAGGGACCAACACCATTGCCCAATTGCTCGTGGGCTCGGCGGACGCATCCAATACGATTCGCTTCGTGAAGCGCGCCGACGAGCCATTTGTCTATGGGGTTGATACCAACATCATCTCGTGGTTGCCGTCGAACTATCTGGCACTGCGTTCCCATCGTCTGACCGACGGGTCGCCGGAGGAGATCACGAAGCTGGTGATCGAAGGAACGGCGGGGAAGGTGGTCGTCGAGCGCGGGGCGGACAAAAAATGGAAGCTCGTGGAGCCGGCGCAGGGGATTCTCGACAACGACGCGTTGCAACATCTATTGGACGAGTGGGGTGCGCTGCGAGCGGAACAGTTCGTCCGCGAGGGTCGGGACAACCTGGCGGAGTACGGACTCGATCAGCCGGAGGTGACGATTACCGCGAGGGCCGGCGATCGGACGTACTCTCTGGCGCTGGGCAGATTGCAAGACCCCAACAGTCAGTACGCGCTGTGGAGCGAGCCGGCAGTGGTCTTCACGATTTGGACCAGCGGCGCCAATACGCTGATGAGAAATGTTGTCACGCCATCTGGACAGGCGACAGCGACGGTTCCAACAACCAACGCGCCTCCAGCAGCAAGTTCCCCCGCAGCGGAGGCGATCGCGCCGCCTTCGCCGAATGCCACGCCGAAACCGTGAGGGTCGCGCGAGTCTTTGTGATCTTGACCGCCGATCCCCGAGCTCTGTGGCACAAGCACGGACAGTGACGGCCCGAATTTCAGGGGAATCACGTTGACGGGCCGAGACCGTGAGCTTAAGAATCCGGTACGTGAAGGTTCTGTTCCGTTTGTTGGTCCGGTTCATGATCGTGCTGGTGGTGCTTTCTGTGCTATCGCTCGGCTACCTGCACTTCTATGGATTCCCGGATTTCCTGAAGGAAGCCCTGATCGGACAGCTTCGTAAGGCAGGCTACGCGGCGCAATTCGGCTCCGTCCGGCTGGACCTGTTCCGTGGGTTCGTGGCTTCGGAAGCAACGTTCGCGGATGCCAGAGCTCCCGAGCAACCACTGGCGCAAATCGACGAACTCGAACTGCGGTTCAACCTGCGGCGGCTGATTCACAAACAGAACCCGATTCAGGCCATTCATATTGCCAACGCCAGGGTCACGGTGCCGACGCCTCCCGACGAAAATGGCCCGGCCAAGTTTACCGCGTCCGATGCCTATGCCACCTTTGAATTGAACGACGACGGCTCGGTCCGCGTGGACAGACTCACGGGTGTCTACTGTGGCATTCGCTTGAACGTGTCGGGTTTTATCCTGCGCGGTGCGCCGCCGCCAGCGACGGCGTCGTCAGCGGCTCCGCAACCACTCGCAAATCAAGGTCAGTTTCTGTTTCTCACGAAAGCGGTGCGCGAACTGAACCGGATTCAAGTGACGGAACCTCCGGACCTGCATTTGGATTTCAATCTCGATTTGAGTCAGCCTCTGGCCAGTCAGGTGACCGCGCGGTTTCATGGCAATCACCTGCAATACCGTGACCTGCTGGTTGATTCGGTGGCCGTCGACGTCGAAATGCGCGACGGCGCGATTATCGTGCGTCACTGTGACGCCACTCTCTACGGGGGTGATGTCGCCGTTCAGGGCCGCTACGACATCGCGATGGGCCAATTCGACGTGACGTTTTCCAGCAGCACCGATCCCGCGGCCATCATTCCCCTGTTTATTGAGAACGCCCGGCCGGTCCTCCGCGACTTGCGCGTGGAGAACAATCCGAAGATCACGGCCCACTACCGTCTGAACCCGGAAACTGGCAGCCTGCCCGAATTGACCGGCACGATTGAATCCGAAGGGCTAAATTTTCGTGGAGTCGAATTCCGTTCCATCAAGTTCGGCTTCGAGGACCGTGGACCGCAGGTCAGGTTGAACGACGTCGAGGTTGTGACGCCCGAAGGTCGGGTCGTCGGTCACGGCAATTACAATATTGAAAGCAGCGATTTTGATTACGAGCTCGATAGCACGGTGGACCCCACCAAGCTCCTGCCTTTGATGGTCGGTAATGTCCGACAGATTGTCGAGCCGGCCTGGTTCGCAACGCCGCCGCACATCGTGGCCAAGGTGAGCGGGGATTTTGTCGACCCGGACGCTTTCGCGTATGATGCCCTTGTTACGGCGGACCGATGCAGTTACCGCGGCGTCGGACTGGAAGGCGCCTCGGGGAAGCTCCGACTCCGGCGAAGTCAACTCGACGTGCAGGACTTGGTGTTGAGGCGCCGCGAGGGAGACGCACGCGGCACGATCTTTGCCGACTTCAACGCCCACCGCGTCAGCTTCGACATGGCCGCCAAGGCCAACGTTTCGGAAATGGCGGGTCTCCTCGGTGAACAGGCGGCAAAAGTAATGGCGCCCTATCGGTTTGGACCGCGGACCGATGCCAGCGCCCGCGGTCTGATCGACTTCGACAACCCTTATGGAACCGCGTGGTCCGCGCATGTAATCAACGAAGGTTTCTCGTATTGGAAACTTACCGCCGCGCGGGCTCAAGCGGCGCTCGTTTTCACAAACAACACCTTGCAGATCAACAACTTCGACGCAGATTTCTATGGCGGGAAGCTCCGTGGTCGCGCGGACTTCGCCTTCTCGCGGACGGACCCGACGTACAACTTTGATTTTTCCGTCGATAGTTCTGATGTCAACTCGATACTCAGTGCCATCGAAGACCGCGAGAGCAAAGTCACAGGATTGATAAGTGGACAGGCGACGATCAACGGGCGCGGGGCGGATCTGGACGCCTTGCAGGGGAAAGGCAGCCTTTCCGTCACGAACGGGGTCCTCTGGCAAGCGCCCTTGTTCGGGATTTTCTCACGAGCTCTGGGGAATACGAAGGCGACTCGCTGCCAATGCACCTTTGCCATTGCCGATCAGGCGGTTCACACCGACGACATGGAAGTCTCCGCCGGCGCATTCACAGCCAATGCCCGCGGCCAGCTCGGGTTTGACGGCAAGATGGACTTCCGCGTGCAGGCGCAGTTCCTCCGCGCCTGGCCGGGAATCGACATCGTTTCGGATCTTTTCAAGGTGCTTCTCGAATACAAGGTCGGTGGTACGCTTGGTGATCCGAACTACCGCCCGGTAAACTTCCCGAAAGAGTTTCTTCCCAGCAAATGATGCGCCGTTGCACGGGCCTCCCGCCCGTTCAAAATGGTCGCCCATCACCTATCACGCGCGTCCATCCACACGCGCGCCCCTCGGCCACGCTTCCGCGTGGCCGCGCCTTCCCCGCCCTTTGGACTGCGGTGACTAGCCTGCCCTGAGCCTGCCGAATGGGTCACCGCTTTGCCGCGCCGCCACTGCCCCCATCCTCACCGCCGTCAAAAAAAGCCGCGTACTTACTCGGTCACCGCCGATAGGGCTTGAGAAACACCCAATCTCGCGTAGACTAACCTACATGAAAGCCAAGCTCGATGAGGTCGCCAGGAACGCCCTGGCGCTACCCGTCAACGACCAGGAGCTTCTCGCGGAAAAACTCGTCGGCAACTTGGTCTCGCAAGTACCGCCGGCCATCAAGAAGCAGCAACTGGCCGAAGTCATGCGCCGCCGTGCCGACATCCTCAACGGAAAGACCCACGGCATCGAAGCCGCGCAGGTCGTGCGCGAGATCCAGGCCCTCTTCGGCTAATGGAATTCGTCTTCCATCCGCAAGCACTCGCAGAATTCAAAGCGGAAATCGTTTGGTACGAGACCAAACAAGACGGTCTGGGGGCCGCGTTCGCCGACGACGTCCTGCGCACCATCGACTTATTGTGCCTCTTCCCGCGAATCGGCTCACCCGAGGAGGCCGGCGTCCGCACCATGATGACCAAGCGCTTCCCGTTCCTCATCTATTACGAAGTGCAGGAACACAAGCTGTGGATTTGGGCCGTCATGCACGCCAGCAGAGAACCCGGCTACTGGAAATCGCGTCAGACAACATAACCGCCATCCTCCGCCTCCGAGGGACGTGTTTGTCCTCCTCGGTCGGTCGCGACGACCTCCCGTGCCTGCCTCGTGGTTGGTAGTGCGAGCGTCCCCGCTTGCGGTCGTTCCTGTAGCGGCGTTTTTCATGTGGGCCGGGATGCTGGGTCTTTGAGTAGTTGGTTGAGCAGGCTGTGAGTGTGGGGGAAGCGTGAATGCGGTTCAATCTCCGCAATGACAGAAGAATCCAAAGCGGTCAAAGCCCATTGCAACAGGTGCTTGCGTGAAACTAATCACCAAGTCCTTTTTTCCCATGAAGAGAAAGGGACTGAGATGATTGACGAAGAGATGGGCTTGGGGATCAAATGGAGCATCACAAACGAACTTTTGAAATGTCTGGGTTGCGACGACGTGGTCATGCGACAAACAACTTGGAATTCGGAAGACTATAATGAAGTCCAATACTTCCCACCCACAATTCAGCGGCAAATGCCCGATTGGATAGGCAGGTTCCCGCATGACAATGGCGAACTCTTTAGAAAACCCAATCCGAAGAAGGCGTACATCGGAAATCTCCTGCGGCAGATTTACATTGCCCTGAACAATGACTGCCCTGCGCTTGCAGTGATCCGCGTCAGCCGCAGATGTACCAAACGCGGGCGACTCCCCCCGTCCGCCTCACAACGGAGAACCCTCGTGTCGCATCGTCCCCCCTGTCCCGCCGTAGCGCCCCGCGCGAAGGCGGACGCTCCGCACCAAATTCGTGAACATCCGTGCGCATCTGTGGCTAATGCCGGACAGTAAATGAGGTCGACTCTTGACACGCGGTGCCACGGTGTCAGGTCTCAACATAAACCATTTCATCGCCGCCTCCCCACTTTCCGCCTGTCCCGAGTCCGACGAGGGGCTTATCCAATCTGCTTCGTGTTCTTTGTCCATTTCTCGGTCAGAGTACTCTAGCGCCTGCCCTGCCACCATATGATATGTCGACATATGATATGTCGCTTAGCGACATATCATCCGAGAGCAACACGAGCTCAGGTCTCACCATCTAAACGGGGTCGACTCCTGACACGTGATGCAGGAGCGATTCGGCTAACGGCCACAATCCATCCGCTCACCCCCTCCACCACCGCATGGCGTCTACCTCCTCCCGTTGGCGTTGCATGGCCCGGCGTACCGCCCGACGCAGTCGGGCCAGCAGATTCATGGCTTTGCGATTGTCCTTGAGCTCTTCCGCCAGCGCCCGAAACGCGATCTTGACCGCTTTCGGCGTAGTCGGTCGCACGAACGGTTTGGGTTGCAGCGCCAGCCAGTCCCGGTACGGCCCGCGCCACCACCGCCCGATCACCGTCCGACAATTCACCCGGGCCACCCGCTCGTCGCGAGCCTTCCGCAGCCAGATCAACCCGTACCGCTCCCCCTTCTTCAGCCGATGCTCGGGAACGTCCCGATCCGCCGTCTGACCGAACAGCCAGTCCACGATCGCATCCTGCCGCCAGCCGTCGCGCAACATGCAATTAATCTCCACCCGAACCGGCTCCGGCAACGCCGCCACAAAATCCCGCTGTCTCGGTCGGACCTGCGCCATCGCCCCACCCCCCGCCCCTTCCAGTTTCCGATCACCGTTTGTCGTCGTCATACCCAAACCCTCTCATACTTCTGAAAAAGGCGTGACTGCACTTTGGAAGGTTTGGAAGGTTTGGAAGCTTTTCTTTCTTACGACCGTGCCCGTCGTTTGACTTTGCGGGACCGCTTGGCTAGGCTCGCCGTCGTGAGGGTGGAACTTATCAATACCGGCAGCGAGTTGATGCTGGGATTCACGGTCAACACGCACCTTACGTACATCGCCCGCCAACTGGCCGGCATCGGGTTGCGGCTCGACCGCCAGGTCACCGTCGCCGATGATCGCTCGGAAATGCGCGCGGCGATCGAGGAAGCGTTGGCCCGCAGCGATGTCCTCATTCTTACGGGTGGTCTCGGCCCGACTTCCGATGATTTTACGCGCGATGTCGTTGCCGAATTGCTCGGGCGGAAACTCGTTCGCGACGAGGGAGTGGCCGATCACATCAAAGAGCGCATTCGCAAACGGGGGATCCATCTCCCGGAATCGATTTATGTCCAGGCGCTGGTGCCGGTCGGCGCGCAGGTGTTGCCCAATCGGAATGGCACCGCCCCGGGCCTGGCGTTAGATCACGACGGCAAACTGGTTCTCTTGCTGCCCGGTCCGCCACGGGAGTTGAAACCGATGTTTGACGAGTATGTCCTGCCGGTGTTGGAAAAACATTTTGGCGCGCAAGCGCGTTTCGATTGCCGCACGTTCAAGGTCGTCGGCTTGGCGGAGTCCATCGTCGAAGAAAAAGTCGCCCCGCCACTGGCCGATTGGAAGGACATCGAACTCGGTTATAGCGCGAAGATGGGCGAGGTCGAGGTGCGGATTATCTCGCATCTCAAATCGACTGCCGATGAGGCGGAGAAACGAATCCGGGCCGCTTTGGGCGATCACATCTACGGGATTGCTGACGCCCGCCTCGAAGAGGTCGTGGTCAAGATGCTGACCGACGCACGCAAGACCATTGCCGTCGCCGAGTCCTGCACGGGCGGGATGATTGCCAATCGAATCACCAACGTCAGCGGGTCCAGTGACGTGTTCATCAGTGGTTGCGTCACTTATTCCAATGAGTCGAAGGTGCGGTTGCTCGGTGTGCGGGAAGAAACCTTGAAGGCTCACGGCGCGGTGAGCGAGGAAGTCGCCCGCGAGATGGCCGGAGGCATTCGCACGAGTAGCGGGACGGATTTCGGCATCAGCACCACGGGTATTGCGGGTCCGACCGGCGGCACGCCGGACAAACCGGTCGGCCTCGTCTACATCGGCTTCGCAACGCCCGACCGCACCGACGTCCGTCGCCACATCCTGGCCTTCGATCGCGAAACCTTCAAATTCTTCGTGTCCCAATACGCCCTCGACACCGTGAGGCGTGAGCTTCTCAAACAATGATCCGCGCGTTCATTGCCATCGAGATACCGGACGATGTTCGCGCCGCCATTGAGGAGGCCCAGGCACGGCTGAAGCGGGCGCATGTCGGCGTGAAAATCTCATGGACGAAGATCGACAACCTTCACATGACGTTGCAGTTCCTCGGTTACATCGAGGAGACGATTGTCGATACAATCAAAGCCGGGCTGCAATCCGTGGCGGGGGAGCATCCGCCATTTGACCTGTCGGTTCATGGCGCGGGAGCCTTTCCCAACGAAAACCGGGCGCGTGTCATCTGGGTTGGCTGCGATGATGTCGACGGCCGACTGAAGGCGCTCGCAGGGTCGGTACAAGCGGCGATGCAGCCGCTGGGCTTCGAGCCCGAACACCGCGAGTTTTCGGCCCATCTGACACTCGGGCGCATCAAGATACCGCGCCCGGACGTTGCGTTGACAAGGGCCGTCGAATCCCTTAAGAATACGGCGTTCGGGACGTTGCGGGTGGAGGCCATCCATCTATTTGAGAGCCAGCTTCATCCCGAAGGTTCGATTTACAGTAAACTTTCGACACACGCACTGGGAGTGCCGAATTAACAGGAGACTTCGCCATGCCCGCAAAAGATGAGGCCGCAAAAGTGGAAACCAAGGAAAAAGACGCCGCCACCAAGGCCAGCGCGCTAAAGGACAAGAACCTCCAGGCGGCGCTCGCGGCCATCGAGAAACAATACGGTTCCGGCTCGATCATGCGCTTCGGTGACGAGACCGCGCGGGTGAACATTCCCGTGATTCCCACAGGCGCGTTGTCGCTCGACCTCGCGCTCGGCGTGGGCGGCATTCCGCGGGGGCGCATTACCGAAGTGTTCGGCCCGGAGAGCAGCGGCAAAACGACGCTGATGCTCAGCGTGATCGCCAACGCGCAGCGGGCGGGTGGGTTGGCCGCGTTTGTCGATGTCGAGCACGCGGTCGATCCCTCCTATGCCAAACGGATCGGCGTGAATCTCGATGATTTGCTCATCAGCCAGCCTGACAGCGGTGAAGAAGCGCTGACGATCACCGAAACGCTCATCCGCAGCAACGCCGTGGACGTGGTCGTCATCGATTCCGTCGCCGCGCTCGTGCCGCGCCAGGAATTGGAAGGCCAGATGGGCGATGCCACGGTCGGGGCGCAGGCGCGGTTGATGAGCCAGGCAATGCGCAAACTGACCTCGTGCATTCACAAGGCGAAGACGGCGTGTATTTTCACCAACCAAATCCGCGAAAAAATCGGCGTGATGTTCGGCAGTCCCGAGACGACGCCGGGCGGGCGCGCGTTGAAGTTTTATTCCAGCGTGCGCATCGACATGCGCCGGGTCAACGTCATCAAGGATCCCGCGGGCAAGGTCGTCGGCAGCCATGTGCGGGCCAAGGTCGTGAAAAACAAGGTGGCCCCGCCGTTCGCCGAGGCCGAGTTCGACATCATGTACGACGTCGGCATCGCCAAGGAAGGCTCGGTCATCGACGTGGCGACCGATCTCGGCGTGATTGAGAAGAAAGGCTCGTGGTTGGCGTTCGACGGCCAGCAAATCGGCCAGGGCCGCGAATCCGCCAAGGATTTCCTGCGCGAGAACGGAAAAATGCTCGATGCGATCATCGCCTCGGTACGACAGAAAATCAGCGATGGCGCGAGCCTCGGCAAGCGCATTGGCGGCACCGAGTAACCGTCCCCTTTTAGGCTGTCACCCTGAGCTTGTCGAAGGGTCTCTGTTGTTTTCCCGTAACGGCTGAGATTCTTCGCTTCGCTCAGAATGACAAATCCTGTAAACTATAGTGTTATGACCTCTGCCGAGATACGCCGGAGCTTTCTGGAGTTTTTCCGCGAGAAACAGCATACCATCGTGCCGTCGAGTTCGCTGCTTCCCGACGCGCCGAATCTGCTGTTCACCAACGCGGGCATGAACCAGTTCGTGCCGATCTTTCTCGGCCAGCGCGCGCCCGACGTGGACAAATGGCCGGGCGCGGTGCCCGGTTCGCCCACGCGCGCGGCGGACACGCAGAAGTGCATCCGCGCCGGCGGCAAACACAACGACCTCGAAGACGTCGGCCTCGACACGTATCACCACACGTTTTTCGAGATGCTCGGCAACTGGAGTTTTGGCGATTACTTCAAGAAAGAAGCCATCGACTGGGCCTGGGAACTCGTCGTCAGGCGCTGGCATTTTCCGAGGGAGCGCCTGTATGCGACGTATTTCGGCGGCGACGACAGGGCTCCTGCCGACATCGAGTCGCGCGACTTGTGGAAGCGATATTTGCCGGACGACCACATCGTCGCCGGCAATCGCAAAGATAATTTCTGGATGATGGCCGACACCGGTCCCTGCGGCCCGAACAGCGAAATCAGCCTCGACCTTACGCCCCACGGCGACGGCGGGGCCAAGCTGGTTAATTCCGGCAGTCCGCTATGCATCGAGATCTGGAACCTTGTCTTCATCCAGTTCAATGCGCTGCCCAACGGAACATTCGAACCACTGCCCGCCAAACACGTCGATACCGGCATGGGCTTCGAGCGCGTGTGTTCGATGATCCAATGCACGAAGGGCTTCACAGATTTCACGCGCCGCGTCTCCAATTATGAAACAGACGCCTTTTCGCCGATCTTCCGCGAACTGGAAAAGCTCAGCGGCCAAAGGTACACGAGCACGTTGCCGGCTGATAGCGCCGGCGAGCAGGGCAAGGTGGACATTGCCTTCCGCGTCATCGCCGACCATATCCGTTGCCTGAGTTTTGCGATTGCCGACGGAATCCTGCCGTCCAATGAAGGCCGCGGCTACGTTCTCCGCCGCATCCTCCGCCGCGCGGTGCGCTACGGTCGCAACCTCGGCTTCAGAGAGCCGTTCTTCTACAAGCTTGTGGATGTCGTCGCGGCGAACTTCGGTGATGTCTTCCCCGAATTGCGCCGCAACAAAGCCAAGATCCAATCCAACCTCAAAGCGGAGGAGGAGAGTTTTAATCGGACACTGGATCGAGGGATTGAGCGATTTCACCAGCTTCTTCAAGAGACGGTGGGTTATTATCTTATGTCTGCGACAGCCGATAAATCGATTCGGCACGATGTTGTCTATAAACAGGCGACTATCGGTCGTGTCGGTCCCGAATCAGCCCCCTATTACAGAATAGACGTCGAGAAAGATTTCACTTGGTTCTTCACTGAGCTAAGTATTCCACTGCCGCAATTCTCGGGTAGGTATGCTTTTGAGCTTTTCGATACATATGGGTTCCCACTTGACCTCACTGAGCTAATGGCGCGTGAACGCGGCTTGGCCGTGGACGTAGCTGGGTTCGAGAAGTTAATGGAAGAACAGCGCCAGCGAGCACGTGAGGATCACGATAAGAAGAAGTCAGTGGTTACGGTTGAGACGGAGAATCTGCACGTTGAGCCGACGAAGTTTCTTGGCTACGACAATCTCGAAATCGAAGCAGTGGTGGAAGTCGTGTCGCCCGGTGCGGAGAAGTCTTTTGATGTCATTCTCGACAAGACGCCGTTCTACGCTGAGATGGGCGGACAGGTAGGCGACACGGGATTGATCAGTTCCGCGAAGGTGTTGGATACACAGAAGCAGGGGAATGTGTTTGTGCATCGCAGCGTCGCGCCTCTCGAAAAGGGTCAGCGGGTACGGGCGGCGGTAGATGCGGTGCGGCGATCCAATATCCAGCGGCATCACACGGTGACGCATTTGTTTCATTGGGCGTTGCATGAGGTGGTGAGCCGGGATGCGCGGCAGAAGGGGTCGCTGGTGGCGCCGGACCGGTTGCGGTTCGATTTCAATCACCCGGAACATTTGTCCGACCAGCAGATCGCCGACATCGAGAAGCTGGTGAACGAGCGGATCAAGGAAAACGCGGCGGTGTATTGGTTCGAGATGCCGTATGCGGACGTGCGCGGCAAACCGAACATCATGCAGTTCTTCGGCGACAAGTACGGCGATGTTGTGCGCATCGTCCAGATCGGCGGGCACGACAAGGCGCTGGACGGCTATTCGATGGAACTGTGCGGCGGAACGCACACAAAGACCACGGGCGAGATCGGATTGTTCAAGATCATGCGCGAATCGGCGGTGGCGGCCGGGATTCGGCGCGTCGAGGCGGCGTGCGGACAATTTGCCCAGGAGTTCGTCGAGAAGCAGCTTGGCCAAGAGCAAGCCGAAGCTGAGAAGGCGAAGGCGCGCGAATTGGAGAAGGAACTGGCCAAACAGCGTCAGGCCGTGATGCAATCGCAGGCACCAGCCATCGCGGAACAATTGCTCTTCAGGGGGTCCCGAACGCTTTCGGAACCGGGTGTGCCGCTTGTCAGCGAAATACCAAACGCGGATGCGAACCTATTGCGCGCGGTTGTCGATGTCCTGAAGACGAAATTGACCAGCGGCATTGTCGTTCTCGGCGGCGTTTCGGATGGCAAAGTCTCGCTCATTTGCTACGTGACGCCCGATCTCGTGAAGCAAGGCAAACACGCGGGCAAGATTGTCGGGGAACTTGCCAAGATTTGCGGCGGCGGCGGCGGCGGCAAGCCCGATACAGCGCAGGCGGGCGGCAAACAGCCCGAAAAACTGGCGGAAGCCCTGGCGGCGGTGCCACGTATTGTCGGTTCGTGACGCGCTTGCTCTCGCGGGCGCATCGCTTTATCATCCGTTCCCATGCTCGACATCAGACTCATTCGGGAAAAACCGGATTTTGTGCGCGAACGCCTGGCCACGCGCGGACGCGGCGACGAGGCGCGCATCGCCGAAATTGCCGCGCTGGATGAACACCGGCGCAAGTTGCTGGCGGAAGGCGACAACCTCAAGGCCGAGCGCAACAAGGTCAGCAAGGAAATCGGCGCGCTGAAGTCGAAGGGGCAGGACGCGAGCGCGCAGATGACGGCGATGAAGCAAGTGGGCGAGCGGGTTTCAGCCATCGATGCCGAGGTGGCGGGCATCGACGCCAAGTTGCAGGAGATCCTGCTAATGATTCCGAACCTGCCGCACGAAAGCGTGGCGGTCGGGAAGGATTCCGCCGACAATCCCGAAATCCGTAAGTGGGGGGAAGCGCCGAAATTCGCGTTTCCGCCGAAAGCGCATTGGGACATCGGGGAACAACTGGGCATTTTGGATTTCGCGCGCGCGGCGAAGATCTCTGGTAGCGGATTCATTCTCTACAAGGGCGCGGGCGCGCGGCTGGAGCGGGCGCTGATCAATTTCCTGCTCGATCTGCACACGAGCCAGCACGGGTATACGGAAGTGTTTCCGCCGTTTCTGATCAACCGCAACGCGATGATTGGCACGGGACAATTGCCGAAGTTCGAGGAGGACATGTATCGGCTGCGGGACGAGGACATGTATCTCGCGCCGACCGCCGAGGTGCCGGTGGCGAACATCCACCGGGAAGAAATTCTGCGGGAAGACCAGTTGCCGATTTATTATTGCGCGTACACGCCGTGTTTCCGGCGCGAGGCGGGAGCGGCGGGGAAGCAGACGCGCGGGATGATTCGCGTCCATCAATTCGACAAGGTCGAGATGATCAAGTTCGTCAAGCCCGAGACCAGCTACGATGAACTTGAGAAACTGACGGCCAACGCCGAGCGCGTGCTACAATTGCTCGGGTTGCATTATCGCGTCGTGCTGCTGTGCACGGGCGACGTGGGATTTGCCAGCGCCAAGACGTACGACATCGAAGTGTGGGCGCCGGGGCAGAATGCGTATCTCGAAGTATCGAGCTGCTCGAATTGCGAGGATTTCCAGGCGCGGCGGGCCAATATCCGGTTCAAGGGCGCAGACGGCAAGAACCGATTCGTGCACATCCTCAACGGCAGCGGCACCGCGCTGGCGCGGTTGTACGTCGCGGTGCTGGAGACCTATCAGCAGGCCGACGGAAGCGTGAAAATGCCCGAGGCATTGCTGCCGTACATGGGCGGATTGAAAGAAATCCGGCCTTCCTAAAGAGAAGTCATGCTCTTGAAAGTTCAAGCGGCTCTGGCGAAAATGCTCGAGCCGGGCGAAGCACTCCTCGTTGGTGTGTCCGGCGGACCGGATTCCGTGGTCCTTCTGGACACACTCGTCAAATCCGGCTGGCGGCCGCACGTGTGCCACTTGAATCATCAACTACGCGGGCCGGCGAGCGACGCGGACGCGGAATTTGTGCGCGACTTGGCCGTGCGATACGGGTTACCGAATACGATCGAGTGGCGAAAAGTGGCCGGCGATGAAGACGGCGCCCGTCGTGCGCGCCATGAATTCTTCGCCAAGGTTGCGGCGCAAACGGGCATCCAGAAGCTGGCCCTGGCGCATACGGCAGACGATCAGGTGGAAACGTTTCTGCTGCGATTATTGCGGGGCGCGGGCGTGCCGGGACTGGTGGGCATCTGGCCCGAACGCCAGCTCGGCAAGCTGCGGGTAATCCGGCCGATGTTGAAGGTGCGGAGGACAGAAGTGCTGGAGTACCTGAGTGCCCAGGGGCTGAAGTACCGGGAAGACGCGTCCAACGCCGACACGCGGTTCACCCGCAATCGCATCCGCCATGAGTTGTTGCCGATGCTGGAACGCGACTTCAATCCCGCGATCCGCGAGGTGCTGCTTCATACCGCGGAAATCTTGCGCGACGAGGATTTCTATCTCCTGCATCACGTCGCGCAGCGGTTTTACATGACGGTTTGCCAGAACGACGCGGTCAACGTGAAGGCGCTGGCGAACTGTCCGGTGGCCATCCAGCGTCGCGTGCTGCGGTTCTGGCTCGGGGGCGACGCCGAGAGCGGGCCGAGGTTTACCTTCGATCAAATCGAGGCGGTCCGTCATGCGGCGCTGGGGGATTCGCCCAGCGCGGAGGTTGATCTGCCGTACGAACTGGTGGTGTACCGCGAATACGAGTGGCTACGGAAAGACCAACGTAGCGAACTGGAACCGATCGGCGGTCTGTGGCCGTTGAGTTTATGCGGGGAAACGACGATCGGCGAACTCGGTGTGAAATTCGTGATCGGCGAAGAGGGCGAGCGGTTTGACGCCGACGCGCTCGGGGACGGGTTGTTCGTGCGCACGTGGGAAAACGGCGATCGGTTCCAACCGCTGGGTATGAGCGAGGCGAAGAAGCTCCAGGACTTCTTTGTGGACGAGAAAGTACCGCGGCGGCGGCGTGGCCGGGTACCGTTGGTGTGCGCGGCGGACGGTCGCATCGCGTGGGTCGTCGGGCACCGAATTGCCGACTTGTTCAAGGTGACGGAGCGGACGCGACGCGTTGCCCGGGTGAGGGCCGAGGCGATTCAAGGTTGACAAGCCCTGGGGGGCGGGTTGTAATCCCGCGAATCCATGGAATCCAAAGCCAAAGGGGCACCCCAGCGGGTGCGCGTCGACCTGGGTGAGCGCAGCTATGATATTCTGATCGGGAGCGGATTGCTGTCGCAAGCGGCGGAATATTTGCGTCCGCTCAAGCTGGGCAAGCATGGCGTGATCATTACCGACACCAACGTCGAGTCGCGCTACGCCGGTCCGCTGCGCGAGGCGCTCGCCAAAGGCGGGATCACCGTTGAGGTTCTCAGCGTGCCAGCGGGTGAAGCGTCGAAATCGTTGCGCCAGGCCAATCGGCTTTTCGAGAAGCTCCCGTCGCTGGGGTTGGATCGACAATCCTTTGTCATCGCCCTCGGGGGCGGCGTGGTGGGAGATTTGGCCGGGTTTGTAGCGGCGAGCTATTTGCGCGGCCTGGCGCTCGTGCAAATGCCGACGAGTTTGCTCGCGCAAGTCGACAGTTCGGTTGGCGGGAAAGTGGGTGTGAACCTGCCGCAGGGCAAGAATTTGGTGGGCGCATTTTACCAACCCAAACTCGTTCTCGCGGACACCGACACACTCGCGACCCTGCCCGCGCGCGAATTGCGGTCGGGTTTCGCGGAAGTGATCAAGCACGGGGCGATTCGGGACGCGGAATTCTTTGAATGGTTGGAACGGGAATACAAGCCGGTGCTGGCGCTCCGTCCGGAGGCGGTGACCCACGTGGTGCGGCGGTGCTGCGAAATCAAGGCCGAGGTGGTCAGCGCGGACGAGCGCGAGTCGGGGCTGCGGGCGATCTTGAATTTTGGCCACACGCTGGGCCACGCGATGGAAGCGCTGTCGGAATATGTGGGGTTGTTGCACGGCGAAGCCATCTCGATGGGGATGTGCTGTGGTGCGCGGCTGTCGGTAAAGCGGGCCGGCTTGAGTGAAGCGGAGGCCAAGCGGCTGAGCGATTTGATTGCCGCCAGCGGTTTGCCGACGCGGCTCGGCGGCAGTTTCAAGGTGGAACAGTTGTTGGCGGCAGCGCGGCTCGACAAGAAGGCGCGCAACGGCAGGCTGCGGTTTGTGCTGCTAAAGCGGCTGGGCGAGGCGGTTGTTTCGGACGCGGTTGTAGACGCGGACTTTGCGGAGGCTGTGGATGTCTGCCGTTGACGAGGGCATTGTCCGTGAATTCTTCGAGTTGCACGGGTTCCTCGTGTGCCAACGGCGCAAATACATCGTGCAGACGCGGCAGAAGAGCGCCGATGAAGAAGTGGATTTGATAGTGCTGAACCCGGGAGCGCCGCCGGGGGCGATGCCGCCGGAATTCGAAATCACGTCGAAAACTTTGTCGCAGGTGTCGCGGGCGATCGTGGCTGTGAAGGGCTGGCACACGGAAATCTTCGCGCCGGGGCTGCTGGCACATCAGCCGAAGATTTTCCGGTTTGTGGAGAAGCGGGCCGTCGACGAGGCGCAACGGCTGGTGGGGAGTGAAGGGTTGGTAAAACTGTTGGTCGTGCCGGGGCTGCCACGGGACAACAAGACACGACAACGAAGCATCGAGTTGTTGCGGTCGAAGGGGGTCGACGGCGTGATCGCGTTTCGGTCGATTCTGCAAGAGTTGATTGCGAGCGTGGCGACGAATCGCAATTACCAGAAATCGGATCTCCTGCAAACATTGCGGCTGCTGAAGAATTACGAGTTGCTGAAAGAGCCGCAGATGGAATTCAAGTGGAAGCGTCGCGCCAAGAAGGCGGCGGCATAGACAGGTCGCGGTTTTGTCCGCGGTGGAAGCGCGTATGACTTCGCGCGAAGCCTACATCGCACTCAACATGGTAGACGGCGTCGGACCGATTCGTGTCCGTGCGCTGCTGGACCGTTTTAACGAGCCGCAGGCGATTCTGTCGGCGACGAAAGCCGACCTGATGCAGGTTGCGGGCGTGGGAGAAGAGGTCGCGCGAAGCATTATCAGTTGGCGCGAGAAGGTCGATCTGGATGGGGAGTTGGCGCGGATCGAGAAAGCGGCCGTGCAAGTTGTGACGCGGGATGACGCGGACTATCCCAAGAACCTGCGGGAAGTTTACGACCCGCCGATCATCTTGTATGTAAAAGGGACGCTTTCGGAGCGTGACGCACTGGCGATTGCGGTTGTCGGTTCGCGGCGGACAACGCTGTACGGGCAGGACATGGCGCGAAAGCTGGCGTATCAATTGGGTCGCGTCGGCGTGACCGTGGTGAGCGGCCTGGCGCGGGGAATCGATACGGCGGCGCACACCGGGACGCTGCAAGCGAAGGGGCGGACGGTGGCGGTGATCGGTTGCGGTATTGACATTGTGTATCCGGCGGAGAACGAGAAACTGGCGAACGAGATTATCGAGAAGGGCGGGGCGGTGGTGACGGAATTCCCGTTCGGCGTGAAGCCAGATAAGCAGAACTTTCCGATGCGGAACCGCATCATCAGCGGTTGGTCGATTGGCACGGTGGTGGTCGAGGCGAACCTGAAAAGCGGGGCATTGATCACGGCCAACCAGGCGGCGGAGCAGGGGCGGCAGGTGTTCGCGGTGCCGGGGCGGGCCGATTCAATTTTGTCCAGGGGAACGAACAAATTGATCAAGGATGGTGCAAAATTGACCGAGGATGTGGAGGACATCCTCGGGGAATTTGAGTACCTGTTGCCAAAAAGGGCCACGGAGCCAGCGGAGGCCGCATCCGAGGGCGGAGGAACCAAACCTGCTCTGGTGTTGAGCGATATGGAGGAAAAAGTGATGGCGCAGGTGGGGCGGGAGGAAACGGCCATCGACGAGATCATTCGCGCGAGCGGTTTGACAACGGCGTGTGTTTCCGCAACCTTATTGTCGTTGGAGATGAAACGGCTGGTGCGGCAACTGCCGGGAAAGTTGTACGTGCGCAACTCGGCCTTCAAGCCGTGATGGCAACAGAATAGAAATGTATGGCGAAAAAACTGGTCATAGTTGAGTCTCCCGCGAAAGCGAAGACGATCAACAAGTATTTGGGATCGGACTTCAGCGTGAAGGCGTCCATGGGACACGTGCGCGATCTGCCCGAACGCAAATTTGGCGTGGAGATCGAAAAGGACTTCGAGCCGACGTATCAGGTTTCCAAGAAGAAGACCCAGGTCGTCAACGACCTCAAATCGGCTGCCAAAGACGCCGAGACGATTTATCTGGCGTCCGACCCGGATCGTGAGGGCGAGGCAATCGCCTGGCATCTGCAGGAACTTTTGAAGAGCAAGAAGAACGGGCCGGAGTTTTTCCGCGTGCAATTCAACGAGATTACCAAGAACGCGGTGCGGGCCGCTTTTGACCATCCGGGGCAGGTGGATATGAAGTTGGTCGATTCGCAGCAGGCGCGACGGATTCTCGACCGCATTGTCGGGTACAAGATTTCGCCGTTGCTGAACAAGCGCGTGGCGCGCGGGCTGAGTGCCGGCCGGGTGCAATCCGTTGCGGTGCGACTGGTCGTGGATCGCGAACGCGAAATCCGCGCGTTCAAGCCGCAGGAGTATTGGTCGGTCGAGGCCGAACTGCGGAAGCTGGTCGATCCGAAGGACCATTTCCTGGCGCGACTGATCCAGGTGGGAGACAAGAAGGTCAAGTCACCCAATGGCGAGGCGAAGGCGGACACCGTCATTATTGGAAGCAAGGAGCAAGCGGACGGGATTCTGTCCGATTTGCAGCAATGCGAATACAAGGTCGCCAAGATCGATATCAAGCCGAAGAAGCGGAGCGCGCCGCCGCCGTTCACGACGAGCACCCTGCAGCAATCCGCGTCGAAGGCGCTGGGCATGGGCACGTCGAAGACGATGATGGTCGCGCAGCAACTCTACGAAGGCATGGACGTCGGCGACGAGGGTTCGGTCGGGTTGATCACGTACATGCGTACTGATTCGTTCAACGTGTCGAAGGAAGCGCAGGCGGAGGCGCTGGCGTTCATTCGTGATACGATCGGACCGGACTACGCGCCGGAAACCCCGAACTTTTACAGGTCGAAGAAGGACGCGCAAGGAGCGCACGAGGCAGTCCGTCCGACCTCGGTGCGCCGGACGCCGGACAGCGTGCGGGCGTATCTCGATCACGACCAGTTCCGGCTCTACAAACTGATTTGGGAACGGTTTGTCGCCAGCCAGATGACGCCGGCCGAGATGAAGGTAACGAGCATTGATATTGACGCGCGTCGAGGAGCGAAGTTTTTCCTGTTTCGCGCGACGGCGACCGAGGTGGTGTTCGCGGGCTGGCTGAAGATTTACGGTGTTGAGGAAGAGGCGGAGAAGAAGGCCGAGAGCGAGAAGCCGTCGGAGGAGGAAGAAAACAAGAAGTTGCCGCCGTTGAGCGAGAGCGAGCGGTTGCAGTTGATCAAACTCCACTCCGAGCAACATTTTACGGAACCGCCGCCGCGGTTCAGCGAAGCGACGCTGGTGAAGGCCCTGGAAGAACTGGGCATTGGCCGGCCGAGCACGTATGCCCCGACGATTGCGACAATCCAGAAGCGGCAGTATGTGCTAAAGGAGAAAGGCCGTCTTTCGCCGACGCAACTTGGCGAGATCACGACCGACGTTCTCGTCAAACACTTTGCGAAGTTGCTGGATGTGCAGTTCACGGCGCAAATGGAGGAGTTGCTCGACGAGATCGAGGAGGGGAAGGTCGAGTGGCACCACATGCTCGGCGACTTCTACAAGGATTTCGAGCCGACGTTGAAAGCCGCGACGGACAACATGGAGGATGTGCGGCCCAAGCCGATCCCGACGGACATCAAGTGCGAACTGTGCGGCGAGATGTTGATGATCCGGGGCGGCAAGAACGGTGAATTTCTGGCTTGCTCGGCGTACCCAAAGTGCAAGAATACGAAGAACTTCAAACGCGGCGAAGACGGGAGCATTCAGGTCGTGGAAAAGGAAGAGACGGGCATCAAGTGCGAGAAGTGCGGCTCGCCGATGGTCATCAAGGCTGGCAAACGCGGCGAATTCCTGGCGTGCTCGGGCTATCCGGAGTGCAAAAACGCGAAATCGTTTAGCCGGGATGCGGAAGGCAAGATCACAGTGATTGAGAAGCCGCAGCCGGTAGCGACTGACATCAAGTGCGAGAAGTGCGGTTCGCCGATGCTGATCCGCAACAGCCGACGCGGACCATTTCTGGCGTGCTCGGGGTACCCCAAATGCCGCAATGCGAAGCCGTTGCCGGATAACTTGAAAGACAAAGCCCCGCCACCTCCGCCCAAGGAAGAGCCGGTCATGACCGATGAGAAGTGCGAGAAGTGCGGCTCGCCGATGGTGAAGCGCCGCGGACGCTTCGGGGAATTTCTCGGCTGCTCGGCGTATCCGAAGTGCAAGAACATCAAAAAACTGGCGCCTCCGTTGGCCGCGTAACGGACGCGCTGACCGAAGAGTTTCTCAATTACCTCCGCATCGAGCGCGACGCCTCGACGCTGACTCTCCGCAATTATTCTGCCGACATCGCGGCGTTTGCCGTCTGGTTCGGGGAGAAGTACCAACAGGAGTGCGATTGGCGGAGGGTCGATCCGTTTCATCTCCGTGGATATCTGGTTTACCTCAACGAACGGAAGTTCGATCGGGCGACGATTCATCTCAAGATGTCGGCGTTGCGGAGTTTATTTAAATGGCTGGTGCGCACCGAGCGGGTGAAACAAAACCCGGTGGTGGGGCTTACCCTTCCGAAGAAAGTGCAGAAACTGCCGAAATTCCTGACGATCCGGCAGGTGGAAACGCTGTTGGAAGCGCCCGTGAACGGCGACGCGAAAGACAGGCTGTCCGCGTGGCGCGACAAGGCGATCTTGGAAACGCTTTACAGCGCCGGGATGCGCATTCACGAACTCGTCCAGCTCAACGATGACGACGTGGATGTGCTTGGTGAAGTCGTACGGGTGCGTGGCAAGGGCAAGAAAGAGCGGCTGGCGGCGCTCGGCGGGCCGGCGATCGACGCGTTGCAAAAGTATCTCCAATTACGGGCGCGGAGCACGCGCGGGCCGCTGTTTGTGAACAGATTCGGGGACCGTCTGACCGCGCGCAGCATCCAGCGGATGTTGAAGAAATATCTGATCGCCGCGGGACTTGATCCGTCACTGACGCCACATAAACTGCGTCACAGTTTCGCGACCCACATGCTCGATGCTGGGGCCGATCTGCGCAGCGTCCAGGAACTCCTCGGTCACGCCAATCTTTCCACGACGCAAATCTACACGCACATCACACCCGAACGCTTGAAGAAGGTCTACGAGAAGGCGCATCCACGGGCATAGCTCCGACAATCGTGGTGCAACTCAATTGAGCTTGCATCTGCGGAGAGCGCTTCCGATACTCCGATCAACGAAGCCTCCCCGACGGTTTTTGCCATCATGGACATCATCGTAACGGCGGTCTTGCTCTTGATGCTTGTGGCCGTCATCGGGCTTGGCCCTTTAGCACGCTCTGCCTGCTCAGAAGAATCCTCAAACCACCTGCGTGAGGCGGCGCCCTATCTCCTCGTGTGGCTCACCGCCCTCGCCGTGCGAATTGTTTATCTTTGGCAGCTTAGACACGCACCCGTGTTCACAATGCTCTTGGGCGACGCGGCGGGCTACGACGCGTGGGCTCGTCAAATTGCCAATGGCAGTTGGCTTGGGAAAGAAGTGTTTTACCAGGCACCCCTCTATCCGTATTTTCTCGGGGGATTGTACACGGTGTTGGGGAACAATCTTCTTTGGGTACGGCTGGTTCAGGCAATCGTTGGCGCGTGTTCCTGCACGCTGCTCGCGCTCGCCGGCCGGAACTTCTTCTCAAACAAGACGGGCCTTCTGGCTGGCGCGATTCTGGCGATATATCCGACCGCGATTTTCTTCGACTGCTCGATCCAGAAATCAGTGTTGGATCTGTTGTTCATGTGCGCGTTGCTGGCGACCTTGGCGAAGCTACGAACACCAACTCCGGCTCGATGGTCTGCCGTTGCGGGCGGTCTGCTGGGGTTGCTGGCCTTGACCCGAGAGAATGCGTTGATCCTTCTGCCCATTATCGTGACGTGGCTCCTGTTGGCATGCGGCGCTGAATCCTGGAAGGGCCGGGTACGGTGGGTGGGGTTGTTCCTGGTGGGGCTGGCAGCCGCGCTCTTGCCGGTCGCGTTACGGAATCTTGTGGTCGGAGGCGAGTTTCATCTGACGACGTCGCAATTCGGGCCAAATATCTACATTGGCAACGGCGAAAAGGCGACGGGTATCTATCAGTCCCTGGTTCCCGGGCGCGGGAGCGCGGAGTTTGAGCGTGACGATGCGACAAAGTTGGCTGAGCAGGCAACGGGACAGAAGCTCAGTCCCAGAGGGGTTTCGCGTTACTGGACCGGCAGGACGCTGGCCGAGATCCGCGCAAGCCCAACCCGTTGGCTGCGACTCATGGGACGGAAATGCCTCCTGGTGTGGAACGTCAGTGAGGTGGGCGATAGCGAGGATCAATACACTTACGGCGACTGGTCACCCCTTCTCCGGGTACTGAATCGCTGGCTGCACTTTGGCACGCTCTGTCCCCTGGCGCTGCTGGGAGTCTGTCTGACGTGGTCCCAACGTCGCCGACTCTGGCTGCTGTATGCGATAGCCATTGGCTATGGCGGAAGCGTGGCCTTATTTTATGTGTTTTCACGGTATCGTTTTCCCATCGTGCCGATTCTGGCGCTGTTTTCGGCGGCCGGGTTGACGAACCTGCCGATGGAGCTGCGGGGGAAACAATGGAAGGTGATCGGGACCGGCATCGCCATCGCCGGTTTGGCCGCTGTCCTCATTAATCGCGCAATGGTTCCCGAGGGCCGCATACGCGCGGCGACCCATCACAATATCGGGTTCAAGCTTGAGGCGCAGCGGCAACCAGAACTGGCGCTCGTTCACTATGCGGAAGCTGCCAAGCTGGCACCCGACGACGCCGATGTTCAGGTCCGGCTCGGGGTGCTCCTGGTCCGTCAGGGCAGGCTGACGGACGCGATCACACATTACCAACGGGCCGTACAGGCGAGGCCCGATTTCGCAGAGGCGCAGTACGACCTCGGAAACGCCCTGGTGGAAAGCGGCCGATTCCCAGACGCGATCAAGTGCTATGAGGAGGCCGTGCGGATCAAACCTGATTACGCCGAGGCCCACGCCAGCCTGGGGGTCGCGTTAACGCAAACCGGCAAGCGCGACGAAGCCGTGACCCACCTCGAGGAGGCGCTGCACATCAACCCCGATTTGGCGGAGGCCCACAATAGTCTTGGCATAGCGTTGGCCTCCATGGGCAAGCTCGACAGCGCCATCGCGCATTTCGAGCAGGCACTGCGCATCAAACCGGATTTCGCCGGGGCGCGCACCAACTTGGGGAATGCCCTGGTGCTAGCAGGCAAGGTCCACGGCGCGGTTGAACACTAGAACCCATCCCATAAATGCTGTGACGACGATTTGTCATTTCTGAGCGGAGCGAAGAGTCTCCGTTTTTACGGGTTAACGACGACACGACTGAGGCCCTTCGCGCCGCTCAGGCTGGATGCCCGGGCCGATCTGCGCAGCGTCCAGGAACTTCTCGGCCACGCCAATCTTTCCACGACGCAAATCTATACACACATCACGCCGGAGCGATTGAAGAAGGTCCGCGAGAAGGCGCACCCGAGGGCGTAGGGTAAAGCGGCGTTTGCTTCGGTGCGGTGTTAGGCGGCATGCTCTCTGAGTGTGTCTCGCCATCCCTCAAGACTCGAAATCAGCGTGCGAAATCGCACAGGTTTCGAGGGTGCAATCTCGGCAAGGACCGAGGTCAAAACGTAATCCCTTTCAGTCGAGACGCCGATGGCTGAGAGTGCTTCGGTAATCCGAACCTCATCCCTGACGTTCTTCTTGAGCGGCCATTCGTCCTTGTGCTTCCAATAATTGGCTGCTTGATTGACGATCTCCACAATCGTCATCCCCGACCGGTGTCGCGGACCTGCAGCTAACGCCGGTTTCTTGTCGATCCGAAGAAAACCGTACGTTGCAGCCAAATACCACTGGCAAGCGACAAATCCGAGACCTGTCACGCCCTCAGCCGTATCGAAGACTCCGAAGGAGTCCGGATCGGGATGCTCGTTCGCACGCTCGTCGATCTTGTCCAGTTGTGTGTCAATCAATGTGAGGTGTTCCTTCAGGAATTCGAGATCAGCGTCACAGACCTTGCTTTTGTGAACGAAGAACATGTGCGTGATGTCGCTCAGGAAATCGAAACTACCTTCGAACGACATTCTTCTTGGATTTGACTGACTTCCTCTTGCCCCGTCCGCCAGAAAAAGAGGCATGCTTCTCAAGAGCTTCAACACGCGAAGTGAGGGACTCCAGCTGCTGAGTCAGACTCTTCATTTCGCTTTCTATCAGGTTGGTGATAGTTGCGGTGGTGGGATAGAAAACGCCGTCTGAGATTAGATGGCCTGACGGATGGTCGTGTATGTGTTCTTCGAGAAGATGTCCCGCCTTATCCATCCGACGAATCTCAATATCATGCGTGGGCAAGTCTGGTCTTCCATGTCGTCGTCCCCGGAGCGCACTCCAACCTCGCAGAACCATGGGTACCAGTTGTATTAGCGAAGCTATCGAACCGGCAATGTATAGAATCTCGAGACCGGTCTCATGCTCGACCGCAATCACTTTCGTCCTGCCGTCGGCGATAAGGTAGCCTCGACCCTGGAGGTCAGCGTCGATTTCGGAACATTGAAGTCCCGCTTCTGTTCTTAGGCGGTCAACAAGGTCTCGATACTCTTGGTACGAGCCGACATTGTCCCGAAGTTTCAGCGAGACGACTTGGTCGCGCTGGGTACCCAGATGTCTCGCAGCGCTATCGAATTTAGCCCTGAAAGTTTTCTCTCTGTAATCCATATCAGCCTCCAGTTCTTTACTGGCAATCCGTCAAGACTGGGAAGTGGTAGGGGGCGGCTCCATCAGCCTATTCCTAACGGTTAACTCTACGCCCGGCTGAGGTATTTGCCGGTGCGGGTGTCGACGCGGATGGTGTCGCCGGGGTTGATGAAGATGGGGACGCCGACTTCGATGCCGGTTTCGACCTTGGCGGGTTTGGTGACGTTGGTGGCGGTGTCGCCGCGGATGCCAGGAGGGGCGTCGATGACCTTGAGGTCAACGGCGGGCGGCAGTTCGAGTTCGGCGACCTTGCCTTCGACCTCGGTGAGGCTGCAGCGCAGGTTTTCGGTGAGGTAATTCTTGGAGGTGCCGAGAAACTCTTCGTTGAGGGTGATCGTCTCGTAGGTTTCCGGGTCCATGAAATGGTAGCCGGCCTGGTCCTTGAAGCTGAAGTCCACGGGCTTGGTGGTCTTGGAAACGACCGCGATGGTTTCGGTAGAAGTGAAGCGGACGACGGAGGACTTGCCGGTTTTCAGGCTGCGCAGGGTGGCTTGGACGAAGGCGCGCAGGTTGCCCGGCGTCCGGTGCTGCATGTCGAGCACGACGCACACGTCGTTGTTGTACTTGATGGCCATTCCTTTTCGAAGATCGTTGGCTGACGGCATATGTAAAACCTCTTTCTTTCCTAGTCTTTCATCCCGGTCAGAGCGAGTTTCATGTTCATGCGAGACCCTTCGCTTCGCTCAGGGTGACGCCTTCGGCGTCACATTATCTTAAACTTCGGCAGGTCTTGTGAATCGACGATGCCGACAGGGTGTTTATTCTCGTTGACCACGATCAAATCGTCAATCTGTCGTTGCTCGAAAATCTTCAGGGCCTCGACGGCGAGCGCGTCCTGACGAATGGTGATCGGGTCGGGCGTCATCACGGTGCGGATCGGCGCCTGGAGCACCTCGGGTCCGCGGGCGATGTGGCGGCGAAAATCGCCGTCGGTAAACACGCCGACGATGCGCCCCTGTTTGTTCACGACGCTGATGGTGCCTGATCTGGCCCTGGTCATGGCCAAGAGCGCGTCTTTGACGCTGCGGTAGTCGGCGATGACGGCGTTGCGGTTGCCCGTGCGCATGATGTCTTTGATTTGGAGGAGCATCGTGCGGCCGATGGCGCCGGCGGGATGCAGCCACGCGTAATCCGATTTCTTGAAGCCGCGCGCTTCGAGGACACACATCGCGAGAGCATCGCCCAGCGCCAGCATCGCCGTGGTGCTGGAGGTCGGCGCGAGATTGAACGGACAGGCTTCCTTCTTCACGTGCACGCGCAGGACGATGTCGCTGTGCCGGGCGAGACTGGATTTGGCGTGCGAGGTCACGGAGATGACGGTGACGTGGAAGCGTTTGATGGCCGGCAAAATGCGGGACAACTCCTCCGTTTCGCCCGAATAGCTGAGGGCCAGAACGCAATCGCCATCATTGATCACGCCGAGGTCGCCGTGCAACGCGTCCACGGAATTGAGCAGGACGCTGGTGGCGCCCGTGCTGGTGAGCGTGGCGGCGATTTTCTGGCCGATATTGCCGGATTTGCCGATGCCGGTGACGACGACCTTGCCGCGATTGCCGAGGCATTTGACGATGGCGTCGACGGCCTTGGAAAAGTTTCCGTCGAGACAGGCGCGCGTCTGGCGCAGGCCGTCGATCTCGATGTCGAAGACGGTTTTCGCTAACGTGACGTAATTCATGAGAGCACGAGAGACGCTAGGATAATGGATGCGGCGGCGTTTGGCAAGGCGCGCCTCACCAGGGTACTGTATCAGTCTGGAATACTAATGCTGCGGGCCAAAGAGGAAGCTTCCGCTTTGATGTCCGATTCCATCACTAACGGTGATACCCCCGCACCACCAATCTGAGTGATCTTGATAGCGATACTGCATTCGTTTCAGGCGCTCACCGAATCGGCTACGAATCAGGTCATACCTCAGATCAACGTGAACATTGTGCACCGTCCCTAAACAATATGCGTAAGTGGCCATTGGGAAAAGAAAAGCTGAGCAGAGCAGGTCGGCCACTTGTAAACCGGCGTGGTTGTCACTGTGCCCAAACAGTGGCATATCAATAAGACGATTATATGCGTCCCCAGATACCTTGAATTTCTGAGTAAAAATGGAATAGGAGACACTGGTGTTTTTTGGCTTCGTGCGACTGTCCAATATCATTATTCCCTGTTGACTCGTTTCTTCCAGAAAATGCTGAAAGTTCGTGGACATACTTTGAACAGAGGAACAATAAACCGCCACTCCGTCCATTGGCGCTCCGATTCTTTTGACATACACGCGTCCCAAGATTCTAGCATTATGACGCTCCAGCAAGCCCAACAAATTCACCATCACCCCAAGCGCGAACCGACGATCATCACGACTCCCTGCGCGTATCTGTTTCCGAAGCTCTGCGCCCTTGACCTCTTCTCTTATTAAACCGAGGAATTCACCTTGTAGCAGATTTGGATAGAAACGATGCTTCAAACTCAAAAACTCTCTTGTAAATGAATCCAAATGAGACTGTTCTAGAATAATCCCAGCAAGCGCGAAAACTGGCTGAACTTGAGAGGTATCGGAAGCTAAGCAACCAGTGCAACCAGCCTCATCGACGTAGAAGATGTACATCTGTACCCCCCGGAAGCAACTGTGGCCATATCGGTATTACCAACATGGCCACAGGGTCCGCCGCCTGGATGAACCAGTTCGGCAATTTAGTGATTTTCTGAGTGAAATTAAGCACTTGACGGGCCAAAATACAAGCCCAATCTTGAAGTTTCTTCGCTCTATATTCCATAAACACCTCACTGTAAAAGCGTTACAATTTCCTCAATGCTCCATACGTGATCGGCAACCCCGGCTTCCATGGCAGGTGTTACTCTCAAAGTTTGGTGAATCCGGCAAAAACTGTAATACATGAAGTACAATGCGAGCGCGTGCTCGTGGTTCTGGATTTTCTTGGAGTGTGCGTTAGTCAACCGGGTGAACCGACGCATACTCATACGCATGGTGAGATTTTGGCGTTCTGCGTAGCTGGTCGAAATGTGATCGGGGTCGGGATTACCCGAGACCCGCAAAGTCGTGCAGCCGATGCAGACCGGCGGCGCATACCGCGCTTCCGTGGTCTGTGGTGCTCCGTAAAGCTTCACTAGCATAGCGTAGTCAACCTCGCTACCGAAAGCATCTTCAATCGCACTGAGATACGCCTTATGGCCGTCCGTGGTCAATTGGACGCGTGTGGCGAGGCGGTTCTTGAGATCGTGAATGAACTCATACGCCGCACCCGCGTCGCGTGTACCAACATGCCAACACGGGACAAGTTTGGTATCCGCGTCAATTGCCGTCCATGTCCAGACCGAGCCATAACCGAACTTGCCCTGCTTATCCTCTGGCAGGTTTTTGTCCCGGCCATACACGAAGCTGTGTATTTCGTCGCATTGTAGCCGGGAGCATTTCAGATCGCGCATGACTTCATCCTGATACTTGGCGCACGCCTTGCCAGCATCAATCTGAAGCTTCACAACCGTGTTGATGGCCACATCACAAATGCGTGCCGTGGCACGGATCGAAACGCCATCGACCAAGGCGGCGATTATCTGTACTCGCTTGTCTGTCTTTAGCTGCTTCATGGCCGTATATTGAACTTGAGCGGTCAAGTTGTCAAACACAATTTGTAGGAAGTTGTGGGGTTGTTCTTGGAGGTCGAACAACCCCACCCCTGTTAGGCTACTTCACCCAGAAACAGAAGCACTTGCCCCGTTTCGGATAGATGATTTTGCCGGTTCGGTGGTGCCGGAACCATGCACAATACACCTTGCGGCCACCGGGCCGCAGTTTGGGTGCATAAATCATATGCCCCTCCTTGTGTGTGAATCTCGTACTTGACTCAGGAGGGCAGGTGTGCGAGTTTCGCACAGGCATTAGCACCTGAGCCCCCAGTCGCGATTCACATTGCGACCGGGCTTTGGGCGTCTAGGGGCCGTGCGGGCGCTGACCAAGCATAACCTGCACGGCTCTTTTACTTATGTAATAGCGCGAGTTGTGATCGGCGCTTTCACGTCGCGCTCATAGATGCCTCCTCCTTTGTGGCTGGTTCCAACGCCACTCGATAAATACCGGGGCGGCGACCACGGCCCTGTTGGACCACGGTCAACTTTTGAGCCGCCACCAAGCCTGAGACCGCAAATGAAACTGTGCTTCTCCGTCCTGTGAACTCAGGTGCGGCTTCACCAACAACCTGCATCACATCGGCCATTTTGAAATCACCCGATAGCTTCTCTGCGATGATCCTAAAAATCTTGTCCTCAAACTCTGGATTTGAGTGCCCGAATTGTCGCTCAGGCTGGTCACTATTCCCACCATTCAGCGAGATGATGACATCTGCATCCAGTCGCTTCCCCGCTTCATTCCGCTGCGATAGCTCTAAGACTGTATCAATCGCGTGAATCTCACGCATATAACGGTCATATGCCTTCTTCTTCAGCCTTTTGGCCTCTGTTGGGGTCATAACTTCTCCCTCCTCGCGCCGGTAAGAATCTTGGCGCATGATAAGGATATGCCGGAAAACTTTTCTCGTCAAGGCACGACAGGCATTTTTCCGGGCAAAAAATCAACAAACCGGGCGTTTATTGATAGTCGGCTTATTACCAACGGTTTATGTATGGCCAGCCGACTGATGGTATGATAAAAGCTACGTCTTGCGGCGCTTCTTCCCGCTTGCAAGACCCGCTTTCCTTGCAATCTCGCGCCGTCGTTCTGATGACAGTGCCTTTGCCCGAGCCTTTCCTCCCTTAAGTCCACCGAGCCGCCCAAGGAGCACCGCAGCCTCATTCTTGGTCTTTGGAGTTGGAGCAGGTGATCGGAGGGATTCGCTACCAGTGGCAGCCCTGACCACGTTCAAGGCGGCTTCGTTGTAGTCCGGCTCACGACGTTTTTTTGCCATGCCCCAGATGCTTGCACATAAGCGGTCAAGTTGCCAGCCAAAAACGCCTCACCCCTATTCAGACTGATACAGTACCCTCACCAGCAGCGCGTTGCGGTGTTTTCGAATTGTCTTCGTACCACGGAATGGTGGCGCGCGTCAGGACTGGGAGCCAACGACGAGTTGCGAGCGGCTGACGATCAGGCGGGCCTGGCAACCGAGGGTGGAGAGCAACACGGCGACGCGGTCACGGTCACTCATCTCCTGCAGGACAACGGCTTGAAGGCCGCGGAGCGGCCCGTCGGAGATTTCGACGAGGTCGCCGGGGCGAACCCCCGGGCGGACGGTGACGATATCGACCGTCTCGCCCGCCCACTGCTGGAGTTGGTGGATGATGGCGTCATCGACGACAGTGGGACGTCCGCCGAAGCCGACCACGCCGATGACTTGGGGGGCGTATTGCACGGCGCGAAAACTCTTGGAGAGGTTCAGGCGGCAGAAGAAATAGCGAGGGAAAAGCGGGCCGATGACCCAGCGTTTCACGCGGCGGATGGTTTTGAGGCGCTTTAACCTGGGATAGTAGGTGTCGAGCCCGAGCACGTCGCGGCAGTACTGTTCGGCGCCGGCTTCCTTGCGCGGGCGTGTGTGGACGCAGAGCCAGCGGGTGACGTTGGGCAGGGACGTATCGTCGGGTCCGCCCTTCTGCGTAGGGGCTTTGCTGTTCACGGACAGCATCATTGCTCAAACGGTAGCGTTTGTACAGTACGCGAGCGGATGGGGGAAGGGTGAGGCCCCTGAAGGCTCGGGATAAACGGTGAGGCCGTCTATGCCGACAAGAAGACGGGCGGACCCGGAGGCCCGCCCGCGTTGTTCGTTCACGAGATCGTGGCTTACGTCCGTTTCCGAATGAACAGCAGCCCGCCGAGGCTCAAGCCAACGAGCGCCAGGGTGGCGGGTTCTGGAATATTGCAAACTCCAAAAAACTCTTGCGGGCCACCAACAGCCGTGTTGGTCGGGGTGATAATGTACATGCCTGGGAATTGCGACGGAGTCAAGCTGGAGCCCAGTGCTTCCGCGGCGCTCAAGTAGGTCTGAACTGTCGTGTCTTCGGCGCCCAGAACCGAGGAATCATCCGACTGGGTAAACAAATCCCAGACAGCCCAGTTGTATAGGCCTTGGGAATCGGAATTGCTGTTGTTGTAGGCGGAGAGTTCCTCCTGGTAGAGATAGCAGGCTTCGAGGTAGGTCGTCACGCCCAACGACCCGAATTCCAGCGTGCCGACATTGCTGACATTCAGGTTCGCCACGGAAAGCACGGTGGCGCCCCAACTGTCGCCGGGGTTGATTTCGCGCGTGAAGGTGTCGCACATCAGCATGTTGGTGTGGGTCCCGCTGTTGATGGTGAAATAGTAGGGAAAGACGTAATAGCCGCCGGATTGATTGCCATCGGCGCCGATGTAATTCATGGTGACGGTTTGGGCGCGCGCGCTGGTAGCCGCGACGAGCATCCCGCACAACAACGATACGACGACCTTACTCGATCTCATGATCATTTCCTCCCCACCCGTTTAGGGTTGTGTGAAAAGAACCATTCTGGTTGTCGCGTCGCGGCGGCAAGACAATGTAAACTCGCGAGGCACTTAAATCATAAAGGCTCGCGGTTGTCAATGGTAAAAACCAGTGTTTTATTGCGGTGGAAGGCACCATACGCTGCCGGGGGGTGGAGGGTGGGGAAGTTCCCCACCCTTCGACTTCGCTCAGGGTAAACTCCGCTAGGCGAAGGCCGAGACGTCAAGCGTTTTTGGAATTGGTGGCCTGGAGGTCTTGGAGGAGTTTTACCAGGGATTTCTGGTAGGCGTCGTGGTCTTTCCAGTGGCGGAAATCGCCAACCACTTTCTTTACGACGTCGGCCTTCCTCTCGTGGTCCCATTTGTCGAAGATGTAGTCGTCGATCCGGATTGGGAAGAGAATGTTCTTCTTCTCTCGATCTTCGCGCTGCAATGCTCGCTCGATTTCACGAAGCACGGCAGGGCTTTGGAGCGAGTTTTCCGAGCAGATGACGACTAGCTTGTCGTAGAGCTTGATGCCCCGGTCAATTTCACCCCAAACGGTCTCGCCCCATTTCGCGTCTTCGGAGAACAGCCAGCATCTCACGTGCTTTGTTCTCAGGTCGGTGTGCAGCCGGTCGGCGAACTCTTGATCCTTCGTGGAGTAGCTGATGAAGCATGTGTAGAATTGAATGGCCGCGCCAGCATTTCGGATTAGAGGGAGCAAGTGACGGATCACATCTTCGGGAACGCCCGCGGCGCGAAGAAACTCGTCTGGGATGTGGCCTTGCGATTCATAAAGGGTGTCAATACCAATCGAAGACGGGCCGTGGTGCCTGACGGTCTCTAGTCCAAGTACATCGCTGATATTGCAACTTGCGACCAGGGTGAATTCCATTATGGCATCCGTGAGGTCAGCGGAGCCGAACAAAACATCACTAATCATTGTGCGGGCAAGGTGTGTTCTTATGAGTTTCGCCTCGGCAAGAACGGTGCGGTCGAGATTGGCATGTGCGAGATTCGCTCCGGTTAAGTTGGCGCAGCAAAGATCCGCACCCGCAAGCTGTGCGTGAATGAGGTTTGCTTCGGAAAGTTCCGCTCCAACAAGGCATGCGCCGTGTAGGTCAGCTTTCACAAGAGTTGCGCCGCGCAGGTTCGCTCCCAGGCAGTTGGCGGCTGTAAGCTGCGCGTCAGCCAAGTACAAGTCGTTGAGTTCAGCGTTGATGAGGTCCGGCGCCAAAATGTGGTGTTCTGCTCGCCACGTGTTCCAAGTCTCTACACCTTGTTTGAGAATCGCGACATGCTCGGGGTTGGCCATGGCGTTAGGTCTTCGGTTCGGTTTCTGCTTTCAGGTCTTTCAGCAGCTTGGCGAAGGCGGATTCGAAGGCGTCGTGATGTTTCCAGTTGGAAAAGTCGGGGATGAAGTACTCGCGGACTTCGACGGCAAGGTCTTTGCCGGTATCGGCGTCGAAGCAGGTCCAGTTGCGCAAGGTGTCGAAGTCCACGAGTCGGATCGGAAACAGTTTACGGCGGTTTTCCTTCTTCTCGACTTCGCGGGCCTTGTGGATTTCGGTCATCACCCACTCGCTCTGGATGCTGCTCTCGGAGAGCACGAGGAGAAGCTTGTCGTACAATTGGATGGCTTCGAACAGCTGCTCATGGAGTTTTTTGCCGCCCTTTACGTCTTCGGGTGCGAACCAGACGCGCAACCCCGCCTCCCTCATGCGAGCATGCAGACGGCGGGCGAATTCTTCGTCTTTGGTGGAATGACTAATGAAACAGGAGTGCCATTGAATCACCGGGCCGGCGCGGATGACTGGCAGCCAATTCTCGATGACCTCTTCGGGTACACCGGCATCGCGGAGGAATTGGTCGGGAATGTTGCCGTGGGATTTGTAGAGGGTGTCAATGCCGATGATTGAAGGGCCATCATGTTGGACGGTTTCGAGGCCTCGTACTTGGCTGAGGTCCGTGTCGCCTATTATCGTCACATTCATTCGTGCATTACTGAGGTCTGCTCCGTCCAGGTATGCACCGTTGAGATTTACGCCGAAAAGATTCGCCTCCCGTAGGTCGGTCTGGTCTAGATTAGCATAGCTGAGGTCCGAGGCAGACAAATCTGCGCCCTTCAGGTTCGACCGTTGAAGAGTGCTCCCCATAAGGCAGGCGCTACTGAGGTCGGCCCCGCAGAGGTTGACATCTCTGAGATCGTCATCGAATAGGTCGGGTTCGTAATTTGGGTTAGCAGCTCGCCACAGATTCCAAGCTCCAACGTCCTGTCTGAGCAGTTTGAGGATGCTTCGATGCGTCACAATGGAAAGAGTGTGCCAAAGGTTGAGGCGGGGGGAAAGGGGGAAGTGAGGGGGTACGGATAAACGCTCAACGTTCAGGGGGCAGGGTGGGAATGGCGAAGGCGGGGAGCGCGCGCACGCCGTGGGCGGCCGGGACGGCCGCTACTACACTCCGTTATCCCCTTTGCGTGATGTGGAATCGGGGGACGATGTGGTAGTTGACATGCGTATCGGAGTTGTGATATTGGTGGTGGGTGTTGTTGACGATCTTTGAAGTAGTGGATTAGCTTTGCACTTGCTCGCGCCCGCTCGGCGCGCCCTGCGGGTCGCTCTCGGCGCTGCGTTTGCGGCCCAAGATACTACGTGGCCGCGTCTCGTCCGGCTCGGCTCCGTCGCTCCCAGCGACTCGGCTTTGAAAGGTGAAGATGGGGAAAGGGGATGGGAGATGGTCAGTGGGAGAACCCCTCACCTTCATTCTCTCCCCCAAGGGGCGAGGAGACGGCTGCCTCGATGGACGGCCGGACCGCGGTTGCGTCGGCAGCACAAACACGACGCGTCTCGAGGACTCGGCTCGGCAGAAGCGCAGCCGTAGCGGAGTGGCGGCGGGAAATCGATGGACTCCAAAGCCGTGGGGGGAGAAATTGCGACCGGGGATACAACGTGGTTGCTTGCCCACACGACGGGGGGATTGCAAAACGAACCCAATTTTGATCAAGCCGGCGTGGAAAAGTTGGGGAAACGAAGCCAAAAACGAAGCCAATTTGGGAGGGGGGTTGGAAGGCTGGGATGAGCAGATTTGGGGCGATTATGGCCTCGGAAGAGACTCCGCGCTCGACGCGCGCGGCTACAGCAGGGTCGGAACGGCAGGATACCTAGACCCTTCGACTTCGCTCAGGGCAGGCTCTCGGCATCCCGCCCACAACGCTGACCGGGCCGCGGCGTGGATACGGATTGGGGCTTGACCGGTGGCGGGGGTTCGGGATACGAGTCGCACGACCGTGAGAGGGGTCAACGAAGGTGGAGAATCGTGGTTAAGTACGGCCTTGGATTATGCGTGGTGTATGTGGTGTTGAAGACGTGCGCGCGGTTTTGGCTGTTTCGGTCGATACCGGCGCGGCCGGTTGTGCTGCGCAACAACGAGGTGCTGCGGTTTTTCGATCTGGGGGCGATGGTGGCATTGATCGGGGCGTTCTTCCTGCTGGCGAACGCGGTGCCGGTGGTGAACGCCGTGGGCGTGGTGATCGCGTTGCTCCTGTACGATCTGCTGGTGCGACGGATTTGCCTGGAACTCGAAGTGCGACGGTTGATGGCGAGGTCGAAGGACTGGAGTCACAACGATGCGGTGCGGCACGTGCGGCGTCGGGCGTTATCGCCGATGTTTCATTGACCGAGCGCGGTGCGAGAAACGCGGGCTAAAGCCCGCGGCTACACAGCGTCGGAATATTTTTGGAGGAGGAGTCGAAGTTTCTTGCGCGCGGCGGGCGGGATGGCTTTGGGGCTGGTCATGATGGCGGAGGCGAGCGCGTGACGGCAGGTGCAATCGGCGTCGGGATCGAGCGCGGCGGCGGCGCGGCGGATGATCTCCTGGGCGGTCGCGGAATTTTTGGCGAGGTTGGCCACGACCATTTCGACGGTGACGGCGTCGTGATCTTCGTGCCAGCAATCGTAATCGGTGACCATAGCGAGCGTGGCGTAACAGATCTCGGCTTCGCGGGCGCAGCGGGCTTCGCCGTAGTTGGTCATGCCGACGACGTCCCATTGCATGCGGCGGTGGAAGAGGGATTCGGCGCGGGTGGAGAAGGCCGGGCCTTCCATATTTACGTAGGTGCCGCCGTCGTGGATCGTGGCGCCGGCGCGGCGGGCGCAGTCGACGAGGATGTGGCGGAGGCGGTTGCAGATCGGGTCGGCGAACGCGATGTGGGCGACGACGCCATGGCCGAAGAAGGTGAGGTCGGCGCTGCGTTTGGTGCGGTCGATGAACTGGTCGATGGCGACGATGTCGGTGGGTTTGTATTGTTCCTTGAGCGAGCCGACGGCGCTGACGCTGATGATGTGGCTGACGCCGAGCTGTTTCATGCCGTAGATGTTGGCACGGTGGTTGAGCTCGCTAGGGAGGATTTTGTGGCCGCGGCCGTGACGGGGGAGGAAGACGATGTCGCGGTCGGCGATGCGGCCCGTGAGATAGTGATCGGAGGGTTTGCCGAACGGGGTGGTGACGTGGACCCAGCGCTTCTGCTGGATGGCGTCCATTTCGTAGAGGCCGCTGCCGCCGATGACGCCGATTTTCATTCGTGCCGTGGTGCGTGGACGGGGAGATGAATGTCGTGCATGGCTTTCCGAATAAAGAATTCGAGGGCGAAGGGCAAGAGGATTCACACCGGGCGCGCCGATGTAATCGGAGCGGGAGGGCCGGCGTCAAAACTGAATCGTGGTGGAATTACCACGGTGAAATACAGGTATCCATAGGCAACACTGAAAATGCCAACTGATTGGTCATGGAATTGGGTGGAACGGGTTAGCGTTCCGAGACCCGCTAGACCAGCTCGGCCCGGGGCGGACCGATGATTTCGTAGGCAACAATGATGTTCCGGATGTTCTGCCGGTCGCGGAGTGCTTCGGTCCATTGTGACGCGCGTGAGGATGGCGCAAGTGGCGGAGCGTCCGCCTTCGCCAAGGCTGCGGCGGACAAGTCCGCAATCGTCTGCTTCTGAGCGGGTGCCTCCAGAAGCGCGGGAAGCGGCGGCGGAGGAGGCGGTTCGGCCCTGACGACGGATGGAGCTGGCACCGAATGCGATGGCAGGGGCGGTGGCGCTGCCGGCTGCGGTTTCCGGCCCATTTTTTCAACGACTCGACGAATATCGTCCGCGCTGACTTTTCGCGCGGCTGGTGTCGATGCGGGAGCGGACTGTGGCGTGGGACGCCGAATTGCGGGCGGGACCGCACGAGGCACACGGGGCGTCGGGACAGACACCGGGCGCGGTTGTGGCCGCGGAACCGGTGGCGTCGGCGGGACCGGGGGCGGAGCATCGTCATCCGGTTCTGGCGACTGGCTCTCCTTGGACTCTTGCAGTTTGCTCCAGCCCTTGGCCAGGCTGACCATCACGAAGATGATCAGCCAAATCAGTACACCGCTGTCGGCGAGTCTTACCATGTTAGCTGGCTGGCCCGGACTTGCTGACATCCTCTCCCGAGATCGACTGGCGCATACGGGTATCGGACTGGATATTTTGCATGCGGTAGTAATCCATCACACCGAGGTGTCCGCTGCGGAACGCCTCGGCCAACGCGAGCGGGACCTGGGCTTCGGCTTCGACGACCTTCGCGCGCATTTCCTGCGTTCGGGCTTTCATTTCCTGTTCGTTGGCGACGGCGAGAGCGCGGCGTGTCTCGGCGGCCGCTTGCGCGATTTGTTTGTTCGCGTCCGCCTGCTCGGCCTGCAACCGCGCGCCGATGTTGTCGCCGACATCCACGTCCGCGATGTCGATGGACATGATCCCGAACGCGGTGCTGGCGTCGAGTCCCTTTTCCAGCACGCGCTTGGAGATCGTGTCCGGGTTTTCGAGAACGTCCTTGTACGATTCCGCCGAGCCGATGGCGGTGACGATGCCTTCGCCCACGCGGGCAATGATGGTTTCCTCCGTGGCGCCGCCGACGAACCGATCGAGATGGGTGCGAACGGTCACGCGGGCCTTGACCTGAAGCTGGATCCCGTCCTTGGCAACGGCGGCGATGGTCTGTTTGCCGCTGGCGGGATTGGGGCAATCGATCACCTTGGGATTCACCGAGGTCATGACGGCCTCGAAGACACTCTTGCCGGACTGATGTGTCGCGAGGTCAATCGCGGCGGCCTGATTGAAGCCGAGGTTGAGATTCGCTTTCTCGGCGGCAATGAGCGCGCGGACGACCTGATTTACGTCGCCGCCCGCCAGATAGTGCGCTTCGAGTTGGTCGGTGGTGAGCGGCAACCCCGCTTTCACCGCGGTGATGCGGCTTTGCACCACAAGCCCGATCGGTACCCGGCGCAGCCTCATGCTCAGCAGCGTCAGGAACGATACCGGCGCGCCCGTCATGCGGGCCTGAATCCAGATATTGACGAACGAGATCACCACGAAAAAGACGATCAAAAAGATGACCGCAACGACCAAGCCGAGCACTGTCAGAATAATCTGGCCAACGTCCATGATTGTGTCTCCTTATTAACCAAGTTTCCTTACCACGAGTCGATTTTCATTTACCGCAATAATCTTGATGCGGCTGCCGCTTTCGATCACGCCCGATTCGGCGACGACATCCAGTCGCTGGCCGTCAATCAACGCCGCTCCCGCCGGCCGCAGGGGGGTATGCGCCACGCCTTCACGTCCAATCCAGTTGCTGGCCTGCGATGGCTGGGCCTGCACGCCCGTTTCCGTCTTCGCCAAAATCATCTTCCGGCCGGTGCGGGTCCGCGGAAAATACTTGATGGAGGCATAGCCCGCGCCGAACCCGAGCGCCGCTTCCGTGCAGAACAAAATGACTGTCTTGTCCACGCTGCCGGTCGTGCCATAGCCGATCAGGGTGGCGGCCAACAGCAACACCACGCCCACGCCGGCGAGCACGAAGCTCGGCAGATAGAAATCGACGGCGATGAGCATGAGCCCCACCACGGTAAAAATAATAATCGTCGGCCAGCCCATAAACACCAGCTACGACACGCGCTTTACCACCACCCGACTGCCCTGCACCTCCACAATCGTGATGGGTTTGCCCCGCTCGATCAAATCGCCTTCGGTCACGACATCAACCAGTTGATCGCCAAACCGTCCTTTGCCCGAGGGGCGCAGGTTCGTTTCGGCGACGCCCGTCGAGCCGAGCAGCGTCCGGGCCTCGCCCAAACTGGTCGTGTACCCTTCGGCGGCGCTCGTAACCGCGGACAATTCCATTTTCCTGAACAGTGTGCTTTTCGGCAGCCAGCGCGCGAGAAGCATGGCGCCGATCATCGCGCCGACCATGGCTCCGAAAACTTTTGCGAGCGGGATCTGCACCTGCCCCCAGGTCGGCACGATCGGATCGCTCGGAAGACGGCCGGTCATCGCCAGGACCAACGCGGCCAGCACGGCAATCGTGCCCAGGGCCGCCGAGACAAAATGGCCGGGAAACAGGAAGAACTCCAACGCCAGCAGCGCCAGCCCGAAGACAAACAGCGCGATCTCCTCCCAGCCGGCGAATCCCGCCACGAAATAACCGAGGAAATAGATGGCAAAACAAATCACCGCGACAATGGCCGGTACCGCCATGCCCGGATGCGACAATTCGATGTACAACGCCAGGAACCCGACGAGGATCAGCAACGGGGAGATCGCCGTAATCCAGCGAGCCAGTTGCTCGAACCCGTAGGGCGTGATCTGGAACGTACTGGCGTCCTTCAGGCCGACTTTCTCCAGCAATTCGTCGACGGATTTCACCGTGCCCGATGACAGCAACGGTTTCAGCGGGTTGCCATACTTGTGGGCCGCTTCTTCATTGGTCAGGGTGAGCAGTTTGCCTTTCGGCGTGATCTCTTTGTTGTCGATGGTCAATCCGCGGTCGGCGTCCACCATCGCCTCGAACACGTCCGGGTTGTAACCTTTCTCCTGCGCCGTGGCACGGATGCGGGCGCGCATGGCGGAGGTGAGCTTTTCCTCATAACTCTTGGGCAACTCCTGCACGCCGGACTCGCCAAGCATGATCGGCGTGGCCGCGCCGATGACACTGCCGGGCGACATGAAGATTTTGTCGGTGGCGGCGGCGATGTAGGCGCCGGCGGAGTACGCCTTGTCGTTGACGAACGTGTAGGTCTTCATCGGCGCGTTTTCGAGCAGCCGAATGATGTCCTCAGTCGCATCGACGCGCCCGCCGTTGGTCTGCATGTCGAGCACCAGCGCCGTGGCCTTCTTCTCCTCGGCATCGCGCAGGCCGCGCCGCACGAGATACACCGTGTTGCGCGTAATGTCCTCGTGAATGGTCAGGACGCAGACGGTTTTGGAGAAGGCGTCGTCTGCCCGCGCTGTCGTGCCCGCCACACCAAAAACGACGAACCACAGCGCCGCCAGCGCCGCGGCACGCATGGCGATTCTCACATCCCGACGAACGGCTTGCCTCACAGACATCGCATGTTCTCCTTGGGCGTATCGTGCTACAACCGGCCCGTCAGTGCCACTACAAAAACGCACCCCCTTTGTAATCAGCGAAGCGGTCTGGTTGGTCGCTATGGCTTTTAACCATCGTTCTGTAGCCACGCCGCTCTGTCGGCGTGTGTTGGAACGTAAGCCGCGAGAATCGAAGACGGCGCGGCGACAGAGCGCCGCGGCTACAACAGACAACGGATTCTGTTAGGCCTCGACACCGCACTACCCAAGCAGCGCGTTCACGCCACGACTGAAGATGCGCCAGTGGTCGCGTTGCTTGCGCCAGAGGCGTTGGCCGCGCGCGGTGAGTCGGTAGTAGCGGCGTTGGCGGCCGGACTTCGGACCTTTCCAGTCGCTGGTGAGAAGGCCGCGTTTCTCCAGGCGGTGCAGGACGGGGTAGAGCGTGCCTTGATGCCAGCGTACGGTGTGTTTGGACCGCTCGAAGATGCGTTTGACGATTTCGTAGCCGTAGCTCGGTCCGTCGCGGAGCACGTCCAACACGATCAGGTCATACGTCCCCGCCGCCAGATTCCTCGCAAACTCGTCTCGGTTCATCGGTGATGCCTAGTACTACTAGGCATCATAACCGGACCGGGCCTGGTCGTCAACCATTGAGCTGGGAGGCGTGCCGGAAGGGCGGATCTGGACACCACCACCATTCGAGCGGAGAGGATGTAGCCACGGCGCTCTGTCGCCGTGCCGGGATGCGCCCCGACGGAGCGGGGCGGCTACACCACGCACGACACCCCAACCGGGCCACGACGGAGCCCCCGGTCGTGGAAGCCGCCGCCGACAGATTGATGGCCCAGCGTGGTGCACGACACGTGAGCTGGCCGCCGGTCGGCCATCGGTGATTTGGGTTTCGAAAGCCCGTCCCGACCACTCTGCGGAGATGGTTTAGGAAAGCCGGGGGTGACGGCGATCCAATGTTGCCATGGTGAGACCAAACCAGCGTGACCCCCAGAACACCGGGAAACCCGCTTCGGTTTATCCATGATGCCTAGTACTACTAGGCATCATCTCCACAACCGGCCACGCAGTGCCACTACAAAAACGCAGCCCCTTTGTAATTACTGATGCATCCATCCTGAGCGCAACCGTTGCCGGTTCTGCAGCATTGCCAATGGCCCGCGCCCGGCGGTAGGATGCGCCGCGCAAGAGAGGAGTTGAGGCTATGGACATCACGTTCAACTGCGACAAGTGCGGCCAATCTCTCACGATTGACGAAGCCGGGGCTGGACAACTCGTTGACTGCCCGAAATGCGGAAAGCCCCTTGAAGTGCCTTACAGGTCCACGCCTTTGGACGGCGCGGCGCGGGCAAGTCTGCGACCGGCCACCACGGAGCCTCTGGGTCCTTCACCCACAACCAGCGACACAAAGAAGTGCCCATTCTGCGCTGAGACGATCAAGCTAGGAGCGAGGGTTTGCCGGTTCTGTGGGTACGACCTCGTAAAAGGCCAGCCCCCGGTTCGGAGTACGGAACCGGCATCGAATCCGCTATCAAAGATTCTCGCCGTGCTGGTGATTATTGCTGCGATGGTCGGTGGTTACTTCGCCTACCATTTTTGGAGAGACCAGCCGCTCGCCACGACGCTTGAAGGTGAAGTTTTTATCGTCACGAAAGGCGGTCAGAACTACAAGCTGGGGCTGGTCACAGTTGGTATCGAAAAAGCCGAAGTCCTGAGGAAGTACTTGGATGAAGTAAAGCACGACCCAGATGTTGTCAAAAGGAGGAAGGCATATGAAGCGGCGGGGGCGGCTGCGACCGCTGCCCTTGACAATTGGAAGAAGCTAGGGATGGAGAACGATGGATTCCCTGAGTACGAGGAAGCGCAGAAAAAAGCATCCGAGGCGCTGGATGCTTACGAGGACTTTCTGGTCAATGTCTCTCTCAGCTTCGAGGTATTTAGCGCACCCCACTCGACCAAAACCGATGCGGACGGTCACTACACCATGCCGGTGCCGGGCCCCGGCTCATTCGTGCTGACGGCAAGAGCCGAAAGAGATGTTGGAGACAAGGTTGAACACTACTATTGGTTCTTACCTCTGCCCCCGCCAGATAGAGGGAAAATCAAAATGACGCTGAGTAATGACAACCTCACATCGCCAGCCAAGATCGTTGATTTCGGTGTGGTCACTTCAAGCCCCTGAGTCCCGCTACGGCGAGGCGAAAGGCGAACCTCGCCGGTTTCTGCCTTGCGGACACTCTGAACGAACCTGCCTAGCGGCTACGTGTGTACGAGTGGACGTAGGTTCCATTCTGCCGGTAGTAGCCTCTGACGTAGACCCGTCCATAGTCGTAAGACTGCCCGTCATAGTCAGCCGATGATTGGGTGGCTTGCTCTTGCGGCGCTGAAGCCTCCGCCTTCCTTTGCGCGATTTGCCTTTGGATTTCAGCCTGCGCCATTCTGTACGTGTCCGCCGCAATTGAGTCATAACCAAGTTGCCGTTGTATATCAGAACCAAACTGCTCCAACGGATATGTGGCGACTCCGGTTGAATGATAGAGGGTGGCTTCCACCGGGTTGCGCTTCACAATGCGCGCACGTTTATATTCGATGCCGCCAATGGTGATACTCGCGACACTGATTTCCAACGGGCTTGCACTGGGCCGTGCAAGCTTCATGTCGGACTGCGACCACCCCGAAGCGTCCGCCTGTGGACTGGCGGCCGGAATATTTTTCGGAACGGTTATGGCTGCGATCTCTGCGGGTGAGGCTCGAAAATAGTCCAAGGCACTCACGTAATACGCTGAAACCCACCAGCCCCCGTACGCGTCCTCGTCTGTCGGAGGCGTAATTTCAACCGTCATTGCGCCGCTGGTGACCAGGTCCTTTTTGTGGTCAAGATTCCGTAATGCCGTTCGGTGGGCCTGTTCGGGGAGAAGCTTCGATATGAACTCGATGCACCCCTTCTTGGCCGTATCATCATTCAGCAAGCTTCGATAGATGCCGATTTCCACACCTGCTGGATTGTTGGGGTCGCCGTAAACATTCAATTCGTAGTCGCCCGACTGAAAGGAGAGGTAGGGAACATTGCGCATGATACCCTTATCAATCACCGTGGCCGGAATCTGCCGCAGGCCGCTTATCCAAGGCTGCTTCCCCAAGAGAACAGCGATTTCCGAAGATTTTGGGAATCCTAGACGGGAATCTTCTTCAGCTACGCAGACTTTTGTGGAAAGCACCACCAAGAGTAGCATCGGGAACAATTTCCGATTCATTGGGGCCTCCATCTTACAATGTCACTGATAGTACGCCGATCTCGGCAAAGGGCAATCGCTTTTACGGTGACACACTCTACTTATTTGGTCTGCGTGACCTCATCGTTTCCCGTTCGCCTTCGGTGGGGCAGGCCGGTATAGTGGCGGGGATGGAACGGGCGGAACTTCTGGATTTGGCGGAGTGGGTATTGCGGTTGCCGACGGCGCCGTACCACGAGCACGCGGTGCGGGACTTTGTCATCCGCTATTGCCGCGAACTCGGGGTGCGGGTGGAAACCGATCGGGTGGGGAATCTGATTGTGAAGTATCAGCGAGTGCGGGCGGGGACCTACGCGCCACTGGTGTTTGTGGCGCACATGGATCATCCGGGGTTCGAGATGTTGGACGGCAAGCGGGCGGAGTTCTTGGGTGGCGTGCCGAAGGAGATGTTTGCAAAAGGAGAACGGGTGCGGATCTACGCCTCACAAGCTGGCGTGGAGCGAGAGCCTTCCACCGTGAAGGCCACGATTCGGCGATTTGACGGATCGAGATGGCCGAGGCGGAAGATTGTCGAGTTGACGATAGATGGCGCGGTGCGCAAGGGCGATTTGGGGATGTGGGATGTGCCGGCGTTTCGGGTGTCGGGCGGGAAACTGCACGCGACGGCGATTGATGACGTGCTCGGGTCGGTGGTGATGCTGGCGACGTTGACGGACGCCGTGCGGCGCAAAGTGGCGACGGATTTGTGGTGCGTGTTCACACGCGCGGAAGAAGTCGGTTTTCCCGGCGTGCTGGCGGTCATTCAATCGAAGAGAATTCCGAAGAGCGCGCTGGTGGTGTCCATCGAGATGAGCAAAGAGCGTCCGTGGGCGCGGATCGGCGACGGCCCGGTGGTGCGGGTGGGGGACCGCGCGTCGATTTTTGATCCGTCGGCATCGGCGTTTCTGTGGCGGGTGGCGGAGCAGTGTCGCGCCGGCGAATCAACGTTTCGCGCCCAGCGTTGTCTCATGGATGGCGGGACGTGCGAGGCGACGGCGTTCGTGGGGTTTGGTTATCGGGCGGGCGGGTTGTGTCTGCCGCTGGGCAACTACCACAACATCGGCCTGGCCCGGCGACCCCGGGCCGAGAACGTGAGCGTGAACGACCTGGAGCAATTGGTGAAACTGACCGTGGCGGCGGCGGCGGAATGGCGAGGGTCCGACGTGACGGGCGCGATGTTGCGGCGTCGGGTAGCCTCGATTGCGCGGACCGCGCCGCGGAAACTGACGAGGATATGAGTCGACGAACGATCGGCGTGGGGTTGAGGCTGATTCTGCTGGCCGCTGTGGCGAGCGCGCGCGCGGGCACGGAACAGACGCCGTCACAACAGGTTCCATCAACCCAAGCCGTGGTTCAAGCTGCGACGCCGGCCACGGCACTCACGCCCGAACAGGTGGCGCAAAACCAGTTCACGATCGGGGTGGAGTTGATGCGCGAGCACAAGTTTGCCGGGGCCGCGCAGTCGTTTGAGCGGGCGACCAACGCGCGCACGAATTTCCCCGAGGCGTACAGTAACTGGGGCATCTCGCTCGTGGAGCTCGGCAAGCAGGCGTTTAACGAGGCGCAGCAGTTGCAGGATTTCCAAGCGGCGGCGGAAAAATTCAACAAGGGCGCCGAACAGAAGCCCGACGTGAAACTCACGTATATCCTGTGGAGCGAAACACTGTTGCTCATCGGCGATTTGCCCGTGGACTCGCGGACGCGATTGGCGTGTTACCAGGGCGCGGTGGAAAAATGCCGCAAGGCGGCGGAACTCGCCCCGAACGATTGGGATTCGTACAACAAGTGGGCGGTGATCCTCTCGACGAAACTCCCTGCCTACGCGGTGGACGACCCGGCGCGGTTCGCCCTCTATAAGGAAGCGGCTGCGTTGTACGCGAAAGCCGCCGCGCGCGCGCGGTTCAGCAGCGAGGTTGGTCCGGTGTGCGCGAATTGGGCGAGCGTCCTGGTCCAGGCGGCACATGTTTCGTCGAATCAGGAAGTGAAGGTGACGCTGTTGCGGGAGTCGCTGGAGAGATTTGACCGGTCGGCGAAGGTGCAGCCCAACGCGGCCGGCACATATGCCATGTGGGGGAGCGCGTTGATCGACCTGGGCAAGATGAGCCACAGGCGCAACGATTTCCGGGACGCCGTGGAGAAGCTCAATACGAGCCTGGACCTGCGACCCGATGACGCAGGGGCCTTGTACGATCTCGCCCGCGTGTACGCGTTGCTGGATCAGCCGGTGTTGGCGGTGGAGAACTTGAAGAAGTGTTTTGCCGCCGACCCCGCGCAAGCCTATCGGCAATCGGCGGTTCAAGATGTCGACCTCGCCAGGTTGCGCGGGGACACGGATTTCGACGAGCTGATTGGGCGGACGGCAGCACACGGTGTACCGACGTACAATCCCCACTTGAGCGACTCACCGCAATGAGTCATGAGAGCAAAGAGCAAGACATAGCCGTTGGCCTTCCCGGCAAAGATTGACCTTTTTTGCAGCAGCGCAGGCAGTGTGGGTTCAGTAGGGAGTGGTTACCACTTATGGCACTCATTATCAGGTGTTTAACATGCCATGGGAGCTGTGGATTTGTGCGCAGGCGACGAGTGGGTTTTGGGGTGGCGACCGAAATGCCGGTGGGCGCTTGACAAAGGACAGGTTCGGCTACATGATATAGCCCAATGTGTGTGAGGGTGGGAGTCGTTAAGGCGGCAGAAGAGTAGTCACTCAAGGCTGGTGCCTCTTCTCAGAACCAGTAACAAACGGTAGCGTGTAACCTCAGGGAAGAAAGGGAAAAGGATGAGGGGTTGCGACTGGAACGGTACGGCTGCTTCTGCGAGAGCCAGTAAGTTCAACGGCTAGCGGTTCGATTACGAAATACATCTGGTCCTTGCAAGGGCCGGTGTTTTCTTTTCAGCCGGTCCTGGTCGGCAAGGCGTGGGGCGTTTTGGTCGAAGAGACATACTCGGGCGAGTGAGCATGCAAACGATTATTCCATCTTGGTATTGTGCACGGACCAAACCGAAGCACGACCACATTGCGGCTGCCAACGTCAGGAAAAACATCGGGTTGGAGGTGTTTCACCCGCAACTGCGAGTGGAACGGGCGACCAAGCGCGGCGTGGTGCGGGTGGTAGAACCGCTTTTCCCTTGCTACATCTTCGTGCGTTGCGTGCTCGAAGAAAGCCTGAACGATATTCAGTACACCGCAGGAGTCAGTTCCCTGCTGCGATTTGGGACCGGGATTCCCGCGGTGGCCGATTCGGTGGTCGAGGAGTTGCAGGAGTGCTTCGAGTCGACCGAGCCGATGACGGTACAAGATCACCTTTCGCCAGGATCGGAAGTGGTGATGGCCGACGGTGCCTTCGCGGGCATGAGCGCCGTGGTGCTGCGGCTATTGCCAGCCAGACGGCGTGTACAGGTTCTGTTGGATTTTTTGGGACGGCCGACGCCGGTGGAGATTCCTCGTACGTCGATTGCGGTCGAGAGGGATTGCATGGCCGACCGGGTGCCTTTGTTGGCGGCATCATATTCGTTGATTTGAGCGGGTTAGCAGAGCCGCATTTGCTTGGTGGTAGGCGTCGAGAGCGAGACATGCGGCAGAACATGAATGTTCGGCTTAGTAGGCGAGCCGGAGCAAGATGTGACAGTTGGCTGGAAATGAGCGCAGCCAACAAGTGCGGAGCCTTGTCGGAAATATCAAGGTAGAGGGAGCAGTAGGGTGAAAGGGTACATGGGATTGCAATACAGTTTGGCACAAGGCGTAAGAGCTTGCACGGAATGGGCCTACGGGCTCATGCGTTCCGCGGGGCTGGCATTGCGTTTATTGGATTTCGGGACTCGGCAACTTCAAGCCGTGCCTGTCAAGCAACGGGATTTCCATCCACGCGCATGAACCTCCTGCAAGAACAACCTTTGGTTTGGAAATCACCGAGCAGTAATTCGGTGCGAATTCCCGGCTGGAAGCGAGTATTGGATATTGGGTGCATCGTGATCGCGTCGCCGGTGCTGGTCCCGGTCATGGTGGTGATCTCGGTGCTTATCAAGCTTGGGTCCAAGGGGCCCATTCTGTTTTACCAGGAGCGAATTGGCCACCTTGGCCGGCGCTTCACGTGTTTGAAGTTCCGGACGATGGTGACCGATGCGGACACCAGCGTTCACGAGGGGCATTGCGCGCGATTGATCGACTCTGATCTTCCCATGGTCAAGATGGATGCGCACGGGGACTCGAGGGTCGTACCATTTGGGCGGCAACTACGTGCGACCGGGCTGGATGAATTGCCGCAAGTCATCAACGTGCTTCGGGGTGACATGAGCCTGGTGGGGCCGCGTCCCTGCCTGCCCTGCGAGTACGACCGGCACCTCGACTGGCAGAAGCAGCGCTTCAACACACTGCCCGGCCTGACAGGTCTCTGGCAAGTATCCGGGAAGAATACGACCACCTTCAACCAAATGATTCGCTTTGATCTGGAATACGATCGAAACAAATCCCTGTGGTTGGATCTGACCATCATGCTGCGGACCATTCCCGCCGTGATCGCTCAGGTCCGTGACATCGTGTCGAATGGGAACAACAAGAAGTCATCGGGATGGCCCATGCTGAGTATGGGCCGTCCTCGCAAACCGATCAGCCAACCGATCGCCTTCACTGAATCGGTTCCCAGCGGTACCCCCGTACCGACTGCGGAATCCATCACCGTCCAGGAGGAATCATGGCGAAGCAAATAAAAGTTGGTGTTGTCGGGTGTGGATACTGGGGACCGAATCTGGTTCGTAACTTCCGGTCACTCTCCGACTGTCGTTTGAAGATGATGTGTGACATCAACAAGGAACGGTTGGCCCACGTTCGTTCCTTGTACCCCGACGTGGAAGGGGAAACGGATTACCGGCACATGCTCAACGGCGCCGGGCTTGACGCGGTCGTCGTGGCAACGGCAGTGAGCCTGCATTATCCGATGGCCAAAGCGAGCCTGTTGGCCGGCAAGCATACGCTCATCGAGAAACCGATGGCGTGCTCGTCTGCACAGTGCGAAGAGTTGATCGATATTGCCAAAAAGAAGGGCCTGATCCTCATGGTAGGCCACACGTTTCTGTATTCGCCTGCGGTGCGGAAGATCAAGGAGATCATCGACACCGGGGAAGCCGGGGAAATCCGCTACATTTGCGCCCGTCGGTTGAATTTGGGTCTGTTCCAGCGAGACATCAACGTGGCCTGGGACCTGGCGCCACACGACATTGCCATCATCTTGCACCTTCTGCAAGAGCAGCCGAGGAGCCTCAATTGCCGCGGCACCGCGCATATCACGCCGGGAGTCGAAGACGTCACGGCGATGTGCCTGTACTTTGGCCATGAGCGGTCGGCGATCATACATAATAGTTGGATCGATCCCCGGAAGATCCGGGAAATGACGATCGTCGGCAGCAAACGCATGATCGTGTACGATGACGTCGCCCAACAGGAGAAAATCAAGGTGTTTGACACCCGCGTCGAACGCCCGCCGCACTACGACACGTTCGCCGAGTTCCATTACGCGTATCATTACGGCGACATGTACGTCCCGTACATCAAACAGGAAGAGCCGCTCAAGGCCGAATGCCAGCATTTTGTTGACTGCATCCGCTCGGGCGCAGCGCCGCTCACCAGCGGTGACCGGGGATTGGAACTCGTGCGGATTTTGGAAGCGGCTTCCCAATCGATCAAGAACAGCGGGGCGCCTGTCGATCTTACCCATCAGCCCGCCAAGGCCGGCACCAACGGCAATGGCAACGGCAACGGGAACGGCAATGGCCATGGGAACGGTCACAACGGCAGCCTCTCCAAGAAACTCGGATCGGCTTCTCCACTGGGTCGCACCAAGAAGAAGCCGGCGTCAGCCAGACGGGTTGCAAACCTCCAAGCCAGCTTGATGTAGGTTTCGTACACCGGTCATGAGTGGGCTACCGCCGTCTGTTCAGTTGATTGCGCCGGACGTGAAGCTTGGCAGGGGCGTTCGCATTTACGGTTTTGTCAACCTGTATGGCTGCGAGATTGGAGACGACGTAAGAATCGGGTCCTTTGTCGAGATTCAAAAAGGGGTGCGGGTCGGGAACCGCTGCAAGATCTCCAGTCACACGTTTGTCTGTGAAGGCGTCACGTTGGAAGACGAGGTGTTCATCGGGCACAATGTGACGTTCATCAATGACCGCTATCCCCGGGCGACCACCGGGGATGGGACCTTGCAGACCGAAGCGGATTGGGAGTGCCTGCCCACCGTGGTGAAACGGGGCGCCTCCATCGGATCCGGGGCGACCTTGCTCTGTGGAATTACCGTCGGGGAACGCGCGATTGTGGGTGCGGGGAGCGTCGTCACCAAGGACGTACCGCCCGGCGCAGTGGTCGCGGGCAATCCGGCACGGGTCATGCGGTCCAATACGAAAAAGGTAACGCATGCGGGTACCATTCCTTGATTTAACCGCTCATCACCACGCCCTTCGGGACGAGATTCTGGCCGCCATTCAGGAGGTTATCGAAAGCAACGCCTTCGCGGGCGGGCCGTTCGTCGCCAAGTTCGAAGAGGATTTTGCGGCGTACTGCCACACGCGCTTTGCCGCGGGAGTGGGCAGTGGCACCGATGCGCTGTGGCTCGCGTTGATGGCTTGCGGGATTGGCGCAGGCGACGAGGTGATCACGGTCCCCAACTCGTTTCTGGCGACGGCTGAAGCCATCAGCTTTAGCGGGGCCGCACCCGTATTTGTGGACGTGAATCCGCAGACGTACACGATGGACCCGGAGTTGTTGGAAGCGGCCATTACTCCTCGCACGAAGGCCGTCATACCCGTACACCTGTTTGGCCAGATGACCGACATGGATCCGATCATGGAGATTGCGCGTCGGCGTAAACTGGTGGTGATCGAGGACGCCTGCCAGGCCCATGGTGCTGAATACAAAGGACGGAAGGCAGGCTCCATTGGCCACGCTGGCTGTTTCAGCTTTTATCCCGGGAAAAATCTCGGGGCCATGGGCGAAGCGGGGGCAGTGGTCACCAATGACGGGGCGATCCAGGAGAAAATCCAGGTGCTGCGCGATCACGGTCAGCGGGCCAAGTATCATCATTCACACATTGGCTGGAACGCGCGGATGGACGGGATCCAGGGAGCGGTTCTGCGAGTGAAATTGAAAGCATTGGATCGAGGCAACGCGGCCCGCCGGTCGCACGCCCGGCTCTACGAGACCCGTTTGGGCAACTGCCGAGACTTGATTACACCCAAGGAAGCGGAATACGGGACGCATGTGTATCACGTGTACGCAGTGCGCGTCAAAGGCCGGGATCAACTTCAGCGAGCGCTGACCGATCGCGGCATCGCCAGTGGAATTCATTACCCGATTCCGATCCACCTGCAGGAAGCCTACGGACATCTGAAGTTGAGACGCGGTTCGTTTCCGGTCGCGGAACGTTGTGCCGAAGAGTTTCTGTCGCTCCCGATGTTTCCGGAATTGACGCCGGAGCAGATCGAGACGGTCGTACGGGAGGTCAACTCCCACCTGTCGCTTGCCAAAACCGCGCATGCGTGTGCTGTCTGAGTGTGCGGCGGTTGCCGGCGGCCCGCATTCACCAGCGGAGACGTGCCCCAATGGCGGTCTTGTGCAGTTGGTAAATCCCCTCGAAGATTCCAGTTGGGATGACAGGCTGGTGGGCGCCCCCCCGTCATCCTTTTTCCACAGTTCCGCTTGGGCCAGAGTTCTGCACGACGTATATGGCTACACCCCTGTGTATTTCGTCGTCCGGGATGCCGGACGTCTCCAGTGCCTGCTACCGATCATGGAGGTTAACAGTTGGCTTACGGGAAGACGCGGGGTATCGCTCCCCTTCACGGACGATTGTGATCCCGTCTGTCCGGATCCCGCAGCATTCCGTGGCCTGTTTGAAGAAGCCCTGCGGCACGCCGAGGCGCGGGACTGGAAATACCTGGAATGCCGTGGCGGGAAGGCGCTGTGGCCTGGCGCAACGGCCTCGACCTGTTACTACGGCCACCGACTCGGCCTTGTCGATAACGAGGAGGCCCTGTTCGCGAACGTCGATGGCGCCGTGCGGCGCGCGATCCGGAAAGCTCACAAGAGCGGGGTCATTGTGGAAATATCGCAAGATCGGGCTGCCGTACGCGCGTTCTATGGCCTGCAATGCAAGACGCGAAGGAAGCACGGCCTTCCGCCCCAGCCGTTTCGGTTCTTCCAGAACATCCACCAGCACATCCTGTCCCCTGATCGGGGTATTGTCGTGTTGGCCCGAAACGAGCGGACGGTTGTGGCCGGCGCCATGTTCTTCCATATCGGGAAACGGGCGATCTATAAATTCGGCGCGTCCGACGATCGATTTCAGCACTTGCGGGCCAACAATCTGGTGATGTGGGACGCGATCCGCTGGTATGCAGCGCACGGGTTTGACGAGTTGGATTTTGGCCGGACCTCGCTGGACAACGAGGGTTTACGGAGTTTCAAGCTGGGGTGGGGCACCCAGGAGCGCCGAATCGAATATGTGCGGTATGACCGTCGGAGCGGCGGTTTTGTGACGGTAAAAGACGAAGCGTTCGGCTGGCATAATCGTGTGTTCCGGGTACTCCCCGGTCCGGTCACGCGGTGCATTGGAGCCGCGCTTTACAGACACATGGCGTAGGCGTTATGGTGTGAAAGGTGATGTGAATGAATGATCGACAGACAATGAACCAACGGTCGCGGTTGACCCTTGATGATGTGTACTACGTGCTGTTCAAGCACAAGTGGAAAATTATTACCTGTTCGACCGTGGGTCTGTTGGGAGCTGTCGCGCTCGTGGCATTCCGGCCGCCGATCTATGAATCGGAAGCCAAGCTGTTCATCCGCTACGTGCTCGATAGCAAATCTCCCTCGCCAACACCAGACGGCTCGAGAATGATTTCATCGTATGACGGGCAGACCGTCATCAACTCGGAGATCGAAATCCTGAACAGTCTGGACCTGGCCGAGCAGGTGGTGGATACCATCGGGCCGGAGAAGATCCTGGCCAAGGCCGGTGGCGGCAAGGATCGCATTCGGGCCGCCGAGGTAGTCCGCAAGGGATTGGTGGTCGAGGTGCCGAACAAGAGCAACGTGATGCGGATTCTGTTTCAGCATCCGGACCCCGACATCGTGCAACCGGTATTGACGGGGTTGATCGACAGCTACTTCAGGAAACACGTGGAAATCCACCAGGCGTTTGGCGTGGTGGACGATTTTCTGTCCCAGGAGACGGACCAGTTGCGCGCCCAATTGGCCCAGACGGAGGAGGAACTTCATCAGGCGCGAAACAAGGCCGGGGTGATTTCTCTCGAAGACAGCAAAAAGGACTACACCGACCAGATCGCCAAGATACGCCAGGAGATTTTTGATGCCGAGGCTGAGTTGGCCGAACACCAGGCAACGTTGAAGGCGATCACGGCCACGGCACCCGGCAGCACGGCACCAACCAACGGTGAGCCCGCCGTGGCCTCGCTGCCCGTCGACGAATACAAGAGCATCTCGACGCGCGTCGATGAATTGTGGAAGAGACAACAGGAGTTGGCGGCCCAATTCACCGATGAGAACACGCTCGTCAAGGGCATCCGCCAGCAAATCGCCGAAGCGGAGCAGTCCAAGAGGACGCTGGAAGAAAAATATCCCGCGCTGACCCGGCTCGGCGTCTCTGTATCGAACCCGAGCGCCCCGCGCGCCGGGACCTCGGTTGACGTCGGGACGGAAACAACCCAGGTATTGGCCATCCAGACGAAGATCAAGGTCCTGAGCGGGCAGCTCGACCAGATTCGCAAGGAGGCGGGCAACATGGACCAGATGGACTCGACCATCTCGGAACTGCAACGCAAGAAGAAACTTGACGAAGCGAACTATCAATACTTCTCCTCGAGTTTGGAGCAGGCCCGCATCGACGAAGCGGTGAATCACGGAAAGATCTCCAACATCAGCAAGATTCAGGCCCCTTCCCCTCCGTTCCGCGCGCCGGCCGGCTCGCCCAAGAAAATCGCGATGATAGTTGCCGGGGGCCTGGCGCTGGGTTTGGGATGGGCATTTCTGATCGAGTTATTCCTCGATCGCTCGGTGAAACGGCCGATTGACGTGCAGACGAAATTGCGGTTGCCGCTGTTCTTGGCCATTCCCGACGTCAACAGGAACGGACACCGGCGCCTCGCCAAGGTGGACAAGGACAAGTTGCGCGCGTTGAAGACGGCCGACAGCGGTGCGGTACCCGCACCCGCCGTTGGCGGCCCATCCCCTGACAACGGGGGTCACGGGATTGAGACATGGAGTCCGAAGCTGCCGTTGCGGCCCTTCTACGAAGCGCTGCGAGATCGGTTGGTCATGTATTTCGAGGTGCGCGGCATCACGCACAAGCCCAAGCTCATTGCCGTCACGAGTGCCGGTCGTGGCGCGGGAGTTACCACCACAGCGGCTGGCTTGGCGGCGACTCTCTCGGAGACCGGGGACGGCAATGTCCTGCTGGTGGACATGAACCAGGAGCAGGGATCGGCCCAACAATTCTGTCAGGGACGGCCCGTGGCCAAGCTGGAGGAAGCGTTGTATAAGAAGGACAGCGCCTTGGTGCAGGACAAGTTGTATGTCGTGACCGAGACCGAGGCGGCGAATGGCAGCAAGCTCCCGCGTATTCTGCCAAAGCGGTTCACAAATCTGGTACCGAAGCTCAAGGTGAGCGATTACGACTACATCATTTTCGATATGCCGGCGATTACCCAGACGAGCGTGACACCGCGCTTGGCCGGATTCATGGACATGGTGTTGCTCGTCATCGAATCCGAGAAGACAGATCGCCAACTCGTTCAACAGAGTTGCGCGTTGCTTGCGGAATCGAAAGCGAACGTCTCCGCGGTGTTGAACAAGACCCGCACCTACGTACCGCCGCGACTGCACCAGGAATTCCTGAGCGACTCCTGAGGATGTGATCGCTTGCGCCACCGTGCCCATCGGGCTGGAGGGGTTCGGTGGGGCGCAAGCTGAAACCGTACGCTGAATTCTCGTCGGCCAACCACCCATGCTAAAGAACCGCATTTACTACCAGTTAAAGCCCTATCTCCCATGGCGTTTCCGGATGGGGCTGCGCCGGATCTTTGCCCGGTGGACGTTGCGGGCCTACAAGGATGTGTGGCCCATCAACCACGCCGCGGCCCAACCACCCAAGAACTGGCCCGGCTGGCCGGACGGCAAGAAATTCGCCCTGGCAATCACGCACGACGTGGAAGGCGCTGGGGGGATCGGCAAGGTCGGTCAGTTGGCAGCGCTGGAGATGAAACTCGGGTTCCGGTCGTCGTTCAATTTTATTCCGGAAGGCGAAGCCAGTATTCCGCGAGAAATGCGCGCCGAGCTGGCTCGGAAGGGGTTTGAGGTGGGGGTGCATGATCTTCAGCACGACGGGAAACTGTTTCGGAATCGCAAGGAGTTTGCCCGGAAGGCCAAGCGCATCAACTCCTACCTGAGCGAGTGGGGCTCCAGCGGGTTCCGCTCGGCGTTCATGCACCACAATCTCGATTGGGTCCACGAATTGGAAATCCTGTATGATTCGTCCACGTTTGATACCGACCCGTTTGAACCACAGCCGGATGGCGTGAACACGGTTTTCCCGTTCTGGATGCCGGGGAGGGCGACGGGACGAGGATATGTCGAGTTACCCTACACCCTGCCCCAGGACTCCACACTGTTCCTGCTGCTGAAGGAATCGTCACCCGAGATCTGGAAGAGAAAACTCGATTGGATCGTCGAGTGTGGTGGCATGGCGCTGGTGAACGTGCATCCGGATTACATCAGCTTCGACGAGTCCACGAAGACGAGCCGGAGTTTTCCGCACACGCATTATCAGGAGTTTTTGGAATACATCCAGGAGAAGTACGCCAATCTCTACTGGCACGCGCTGCCCCGCGACGTGGCGAAGTTCTGCGAAGTTCTCCGACCCGAGAGACGAGTGGCGTCCGGCCGGCGGGTGTGCATGCTCACCCACTCGGTTTATGAGACTGACAACCGCGTGATGCGCTATGCGGAGGCGCTGGCGGAGCGGGGTGACGAGGTCGACGTGTTGTGCGTGAAGCGGGACCGTAACCAACCGGACACTGAGACCGTCAACCGGGTCCAGATACACCGCGTCCTGCGACGATCAGGCAAGCGCGCCAAAGGCCAGACAGCCTATCTGCTGCCGCTGCTCCGGTTCTGGGTCAACTCTGCCGTGTGGTTGACCTGGAAAAACCTGAAACGTCGGTACGACCTGATCCATGTTCATAACGTGCCCGATTTCTTGGTATTTGCCGCCTGGGCTCCCAAGTTGACGGGGGCGAAGGTGATTCTGGATATTCACGATATCGTGCCGGAGTTCTATGGCAGCAAGTTCGGCAAGCAGGAGGACACGACGGTCGTCCACATGCTGAAATGGATGGAACGATTGTCGGCCCGGTACGCCAACCACGTGATCATCGCCAACCACCTGTGGCTCGACAAGTACGCGCAACGGACCCGCACCAACGGCAAATGCTCCGTCCTGATCAATTACGTAGACACAGGGATCTTCCAGCCTCGTCCTCGGTCGCGACACGAGGGCAAGCAGGTCATTCTGTTTCCCGGCAGCCTGCAATGGCATCAGGGACTGGATATCGCCATCCGTGCCATGCCCAAGATCAACGCCCGGATACCCCAGGCCGAACTGCACATTTACGGGGATGGCAACATGAAGGGCAGCTTGGTGGCGCTGGTCCAGGAATTGGGGTTGAACGAGCATGTCCGCATTTTCAATCCGCTACCGGTACGCCAGATCGCCGAGATCATGGCCAATGCCGACATCGGCGTGGTTCCCAAACGAGCGGATTCATTCGGCAACGAAGCTTACAGCACGAAGATCATGGAGTTTATGTCCCTGCAAGTGCCCGTTGTGGTGTCGAACACCAAGATCGATCAATATTATTTTGACAACTCGGGAGTGCGCTTTTTCGAATCCGGCAATCCGGACGCACTCGCCGACGCCGTGTGTGACGTGTTGGGCAGTCAGGAGCTGCGTCAGCAAATGGTGGAGCGGGCGTCCAAACACGCGGCCCGCAACGACTGGGCAACCGCCAAGGTGAAATACCTGAACTTGGTGGACGGCTTGTTTGTATGAGTAGTAGGGCCAGCATTCCATCGGTCAGTAGAGTGGATGGCGGTGAGGGAGCATGGCCACAAACCGGCCGCCACGTGATTTTGCAAGGGCGGCTGGACCGGTCGGGCGGTTCGACAGTCAAAACCCCACATTTCCTCGTGCGTCGGTAGTATGCGCCTCGACCGTCTCATAACCTTGGGCTTGGTCCAGCCGATTCATCGGGCAGTTTCGGGGGCGAAGCGCGCCCAGTTGCCCATCCTGATGTATCACAGCATTTCCGAGGGCGCGGAAGATGCTGTATCGCCCTACTATCGGACTGTCACACGCCCGGCGATTTTTGCGCAACACATGGCTCTGTTACACGTCGAGGGTTACCGGGTGGTAAGTTTGCAGGCCGGTTTGCACGAGTTCCGTTCCGGGTGCAGTGACATCAGGAAAACTGTGGTCCTGACGTTCGACGACGGTCTGCGCGATTTCTACACCAGCGCCTTTCCCATCTTGCAGGAATACGAGCAGACGGCCTCGGTCTTTTTGCCGACCGCGTTTATTGGAGATCAGCCAGGTCGTTTCAAGGGCCGGGAATGCATGACTTGGAGTGAGGCCCGCGAACTAAATGAGGCAGGAATCGAGATCGGGTCCCACACGGTAAATCATCCCCGGCTTTACGAACTTGGGTTTGACGAAATTCGTGCGGAACTGGCGAATTCGAAAGCGGTGATTGAGGACAGGCTCGGCAGCGCAGTCGTCTCGTTCGCGTACCCGTACGCGTTTCCAAGTGGTGACCGGCGGTTCGTCGCGAGGTTGGAGGAACTGCTGCGAGCAGCCAAATATGAATGCGGCGTGACCACGCGGATCGGCCGGGCCAGCGCGAACGATCAACTCTTCACTCTGCCACGGCTGCCCATGAATTCAGCCGACGACCGCTCTTTATTCTTGGCCAAACTCCAAGGCGCTTATGACTGGCTCGCGGTCGTGCAGACGTCATTCAAAGGACTCTCTTGCCGCGCCCCTCGGCGTACAAATACCGCGGATGACAAGGGTGATGATTCCAGTTGCCAGCCCTCAGGCACCACTCCCGCATCTCCTGGCTCTTGATTCAATCTCCTCGAAATCGCAATGTTAAATCCCTCCAGAAGTATGGAAAACGAGTCCTACGTCCTGATCACAGCCGCCCGAAACGAAGAGGCCACCGTCGAGGCCACGATTTGCAGCGTTTTGAACCAGGAAATCCTGCCAAAGGAATGGGTAATCGTTAGCGACGGTTCCACGGACGGGACCGATGAAATCCTTCGGAGGTATGCTCGTAAGGAACCGTTCATCAAGCATCTGCAGTTGCAGGGGCGAACCATACGCAACTTCTCATCGCAGGTCTTCGCCATTCAAACCGGGTATCGCGCGTTGAGCTGCCAGGATTACGAATACCTCGGATTACTCGACGCCGATTTGCGGTTTCCGGCCCATTATTACGGGAATCTGATGTCCCGGTTCCGGGAGGACTTGAAGCGGGGCATCATTGGTGGCCTGGTCATTGACGTGGCGGATGGAGACGTCAAGAAAACATCGCGGAACCTGAATGAGGTTGCGGGTGCCACGCAGTTTTTCAGGCGCAGTTGCTACGAAGCGCAAGGCGGGCTCCTGCCGATCCCCGAGGGCGGCTACGATGCGATTGCGTGCGCGCGTGCGCGCATGGACGGCTATAAGACCGAAACTTTTCCGGACCTGCTGGTGGATCACCTTAAAGTGCGGAACGCCGCTTTCGGCGGACCTATTCGACGTAATTGGCAGCTTGGAACCCGGGACCACGCGCTTGCATATCACCCGCTGTTCGAACTCATGAAATGTTGCTCGCGGGCAGCCGATGCCCCGTTTCTAGTAGGCTCTGCGGCTTGGTTTCTTGGCTACGTGTGGTCCACCGTGACTGGACGCCAGATCGTGATTCCGCTCGAAGTCCAAGAGCATATAAGACGAGAACAGATGAAACGAATTTGCTCACGACTCATGTTCGTGAAGGCCCGAGAATGATCACCGGGAAGTGGCGGCCACCAGGAGTTCCAAAACGATGAACCGGATCCGCCGACTACGGGGAATGTTCCATGCCGGTCTCCTCCACACCCCGGTAACATGCCAGGCGCGACGACATCCCAACGCAAGATCCCGACCGATATGAAGACGAACCTGTCGGTCTCGGTGATAATTGTCAATTGGAATGCCCGCGATTTTCTGCGGGACTGCCTGCGGTCATTGGCTGACCGGGTTTCCGAATACCCCCTGGAGATCATCGTTGTGGATAATGGCTCCATCGACGGCTCGGTGGAATGCGTCGAACGCGAGTTCCCCCGCGTGCAATTGATCCGCAACCAGTCAAACCTCGGTTTTGCCCGCGCCAACAACATCGCCATTCGCCAGAGCAACGGCCGCTATGTCTGCCTGATCAATTCAGATGTGAAAGTGCTCAAAGACTGCATCACCCATCTCGTGGATTATTGCGAGCAACATCATGATGTTGGCATGGTTGGCCCTTGCGTCTTCGGCGCTGATGGAAGACGGCAGCGTTCCTGCCGGGGATTCCCCACTTTGTGGAACACGTTTTGTCGGTCATTGGCCCTCGATACGATCTTTCCCAAGAGGAAGGTGTTCACGGGCTATTCGCTTTCGCACTGGTCGCAGGATACTCTGCGTGCTGTGGACATTCTTAGCGGCTGCTTCTGGCTGGTTCGGAGGGAGGCAATAGCGCAGGTTGGGTTGCTCGACGAATCGTTCTTCATGTATGGAGAGGATATGGACTGGTGTAAGCGCTTCTGGGGCACGGGCTGGAAACTGGTCTTTGTTCCCACAGCACAGGCGGTCCATTACGGTGGCGCGAGTGCAGCCAACGCGCCGATTCGTTTCTTCATCGAAATGCAGCGGGCCGACTTGCAGTATTGGAAAAAACATCACTCTCGCCCGGCTGTTGCGTGCTATTTCCTCATCTCCTGTTTGCACTTGACGCTACGTGCCGTTGGCTACACGATCGCCGCGTGGTTCGCCAGAGAAACGCGACAGGCCTACCGTCATAAGATCAGCAGAAGTGTGGCGGGTTTGCACTGGATGTTCTCGGGTCGCTCTCCGTCTCAAACGAAATCACCGGATATCCGTGTGGCGTAAGAATTGGCTAGCCAACAGAAACAACCTAGGGGCCATGATCTTTGACAGGAATTGTACACGTTCGGATCTTCGACGACAGGGATCTTAGCATAAGGCGGAGACATGCATAATTCCCTAACCGAAAACGCCGGAAAGGACAAATGCGCAACAGAGCAGCAGAGATGGGAACTTGCCAGGTCTGGTCTACATGCCAAGCTCTTTGAGCACCTTCCGGATCTGCTGCCAACCGCACCGATTCTTGATGTTGGGTGTGGTACGGGGGCTTGGAGTGGCAAAAAGGGTTGAAGGCGCCGGCAGGGACGATACGATGTTGGTTAACGAGACTGAACGACCTGCGATAGTCGCGAGGCGCAGGTCACGTGGGAGATGTCGGCGAAGATGACGAGACCTCCGATTGCCAATGCGCTGGTCGCCCTGCTGATAGGGATCACCGGACTGCTGTGTTACATGGGACTCACGAATGGCCACGACTGGGGTGACGATTTTGCCGGTTACATCATGCAGGCACAGAGCATCGTCGAAGGACGGCCCCGGGAGTTCATCAAAGCGAATCGCTCCATGATCGAGCAATCATCATCATCCGCTCTATGGCCGGCGGCGTACCCGTGGGGTTTTCCGGCCTTGTTGGCCCCCATCTATGCGGTTTACGGCAACGACATCATCGCCTTCAAATCCGTTGGAGTGGTCTGCTTTCTGCTCTTTCTCTGGGCACTCTGGCTTGGGTTTCGCAGATACCATTCAGATTTCTGGCGACTGGTCATGGTCGGCCTCTTTGCCCTGAATCCCTACATGCTTTTCTTCATGAACCAGATCCTTTCCGACATACCCTTCCTTCTTTTTTCGACTGTCTCCCTGCTGCTGCTGGGGGCTGTCGTGGTTGAAAAGCGGCGCCTGATCTCACCCCTGGCTGACCAGTTGCTTCTCGGAGCCTTGATTGCGGTTTCGTTTTCTATTCGAACCAACGGGATTAACCTTCTGCTCACACTCGGAATCACACAATTGGCCGTGGCCCTCCCGCGCGTCATTGCTCAACGAACCACGGACGGTCGTGGATTGGCGTCTCTCACACGTGTTTTCTCGCAAACCACCGTGCGTCGTTTGTGCGTCACCCTGGTGCCATACGCCACTTTCGCGATCCTAACATTGGTGTGGAACACTCTCCTGCCCTCCGGGGGATCGTCGTACTTCTCCCTTATGAGCGGATTGTCGCTGGGGCTCATCAAACACCACCTCGTTTACTATCTTGATATACCAGGCATGGTTTTCCCCCCCACATCATCCTACCACTACTTGATTCACGGCGCTCGCGTTGCCTATGGCGTAAGCATCCTTCTGGCCGTCGCGGGGATAAGGAAACGATACCGGTCGGACTTTTACATGCTGGTGTACATGGCCTTGACGCTTTTGCTTTATATTCTCTGGCCTTTCGAGCAGGGGATCCGGTTTCTGTTTCCCGTGCTTCCCTTCTATGTCTCATTTGTACTGACAGGCCTTGCAGAACTTCTGACCTCTGTCTTTGGACCCGAAAAGACGCTGTGGAAGACAATCAGTGTTTCCCCAGTTGTTGTCATCCTGTTGGGCTGTGCGGTTCTGGCAGCAAAACGCGCATTCGACAACCTTAAGCGGAATCGAGAGGATCGTAATGGACCGTACGTCCAAACATCCCGAGCCATGTTCTCATTTGTTGCCGAGAACACAGAGCCCACAAGCACGATTGTGTTCTTCAAGCCTCGCGCCATGAAGCTGATAACCGGCCGAAGATCCCTGACGATGGGCCGTGTAAGTGAGCTTTCCCATGGTGATTACGTGTGCGTGTACCTGCCGGGCAAAGACTCTGGCCAGGTGGCGCCTGGTGACATCGAACGGTTTGCCGCTGAGGGCGGCATTGAGCCGGTCTATGAAAACAGAGATTTCGCGTTGTACCGGTTGGCCAAATCCATCTCCCGTTCACAATGATTGCATTCCCGGCCAGCCTGCTTGCCCGCCCGCCCCAAAGAAACGGTCGAGTTTCGGGGAGCAGGTCGCGGGGAGCCCCGAATAGTTCCCAGATCGGTCAGCTTCACGTGTTATTGACAGCGCAATCCATCGACCTCGCAACACGAGACAACCCGGAATGAAAAAGGATTCGCTCAAAGCCCTTTTGAAGTCAGCGCCACCGGGCGTGCTGGGAACCATGAGGCTGTTGTCGATTCGCCCCCTGAGAGCCTACATCAGGTACGCTCCATCTTCATTGGGGAAACAGGTCTTGTACGACCGTTTAGCGGCTCATCTTTGGTCGCTTGAGACCGACGTGGTGGCGGAGACAGTATTCGGGAGCAGACTTTGTGTGAACGCCAGGGATATCGTCGGAAGATTCATATACTACTTTGGCGTTTGGGAGCCGAATTTGACGGGCTGGATTCAGCAGCGCCTTGCGACCGGCGATGTATTTGTCGATGTAGGAGCCAATATTGGCTATTATTCCCTGTTGGCTTCCAAGCTCGTGGGCGATTCCGGTAAGGTCGTGGCAGTCGAGGCCCTTCCGGAGAGTTTTCGCAAGCTCCAGGATAACGTGAGAGTGAACTCGTCCCGCAACGTTCGGTCCGTCAACGTGGCCGCTTGGCACAGGGATGAGCAGGTCAGAATTTACACGCAACCGGCCAGCCCGTCCGGTACGACTACATTGATGCGGGCTTGGGCAGCCCGATGCGACTTGGAACCCTATTGCGAAGTGCCGGCCAAACCCTTGTTGGACATACTCAGACCGGAAGAGATCAAGGCGGCGCGTTTGATAAAGATAGATGTGGAAGGGGCCGAATGGAACGTTGTCTCTTGTATGGCACCATTATTACGTGACTCTCGGAAAGATTTGGAAATTGTCGTCGAGATATCTCGCTCCATGCTCGAAGCGCAAGGGAAGACCGAAGGTGACATCTTGGGGCTCTTTTCCGATTGGGGGTTCCATTCGTATCGCATCGAGAACGATTATTCAGCGGCCGCCTACCTCACGCCGAATCCTCCCATCCGGCCCAAGCGCATCGAACGGATTCCGAACGGATCAGGAGACCAATCGGACGTAATCTTTTCCCGTGTCGATGCCGCGTCGCTCTAACCGACCCTCCCGCCCAAGAGAAGGAATTCTTACTCGGGGGAATTGGGGGGAAACGTCCAGGACGAATGACTCTTAGAAACAAGCGTATACGAGTGTTATACAGCTATCCGCACAAGCTCGGTGCGGACAGGATTTGCTACACCGCTTGGCAACAGGTGAATGGGCTCGCGGCCGCGGGGGCGGATGTTCTGGTGTTCCCCGGCGTGCTTCACAGACCTGTGCCGCCGAACGTAGAAGTCCGCCCAACTCTTGCTCGCGGAAAGCTGCGTATTCCGTACAAACTTCTTGGCAAAATGCGCGCTTGCGCTCTGCACGATTACATTGTGTCGCGCAGAATCGAGAAACTGGCAGGGCAGATCGACATTGTTCATGCTTGGCCGCTGGCGGCACTGCGTACACTTAAGACGGCCGCGAGGCTGGGGATTCCGACTGTGCTGGAGCGGCCCAATACGCATACTCGTTTTGGCTACGAGGTTGCGCGAATGGAATCTGCGCGTTTGGGCGTGCCTTTACCCCTTGGTGACGAACATGCATATAACGGGCGATGCCTTCGCAAAGAGGAGGAAGAATATCGACTGGCCTATCGCCTCCTGTGCCCGTCTAACTTTGTTGTGAAGACGTTCTTGGAGCAGGGGTTTCCACAGGAGAAGTTGGCGCGGCACATATACGGCTTCGATGAGACGAGGTTTTGTCCGGAAGACAACCCGCTGAATCACGACCGGGGGCTAACGATGCTGTTTGTTGGCGTGTGTACGGTGGTAAAGGGGTTGCACTTCGCTCTGGAGGCTTGGCTGCAATCCGCAGCTCATTGTTATGGCACGTTTTCTATCGTCGGAAACTTCATGCCCACTTATGCCGAAAAGCTGGCGCCCATGCTGGCCCACAGCAGTGTCAAAGTTCTTGGCTATCGTAGTGATGTGCCGGAATTGATGCGGAAGGCCGATATTCTTGTTGTTCCCAGCATTACCGAAGGCTTCGGCCTGGTGGTTGCGGAGGCGATGGGTAGCGGATGCGTTCCGCTCGTGTCGGATGCATGCACCGACATTTGCCGGCACATGGAAAACTCGCTGGTGCATCACGTTGGAGACGTTGGGGCTCTGGCACAACACATCACAATGTTAGACAACGACCGTGCGCTGCTGGACCGATTGCGTTCCGGTGCCCTGCGAACTGCGCGGGAGGTCACTTGGACTGCGGCCGGGGTGAAACTGCTTGAGACCTACCGGGAAGTCTTGGCGGAGCGGCAGCGCCTTCTCCCATTTGGGAACTAACACGACGAGCCCATGGTCCATTCAATCCATCGGTGATTGCAACCAAAAACGTCGGTGCTTTTCAACAAAGTGACAAGAGATCCAGTTGACATGGCGGCCGAAACTGGATCGGGTTCATAAAGAAATGGCCGTGGTCCGAGCGTTCGCAACTCGGTGCTCAAAGGGAAGCCGATGGAACAAACCGCTCAAGATGCCAGCAATCTGAATCCGCTGGCGGTGGCGTTGCTCGTGGTAATAAGCCTGGTGGTTCTCTATGCGAACCGCCAGAATGCCGTCGGTGCATTCCTAGTGGCGGCTGCCTTTATACCTCTCGGGCAGCAACTGGTGGTGTTCGGGCTGCATTTTCACTTTCTCCGTCTCCTGTTGCTGGTCGGGTTTTGTCGCGTGCTGGTCCACCAGGAACTCGAGGGGTTCACAATGAATTTGGTGGACAAGCTATTCGTATACTGGGCATTGACTGGAATCGTCTGCGGCATTTTTCGAGGACCGAGCCCTGAAACGTTCGGATCCGCTTTCAACGCCTTGGGGACTTACTTTCTCATTCGGGTTTTGACGAACAGTCCTGAGGATATGGTTGATCATCTGCGTGTTCTGGCCCTCGTGGTATTGGTGATTGGCGCCTGCATGTCTTGGGAAGCCAGCACAGGCAAGAACCCGTTTCACGTATTCGGCGGGGTCCCTGAGATTCCCGCGGATCGCGGTGAGCGGTTTCGTTGCCAAGGCCCGTTCCGCAACTACATTCTTGCGGGCACGTTCGGCGCCACGTTGTTCCCGCTCATGGCCGGCCTCTGGTTCCAAGGCGGCAGCGGGAGGCGGCGTGCTGTCCTCGGGACTCTTGGTTGTGTCATGGTCACCGTCCTCTCCACTTCAAGCGGCCCGATTCTCTGCTTCCTGGCTGCGCTGGCAGGTTTGGCACTTTGGCCGATGCGAGACCGAATGCGCTTTTTCCGTCGATCTGTGGTGGTCATGATTCTCGGGTTGGCGGTGGTCATGAAGGCGCCGGTGTGGTATCTAATCGCGAAGGTAAGTGACGTGGTTGGAGGAGGAGGCTGGCATCGATCGTACGTGATTGACCAGTTCGTGAAACACTTCAGTGAATGGTGGCTCGTGGGCACCTCGTACACTGCCCACTGGGCTCCCGCCGGGGAAGTTATAGCCGGTGATCCGAACAACATGGATATTACAAACAACTACGTGGTCCAAGGCATTTCCGGTGGACTTTTGATGCTTGGACTTTTTCTGGCAATGATTGTGTGTTGTTTCAAGATAGTGGGCCGGGCAGTCCGTACCGATGTCAAAGGGTCATTGGATCCGAAGCTGTTGTGGACCGTTGGCGTAGCGTTGGCCGCCCATTGTACCGCCTTCTTCTCGATCCCCTATTTTGATCAGACCGCCGTGTTCTGGTACTGGCTGTTGGCTGTCATCTCCGGGATTCAGCAATGTGAGAACGCAGTTGCCTCGGAGGACTGGCAGGTAGAGTGGGGACTGGACGCTGCGGAAGAGCAACACGCGGGCGCAGAACCGCCGCATTGAAGGCAGCCGGCAGCGAAGTTGGCAATACGTGGTCAAGAGCGCACAGAGTTTGCACAAGCCCGAGCCAAACCGGGCGCGATTCCTGCTTCGAGAGCCAAGTCGGAAATACGCGGCTAAAGACGCGCAAAATTGGCCAAAGTCCAGGGCTTTCCGGGCGCAATTCCTGCTCTACAATGGCTTATGATGTACAAGAAATCGCGGCCGTTTGCGCTGTCTCGTTCTCTACCGTTACTTGCCCGCCTCAGCTTGGTCAGGACCCGCATGGCGATGACGGGCGCTTGGAAGATCGTGGCTTTGGCCCTCATCCTATTCCGCGTCGCGTCCTCCTCCCATGCTGCCGCTTGGTACGTGGACAATTCCTTGTCATCCAGCGCGAACGTCGGCACGAACTGGGCCAATGCGTGGACGAACCTGAACCTGGCTTCTGGCGTGAACCCCGGAGACACGGTGTATATCAGCGGCGGCAACGTCTCGCAAACGTATTGGCTCACCAACACCACCTGGCAGCTCGTCAGCGGCACAAACAACGCGCCGGTGACATACAGGGTCGGGCAGGACTCCGGGTACAACGGGACGGTGGTTCTCAATGGCGGGAGCATGGAAGCTAATGCGATCAACGGTACGCCGGGCTGGGTGACGATCAACGGCGGGTACAACGGGCAGAACCATCTCGTTGTCTCGAACTTCATTTGCGGTTCGTTTTATCTTAACGGATGCAGCAACGTCGTCCTGCAATATGTGACCGTCTATGGGGCGATCCAATTACTCAGTCCCATTGCGGTCGAAATTGGGAATCTCGTCCATTACCCCCCGCCGGGTGCCACCAAAGAGAGCGCCACGATTCCCGCGGCGATCTCCCCGGCGTATTACTCGGCGTACTACGCGGCGATGGCAGGAAACACGTCCTACACGGCGAGCCTTTTTATCCACGATTCGACGATCTACGTCCTTCGGGATGGCACAACGACAGGCGAGGGCGACATCTGTGTTGGTACTGACTTTGACCACTCTACGCTTTCCAACTGCTATTTCGCTTCCATTGTGAATCCAGCCTACAACGGCGGCAAGCATCAGGAGGCGCTCCAGTTTGGTGCCGACAACTTCCTGCGCATGATGGACTGTACGGTTGTGAATATGGAGTATGCTGGCGCGTTTGGCGGCCCGACCTCGACGTCCGTGCACGATCTGCAGTTCTTCAATAATGTGTTCTACTATACAGACCCGCTATTCACCAACGGCAGCGCGGCCGTGGACATCATCATCGGCGAGGGCGGCGCGACAAACCTGATCTACAATGTACTCGTCGCCAACAACACGTTTGCCGACGCCAACTACGGCCTGCAGATCGGGCCGTATGACCAGATTGGCTCATACTCGAATGTGGTCGTGGTGAACAATCTCTGCACGAATAACAGCCAGGCCGGAATCAGTTGCGTCACTACCAACGCCGGACCGCTGACCAATGCCATTGTCTGCTTCTACAACAAAGCTGGGGGGAACACGGTCACACCCGTGAATCTGGCTGGGCCATCCACGTCGGGAGAGGCCACGTTCGTCTCCTATACGCCTTATGCCGCGAACAACGATTTCCACCTCGCCGCGAATGATACCGGGGCGACCGGCAACGGCACGAATTGGCCATCCGCTTGCTTCGGAGCCGACAAGGATGGCAACCCACGCCCGGCGTCGGGCCCGTGGGACATCGGGGCTTACCAGTATAGCACGAATGGCGTGGCGCCAACGCCACCGGTGGCCGCGTTCGATGCGACGCCGACCAGCGGGACGGCTCCATTGACGGTGACGTTCACGGACACGTCCACCGGCAGCATCACCGGCCGCTCCTGGCAATTCGGCGACGGGAATGTCACAAACACGACGGCGACGACCGTAGTTTACCAATATGCCGGGACCGGTACGGACACAGTCCAGTTGGTGGTGAGCGGCCCGGGCGGCTCCGGTACAAACGTGCAGGCCAATCTGATAACGGTCAGTGCAACTGGCAATACGAATAGCGTGCCGCCACCGGTGGCTGCGTTCAGCGGCGCGCCGACCAGCGGGACAGCCCCGTTAACAGTCACGTTCACAGACGCATCGACCGGCTCGATCACGAACCGTCTCTGGCATTTCGGTGACGGGACCTCGACCAACACGTTGGGCACCACGATGGTGCACCAGTACACGACACCGGGTACCAATACCGTGCGCTTGAACGTCTATGGTCCTGGCGGAACGAGAGGCGCTATTCGGGGCAACATGATTGTGGTCACTTCAACCGGGGGAAACACGAACAGCGTGCCGGCGCCCGTAGCCTCGTTTGGCGCGACACCGACCAGTGGGACGACTCCATTGACGGTGACATTCACGGACACGTCCACCGGCAGCATCACCAGCCGCGCCTGGCAGTTTGGTGATGGTAATACAATGAACACGACGGCGACAACTGTGACCTACGTATACACCGCACCCGGTGCGGACACGGTCCAGTTGATTGTGAACGGCCCGGGCGGCTCCAGCACAAACGTGCAGGCCAATCTGATTACGGTCAGTGCAACCGGGGGGAACACGAACAGCGTGCCGGCACCCGTAGCCTCGTTTGGCGCGACGCCGACCAGCGGGACGGTTCCATTGACGGTGACGTTCACGGACACGTCCACCGGCAGCATCACCGGCCGCTCCTGGCAATTCGGCGACGGGAATGTCGCAAATACGACGGCGACGACCGTGATTCACCAGTACACCGCATCCGGCACGGACACGGTCCAGTTGGTCGTGAGCGGCCCGGGCGGCTCCGGTACAAACGTGCAGGCCAATCTGATAACGGTCAGCGCAGCAGGCAATACGAATAGCGTTCCGCCACCGGTGGCGTCGTTCAGCGCCGCACCGACCAGTGGGACGGCCCCGTTAACAGTCACGTTCACAGACACATCGACCGGCTCGATCACGAACCGTCTCTGGAGTTTCGGTGACGGTAGTTCGGCCAACACATTGAGCACCACGGTGGTGCACCATTATACGACATCTGGCACCAATACCGTGCAACTGACTGTCAGTGGTCTTGGAGGCACGGGCGTCGGCGTGCAGGGAAACCTGGTCATTGTCAGCCCAGGTGGCGGTACCAATGGCGTCGCACAGACGCGCGGCCATTATCTCTGGCGGTTTCAGACGGCGTATTAATTGGCCCGAACGGGCCACGGAATTGGCTCGCGTAGAACCGCAACAGGCTTTTTCGACGAATCCGTGTCGTACTCTGACAGCGAGTTGGACGTCGATACAAGAACGGCATTGTGAAGGAAGGCAATCATCCAACGCAGTACGCGGCAGGCGATTTGATCCCGGGCATGAAAGATCGGGTGCGGACTCCACTCAACCACAGACTTCCGGACAAGGAAAAAGTTGGGCTGGAGGAAATAAAAGTGTTGACAATTCGCGCATGAAGTCTAGTTTTACTCCAGTTTCTTGGGCTTTACCCGCCGCAAGATATGGGGGCTCTGCATAGGAGGAATGGTTGTTGGGATAACATAGTACAAGGAGATTGGGGAATCTACTACCCTCAGTGGCCATTTCGCCGCTGCTGTTTTGTTGCCACCGCCGTTGTTCTCTTCACCCCGGACGAGCGGTCACGATGCAGTCGCATGGTAGCGTCTCGTTCGGGCAGGATGGCGGTCATAAACGGGACGGTCAGCCTCAACGGCGGCGGCATCGCATCAGTCGCGGTCGGCGGCGCGGTCAGTTGGGTCGCCATCAACGGGAACTACAGTGAGCAGAACCACCTGATCATAACGGATTTCATGAGCGCGTCGTTTGACTCGAACTATGGAGGTTGCGACAATGTCCGTATTCACTACACGACTGTCTATAACGGCATGAACATTGGACAGCCGTACGCCTTGGAGCTTGACCATGTTGTCCACTATCCGTCCCCCAGTACGACGTACGAAAAGGTCTCAACGCTGCCCTCTTTTTTGCCCTTTACACCGCTGTGACCGACACCTCTTATAGCAGCAGTTGTTTCATCCACGACTGCAAGATCTTTACCTACCGGGATGGGGTGGTGGGCGGAAACGGTGACGTGGCGATTTACTGGCCGGCGCCCTATTTCACGGCGGACAACGATGGCAACCCTCGCCCGGTATCGGGTCCGTGGGATATCGGGGCCTGTGAATACAACACAGACAACGTGTCCACTGGACCGGCAGGGAGACCATGAAGTTGGTACCCTCAATGCTCAACAGCTGGGAAGACTCTGTCAACTTGAGTTTCACGCATGCACAAGACGCAAGAATTAAACTGCTCCGCCGGCTCGAATCAACTAATGGACACTGTCGTGTTCCTGCGGTACTCGTTGGCGTTCCTGATTTGCTTCGGTTTACTCTCCAACAGTCAGGGCGCAACATGGTACGTCGATAATACAGCGACCGGACTGGACGATGGGACGTCGTGGTCGAATGCGTGGACAGACCTGAACTCGGCTTCTGGTGTGAATCCCGGGGACACGGTGTATATCAGCGGCGGCAACGTCTCGCAAACATATTGGCTCACCGACACCACCTGGCAGCTCGCCAACGGCACAAACAACAACCCGGTGACGTACACGGTCGGGCAGGATGCCGGTCATAACGGGACGGTCATCCTCAACGGCGGCGGCACGCAAGCGAACGCTGTCAATGCCACGCTGGCCTGGGTCACGATTGACGGTTCCTACGACGATCAGAACAATCTGATCATCTCAAATTTCACCGACGGCTCGTTTTTGTTCGACG
>JBEKLM010000020.1:0-77504 GCA_050010195.1 Verrucomicrobiia bacterium
ATGAAACGCGTCGGACACAGGTTTGCACCCGGCCGCCTGCACGCCTAACATCCGCGGCAGTTTCTTGATGAACCCGAGATGAAACATCTCGCGAATCCCTTTCCACACGCCGGCAATCGTGCACCCGTCCCCCACGCTCAGGCACACCCAATCGGGCATCATGTCGGCGAATTGCTCGGCGATTTCCAGCCCGCACGTCTTCTTGCCTTCGACAAGGTACGAGTTGATCGCGCAATTGCGGTTGTACCAACCATACTTCGCGCACGCCTCCATGCAAAAATCATAAACCGCATCGTACGTACCCTTCACCTTGATGACCGTCGCGCCGAACACGAGCAGTTGCGCGATCTTCGGCTCGGGCGCTTTTTCCGGCACGAAGATCACCGACGGCATCCCCACCGCCGCCGCAAAACACGCCAACGACGATGCCGCGTTGCCCGTCGAGGCCGCGGCAATGGTCTGGGCGTGGTATTCGATCGCCTTCATCACGCCCACCGAACTCGCGCGGTCCTTGAACGACGCGCTCGGGTTGCGTCCGTCGTCTTTCACATACAGGTCGCGCACGCCCACCCACTCGGAGAGCCGGTCGGCGTGGTACACCGGCGTCCAGCCCAACTGCAGCGACGGCAGGGGCAGCGCGAAATCGACGGGGATCAATTCCTCATAGCGCCAATGCCACTGCGCCCGTTGTGCCAGCGCGTGCCGCGTCAACGTCTTGGCGACCTTCTCGTAGTCGTACTCGACGTCCAGAATGCCTTCGACGCCGCATTTGTCGCAGGTGTACCGATTGCCCGCGGGATACGTCGTGCCGCAGATCACACAACGCAATTGGGAAATATGTTGAATGGCCATGCGCCCGATTCTAAGCGCTCCGCCTCACAAAATCAACGTGACGAACTTCCTCCGGCAAGCAAGACGGACTTGGCACCCGTGGCGTTCTTGTTTGACAGACCGATCCGGACCCTGGCGAGGGCCGCGATATTCCTCTCTGTGAAGAGGCATCCGAATTTTGGAGCCACGGCAAAGACTCCGAATCGGCTTGTCGGCCTTGTCAAAGGTGCTACGATGACTGCTCGTCAGTTTAAATGGTCAGCGATCATCGTGCGGGTAAGTCACATGGGAAATGTCGGATCAATCGAAACAAGGAGATAATATGCGAAAGCATCTTCAGTTTGTCCTTTGCGCCGTCGCCGTTATTTGTGTGGGCTGTGCTGCCGAGAAGGTCGTTACCCATATCGACTCGCAACCGCCCGGTGCGCGCATCGAGGTCAACGAGAATGTCGTCGGCACGGCACCCTGTGATGTGACCCTGCCGCAACGGGGCGAACACAACAGACTTAAAGAACGGGCAATTGTGAAGGCTTATCCGCCGGACGGAGCTCAGGGGCAGTACAAGCAGGAGAAGTTCCTCGTCAGTCACCAAGAGGCGCCGACTCGGATTCTATTCATTATGACCGAGCCGCCACCTGCTGCGAAGCCGTGACCATTGTTGAAAGAGCCAAGACCGCAATTACCCGCTCGGGGAGAGGAACATACCTGTCTTGACTCGCAAACTACACGACGTCTCGGGTTAGCGTCTTGGCAACCTTCCCGTAGTGGTACTCGATATCCAGGACGCCCTCGACACCGCATTGCGCCGATTGCCCAGGGCATATGTCGTGCCGCAGATCACACAGCGCAATCGGGAAATGCGTTGGATGGCCATTCGCCAATACCACCAAACGCACCGGGCAAAATCAATACGGCGAACTTGTTTCAGCAAACAAGACGGACCAGGCACCCGTGGCGTCGTTGCTTACTTATTCGCCGTAAACGACCGTCGTGTACTTGGCGTAAACGCCCATTACACTCATGACCTTGTAGTCCACATGATGGATTTTCGTGATCCCACCATTCTCCATCGCCGCTTTGATGCTCGCGTCACCAGTAGCGAAGCAAACGATAGCGGTGGACGTAGCTGTTCCGACCTTCTCGGATGTTGCGGCGCTCCCGACAGCTACTGGCCCCTCTGTCTGTGTATAGATTCCTGCGTAGCTTCCGCCAGCAACCCCACCGACCATCGCACATCCCGACATGAACACAACCACTGCGCAAGCCGTTGCCACAATCACAATTAGTCTCTTCATAATTGCTCTCCTTTAGGTTTAGGTTGGGCTCGCCACGGGTGCCATCCCGTCCTGCGATTTATACGACGAACCCGCTCGCCCTGTCGAGAGGAATTAAAACTTGTTCGACGAATTTCTTTGCCTTGTGGGCCGCCGGCTGCGTAAAACTGCTGCCGTTCCATGAAGCTCCTTATCAAGAACGGCCACGTCATCCGCTGGAAAAGGGCGGGCGAGCTGCGCGTCGAACAACTCGAGGGCCATCACGTCCTGATCGAAGACCATCGCATCCGCGATGTCGTCGCCACCGTCCCGAAGGATTTCGAGCCGGACGAAACCATCGACGCCACCAACTGCGCGGTCATCCCCGGGCTGATCAACACCCACCATCACCTCTACCAATCGCTCACGCGCTGTTTGAAGCCCGTGCAAAACGCCAAGCTCTTCGACTGGTTGCTCGGACTCTACGAAGTCTGGGGACGCATCGATTTCGAAGCCGTCAAACTCGGCTCGCAAATCTCGATGGCGGAAATGCTGCTCTCGGGCTGCACCACCACCAACGACATGTTTTACGTCTACCCCCGCGAATCCGATGTGAAAGCCGAGGCCGTCATCGAAGGCGCTGCCGAACTCGGCATGCGCATCCACGCGGGCCGCGGCTCGATGTCGCTCGGGCGCAGCCAGGGCGGTTTGCCGCCCGATGATGTCGTGCAGGACGAGAACGCCATCGTCAAAGACTGCGAACGCGTCATCGAGAAGTTCCACGACGCGAACCCGTATGCAATGACCCGCGTCGATCTCATGCCCTGCTCCCCCTTCTCCATCACGTTCGACTTGCTGAAAGACACGCGCGCGCTCGCCAAATCGCGAAAGGTCCTCTGCCACACCCACGTGGCCGAGACCGAGGACGAAAACAAGTTTTGCGTCGAGAAATTTGGCAAGCGACCCGCCGAGTATCTCGCCAGCGCCGACTGGACCGGTCCTGACGTGTCATGGGCCCACTGTGTTTGCCTGAACTCCGACGAGATCAGACTGCTCGCCAACACGAAAACCGCCGTCGCGCATTGTCCGTCATCCAACATGCTCCTCGGCTCCGGCATCCCGCCCGTCTGCGAGATGCTCAAGGCAAACGCCACGGTCGGGCTGGGCGTCGACGGTTCCTCCAGCAACAACGGCGCGCATGTCCTCGCCGAAGCCCGCCAAGCCCTGTTGCTCCAACGCGTCAAGAATGGCGCGGACAGCTTCACCGCCGAGGACGCGCTCCGGATCGCTACGCTCGGCGGCGCGCGCCTACTCAACCGCGAAACGGAACTCGGCAACATCGCCTCCGGTTTCGCCGCCGATATCGCCATCTACGACCTCAACACCGTCGAATTCGCCGGCGCTTACGCGCAAGACCCGCTCGGCGCCCTCCTACTCTGCCATTCCCCCCGCGCCAAGTTCGTCCTCGTCAACGGCAAGGTCGTCGTCAACTACGGCCAACTCGCCACCGTCTACCTGCAAGGTCTCGTGACGAAGATGAACGATCTCGTGAAGCGGCGGTTTCGGTGACCGTGTCAGCTGTCATGTGATGCGGGCCGTATTGCCTGAGCTAGCCGTTCAAAATCCATTACCCTCGTTCTCAAAAGTCCACCGCGAGCCCACCGTAAAAGGCGCGGCGCTGACCGTATGCCGGGGCGGCGATGCCAATGCCCGTGCCATTGCGTATTTCGTACACCTCGTCGAAGACGTTGAGGCAATCAAAGCGCAACTTCACCTCTCGGATACCCCTGGAATGCACGGGGAACACGTGCTCCACTCCCACGTTCTCTGTCCAATAGGCGGGCAGTTTCTCAAGGTTGGCGAACCCCGCGCGCAGACCGTTGCCATAAAGAAAATCTGTATAAAGCCGGTTGTCCTTCAAGAAAATATATGAGAGGCCGCCTGAACCGGTAAACTTGCCTTGATGATCCAGTTGGATGTTATTCGCCGAGACGTACGCCAGCTCGTTGTTCGGGAATTCATTTTCAACTGAGTCAATGTTGTGCGCCCACGTTTGCACATACGAAAAATTTCCGTAGGCAGAAACCGGCCCTTGCTTGTACGTGCTGCCCAACTCCGCGCCATAAACCGTGCCCGACGTATAATTAAAATTATTGAGAATGACCGCGGTGCCAAACTGTCCATCATCGAGAAGATTCTTCGCCAGCTTACAGAACGAGTCCACGGTGACTTGCCAAGGGGGCGTGATCGCTTGGGAAATGCCGGCATCAAAATAATGATCGCGTTCGACTTTGGGGGGATCGTCCCGCTCATTGAACGGAGCATCGGTGGTATATTCAAACGCTTTGACCGTTGACTCTGGAACGTATTGCAACGTCGGCGGCATGAAATACCGCGCATAGCCGATGTGAGCAACCGTGGCAGGGTCAATCTTCCAGACCAGATTGACGCGCGGGCTGACCTGGTATTCGTGATCGAAGGTAACATCGAAGCGGTCATAGCGAACACCGTAGTTCAGGGTGAGCGCTTCGGTCAGCAACCACTCGTCCTGCAGGTAAATGCCGGAGGTCAACCCGCTGTTTCCACCGTTGGCGGTTATCGTAACCGGAGTGGTGGACGATTGCGGCGTTGGTGTTGGCAGGTTCTGGCCTGATGGATTTGGGGCGAATTGTGAACTGGCAGGAAAGACAGCGGAGTCGGTATCGAGTCGTTCGATGTCATACGTGGCCAGCATCCCCGCGCGGATAGTGTGGCGGTCACCCAGGATGTACGATGCATCCATCTGAAGTCCGTTGGCAAGATCACTGTTTTTTACCTGGGCGGCGTTGCCGTCGAATAGAAGGTCCTGTGTCTGGTCAGGGGAGAAACGGATGTCCGTATAGCGGGTCAAGGCGGAAGCTTGCGCCGAAAGGTTGCCCGCCGTTACCTGATAGGAAAGCACGGCGTAATAATTTTGTTCGTTCTGATTTTCACTTATACCAGCCGAATCGGCTGGCGGATTTCCCGCCAATTCATATGTCGGCGAGAGCCCCGGCGTGTTGGGGATCTGGAAATCGGCGTACGACCCACTGAGCAGCAATGTCAGCCGGCTGGTGTCGGTGATGGGATGCGAGAAATAGCCGAAGAGCTTTTCCTGATCGGTCTCATCATGCACCGGATCGGGGCTTGCGGTCGTGTTATCAATGCCGACATCATTGTGCAAATAGGAGGCGCTGATGAAATAATCCAGGTTGCTCGTGGTGCCGCCCAACTGGAGGGACGGCTGGATCGTGTCGTAGCTGCCGCCGTACATGGAGAACTCATTGCCGTTGAGCTGGGAGCCCGTCTTGGTTGTGACGTCAATAATCCCGGCGGTTCGGTCGCCAAACTGGGCCGGCATGGTTCCGGTGATCAGCGTGACCGATTGGATCAGGTGGGTGTCAATTTCCTGACCAAAACCATTGAGGCTCTCTGGAAGCGAAACCCCATTGATTCGATATTGCACGTCGCCGTGATCGCCACGGACATGGATCTCCCCGAATTCCTCCTGCACCACGCCTGGTGCCTGTAGCAGCACCTGCTGAAAAGTGGCGTCTTCACCCTGACCCATTGACTGAATCTGGGGCGTGCTGATTTTGTAAGTGACCGCTCCCAAGCTGGGCGCAATCTGTTCGCGAGCCGCATCCAAGTGCGCCGTGACGACCATTTCCGGGAGTTTGACGGGGGAATTGGTTCCGTTTTCAGTAGTGTTCGTCCCTACAGCCAGGGGGGCGGCTGGAACGGCGGACGGCAGGCTGTTGCTCTGTGCGAACGCGAGATCGCCAGCCAGCACGAACACCAAACACACAATCCACGACGTCACCAGCACGAGTTGTTTTCGCATAGCGCCACCGGTACGAGATTTTTCCGAGCGACCGAGACTGTGCGACAGTTAGCCAAAGCTAACAGAGTTAGTCAATACTAAATTCGTAGTTTTCGAATCACAGGGAAAAGATTCCTCCTGCTGCCACTTTCGCCCGGAGCATCGGTGTGCAGAAGAAGATTCGCAGCAAGGAGTACTGGGAACATTGATACAAAAAAGCCGCGCGGTAGAGGTTGGCTCATGAACCCGCACGTGACCCACGGCGTGGTGAGGCCACCGCGCCCGACCGGGGGCGGCCTCTCATCTTCTCCACGACTTTGTCCGTGCGATTCTTCAGATGTGTTTTCAGGCGGTGCGCCCACACGAAGTCGATGGCGAGAATGCCCAGCCCGAGAAGGACCAGCGGAAACCCCGGTCCCGGCACCCCGGGAAACATCAGGATCAATCCCACGATCAGCAACACAGCGCCACCGGTGATCCGCAAGACACGCTTGGCGTGGTGAATCAGCCAGTTCATTGCGCCAGCCCCAGATAGACCATGTCGCCTTCGATACTCAGCGGGAGCCGATCGAGGGATTTCCCCTGCCCCGGACCGCCGACGCATTTGCCGTCACGTGGTTCACCGACAATTCTCATACGACATACGCCCCGCGACCATCGCGGGCCATTCAGTCTCATTGACCAACATCGTACCTCTCTGACAGTGCCATCAAGCCTTTCCCGGCTCCAAGACCGGATTCCTGACTCCTTCATCACACATGACCGTAACCGTACCCCGGCGGTCTGTCTGTAGGGCATGTACGAGGACCTCTGTAGAAGTGCCATGACACCTTTGTCGGAGACCAGTCTAAAACTCCCAATGCAGCCGAGCGCCGAGGACTTCCACGGGGCCGCGGTCGCGGTTGAATGCCGGGTCGTCGATGAATTGGAAATCAACGGCGGCGTGAACTGACTTGCAGACTTGAAAATCATAGTACGTCTCCACGATTTTCTCCAAACCGTACGACAGATTGTTTTCGCCGTCGCCTGCAAGAATCCCGGTGCCGCCCGCTTCCAGGAATTCCTGATGGATGCGGGAAATGCCGTTGACCACAAACGCCGCGCCCAGCGTGTCGTCCGGGCGGTGCCACGGCTCGCCCTTGACGCTGACTCCGCCCGACCCCGTGTACCCAACATCGGTAAACTCCCACGGTTCGGTCCGGTCATTGTTCCAGCCCAGCCGCGAAAACATGCCCACATCCTTGACGATTTCCTGTTCCACGTTCAGCCCGAAGCCGTATTTGTAACGGTAGTCGCGCGTCGCCGCGATGTCTGCAGGACGCGTCGGACTGGCGAGCGCGGCCTCAAAGCTGCCCATGTGCGCCCGCATCATATACGCGAGCACTCGCGCCGTTCCAGGATGCTCGTTGACCGTCCAGCGGCCCTCCAGTTCGGCCGGCATCTGCCATGCCTTCAGCAGATTCCAGTCATGAGCCATGTCGTTTGCCACCCGCGAGACCTGAAACACTCCGTACCGCACCGCCCAGTGCGGCTGATTCAATTCGACCGCAAACCCGTGGGTGAACCCGAGGCTGTCCGCCGCGTAATCGAACGCGCCGTTGGCCATCAGGCTCCAGTTCAGAAACTGGGTGCGCGGGTCATTGGCGTACGCGTTGTTGTCGAAAATGTCTTTGACGCTGAATTTTCCCAATGTGATCGTCACCCGCTGTATGTCCTGCTTGCCGGACAATTGGAGCGCGTCATCCTCAATCGTCTCCTGCTCGCCGCCCAGCCCGATCACCTGGCGGAGGAAGACGCGAGCCAGGTTGAAATTGGGTTCTGTCGTTCCCACCCGGAACGCCTCTCCGTTCGGAAACCCCTCAATACCGTGGGCCTGGCTGAAACCATATCCCTGCCACGTCAGCGCGTCCACATACACTCCCGCGCCCTCCCACGGTCGCACCCCGCCCATCAGGTCCACCGACACGGTTTCTTTCGTCTCCGCATTCATCGCCAGACTGTTCGGCCCGGAATAATCGGCATGAAACGCCGGGTGATACTCCACAATGTCGGTGTTTTGCGCGTGAAAATTCCAACGCTGAATCTGGTTGGTCTCCGAGTTCGCCGCCATTAGTGGCGAAGGCGCGTTGGAACTCGCCGACGGCTCCTCCGCCCGCAATCCACTCACCGGTTGTAGCACAAGCCACGCAACGAAAGTGCACGGCGCAATCCGCGCCGCGAAGGCCCGACACAATTCTTTTGTCCTGGTCATCCGTGCTCTTTGGTTGGGATTCGCCGTGCGTCCCTCACCCGCCGGCGCGCAGGGCCTGCCAGATTTGCACGCTGATCAGGAAGATCATCAGGAGCACGTAGATCCGCAGCCCCCAGAGGAGCAGAACGGTTCCACGAGTCAGTTTGGCGCGCCCAAAGCCTTGTTTGGCCGTGCTGAGTTGACCCGGCTCCAGCACCTCATGGACCCATGTTTCGGCAAGCTCCGGGGGTGTGCGTAGCAGAAGCACCGGCACATTGACGCTGTGCCGGACGAGGCGGGATGTTGATCCCAAAAACAGGTCGGCGATGAACCGATGTCCGTGCGTGCTCATGGCCACCAGATCGCAGCCCTTTTCCTCGACCCATTTGACAATTTCCTTGGCTGGCTCGCCGTAGGCCAGTTCCGCATCGGTCAGGATCCCAGCCGATTGGAATTCAGCACGAACCTTCTCCAGATAGGCTTTGTCGTGCGCGATTTCCAGGCTGCCCGCATCAGCGCCATAGGTCCGAGCCGCCCACCCGTCGGCTACATGCAACAGGGCGACGCGACTGTGCATGGCAGTGGCTAGGGCCTTGATGTGTTCAATGATCGCCCGATCAGTGGGCGTGGCGTCCAGCGTCACCAGGATCTTGTTATACATGGCTCTCTCTCTGCTGTGAACACGTCTGCCGCGCGTCGCTCATCCGCCGGCGCGCCCAAAGCCGTGTTTGGCTGTGCTGAGTTGGCCCGCTTCCAGCACCTCATGGACCCACGCTTCGGCAAGCTCCGGGTGTGTGCGTACTGGTTCGCGGATCCCTTTGTCATCAATCATTGGACTCATTTCAGTTCTCCGTTTGCGTTTCACGCGCATGCAATTCTCCACGTTCTACTACGGCGGAAGGATGTGGGGGAAGACGGTGGTGATCCCGAAAACCAAGCCGGCCAAGACAAGCAGAACGGTCACACCGATGCCGAGGAAATTGGCCAGGCGTGTGTTGGCGTACTCGCCCATGATCTCGCGGTCGTTGACCAGCAAGAGGAGGAAGAGGATGGCCGGGGGCATCGCCAGCGTGGCGATGACGTTCACGATAAGCACAATGAAGACCAGCGGCGCATGGGGGATGAGGACCAAAATTGCGGCAATGCCGGCGGCGGCAACCAACACGGCATAAAACGGCCAGCCTTCGCGCAGCGAATTGTTCAAGCTGTGCGGGCTACCCATGACCTCACCAAAAGCATAGGCCGACGAGGCGGAAATCGTGATCGCCGCCACCAAGCCGGCTTCAAAGATGCCGATCGCGAACAGCGTTGCGCCAACCCTCCCGACAAAGGGCACCAGAGCCTGGGCAAACTCAGCCCCCTGAAAGCTGGAGGCCGCGACCTGGTGGGTGAACAGCGGTGTCACCGCCAGGACGGTGGCGATGGCGGCAATGGCGGCAATCACCGCTCCCAGAGCGGTATCGATCCGGCCATGGCGAATGTCGGCGGTCGTCAAGCCCTTATCGACGACCGCGCTTTGCTGGAAGAACAGCATCCAGGGCGTGACGGTGGCGCCAATATCAGCCATGACGAGCAGTATGAATTGCGCGTTAACCCCGCCCGGAAGCGGCTTCCAAGTAAGGAACGCGTGGACTACCTGGCTGCTTACGGGGTGCGCCATGAAGGCGACGGGTACAAAGATGAGATTGAAGACGGCGAAAGCCATCGTGATGCGTTCCCAGGTCCAATAACGCCGGGTGAGCACCACCGCCACTACCACCAGAAAGCCGCCCAACACGGCGAGGGCGGGCGGCACGCCGAAGAAGCCTAGACCCGCGCGCACGGCGATGAACTCCGTAACCAGCGTCAGCAGGTTGCCGAATACCAAATCGGCCATGGCGAAAAAGCCCCAGAAGCGTCCGAAGCGCGTATAGATTAGCTCGGCATGACCGCGTTTGGTGGCGGCGCCGAGCCGCACGGTCATTTCTTGGACGATAAAGGCCATGGCGAAGGTCAGGACAATGAAGGGCAGGAAAAAACCAATGCCATAGATTGCGCCCGTCTGGGCGTAGGAGATCATGCTGGGCCCGTCATTCTCACCCAGCATGACCAGAATCCCGGGGCCAATCAGCAACCAGAGGAGCATCCACGATCGGCGCCCCCCGCCGGTCCGCTGGGCAATGACCCGCCGGCGATCCTTGGCGCGTTTGCGATCCTCTATGGCGAGACGCGGCCCCACCTGTCGGGCATCGGCCGGCAGGCTGGGCGAAAGCCCTGCGTTGTCGTCGCGCATATCCACTCCATTGCGATCCGGGTTCTTAGTCATATCTAACTTTATTGTGAGCGACTATATCGGATCAGTGTATTCTGTCAAGCTCGTCGATGACTTATTTTTGCCTGCAAGAAGATCTCCCAAATCTCCCGTTGCTTTCTGCCGCCGTTTCCAGTTTATTCCATCTTGCCTTGCCCGCGAACGATCCAATTCAAGCGCCGAAACACAGACGGCCGACGATTGCCACCGTGCCCGCCGACACGGTAGCGCAGCCGCGGTCGGTCATTGCGGGTGGAATCAGTTGGCGAAAAACCTTCTCTGCCTTCCGACACCGGAATTACCGGCTTTTCTTCGGAGGTCAACTCGTCTCGGTCATCGGCACGTGGATGCAACAGGTCGCCCTGGGCTGGCTCGTGTACGATCTCAGCAAATCGGCATTTACCCTTGGCTGGGTGCGCTTTCTCTCAGCCATCCCGGTCACGCTTTTCACCCTCGTCGGCGGCGCGATGGCCGACCGCTTCGAGAAACGCCGCATCGTCATCCTGACCGAAAGCACCGCCATGGTGCTCGCCTTCGCCCTCGCGGCTCTCTATCACTTCGGGGTCATCCAGATCTGGCAGATCGCTCTGATCGGGTTCTTGGACGGATTGACCGACGCATTCGACATCCCCACCCGCCAGAGTTTCGTCATCGAAATGGTCGGGAAAGACGATCTCATGAACGCGATCGCCCTGAACTCATCCCTTTTCAATGGCGCCCGCGTGTTTGGCCCCGCCCTCGCAGGCGTGTTGATCGGCATCATCGGCCTCACCGGATGCTTCTTTGTGAACGGCCTTTCTTACCTCGCCATCGTGGCGGCGTACTTCGCCATGCGCCTGCCCGCCGCTGCCCCACGCGCGGAACGGAAGCCGGTATGGCATGAAACAGTGGAGGCATTGCGCTACGTCCGTGGTCACCGATTCCTGCGCGGCATCATTTCGCTCGTTACCATTGTGAGCCTCTTCGGCTGGCCGTACAGCGTCCTGCTGCCCGTGTTCGCTCGCGATGTGTTGCATGTCAAGGTCAGCGGCTACGGCTATCTCATGGCAGCCAACGGCGTCGGAGCATTGTTTGGGGCACTCACTCTCGCCTCCCTCGGCGATTCAGTGGCCCGACGAAAACTGTTTTACGGCGGGCTCTTTGGCTTCTGCATCATGCTCGCCGTGTTCGCGCTCTCTCACGTCTATTGGCTCTCCGCGGCGGCGCTGGCGGGCTCGGGCTTCTTCATGATCATCTTCTTCGCCACCGCCAACACCGCCGTCCAGACTCATGTGCCTGACCAACTCCGCGGACGCGTGATGGGGATCTACGCCCTCGCGTTCCTCGGCCTGACGCCCTTTGGCAGCCTGTTGGCCGGCGCCATTGCCAGGGCCACTAGCGCCTCGTTCGCCGTCTCGCTTGGCGCCGTCATTTGCCTGATTGCCGGCCTCATCACCATGCGCCGCACGCGGCCACCGCCACCCGTTGCGCAGCCGTCTCCTGCGTCGTGACCACCCGCCGGGTCGATCTTCCATTGCGGATTGTCAATCCAGGCCGGAGTCATCTATGATTCCACCATCGAATACGAAGAGCCGGTGATGAAAAACACGATTACACGACCAACGGGGTGGCGCGGTACCTTCCGACCACGCCGCGAACTGGGTCACACGGGATTCGAAGCCACCATCCTCGGCATCGGCGACCTCGCTGATCGCAACGTCCCGCTTGACCGCTGCGTTGCCACCGTCCACCGCGCGATGGATGCGGGTCTGAACCTCATCGATACCGCCCCGAACTACGAGGACGGATACAGCGAGCAAATCGTCGGTGCAGCCCTTAAAGGCCGGCGCAACGGCATGTTCGTCATCGACAAGATTGACCACCATCACGAGCCGGTCGTCTCGCAAGTCAATGCCAGCCTGGAGAACACCGGACTGGAGATGGTTGACTGTTTTGTGTTCCATGGCGTCAGCGCGATGGACGACTGGCAAAAGATCGCCGCGCCGAACGGCGGCATGGAACAATTGGCTTCCTGCGTCAAAGCCGGCAAGGTACGCTTCCGTGGCATTTCGTCGCATCATCCCGACGTCCTGCTTGCGGCGATCCCTTCGGGCCTCTGTGATCTGGTCATGTTTCCCGTTGGACCGTTCGTCGACCCGCGCTATATTGAACAAATTCTCCCACTTGCCAAAAAACATCGTGTCGGCACGGTTTGCTTCAAGACGTTCGGCGCCGGTAAACTGCTCGGAGATACCACGGGCTACAATCAGCCGCTCCAAGCCCGGCCCCGCGGCAAATTCAGCTCGGGCGGCAATGAGGCGCCCGCCGAACCGGCCCTCCCGCGCATGACCGTCGCCGAATGTCTGCACTACACCCTCACGCTCGACCCCGATGTCGCGCTGCTCGGCCTGAGTTTCCCGAACGAACAGGACGCCGCATATGTTGCCGCCCAATCCTTCAAGCCCGTCTCGTCCAAACAGATGTCCGAAACCCGCGGACGGGCTCTCGAAGCCATCCAGGGCAAAGGCCCGTGTTGGTGGAACCCGCCTGCGGTCTAACGCCGCGGTGACCCTTGGACATTCTCCTTGTGTACGCGATGCATGATTGGCACGATGCGGCATCATGCGTACGATTTCCCAACTGGTATACTTCATGGCTGCGCTGACTTTTCTCGCCGATCAGACCCGGGCCACCGCGGCTACCAACCTGTTTTTTCACGCCGTGCAGGTGGACGGCCGCTGGTGGCTGGTCGATCCCGACGGCCACCATTTCATCTCCAAAGGTGTGACCACCGTGCAGTTTGCGCAGGACACCATTCAGGGCACCAACGTCTCCCCCTACCGCGAAACCAACAAAGTGAAATACGGCAACCCGACGGCGTGGCGAAAGGCAGTCGCGCAGCGATTGATCGGTTGGGGGTTCAATACTCTCGGTGCGTGGTCCGACAGTGCCGTCGCCGAAATCACCGTCAGTAACCGTCATCTGGCCTATGCTCCTATCGTCGACCTCGGGGCGGGGTTCGTCGGGCAAAAACAGAAGGGCCAGGCATGGTTGCACGGAATCTTTCCCGATGCGTTCGATCCCGATTTCGAGACCTTTGCCCGCCAGCGCGCCCGTGAGGTGTGCACTCCGCTCACCGGCGACGTTCGGGTCCTCGGATGGTTCACGGACAACGAACTGCGCTGGGGTCCCGATTGGCGCGGTCCTGACGAACTGCTGACGATGTTCCTCGACGAGCCGGCGAATGTGCCCGGCAAGAAAGCCGCCGTCTCCCTCCTGCAAGAGCGTTATCACGACGTGAGCAAGTTTAACGCGGTTTGGAATACGAAGTTCACCACCTGGGAGGACGTGCTGAATGCCACATCGATCGCCCCGCCCGTAGTGCGTCCGGCAGTTTACAAACAGAATGAAGAAACGGAGCGCCAAGCCAACGAGGCCGACCCGAAGCGCGCGGCCTTCGTCGCCGATTGCGACGCGTTCCTCGCGCGGTTGGCCGACCGGTATTTCCGTGTCACCGACGAGGCCATCAAAGCCGCCGACCCCAACCATATGAATTTCGGCGCCCGGTTTGCCTATTTCCCGCCCCAGCCCGTCGTGGCCGCCGCCGCAAAGTACGTCGATGTGGTCTCCTTCAATTGCTATCAGCCCAACCCGCGCGCCACGGTCGAACGGTACGCCGCCTTCGGCAAACCGCTGATCATCGGCGAGTTCTCGTTCCGCTCTGAGGATAGCGGCTTGCCGAACTCGCGGGGCGCCGGCCCCAAGGTAAAGACGCAGACCGAGCGCGCCGCGGCGTTCCGGAACTACGTCACCCAGGCGCTGCAAAATCCGAACTTGGTGGGCTATCACTGGTTCGAGCATTGTGACGAACCGAAGGAAGGGCGTTTCGACGGCGAGAATTCCAATTATGGTGTTGTCAATATCCATGACGACGTCTATACGGAGTTGACCCAGACAATGACCGATATCAACGCACAAGCCGAAGCGCTACACGAAGGCAATCGATGAATACACAGGATTCCAACGCAACCATGGCGGTGTTCCTCGATCTCGAGAACATTGCGCTCGGAGCCATGGATGCCAATTATCCCCAGTTCGATATCCAGAAGGTGCTCGAACGTCTCCTGCTCAAGGGCCACATCGTGGTCAAGAAGGCGTACTGTGACTTCGATCGTGGCAAGGCGTTCAAGCGTGACCTGCACGAGGCGGCGTTCGAATTGATCGAGATCCCGCACGTGCGTCAGTCCGGGAAAAACTCCGCCGACATTCGCATGGTCGTCGACGCGCTGGATCTCTGTTATACCAAGAGCCACGTCGACACGTTTGTGATCATCAGCGGCGACTCCGATTTCTCCCCCCTGGTCAGCAAGCTGCGCGAGAATGCCAAGACCGTCATCGGCGTCGGCGTCAAAAACTCGACCGCCGATTTGTTCATCAACAATTGCGATGAATTCATCTACTACGATGATCTCGTGCGCGCGACACCATCCAAACCCCGACACCGCAATGCGGCTCAGGCCGTACCGGTTGCGGCGGCGAAGAGCGTCGAGGGCGAGACCAAGGCCAAGGGACCCACGATGGCCGATGCGTTCGATCTGGTGCTGAAAACATTGGAGGCCATTTCTTCGGAACGGGGTGCGAATGATCCTACGTATGGATCGATGATCAAACAGGCGATCAAACGCCGTCATCCCGGGTTCAACGAACGCGCCCACGGCTTCCGCTCCTTCAACGATCTGCTGTTGGAAATGCAAAACCGCAGCCTCCTCAAAATCGAGCCCGACAAAAAGTCCGGCGGATATATCGTCCAGACCATGGAATAATCGTTGCACTCGCGTTACGTTTGTCCGGTGTGTACGCAGCGAAACGCTCGTGTTTTGGCCTAACAGCAGCGCCATCTCAGGCATAATTCCTGCCTCATTCTCATGGCGGGACAAGCCATATGCCGAAATGGAAAGACATCGATAAGCTATCGGATCGCGAGGAGAAGACGCGCGAAGCGGCATTTGAGGCGCAAATGCTCGCGATGTTGGCAACGGAAAGGCCCAAACCGTCCACGGCCTCGTCTCCGCCGCCAACCATCATCCCGTCAGCGCTAACCATTGCGCCACGCGATGCCGTCCAGATTTCCGTCACCAAGAACGGTCAGACCACGCTGTATGATCTGGCCACCGCTCCGGCACCGGTGCGAGAGCAAATAAGCAATGCGTGGGGGTTGTTTCCAAGATCCAGCGTTCCCCCGGTCATTCCGAGCATCCCCGAGGTCCGCCCCGCTCCGCCAGCATCGACTCCTCGTCCCCGAACACTGCGGTTTGCAATGACCCTGAATCTGTTCGTGCCAGGCACCGGCCAAATCTACCTCGGCCAACGGACCTCCGGCTGTTTGTACGCGGGCGGGTTCTGCGTGTGTCTGATGGCGATGCTCGTGCTGTTCGTGCGGGCGTATTCCCAGTACCTGCAACTCGCCACCAATGGCGACATTCTGGAGAGCGGCAACCTGGAAGCCATGGCTCGCGCATTCCACGTCGGACCACTCGCGACGTTGTCCGTCATCGGCACCCTCATCTACATCGCGTCAGCGATCCATCTCGTCGTCACCCGCAGTCGCCAGCGTCCATTGCCGTAAGACCGGCGCGTGTCGCTCAGAATTTCACCGACTTCACGAATTGCAGGAACGAATCCTTCTGGGCTCCCACCAGCGGCGCGTCACCCGTCATCTTGAAGAACCACGAATTGCCCGCGTTCGGGACCGTGACCACGATCATGCGCGGCGGTTGCGTTTTCCCCGAGGGAGCGGTGTCCGCCTTGAAATCCACCACGGTCGACTTCGTCCCGTTCACGTCCAGGTTCGACGTGATCCCGGCGATCTCATCGGGCGCGACCGGACCAAGACCGATCTGACCACGCCAGCGATTGATGTTCGCCATCAATCCGCCCACGTCTCCTGGAAACACCGAAACCGCGATCTCGGCCGTTTGCCCATCCGTACCCTTCACCAGAAACGTCGCCCGACGCATCGACGACGGATTGCCCGGTTGCCAGTCCGCGGGAACCGACCATTGCGGGTTCGGTGCATCCGACGCCGAACCGGCCGGCAAACTCTGCCCGCTCATGCCGCCGATATTCGGATGCCCGGGCGGCAACGCCGGAGTTTGCGTGCCAGTGGCCGCTGGCGAAACCGCCGTCTGCGGCGCTGCCGGCGGAGCCGGCGGTGGCGCTTGCGAAGTCTCTTCCGACCGATTACAGCCAGCCCCGACCAGGGCCGCTGCGACAAACAAGCAATAGATCCATCGTGTTTTCATCGTCACCTTGCCTTAGCTTGAGTCCCCTGTGTCCTCAAGTCAAGCGCCTGCCTCGTGTGTTCCGTGTTGAAACTAAAATCCCCTCGCTTTCGCCAGTTTCTTGTCGATCTCAGCGGTCTTGGCCTGTTCGTTCAACCAGAACTCGGGATTCGCCAGCGTGCGAAGTTCACTGATCCCCTTCCCTTGCTGCTCGACCCACGTGTAATATTTCTGGTTGTGCCAGCGTGTCCGATTGAACTTCGTGCCTTCCTGCACCCAATCACTCACATCGGCCTTGCGGAAGATGTCCACGCGCCGTTTCGCCTCGTCCTTCGTCATTTTGCCCACGGTCTTGTTGAGCCGCTGCATCACGGATGGATACCGGTCAAAACCATCGGTCGCAATCGTGACAACATTCTGCCCCTTGCCCGCCTGGATGACCTTGGCCGTCTTGATCGCACCGAGGATGTTGCACACCGAGCTGATGCCAAACGTGTCCACGAACGCCTTCGCCATGTCGGCCTTCACCCCTTCGCCGACAAGCGTGTCCGCGCCTTCTTGCAACAGCTGTAGGCCCTTCAGACATTGCTGGTCGTCGATGCAAATCAGCCAGTCCATGTTCCACACATTGTGAATCCACGTGACGTGCTTGTCGCCGATGCCTTCGATGGCGTGTGCGCCGAACCCCGCGTTGTACAGCGTCGGACACTGGACCGGTTCCAAGCCGACGATCCGGCAGTCGGAGAACTGTTGCTTCAGGAAATCGCCCGCGGCAATCGTCCCCGCCGATCCTATCGCCGACACAAACGCCGCGACCTTGCCGTTGCCAACGCCTCTCACCACCTCCTGCACCGCGTGGCCCGTCACGTCGTAATGAAACCGATAATTGCTGAACTCGGCGAACTGGTTGAGGATTTTGTTCTTCGCGTCGCGCCTGAGTTCGTTGACCTTGTCGTAAATCTCTTTGACGTTGCTCTCGCTGCCCGGCGTCTTGACGACCTGCGCCCCGTACGACCCGATCTTCTCGAACCGCTCGGCGCTCATCTCGGCGGGTAGCACCACCAGCGACTCGTAATTCATCCGCGGCCCGACCCACGCGCCGCCGATGCCGTAATTGCCCGTCGACGGGAATACGAGCCGGTCGCGTCCGGGCTGCAATTCGCCCGCCACCTGCTTCTCGATGAGGCAACTGTACGCCGGGCCGACCTTGTGCGCGCCCGTCGGGAAATACCGCGCAATCATCACCACGATATTGGCGTCCACACCGGTCAACTCCCGCGGCAGCACTATGTGCGGAATGCTCAGGTCATCCTGTTTCCATGTAATATTGAACAAATTCAGCGGATGCAGCAGGTCCGTCCGCTTTTTCTCCAGCGCCTGCTTGCGCACGTCCGGCTTGATCCGCGACGGATCACGCATCTCGACAAATGTCGGTCCATAAACGAAGTCGGCTGTCATGTTCTCTCCCAGTCGTAACCGCAAGCGGAGTCCAACGACACGCGACCACGTCGCATCCACGGTCGCAACTTCGGCCTGCGTTGGGCGCACCCGGAAGGGTGCGGCTCCAGCTAATTCGCAAACAATCCCTGTCGGCGCACCCAGTGTCCTAAGTTGACTCCACCGTGTCAATGCCTCTGAGGACGCGCCCACTCCCACGTGGCTTCGTATAACCGGGTAGAGCCTCTCCGACAAGCTCAGGTGACAGCCTACCCGTCAAACAACTCCACAATCCTAAACTGGTTCACATCCACCAAGCCGCGGTCCGTCAGTTTCAATTCCGGGATCACGCTCAGCGCCATAAACGACAGCGCCATGAACGGTTCGGGCACGGTGCACCCGAGTTCGCGCGTGGCGCGATTGGCGGTGTCCAGTTCGTCCTTCACGTCGGGCAACGGCTTGTTGCTCAACAATCCCGCAATCGGCAGCGGCACCGACGCGAGAATCTTGCCGTGGTTGGCGACGGCAAAGCCGCCCTGCATCTTCACGATCTCTTCAACCGCCGCCCGCATATCAGAATCATCGACGCCAACGACGTTGATGTTGTGCGCGTCATGGCCGACACTGCTGGCAATCGCGCCCGATTTCAGGCCAAACCCTTTCACCAAGCCCAGCCCGATGTTGCCCGTACCGTGATGGCGTTCGATTACCGCAATCTTCAGCACGTCGTTCCTCGTGTCGGAAACCACATGGCCATCGTCGCGCTTGGGTTCGGCAAAACCCTGCCGTGTGATGATTTGGTTGGGAATCAATTCCATCACCCGCGCGCGTCCCTTTTTCGCCGTGATTCGGAAACTCGAATCGCCGAGGGGACGAATGCGCATGGTGTTACGCACGTCGATCATCGCGCTCATCGGCTTGTTCCCGAGCAGGTAACCCTTCTCCGCCACCACATGGCCGCGCTTGAACACCTTCTCCACCGTGCACGTCTTGAGATCGGTGAGAACGTTCAAATCAGCCACCCACCCCGGTGCAATCGCCCCGACCTTCGGCAGACCGAAATACCGCGCCGTGTTGATGGTCGCGAGCCGAATCGCCAGCGCCGGGTCGAGCCCCGCCCCGATGGCCATCCGCACCATGGAATCGATATGGCCGCGCGTCATCAGGTCGGCGGGTGTGCGGTCGTCGGTGCAAAAGAAAAACCGGTCGGCATTCTCGGGCTTGATCAGCGGCAGCAGCGCCAACAGGTCGCGCGTGACCGATCCTTCGCGAACGGCAATCGACATCCCGAGCCGCATCTTCTCCCGCGCTTCATCGACCGTCGTGCACTCGTGATCGTTGCCGATGCCTGCGGCGATATAGGCGTTCAAATCCTTCCCGCTGAGTTGCGGCGCGTGACCGTCAACCAGCTTCCCACCCACCACGCGCAGTTTTTCCAGCACTTCCTCGGTTCGATGAATAACGCCCGGGTAATTCATCATCTCGGCCAGGCCGAGCACCCACGGGCTGTCGAGGAACGGGAGCAGGTCCACCGCCTTGAGGCGCGCGCCGCTGGTTTCGAGGTCGGTCGCGGGCACGCACGATGGCAGCATCACATACACGCTGAGCGGCTGGTACTTCGCCGTCTTCAGCACATACTCGATGCCCTCCACGCCCAGCACGTTGGCCAACTCATGCGGGTCGGCCACGATCGTCGTCGTGCCGTGCGGCATCACCGTCTTGGCAAATTCCCAGACCGTGACCATCGAACTCTCGATGTGCATGTGGCCGTCGATGAAACCCGGCGTGATAAATTGCCCCCGCGCATCGAGTTTGTTCGGGCCGCTGTAATCGCCCACGCCGGCAATCTGTTCCCCGCAAATCGCCACATCCGCCGGGTAGATCTCCTGGCTGAGGACGTTGACAATCTGCCCGCCTTTGATGACGAGATCGGCAGGTTCTTCTCCGCGGGCAACTTTGATGAGTCGGGACAGATTCACGGTAAGTTTTTGTCAGACTACGGCAACGCAAACCGCAAAGTCAATTGACAGAATCCACCCTGTACGGATTTGCATCCTGCCGCATCTAGCCGTCGGCTAATGCGCCAACGCCAACAGTTCGCGTTCCGTCCGGTCCCGCATCGTGATCGCTCCCGCGAAACATTTCTGCGCGCAGAGCGAACAGCCGATGCAAGACGACGGATCAAACACGGGAACCTTTCGTCCATCCAGTGTGATTGCCAGATACGGACAGCGCGCGCAATTGCCGCAGTGCTCGCAAAGTTCGCGTACCACCTCGGGCAGCTTCTTGGTCGCCGACAGCGCCATGAAATCCGTGATCGGGTGCGGCAGCGCGCTGCCAATCAATTCCTTGACCGACCGGAAGCCGCGCTCTTGCATCAGGTAGCTCAGCCCGGAGTGAAGGTCATCCACAATCCCCAGGCCGTACTTCATCGCAATCGTGCAGAACTGGACCGTCTGCGCGCCCAGCGCCAGGAAATTAGCCGCCGCTTTGTAGTCCATCGGGCCGCCGTTGCCCGAAACGGCGATTCCCGTCCCGGACACCTTGGCCAGCGTCAGATTACTGATGGGCAGGACGCCTTCCCCCGACATGCCGATGACCACGCCTTCCTCCCAGCGTCGCGTCGCAGACTTGCGAAACGCCAATGACGGAAAACTGTTGGCCAGGGTCACGCCCGCTTTCTTGTTCGGGTATTTCGCGAACACTTCCTGAATCCGTGCGATGATCGGCTGGATGGCCGTGACCGCCGCCGTGAGCTTGAACAATTTCGGGTTGTCCTCTCCACTGGCCTCCATGACCCAGTCAATAATCTTGGCCGTCAGTTCGGCATTCTGGGAAACAACGTCACCACACGTGCCGTCTCCCCCTTGCGGACAGGACAGGCTGTATTCGACACCCATCGACCCGGCGCTCTCCAGCTTCCGCGTGTTCGATTGCCATCCTGCGCGGTCTTCCTCGTCACGACCCGTGACGGGCCCGCCCGTCGACGCCAGCGTGAGCCGGTCCGGAAATTCGTTCACCAGCCGCTCGACTTCCTTGCGGACGCGGTCGAGCGGATGCCCGGAGACGTTGTCGCTATTGCCGTACGTCGAGCCTCCGATCACGAACATGTATTCACTCGGGATGTGAATCGGCACATTGTCGAACGAGGTCTTCATCACGCCGCCGGACCAACCGTGCTGGTAGGCCAGGCGCATCTGGGCGTACCCGTCCGTGTGCGGCGCCGCCGAGAGCAGGAACGGCGAGCGGATCTGGCGGCCAAAGAACTCCGCGTCGAGCGGCACGGGACACACCGGTGTGCCCGTCAGAATTGTCCGGCTCTTGGCGCGGTCACGAATGCGCGGTCGGCTCTCACCGCGAATGAAGGCGTCGGCTTCCACCGCCGTGTTCTTGCCGCTGGCCACGGACTCCACCACGGTCGAGGACCCCAGCACCATGTCGCCCGCGTAGAAGATTCCCTTCGTTTTCGTCAGGGGCAATTGGGGCCGGCTGCCAATCGCCGAAATCACCACATCGAATTCGCGGACGACCGGCGATTCCAACTTGTTGACGACAAAGTTTTCCGGCCGCGGGGATTTGCCCTTTGGCAACATCATCCTGTCGATGCGCAAGCCCTTGACCCGCTTCCCCTGGTGAATCACCGCGATAAGCTTGCAGCAACTCGAAATCTCGATGCCGTGCTCCAGCAACATGTCCCGCTCGTACTGCGTCAACGGCATGTTCTCCTGTTTGCGCCGATAGATCAGGTCGACCGAGAGCGCCCCGTGCCGTTTCGCTGTGGTCGCGCAATCCGCCGCCACCGCGCCGCCGCCCAGAACCGCCACTTTCTTGCCCGCCACGCGGATCTTCTTCTGGTTCTGCAGATACGTCTGCCAGGAGACCGTGCATTCTTCGCCGGGGATGCCCAGTCGCATGGGCGTGCCCAACCCGGCGCACACAATGACCGCGTCGTGCGCCTCCAGCAGATCCTCCGGGTCGGCAATCGCCTTGCCAAGTTTGAACTCGACAGCGCCGAGTCGCTTGAGGAATTCGATGTCGGCCCGCACTACCCTCTTGTCCAATCGGAAGTCCGGGATGAGATTCGTCATCCCGCCCACGCGCTTTTGCAGGTCATACACCGTGACCTGATAGCCTTGCTGGGCCAACACGGCCGCCGCGCCCAAGCCCGCCGGTCCCGCGCCAATAACGCCCACCGTTTTCCCATTCTTCTTCGCCGGCTTGAATTCCGCCATCCCGACTTCGTTTGCTTTCTTGATGACGGTGGCTTGGACCGCGGGAATGTTAATCGGCGAATCGAAAGTCCGGCGCGAACACGCCTTCACACAAAAGTAGTCGGGGCAAACGACGCCGCACACTCCGCCCAGTGGATTGGCGCTCATGATCAACGCCGCCGCACGGCGATAGTCGGGTTTCTCGCCCACGCGCGCGGCCATGATGAAGTCGGCCGGCGAACAATGCGCCGGGCAGGCTTCGCGGCATGGCTTCTCTTCGCAATATTCGCACCGGCTCAACTCCGCCTGAAGTTGAGCGTCGCTCAGACATCCGTCACTTCGTTTCATCGCTCTCCCGTGTAAACTGTTCCCCGACCCGGTGCTGAAATCTCAGCATCCTGACGAGTCTCCTACTGCATCTGTGATGTTTACACACAGTTCGTGAGCAGAGCCGATGCCATCACTAATTGTGACATCCTAACACCTTACGAATGCAGTTGTTACAAAAATCGGTTGGTCTGGAGAGATGGCGCGCAGGCCAGCCACAATGTCAGCGAGCCTACCCCAAACCGACAATTTGGCACTCGTAAGACTTGACAAGAAACACCCTGCCGGAGGCCGCGCAGACTCTGAATCGCCACCTTGAAAGCCCGGTTCGGCCAGAATAACTTATGGCTAGACTACGGCATAGGAAGCCGTAAAGTCTGTGGACAGAACTGGTATTATGGCGGACCTGCATCCATCTCCTTTTTGCGATCTCGTCAAACGGATGTTTCTGGAACCCGAGCGGCAACAAACCATCTTCGATCTGCCGTTGCGCAAAATGTATGTGCCCGACCCGACTCTGGACACAACCGTGAAGTTTCACGGGCGGGTCGCGGCGACGCCCGTCGGTCCTGCGGCCGGGCCGCAAACTCAGATGGCGCAAAATATCGTGCTCAGTTGGCTCGGCGGGTCCCGCATCCTCGAACTCAAGACCGTGCAGATCGACGACCGGTTGGTCATCAACCGCCCGTGCATCGACATGACTAATGTCGGCTACAACATCGAGTTCTCGCAGGAACTCCGCCTGAACGAGTCGATCCACGAATACGTCGCGGGAATGATGCTCGTCGAGATGCTCAAGGCGAGCAACCTGCTGAACTTCCCACCGAGCCAATTCGACAAAACATCGACGATCTATGATTTCAGTCTCGGCTACAACCTGGCGGGGATCTCGGCCCAACCGATCCGCGATTTCATTGCCAGTCTTCGCAACGCGAAGAAACACATCGACCAGTTGCGCATGGAGATCCCCGACCGTTGGAAACGGTACCGCGACCTGCCCTACCCGGATGAGATTTCCAACACGATTACGCTCTCGACATTCCACAACTGCCCCCCGACCGAGATCGAGAAGATCTGCCACTTCCTCCTGACCGACATCGGGATGGGCGTCGTGGTCAAGATGAACCCGACGATGCTGGGTCTGGACGACATCAACTACCTGCTGCACGACCGTCTTGGCTTCCACGACATTCAGGTCAACAAGAAGGCCGTCGACGTCGGGCTGAAGTTCGATGACGCCATTGAGATGATGCGTCGCTTGCGGGAGACGGGACGCAAACTCGGACTCACCGTCGGCGTGAAGTTCAGCAATACGCTGGAAGTCATCAATCACAAGACGTTCTTCCCAAAAGACGAGATTATCTATCTCAGCGGCCCGCCGCTGCACGTGATCACGCTGCGGCTGGTCGAGCGCTGGCGGCAAAACTACGGGCCCGACTGCCCGATCAGTTTCTCCGCCGCTGTGGACAAACATAATTTCGCCAACTGCGTGGCCTGCGGATTCGTGCCGATCACCACCTGCTCCGACCTCCTGAAGGTGGGCGGTTACGGCCGGCTGTTCGAGTACATGAAGAACCTCGAAGGAGATATGAAGACGCGGGGTGTGGACAACATCGGCGATTTCATTCTCCAGCGGGAAGGAAACGCCCAGGCGGCGCTCGAGCACGCGAAAAACAACCGCGACGAGGCGGTCAACTATGCCGGCTTCCTCAACATCGGCCCGATCTGGAGTCGCACGGTCGCTGATGAACGGTACACGGCCGAGAAAAACATGGCCGTACCGAAACGAATTGACTCGAAGTTGCACCTCTATGACTGCATCAGTTGTGACAAGTGCATTCCCGTGTGCCCGAACGACGCGAATTTTTACTACGAAGTGGACCCCATCGAGATCAAGTTCACGAATTACACGTGGGATGGCGGCCGGCTCCAACCGGCCGATCCGGGCGTGCTGAAGATTGAACGCAAACACCAGATCGCCAATTTCGCCGATTGGTGCAACGAGTGCGGCAACTGCGATACGTTCTGCCCCGAGTACGGCGGCCCGTTCATCCAAAAGCCGAGTTTCTTCGCCGACCGTGAGACGTGGCTCGACAATCCCAAACGCGATGGGTTCTATGTCACCAAGGTCGACGCCCTCTCCCAGATTGTGGGTCGGATGGAAGGCAAGGTCTACGCTCTGGCCCTCGATGAGAACCGCGGCCGGGCCGTCTACAACGACGGGGTGTTGGAGGTGAGCTTTGATCCGGGTACGCACAAAATTGTGGATGTGAAACCGCTGGCGGCCGACGTTGGTACCCACCGGATCGACGTGAAGAACTACCATACCCTGCGTATTTTACTGGCTGGAATGCTGAATCCCAGCCGAGTTCATCCCGTAAACGCTGCGTACCTATGAACAACGGCTGGATTTCGCGCACGGGACTTGCTATTTCTTACGGGGTTGTTCGCAAACATTATGAAAAAAATTGAGGGTACGGTTGCGGTTGTCGGCCTTGGCTATGTCGGCCTGCCGTTGGCCGTGTCACTCGCCCGCCACGTTCCCGTGGTCGGCTTTGACATCAATACGCGCCGCGTCGAGGAACTTCAGCAGGGAATCGACCGCACCGGCGAAACCCTCGGAGGCGACCTCAAGTCCCCGAATGTCCATTTCACCACGGACGCGAAGCAGTTGCGCCAGTGCAAGTACATCGTCGTCGCCGTCCCGACGCCCGTGGACCGCGCGAATGTCCCCGATCTCGAACCGGTCATCAGCGCCTCGCGCATCGTGGGCGAAAACCTGAGTAAAGGTTCCATCGTCATTTTTGAAAGCACGGTCTACCCCGGCGTCACCGAAGAAGTTTGCCTGCCGATTCTCGAAGAAAAATCCGGGCTCAAGCTGGGCGATTTCAAAATCGGTTACTCGCCGGAGCGCATCAACCCCGGCGATCACGAGCACACCGTAGACAAGGTCGTGAAAATCGTCAGTGGTTGCGACGCCGAGACGTTGGAAGAGGTCAGTGCGCTCTACTCGCTTGTCGCCAAGAGCGTGTTCCCTGCGTCCAGCATCGCCACCGCCGAGGCTGCCAAGGTCATCGAGAACATCCAGCGCGACCTGAACATCGCGCTCATGAACGAGCTGTCCCTGATTTTTTCGCGGCTCGGCCTCAATACCGACGAGGTCCTCGCCGCGGCGGGCACCAAGTGGAATTTTCACAAGTATCATCCCGGCCTCGTCGGCGGGCACTGCATCGGCGTCGACCCGTACTACCTCACGTATCGCGCCCAGCAATTCGGTTACCATCCGCAGGTCATCCTGGCGGGCCGACAGATCAACGATTCCATGCCGATTCACGTCGGCGAGATGGTCATCAAGGGCATCGCCCACGTCGGCAAACCGATCAAGGGCGCGACGGTGCTGATTCTGGGGCTGACATTCAAGGAGAACGTACCCGACATTCGCAACAGCAAGGTCCACGATACCATCACGTACCTTCAGGGTTTCGGCCTTAAAGTGCTCGGTTGCGATCCGTTGCTTTCAGCCGACACGGTCCGCAAGTATTTCGGCATCGAAAACGTCGAGTTCGACAAGGTGCCGAAGTGCGACTGCGTTCTCCTCGCGAACAAGCACAACGCCTTTTGCTCGCTCACGCTCGACCAGCTCAAAGCCAGGATGTCCCCGCCTGTCCTGATCGACATCAAGAATCTCTTCGACCGCAAAGCCGCCGAGAACAACGGGTTTTACTACCGCAGTTTGTAAGCCGCTGTTCTCATCTGCGTTCGTTTTCTGCTAGGATTACCTCGAATGGGCGAATTGACGACAAGTCCCACCCGACGCTTTTCCAGTCGCGTGGAGAATTACATTAAGTACCGCCCGGGTTATCCGAGCGCGGTGGTTGACACGTTGGCGAGTGACTGCGGGCTGACGGAGAAATCCATCGTCGCCGACATCGGATCGGGAACGGGCATCTTGAGCGAGTTGTTCCTGAAACACGGGATCCCGGTGTTTGGGGTCGAGCCGAATCGCGAGATGCGCGAGGCGGGCGAACGACTCTTGAAGAAATATCCCAACTTCACGAGCATCAACGGCATGGCAGAGGCCACATCGCTGGCGAACAACTCAGTGGATTTCATCGCGGCCGGCCAGGCGTTCCACTGGTTTGACCGCATACCGACGCGCAAAGAATTCGCGCGCATCGTCAAACCAGATGGATGGGTCGCATTAATCTGGAATGACCGCCATATCGACACGTCCCCTTTCCTGTGCGCGTACGAGGAACTGTTGCATCGCTACGGCACCGATTTCGAGGCTGTCACCCATCGAAACGTGGACGCGGCGGCCATCACGGAGTTCTTCGCTCCGCATCGGTCCACACTTCGAACGTTCGATAACCGTCAGGTCTTCGATTATGACGGCGTACGAGGCCGGTTGTTGTCGTCTTCCTACGCCCCCGAACCCGGTCACCCGAACTACCAGCCGACGCTCGATACTTTGCGCACGATCTTCGACAAACATCAGACTGACGGTCACGTGGAATTCACGTACACAACCGTCGTGTACTTCGGACATATTCACAGACATTGACTAGTCCGACATCTTGAAGCGCGATGGACGATTGGCAATCTTATCCGGCGGTTGCGGCAGCGGCACGCCGTCGTGCGCGATGCTTTCGAGCATCGTGATGCGTTCCTCCGCCAGCTTCGCCTGTTTTGTACCGGGGATTTTCTCGCGCAATTGTTTCATCACCTCCAGCGCTCGCGCCAGGTCCTGCAACGTCAGCTGGTAGAAATCGGCCAGGCGACCTGCGGCCAGCGCCGTGGAGTCTTCTCCTGTGGCTTTCCCCAGCGCCGAGAGCAGTTCGAGTTCGGCCAGCTTCAGATCGTTCAAGTGTTTCACAGCCAACTCCGCAATACGCAAATGCGGGTAGATGTCATCAGGATACTCCGCGATCACCTGGCGATACTCGTCGACGGCTTCCTGATACTTGCCGCTCTTGACGCGCGCCTCGGCCGTGCTGTACTCGGGCATAATTCGAAAATTGTCATCATGCCCAATGTAAAGGCTCTCAAATCTGTTGGCCACGCTCTCCATAATCGATCGGCCGAAAAGGAGCAACAAGACCACGGCATAGAACAACAAGGCTCCCACGATTGCAAATGCAGCCCCGAAATTCAGTCCCAAGCCCTGTCCACTATTCATCGTACCGGCGGCCCAGCGAAACAAAGGAATCCCCACTCCCAGTGCGATCACGATCCGAATCACCACACTGACCCAGCGTTTGAACTCCATGTGCGGTCTCCTCTCTCAGGGCAACTGAAACAGCCGACGGGCGTTCTGCGTGGTCGCCTGCGCCACTTCTTCGACGGTCACGCCTTTCACCTCTCCAAGTACCTGAGCGATAAGTGGCACGTAGGCCGGCTCGTTGCGTTTCCCGCGGTTCGGCACGGGTGCGAGGTACGGCGCATCTGTCTCCAGCATAACACAGTCGAGGGATACTCTCTTGGCTACTTCGCGCAGTGAAGCCGCGTTCTTGAAGGTCAGGATGCCCGTGTAGCTGATCAACAGCCCGATCTCGAGGCAATCAAACGCGAACTTCTCATTGCCGGAAAAGCAATGCATCACGCCCCACGGACGCCAGTCCTTGGGCAGGGCCTCCGCATGCGCGCGCAGGATATCCAAGATGTCATGTTCGGCGGAACGATTGTGGATGACCACGGGCAGACGCCGCTGCTTCGCCAATTCGAGTTGCGCCCAAAAGAGGTCCGTCTGCTGCTGACGCAACGCCAGGTCGGTCTGCGCCTCCCGAAAATAATCCAAGCCCGTCTCACCAATGGCCACGACCTTGGGTTCGGCGGCCAGCAGGGCCAGTTCCTTCATGTCGCAGAGGGTGACCTTCGGCACTTCGCCGGGATGCAAGCCAACCGCGGCGTACACCGTGTCGAATTGATGGGCGATGTCCTGGGTCTTCCGCGCCGACTCCAAATCCGTGGCGATGCTGACGATCTGCGTGACCCGCGCGGCTTGCGCGCGCTCGATCATCTGCGGAAGATCCACCGCGAAATCGGGGTAGCACAGATGCGCGTGTGTATCGATGAACATGATGCTTGAAAACGCCCTGTTGCTTGTTTATCACTCGTGCGTCACCGAGTCCAACGCGAATTATACGGAGACCAAAATCATGGGCAGACCCGTCACGCTTTTCACCGGCCAATGGGCCGACCTCACCTTCGATACCATCTGCAAAAAGGCCAGGGGTTTTGGGTTCGACGGCCTCGAATTGGCCTGTTGGGGCGACCACTTCGACGTCAGGCAGGGCGCCAAATCGAAGAGTTACTGCGACTCACGTCACGAGATCCTGGCGCGGCACGGTCTGAAGACCTGGGCCATCAGCAACCATCTCGTCGGCCAAGCCGTGTGCGACAACATCGACGAACGCCACAAGTCCATCCTGCCGCCACACGTATGGGGCAACGGTAAGCCTGCGGAGGTCCGCAAACGTGCTGCGGAAGAAATGATGCGCACCGCGCAGGCCGCCAGGAACCTCGGCGTCAAGGTCGTCAACGGTTTTACCGGAAGCTCGATCTGGCATTTGCTGTATTCGTTCCCGCCGGTTTCGAATGCGATGATCGACGACGGATTTGCGTTCTTCGCGAAGATGTGGAACCCGATTCTCGACGAATTCAAGAAGTGCGGTGTCAAATTCGCGCTGGAAGTGCATCCGACCGAGATTGCCTTTGATATTGCCAGCGCCGAGCGCGCACTGGCCGCACTCTACAACCGCGATAAGTTTGGGTTCAACTATGACCCGTCTCACTTCGGCTACCAGCATGTCGATTACGTGAAATTCATCCGCCGGTTTGCCTCCCGCATTTATCATGTTCACATGAAGGATGTGTGGTGGGGACACGGCGACGGCACGGTCGGCGTGTTTGGCGGTCACACGAACTTCGCCGACCCGCGCCGGTACTGGGATTTCCGCTCGCTCGGCCACGGCGACATCGACTTCGAGGAGATCATCGTCGCGCTGAACGACATCGGCTACACCGGCCCGCTCTCGGTCGAATGGGAGGACAGCCGGATGGACCGAGAACACGGGGCCACCGAAGCCTGCGCGTTCGTCAAGAAACTCGATTTCAAACCCAGCGCCCGCGCCTTCGATGCGGCATTTGAGAAGCCGAGCCGCTAGGGAGCGGCGAGACGTAGCGCCGATGCAAATCGACGACCCGCAGGGCGAGCCGAGCGGGAGCGAGCGAGTGCAAAAGTGCGGTGGAAACACACCACCGGGTTGTAACAGCCTCCAGCTGAATTCCGCGCTCGTCGCCTAGAACTGCACCTTCGGCGCTTCGCGGTCGGTACCGGGCGGCACACCGAAATAGTCACGGGACTGGAACTTGAACAGATCCGCCACGGTGTTGGCGGGGAACACTTGCAAGGCGTTGTTGAGGTTCAGCACGGCGTCGTTGTAGTCCGAGCGGCACTGGGCGATGTAGCCCTCGGTCTTGGTCAACTCGGTCTGGAGCGACAGGAACCCCTGATTGGCCTTGAGTTCAGGGTAGGCCTCGGCGATGGCGAATACGGACTTGATCGCGCCGGTGAGGGCATTCTCGGCTTGCGACCGGGCTTGCGGTCCGACGGCATTCACGGCTGCATTGCGGGCCTCGATCACGTTTTCGAATGTCTGTCGCTCGTGGGTCGCGTAGCCCTTTACGGTCTCGACGAGGTTGGGAATCAGATCGCAGCGGCGCTTCAGTTGGGTGTCGGTCTGGGCCCAGGCGTTATCGACCAGGTTGCGTGTCGAAACCAAGCGATTGTAAACGCTGATCACCCACAAGGGTAAACCGATCAGGATCACCGCCAGGATTAATAATGGCACAATCACAGTTACTGGGCCTCTCCCGTCTGTGCGTCTTGATAACAAAGGCGCGGGGGCATGTCACTTCTTTTCCGGTTGGCCAGTTTCCTTGGGTGGCGGGGCGGTCAACTCGTCGATCTTCAACTGGTAGGATTTCACTCTAGCCTCGTCACCGAGCGTGCCCGCCAGATCGCGAGCGTGCGTGCAGAATGCGACCACGTTGTGGTTTGAGGGGAAGGAGGAGACGAGGTTTTCGTACACGGCCAAGGCGCGGAGGGTCTGACGGTCTGCTTCATAGGCCGCAGCCATCTTGGTGGCCACTCGAATGTGGTGGTAGGGGTTGCCCCGTGTTTCGTCGGCTTTGGCGTATGCCTCGATGGCGCCCGATTCCTGGTGTGAGGCGTGCCGCAGATCACCCAACTTCTCAAAGAGAACCGGGCTGTGCAATGCCTCCGCTTTGGCCCGGCAAAGCTCCTCGGCTGCCGAGGACTGGCTCTGGATCATCAGCAGGTTCACCTTGCGCAGGTACGCCCATTCGATGTCCGGTTGGTGGTCGGCCACGAGACGCTGGATTTGTTCGTCCAGCGACGCGGCAAACGGACGATAGAGAGGGTCGCCCACGAATGTTGTCTGCCAACTCAGCACGGGCTCGCTGTAATAGCCGGCTTCCAGAAACGTTGCCCCGTCCATTAGCCGTTGGAAGAACAGATCGATATGCGGCGTGAGCGAGAGATACGGCTCAAAGACGTTGCCCATGGTGGCCGCCGCGCCCTTGGCCAGGAATGGCCCCACCCAATATGTCGTCCGTGTCCGCACGCTGGCGCCGCTCGAGGAGTGAAGGTGGTATGCGAGCGCCCCGGTGCGGAAGTGAAAATCAGGACGGACAAACGGCCCGCACACGTTGGGCGCGTACCAGCCTGCATAGATCGCGACGTCGGTCATGGGATAATCCTGATCGAACGTCTCGGGTCGATCGTCATAATCGCATTCGTACCCGGCGTCGCGACAGGCGCGATACGCGCCGCGAATCCAATCGTCCCCTTCCACGTATCCGCGATCTTGCGTGTCCCTCCAATCGAAGTAGGCGCGACCGTGCACGCCGTACCGCTCGGCAGTCAACGCGTCGTCGATCATCCGACGCACGGTGTGCGGATCGGGGCCATCCAAACGACCCACCAGCACCATCGTGTTGTTGAGGGGAGCTGCAAAATGCACGGAGGCGCTTCCGAAGAATGGATTCCGCAAGAACCCTGTGATGGGCAACCCGGGGCTGGGCAAGGTCGCCAACTCGCTTTCGACGGAGGCCTCATTGCGACGGAATTCCGCCTTCGTAGTCTCGGGCACCCGCTCCGCCAGGTTCGGATCGCTGTCGATCCGCAACGGCACGCCGTACATCAACACGATGCAGGAGACTTTCGCGCTGACTGTTGCCATCCCCGGGATTTGCCCGAGGATCGAATCGAAAATCGTCTTCGGTTCCTGGTGGATCAGGTCCTGGCGAACCAGGAACTGCGAAATCGGGTCGCGGATCTTCTGGTTGTACTCGGCGCGGGTGATTGTTTCAGACGCGCGGACGTCGATTTCACAGATTTGGCTGCTGGGCACGCCCCGCTTCAGCGCGTAATAATCGGCCAGTAGCCGGCTGTCGGGGTCTTCGACGTTGTACACGATCACGACGCCCTTCGCCAAGCCGTCAGCTCGCGCCGTGCGCGTCGGCCCCAGGAGCGCCACCACTACCAGCAACCCGATTCTCGCTTCACGCCAGAAGGCGAACGTCGCCATGAATCACCTCAACCTGCATTCCGTCATAAGCCACACGCGCGTGCGGCGGCAACCGATTCTCGACGGCCTCATGTTCTGCCTCGTGACACAGATGCGTGAACAGCGTCAATTTCGCGCCCACTTGTCCCGCCACATCGCGCGCCTCGTCAATCGTCAAGTGCGTCGGGTGTTCACGATCCCGCAACGCATCCAGCACAAGAATCGGGACACCCCGAATCGCCTCGATGACGTCCGGCGGCACGGTCTTGCAATCGGTAATGTAGGCCACGTCCCGCGCCAACAGAAATCCAAACACTGTCATTCGTCCATGCGCCACCGGCAGGGCACGAATGGGCGTCGGCGAAACTTCAAACGTCTGATACGCCTGCACGGTGTGGAGGTCGAAACTTGGCACGCCTGGCCATTCCGGCTTTTCCAGGCAAGCATAGGGGAAAACCCGCCGAATCGTTTCGATCGAATGCGAGGAACCGTAAATCGGCATCTTCCCGCCGGTGCGCTGGCAGAACACCCGCAAATCATCCAGCCCGAGCATGTGGTCGGCGTGAGTGTGCGTCATGAGCACGGCGTCCACGCGCCGGATGTTGGCCCGCAGCGCCTGGGTGCGGAAATCCGGGGTAGCATCGATCAAGAGGCACTGGTCGCCGTTCTCGATGTAAACCGAGGGCCGCAGCCGCTTGTTGTGCGGATTGTCCGAGCGACACACCGGGCAGTCACACCCGATCATCGGGATTCCATGACTGGTGCCGGTGCCCAGGAATGTGACGCGCATGCGTCCATCATCGGTGAGCCCTGCACGTCGGTCAAGCCCGTGACTCAATGGACGGAGAAATTCCGCACGTGCCAGCGATTCGTCGGCTGCCAGCCCAGAAGAGAGACATAAAAAACTTTGTAGGGAACGGCAGCGCCATCAGAGTCGTATGTCCGGCCATCGACGCTGATGTTCAAGCCGCCATTCGTTACCTGATATTTCATATGATGCCAATTACCGGGGTTGATAGACAGTGGAGCGCGCGACCAAATCTTGTACTTCGGAGTCGGCCAGCGCTGGAACCGCTCCTGCACGGAAATAGCATCGCCCCGCTGATCGTATTGGAAGAGGACCCGCAGGTTACGCTCTGGCTCTTTGTCAAGTGCCTGAGTTGAGGGAACAAACTCGCACATTAGCGCTCCGTCGTCCGCCACGCGGCTTTCGAGCATTGCGTCGAACTCAACTGTGATGGGAGCCGAATAAGAACGCCGAGTTCGTATATTCTGTCCTCGTAAGACGACGTCTTCGCCTTCGATGAGCGGAGCTTGTCGTGGCGTGCCGCGCCAATCATCATTCTTCAGGCTGACGACATCCCATGCCAGTGGCTGAGGTCGCGATCCAGTCATGCAGCCGGCGCCAAGCAGCGCCGTTGCCGTGAGCGCCAGAAGAATCACTTGAATTCGCCGCATTGGTGGACATTACCGTAGCAGGCGTTGCCGCGCAATCTCGATCAAAGAAAACCGGGGCGCAGGTTCGCTGCGCCCCGGTGCAAACAACGGTGCGATGCCGGACTAGGCCGTCTCGAACTCCTTTTCCATCTCCGCCATTTCCGGCGAGTCCGTCTTTGACTTGTTGACGGCCCAAACAATCGCCGCCAGGGCCAGAACGGCAATGACAACGGCAATAGCATAGGGAGACTGCCCACTACCGGCGACGCCTTCGACGATGTGGAACTTGAGTACCAGCGGCAACAATAACAAGCTCACCATGTTCATGACTTTAATGAGCGGATTGATGGCCGGGCCCGCCGTGTCCTTCAACGGGTCACCCACGGTATCACCGGTCACCGCCGCTTTGTGACGTTCGGAGCCCTTGCCCGTGTTCTTCACGTGATCACGCGGCTCATCTTCAACCAGCTTCTTGGCGTTGTCCCACGCGCCGCCGGCATTGGCCATGAACACCGCCAACAACTGTCCGACGAGAATCATACCAGCGAGGAATCCGGCCAGCGCCAGCGGCCCCAGCAGGAAACCAACCGCCAGTGGGGCCATGATCGCCAACAGACCGGGGCCAATGAGTTCCTTTTGCGCCGCCGTCGTGCAGATACTGACAACGCGGGCATAATCCGGCTTCTTCGTACCGGCCCAGATCTCTTTGTCGCGGAACTGGAGGCGGCATTCTTTGACGATCAGAAATGCCGCGCGACCGACCGCGCGAATCGTCATCGAGCTGAACAGAAACGGCACGGCACCACCAATGAGCAGCCCGATAAACAACACCGGGTTGGCCACCGTGAGCATGCCCGCCACACTGTTATACTGGGCGGTTGTCATTTCGCTGATCCTCGCCTCACTGCCCATCGCCATGACCGCGATGAAGCTCGCAAATAGCGAGACAGCCGCAATGACCGCCGAGCCAATGGCAATCCCCTTGGTTTCCGCCTTGGTGGTGTTCCCCACGGAGTCGAGGTCGGCCAGAATCTGCCGGGCCTCCTTGTATTTCTTCTCACCCATCTCGGCTTTGTCGTAGCCCATTTCACCAATCCCGTTCGCGTTATCCGCCACGGGGCCAAACACGTCCATCGAGATCGTGTTGCCGGTCAGCGTCAGCATGCCGATGCCGCACATGGCCACGCCGTACGCCACGAAGATCGGCGATGTGCCGGAATAAATCCCGACGGATGCGCCAATGGCAATCGCAATGATAATAACCGCCCACACCGTGGATTCATAGCCCACCGCAATTCCCTGGATGATATTGGTCGCATGACCGGTCTGGCACGCCTTGACCATGGACTTCACCGGGTCGTGCGTCGTGTGGGTGAAGTAGCTGGTACACTTGTTCAACGCAACGGCCAGGAAAACACCGATCAGGCACGTCCACGCCGGGCGCAAATCCAGGCCCGGCTGACCGAAGTTGATCCAGGACGGTAACGCATTTACACCGCCCGGATACCCCGCCGCCGCCTGCCGGTACAGCAACAGGTACTGCGCGTCAAACCGCAGATAAAACCATCCGACCAGGAAAAAACCCACCACACTGATCACGGAACCGATCAAGAAACCGCGGTGCACCGATGCCAGCGCCGCATCTCCCGAATCGCCTTCCTTCGAGCGCACGCTGTACGTGCTGATGATCGATCCGATAACACCGACCGCGCGTACCAACAGGGGGAAAATCACGCCTTTGTGACCGAACGACGCATACCCCAAAATCATCGCCGCCACGATCGTCACTTCGTAGGACTCGAAGATGTCCGCCGCCATACCCGCGCAGTCACCGACGTTGTCACCGACATTGTCGGCAATGGTCGCCGCGTTGCGCGGGTCATCTTCCGGAATGTCTTTCTCGACCTTGCCGACGAGATCCGCCCCGACGTCTGCCGCCTTCGTATAGATGCCGCCTCCCACGCGCATGAACAACGCGATCAGCGTGCCGCCAAATCCAAATCCGAGCAACACTTCATACGCTTGGTCGCCGTACGCCATGAAAATCAGCGTGCCGCCGAGCAACCCCAGTCCATCCGTCAACATCCCCGTGATCGTGCCCGTGCGGTACCCGACTTGCAATGCATTGGCAAATGATGTCCGGGCTGCCGCCGCCACGCGGAGATTGCCGAGCGTCGCGAACCGCATCCCAACAAACCCCACACAGAAGCTGAACAGCGAACCCATCAGGAACGCGCCCGCGCGACCCAGCGCAACGGGCATTGGCGAGTTCACCGCCGTCAAGTACAGCGCGACCGTCAGAATCACGATGAGCACGACGATCTTTTTGAATTGTTGCGCCAGGTAAGCATTGGCACCCGCACGCACCGCGTCCGCGACAGCCTGCATTTTTGGCGTACCCGTGTCGGCATCCGTCACCTGCCCGATCAACATCATCGCATAGCCCAGACCCAAAAAAGCCACCCCGAGGACGCACCACAACGCCACGCGCTCATAGTTGGCGTAATGTGAACTCGTCATGAATGAGAAGAATTGAAATTGCTCCTGCGCTCCCGCTGCGACCTCCTCGGCTGCGTCGCGGGCCCGTGCCCAATTCGCCGCCAGCAGCGTCACAGCGCAAAGTGCCATGGTGATAAACAACTTGCGCCGTGGATTCCCGTTGGTAATCCGTTGCATGGCGCGATTCATTGATGCCGTCATAAGACTTATATTCCTCCTAAATACGGTTCTAACTACGGGGTGGGTCACGGAGAACCTACAAAACCTCCGACGCGTTGAAAAGAGAAAAAATCGCTTCCGAGTTCCAATGGCCTAGCATTAAAACTCACATTCTGGTGAGGTTGTTGCTAGATTTGGCCTGAAACTAAGGTTTCTGACCCTGAAAGTGCTCTCACAAGCCCCTCGTTGGCTCCTCGAAAAAAAACGAACGAACACACTGGCTGCAAGCCAGTATGCAATCTCTAAGTGCCTATTACTCAAATAGATAGACGTTGTGCAATGTGGGCAGCGATTTGGGTTCGTTTCGCAGAACTAGCCTCACGAGTACGACTTCTAGCCCCCGGCATCACGTCAATAGCCGAGACTGAGGGTATATCGCAAGATGTTGTGGCAATGAACCGCATCGATGGTCGTGCGGCTACGCCAGCCCTGGCAAACCACTTCCCCGCTCACAGAATTACGCCGCTGGTTAACGGCCTTGGCCAGCTCGTCACTCAAATCAAAATCACCGCGAATGCACTCGTCGTTCAAGCAGTTAAACCGGAAGACGGACTTCGCGTTGGCCAGATTGACCTCGTACTTGACCTGCTTGCTCTTGGCAAGGCCTCCGGGGTCGGAATACTCCAGGCTGACCGTCAATCGTTTCAACTTCTGAAACGCCTCGCCAAGAGTGGCTGAGTCCTTGACTCGCTGGCCTTCCTCTTGTCGATATTCGGCCCGAGGGCCGTGCCTCTGTTGATGCATGATGTTTCGATTCTGTTTACAACGTGGTTTCTATTATATCACATAAACCCAGCCCCGTCGCTAAAAAAGTGCTCGCATGGTCAATGCTCATCTGCCTCTCCAAGGCGCGTCGGACGACCCATTGGCGAACTCGGGGAAGGATTCAACCCGGCACCGCGTCATTCCAGCCTTCACACCGCCACCTGCTCCGGCACCTCGTGGGGTACATCGTCCGTTTCCTGCCCTGTCTCCGTGTCTGTCTCAAGCGGACGGAACCGCTCGGCCTTGAAGCCCCGCTCCGGATACGGCGGCGTGTCACTGCACGGATTGATCAGTTCCACCAAGTACACACACATCTCCCCGGCTTCACCGCTGGGATCGATGCCCGGCACCAGGTCGCGAATTGTGTAGGTCACGCCTTTGACGGGAAGTTTCCAATAGAATTTCTTGATGGCTTCGGGAAACACATCGTTTACGCACACCACTTTTTGCCCAGGCAAAAACATTCGTCCCTCACAATATCGAAATCGAAGCGCAGCGACACGCGACCCTGTCCCGCAGCGGTCGCAATTCTCCCCTACCCATACTTTGCCTTCAGCGCCTTGCCTTTCCGCGCGCTGGTGTCCGCCAGTTCCAAAATGTGGATCGGACGGCGCGCCCATTCAGGGGTGATGACCAACTCCGCTCCCTTCGTGAGATGGTCGGCGATGTTCTGGTAATAGCGCCAGCCTTCGCCCGCGGGGTTGCGAAACCTCTGCGTCGTCATCTGGCTCCCGTCCTGCCGGAAACATTCATTGAACGGCCAATCGAGCATGTACGAGCCTTCCGTGCCCGTAATGTCGAGGAAACCGCGGCGCGGGTTCGAGTCCAGCGCCGAGATCAGCAGCGTCAGCCACTGTCCGCTCTTGAACCGCACGCTCGCGAACGCCTCATCCTCATTACAATCCTTCTTCCACTTCGTCTGCGGCGCCCAGTAACCGCGCTTGGCGTATCCCGTGACCTCGACGATCTCCGATCGGATAATCTGCAAACTGTACTCCAGCAAATGCACCCCCCAATCGTACAGGATGCCGCCGGAAATCGTTTTGCTGGTGCGCCACCACTCGCCGGGCTTGTTCCGCGTCCCCATGTGCGCCTCGACCCGCACGACGTCGCCAATCAGCCCGGATCCGATCTGCTGGACTGCGTTCATGATCGGTCCGTCCCAATGACGATTATGGTACGTCGAGAGCACCACGCGGCTCTTTTTTGCCGCTTGGATCATCGCGTCGCATTCCGCCGTCTTGATCGCCATCGGTTTCTCGCACACGACGTGCCGCCCGGCCTTCAACGCCTCAAGCGCGAGCGGCGCATGGGTGTTGTGCGGCGTGATAATCGTGATCACATCCACCGCCGACCCCCGCAACATCGCCCTCAGCGAGGCATACGCCTCGATATTCGGAAAATCCTGCGTCGCCACCGCCAGTCGCGACGGATCGATCTCGGCAACCGCCGTCGGCGTCATGCCGGCCTTCTGCATCTCCTCGAGGTGCACCTTGCCCATGTTGAACGCGCCGCCATACCCAACGACGCCCACCTTGATGTCACTCGCCCGCTGATATCTCTTCATGAAATCTCCTAAAGCCTTTTTTTCGGAATCATCTCCCCGCTCCGCAATCTCAAATCTCCACCCCCCTGTCAATGCGAGACTGCAATCCCAGCATCGCCATTGGAAAAATCCCCGATTTCACTCCTTGCATTGCATCCGCAACGTGCCAGACTGCGCTTCACCCATGGCGATTTCCAAACGGATCATTGTACAACGGATCATCGAGCAGCTCACCATCCAGCTCTCCACGCTGGCAGGAGCTTCGCGCGCCATGCACGCCGATGCCTCCGACGAACAGAACAAGGCCGAGGACAAATATGATACGCGCGGCCTGGAAACCGCCTACCTCGCCAGTTCTCAAGCCCGACTGGCAACGGAAACCGAGCAGGCCCTCGCCGTGTATCAAAACCTCGAACCGCGAAAATTCGGGGAGAGCGCCCCGATCGATGTCACCGCGCTGGTGGAATTGGAGGCCAACGGCGCGCGCATGCTCTATTTCCTCGGTCCGAGAGCCGGCGGCATGGAAATCAACCATCGCGGATCGGAGGTCTTGGTCATCACCACGGAATCTCCCCTTGGCCAGCAACTCATCGGAAAGAAAGCCGGCGACCGCCTCAAACTGCAAACCCGTGGCCCGTCCCAGGAATTCCTGGTCATCTCCGTCAGCTAGAATTGTTGCCAGCGGCCGACTCCGATCCATCCTCGTCAAAACTTCACGGCGAGGACGATGCTGTGTTTGTACTTGAACAGTGGCGACGACTCGCGCACTTCCTTCTTTGTGAGATTGAAGGCTTTGAACACATCCTCGTCCTCGATCACAACCACCGCTTCAGCGCCATGGTCTTTGGCCTGGTTCGCCACATTGCGCATGCGATGTTTCTCGCTGCCTAGCCCCTCATCGAACGCCCGGCTCATGACATCGAAGCCCGATTCCCGTTTGTCGTAGATGCGGCCCATCACCTTGAATCTCTTGTCCGGCAATCCGATGTAGATCGGCACCGCGTAGTCCTTGTTCACCTCGCCGCCTTTGCCCCTCGGCCATCTCTGAGACCCATCATAGGCTGAAAATGCGGTGTCCCCAACCTTGTCCTCGGAATCCTTGTCTTTAGCAGACGCGGCCATCACTCCGGCCACACACAGTCCCAAAGCGAGTGCCAATGCCACAGGCAGGCGTTTCATAGTATTTCCCCTTTAATAATGAAAAAATACGCGTTTGCGTGCGCTTCATTCACCGCCCGTCACGAATGGCGCGGGCGGCACAAATACGGCGGGGTTTGTTTTGATTTCCACCCACGGCCGCAGGTCCGTGCCGTAGTTGCTCCCAATCGAGACACCGATCTGTAGTTCGTTGTTGGTAAGCGGCGATGGGAAATCAAATCCTTGCACCGATATGGCGAACGTATTCTTCGCGATGTTGAACTGCGCCGAAAGGCTTACGTCGCTCGAAGTCGCGGTGGTGAGATGCGCCTTCGCGCTCACCGAGCCATTCCGTACCTTCAACCCAAGGTCGGGCGTATTGGTTATGGAAAACGGATTCGAGGGATCTCCCAGGTTCAACACCATCACATCGTTGCTGCTGAACGTCTGGTCGGATTGGCTGTTGAACGCAAAGGTCCCGGACACACTGATGCGGCTGCCGTTCGCCGTGCTGGAATCCACGAACGATCCGTTGAGAGGCACAAGGGTCATCGTCGGCGTCGCGCTCCGGGGCAGTACGTTGAGCACAAACACGTGCGTGTCAGTCGATTGATTATCGGCGCTCACGCCGAAACTCACGCTGGCCTTTCCCGTGAGTGTCACATCAGGATTGACCCATACCCGCCCCGTGTGGCCGTCCCGGCTCAAGAGCATGTTCGTCGGAAACGCCCCGGTGTCAAGATCCGTAACGACGAAGAACGTCGAACTGCTGTTGATATTCGTAACCGTGAGGATGAACGACGTGGCCATATCCTGTGTGACGGTTGCACTCGCGGGAATCGGTCCCACAAACGGCGGCGAGGAGTTGGTGTCAATGACCACATCGACCTGAAACGTTTGGGTGGCAACCTGATTCTCGGCGTTCGTCGCGCTCACTGTCACCGTCACCTCGCCGATGGTATTGGTCAGAATGATAACAGAATTTGTTGTCGTCACGGTGACAGTATTGGTCGTTACCACGCCGAGATTATTGGTTGTTAACGTGCTCAGAGTATTGGTTGCTACCACGCTGACAAGATTGGTCGACGCGCCGGGAAACTTCGGCGCCGCCGTCAACCGCAACACCGCATCCTGCGAGTTGGTAATCACGGTCACGGTATTCATGACCACGTTCGACAACGGCGCGCTAATTTCACCCGTATCCGGATTTGTGCCGACCGGCGTTGACATGATCTTCGCCAGCACGTCGAATCCGCTCGTCAACTGCCCAAAAATGGGTTGCAAGAAATTTAAGAACTCCAGTGACGGATGGTTCGTGTTGTTGATGGACAGATCCACGTCGGTTATGAAGAACTGCGAGTCATTGGAATCGTGTTTGGTCGGCGCCTGATTGGCCATGCCCAATTGCCCGAACCCGTCATAAATCAGGGACGCCACGTATTCATCATCGATCGTCACTCCCGATTCGAGGTTGAGATTGTTTGTCGCGCCGCCCGCCTGTGCCACGAAACCCTGTATCACCCGTTGGAATAGGAGCCCGTTGTAAAAATTGCTGTTCACCAAGTCGATGATCCGGGCCGTGGTCAGCGGCGTGAGATCTTCAAACAACTGCAGGACCAGATTACTTGTGAACGGATTGTTATTCGAGTCCATCCCGCTGACGTTGATCAGCAGGCTGCGGTTCGATCTGGGCGCGAACACCGCCTTCAACTTCTTGTTGCTGACCTTCGCGTCGAATTTCAGGGGTTGGCCGTCGGGATCCGATGCCGTGATCGGCATCTGGAATGTCCGGCCCTCCCCCATGACAACGTTGTTCGTCCACAACATGATGGTCACCGCCCGCGCCGGCTCAGCCAACAGGCCCAATCCGCAAACGCCAATGGCCGCACACACCAATATTTGTATCGTTCTGGAGAACATTCGGAACCTCATTCTTGTATCTTGCCCTACGAACCACCCCTCGTCAAACCCGAATCCGGCCCAACTGCTTCATTGGGATCCTGGATCGACGCGATGCCGCAGTTGGTCAACAAATCCATCCGCCGCCAACAACCAGATCATCCTGGTAAAACACCGCGGCTTGGCCCGGCGTGATGGCGCGCTGCGGCTCCGGCAACCGGACCCGCGCACTTCCGTTGTTCCCGCGTTCCACAACGGCCCGACAACCGGGATGTTGATGGCGCGGCTTGACCGTGACCTCCATCGATGACGTTGGCTCCCTGTGCCAGATGCAGTTGCTGACCTCAAAAACACCGCGCAACAATTCCTCGGCCTCACCAACAATCACCCGGTTGGTCGCCGCCTCCAGTTCAATGACGTACAACGGTCGCGGCAGACCGCCCAAATTCAATCCCTCACGCTGCCCAATCGTGAAATTATGTATGCCGTTATGCTGGCCCAGCACTGTGCCGTCCCGCCTGACGATCTCGCCCTTGGTGTCCACCACATTCGCGCTCTCGCGCAAGAACCGCCGGTAATCGTTTTCGGGCACGAAACAAACCTCCTGGCTCTCTTCCTTCCCGTACGTCTTGAGCCCGATCTCCTTCGCCACCGCCCGCGTTTCTTCCTTGGTCATGTCACCCAGCGGAAACATCGCCCGCGACAGTTGCTCCTGGTTGAGCGAGAACAGAAAATACGTCTGGTCTTTGCGCTTATCCCGCGCTCGGCGAAGTTGGTAGTGGTCGCCACTTCCCCCTTCGCTCTTCGCTCTTCGCTCTTCGCTAATCCTGGCGTAATGCCCCGTCGCAATAAATTCCGCGCCCAGCGCCCGCGCCTTCCGCAACAACGATCCAAACTTCACTTTCTCGTTGCAGATCACGCACGGATTGGGCGTCCGACCCCGCTTGTATTCCGCCGCAAAATAATCCATCACCTCGCGCTGGAACGTGTCGATCTCATCAATCACGTAGTACGGGATGTCCAACGAGTGCGCCACCATCCGCGCGTCCGCCACCGCCTGCGGCCCGCAACACTTGTCCTCCTCGATTGACCGACAATCCTGCGGCCAGCCGCGGAAGGTTAACCCGATGACGTCGTAGCCCTGCTGTTTCAACAGGTACGCCGCCACGCTGGAGTCCACGCCCCCGCTCATGCCGATGCAGACACGGGTGCCACGGTTTTGGGTTGTTGATTCTCGCTTCATGGGTTGCGGCGACGCCGAATATAGTGCCTATCCCCTGCCCGTTCAACCGTGAACCCGAAACGGCGACCGCTGAGACTCCCCTTATTTTTCCAGCCACAGCGTGTCGCGCCTGAAATCAAACGTCACGCGGTACCGACGCAGGACCACATCGCCAAGGAAGACGTTGCCGCCACCGACTTCGGGCCCGATCAGGCCCGTCCGCGCGGGGATGCGAGCCAATGTCGCTTCGCCAAGCTTCACCACCTTGACCTGGTACGACGTCGCCAGCGAAGCGCCGCCCACCCCACCGGGAATCGTCAGCGGCCCTTTGCCGGGGATCCAGTAACCCCATTCATTGGCGCGGACGCGCGGCAACAGCATGCCGTAATCACCCCCCGTGTCGAGAATGCAGGTGACCGCCTCATGGGTATCCACGGAGATGTCCACCGCCGGCAACCGACCGACCCAGTGGAGCGGCACCGCTGTCATGAACTTCAACGTGTCATCCGGCAGATAGCCCTCGCGCGCCCCGAAAATGACGTTCCCGCGGAGATTATCGATCGTGAGATACGAGAGTCCGCGCAGCGCGTTCACGCCGAGAAGCATGACCTGTTTGTCGCCCCAGAAACTGTGCGTCATGCCCAATACCTGCTCGTCGGGACCGATCAGCGTCACCATCCGGTGAAACTGAATCGACCCGATCTGCATCTCGGGCAGGATCGCGGCGTAGTTGTCCACCGACCCGCCGATGCCGTGGCCGGTGATCGGTTTGAGCCCGGCGATCATTGGGATGCCGAGACTGCGCGCGAGCGTGTACCCGAAAAGATTCAAGTTGCTGCCGCTGTCCAACGTCACCGGTACGTCGGGTTTCCCGTTTACAGTGGCGAAAACAACCGGTGCCCGATAATGGCCGCCGGCCTGTCTCGGTTGGTCCGTCGGGATTTCCACCATCGGCACGGTCACGTTCTCGTGCGCGTCGATCACATTGACGTTCCCAAAGCCTGCCGTCTCCCCGGTGAGTTGCATGCGGATGCCGAGTTCCTCGGGCGTCTTGGCATTCTTCTGGAGGTCAGCCACCTGCGACGGAGACAACACCGGCGTGGCTTTCTCGAGTTGCGAGTATGGATCAGTCGTGCAACTGGCCGCCAATACCGTCACCAATGCCGTCAGAAACGCTCGTCGCATAGGTGTCAGGATATAAGCCCCCCGACCAATGTCAACCAGCTACCCGGGGCCTTCGAGACTCGCCTGTGGAAAGACGGCTTGCTCGCCGCAGGCGAGTTTGCCCGTCTGGACTTGCCGTATGCGCCCCTAACTCGTATTGTCTGTGCAGGCGTGCACATCGTAACCTACATGCGCATTTCGGTGACGGATCGCTGCAACGAGCGGTGCGCCTATTGCCTGCCCCACGACGTGGCTATCGAGTGGCTACCCAAAGGCCAGATCCTCACTTACGAGGAAATCCTGCGCGTCGCCCGCGTCGCCACCTCGCTTGGGGTGACGAAATTCCGCGTGACCGGCGGCGAACCACTCGTGCGGAAAAACGTCGTCGAGTTCATCGGTCAGTTGAACAAACTTCCCGGCGTCACCGATATCGGCTTGAGCACGAACGCGACCCTGCTCGCTCCCCTCGCCCATCAATTGCGCGCGAACGGCGTCAGCAAGGTCAACATCTCCCTTGATACCCTGGATGCCGACCGATACCGCGAACTGAGCGGCAACGGCAACCTCGCTGACGCGCTGGCCGGCCTCGATGCCGCCATCGAGGCGAAGTTCCCGCAGGTTAAACTCAACATGGTCCTGATGAAGGGCCGCAACGATGACGAAGTGTTCGACCTGATCGACTTCGCGCGCCAGAAAGCCGTCACGCTCCGGTTTGTCGAGTTGATGCCTGTCAGCACCAGCGAAGTGCTCACGGATGATAATTTCATTTCGATCGGGCACATCCGCCGCCGGATCGAGAAGCGTTACAAACTCGTCGCGCTTCCCGAGCCGCCGCAGGAGGTCAGGGGTAACGGCCCGGCGTTGTATTACGAGGTCAGCGGCTTATCGAACCGACGCGGTCAGCCGGTGCGCCTGGGTTTCATCGGCGCCATGACCAACCTTCACTTCTGCGACACGTGCAACAAGGTCCGCCTCACCGCCGACGGCAAGCTGCGCCCCTGTCTCGGCGCGCACCTCGAATACGATATCAAGCCCGTGTTGCGAGCGCCGGGTTGCACCGACGCCCAGTTGCGCGAAGTCTTCGTCCAAACCATCCGCAACAAGCCCGAAGAACACGAGTTCCGCAACAACTACATGCCGGGCCGCAAAATGATCGCCATCGGCGGATGAAAACACTCTCCCACGTCGATAAACGCGGCAAGGCGCGCATGGTCGATGTCTCGGCCAAACCTGTCCAACTTCGCGAGGCCGTGGCGCGAGGTGCGATTCATCTGAAACGCGCGACGCTCGCTCTCATCGCCGCCAACCACATTGCCAAGGGCGACGTGTTGAACACCGCCCGCATCGCCGGCATCCAGGCCGCCAAACGCACCAGCGACCTGATCCCCCTCTGCCATCCGCTGAACCTCACCCACGTGGATGTCGATTTGCATACAAAAGCCGGTCGCATCGAAATCATCGCCACCGCCAAGATCGCCGCCCAGACCGGTGTCGAAATGGAAGCCCTCACCGCCGTCGCCGTCGCCGCCCTGACGATCTACGACATGTGCAAAGCCGCCGACACATCCATGGTCATTGGCGAAATCAAACTCGTGAGCAAGACCAAGAAATGATTTCCGTCGGCATCATCACGGTGAGCGACCGCGTGTTCCGCGGCGAGTACGAGGACAAGGGCGGTCCGGCGCTCCAACAGTTTTGCGAAAAGCGCGGCTGGCAGGTCACCACACAAGCGGTCGTACCCGACGAAGAAGCTTTGATTGGCGACAAGACACAGGAACTGGCCAAGTCGTGCGCATTGATTCTTCTGACCGGCGGCACCGGCGTCGCCGAGCGCGACGTCACTCCCGAAGCGATCCGCGCCATCGCCTCCAAGGAATTGCCCGGCTTCGGTGAAGTCATGCGCCTGAAAAGCTTCGAACGTTTCCCGCACGCGATCCTGTCGCGCAACCTCGCCGCGGTCGTCGGCCAGTCGCTCGTCATTTGCCTCCCCGGCAGCCCAAAGGGCGCCGTCGAATGCCTCGAATTCGTCGTCGACGCCATTCCCCACGCGATTGATTTGCTCCATGGGCAAACGTCGCATCCCAAGTAGATGAAGTCTTCACGACCAGCCACTTTCCCAAAGGGTTTCGTCTGGGGCGCCGCCAGCTCCTCCTACCAGGTCGAAGGGGCCATCGACGCTGATGGCCGCAACCCGTCTGTCTGGGACATGTTCTGCCGCAAAGAAGGCGCCGTTTGGAGCGGGCAATCGGCCGCGGTCAGTTGCGACCATTATCATCGCTACCAAGACGACGTACGCCTGATGCAGCAGATTGCCCTGCAAGCCTATCGTTTTTCCACGGCGTGGCCGCGCGTGCTTCCCGATGGCGTCGGCAAGATCAACCGCAAAGGCCTCGCCTTTTACGATCGCCTCGTTGACGAACTTCTCGCCGCGGGCATCACTCCGTGGGTCACACTGTTCCATTGGGATATGCCCTACGCGCTCTACTGCCGCGGCGGCTGGCTGAGCCCCGACAGCTCCGATTGGTTCGCCGAATACACGCGAGTCGTCGTGTCGAGATTGTCCGACCGCGTTCGCCACTGGCTCACCGTGAACGAGCCACAATGCTTCATCTCCCTCGGCCATCAGGAAGGCCGTCACGCGCCGGGCGACAAACTCGGTTTCCGCGAAGTCCTTCGCGTCACCCACAATGTGCTGGTGGCCCACGGCAAAGCCGTCCAAACCATTCGCGCCAACGCCAAACTCCGCCCGCAAATCGGCTACGCACCGTTCGGGGCGCTTGTCTGCCCGGCGTCTGCTCGCCCGGCCGACATCCAAGCCGCCCGCAAAGAAATGTTCTCCGTCACCGCGAAGAACTGCTGGAACAATGCGTGGTTCATGGACCCGATCTTCAAGGGACATTACCCAGAAGACGGCCTCCGATTGTTCGGCGACGACGCGCCCAAATTCACCGCGCGCGAATTGGCCACCATCTGCCAGCCCGTCGACTTCTTTGGCGTCAACATCTATACGGGTTCCCGCGTCCGCGCCGGCAAGAATGGCAAGCCCGAGCGCATCCCGCATCCCATCGGCCACCCGCAGACCGCCTTTCACTGGCCCGTTATTCCCGACTGCATGTACTGGGGCGCCAGATTCTATTGGGAACGCTATCATTGCCCGATCTATGTCACGGAAAACGGCATGTCCAATCTCGATTGGGTTGCGCTCGACGGCCGCGTCCACGACCCGCAACGCATTGATTTCACACGCCGCTACCTGCTCGCCCTCGAGCGCGCTCTCCTCGACGGTGTCGACATCCGCGGCTACTTCCATTGGTCGATCCTCGACAACTTCGAGTGGGCTGACGGATTCAAGGAACGCTTCGGCCTCATCCATGTCGATTACGCGACGCAAAAGCGTGTTCTCAAAGACTCCGCGTACTGGTATAAGGAGGTCATCACTAGCAACGGGAAATGTTTGCACGAATCGCCATGATCACACTCATCCAATTTCCTTGGTCGCCGTTTTGCATCTCGATCCGACGTATTCTGGAACGGAACCAGATTCCACACCGCCTCCAAACGATTTCGTCCCAACACCGTGATCCCGTTATTCGCGCGACCAAAGGCCGCGCCTACACAGTTCCCTGCCTGATCGACGGCAAAACCGCCGTCGCCGACTTTACCGATTTCGGACAGGAAGTGGCGCGATACATTGACCGCAAGTACAAACTCGGGCTGTTTCCGCGCAACACAGAAGGCATTCAGGCCATTCTGGCCCGCTACATCGAGAATGATCTGGAAGGGATTGGCTTCAAAGTGGACGACAGCTATGTCATCCCAACGCTTCCGCTGGTCGAGCGCGTGATGCTCACCCGATTCAAGGAGCGGAAATTCGGCAGAGGTTGCATCCAGCAATGGACCAAAGACCGCGCGAAACTGAATCGTCAATTCGCCGAACTGCTCGTCCCGATGGACAACATGCTCGCGTCTTCGCCGTTCCTGATTGCCGATCGCCCACTCTTCGTCGATTACGACCTGTGCGGCATTCTCAGCAATTACCTGTACTGCGGAAAAACGATGCTCCCCCACCTCAAGAATCTCCAGCGCTGGCACCGCGCGATGTCTCACCGCTCAGATCGTATTCGCTCGCCCCGGTAATCAGCACCCGCGCAAATTCACCAACGCGTGCCGCTCCTGTCATGTGGACGCTTCCATCAATCTCCGGCGCGTCCACATGGGAACGAGCGACAAAACCACCATTGGCCCGCTTCTCGACCAGAACACGCAGCGTCTTTCCGATAAAACCGCGTTGCACCTCGCGCGAGACCTTCTGCTGTAACGCCATCGCGCGACCATACCGCTTCTTCTTCTCCTTTCCCGAAAGCTGTCCCGTCATCCCACCGGCCGGTGTGTGGTCCTCTTGCGAATACTGAAACACACCCAGACGCTCGAATTTCGCTTCCTCGATGAAACCCAACAACTCTTCAAATTGCTTCTCGGTCTCGCCGGGAAACCCAACAATGAACGTCGTCCGCAATGCAATCCCCGCTATCCCCTGACGAATCTGCGCCACCAACTCCCGGATGTACTTACCGCTCGTCTCGCGTCGCATCCGCTTCAACATCTCGTCGTTGATGTGCTGGAGGGGCATGTCGACGTAACGACAGACCTTGTTGCAGCCGGCAATCGTTTCAATCAACTCATCGGTCCAGTGGTACGGATGCGTGTACAGCAGCCGCACCCAAAAGTCGCCTTCGACCTGTTGAATCTCGCGGAGCAATTTGCACAGCAGCCCCTTGCCATCACGCGGCCCCGGCGCCTGCGGGTCGAGGTCCTTGCCGTAAAACGTCGTGTCCTGCGAAATCAGGTTGATCTCCCGCGCGCCGGACTCCACAAGATCGCGAATCTCCGCCACCACGTCGTTCACCGCCCGGCTGCGATGCTTTCCGCGGATACGTGGGATACTGCAGAACGTGCACGGATGATTGCAGCCTTCGGCAATCTTCACGTACGCGTAATGCTTCGGCGTCAGCCGAAATCGGGGTGCGGAATAATCGGGTACATACTTCGCTGGACCGGACCAATAGAGCCGAGGCGCTGTGTGACCGTTCCTGGTGAGCACTTCCCGCACAATCTCCCCAATGCGCGGCACCTCATTCAGCCCCACAATCGCATCGACCTCGGGCAATTCTTTCCGCAGATCTTTCGGGTACCGCTGCGTCAGGCACCCCGCCATGATCAACGCCTTGCAGTTGCCCGTCTCCCGAAGCTCATTCGCCTTGAGAATCGCGTCGATGGATTCTTTCTTTGAGCCTTCAATGAAACCACACGTGTTGACAATGACCACGTCGGCTTCCCGCGCGTCCCGGGTCACCTGCATCCCGTCCCGCAACAGCGAGCCGAGCATGACTTCGCTATCGACGAGGTTTTTCGCGCAGCCGAGACTCACGAACCCGACTTTGATGGCTTGCGGGGAACTCATTGGTGCAACCAACTACTTGCCTCCAGCAGTCTCCACAAGCTCCAGCGCCGGCTTCGGTTTGGGTTGGTAATAGGCGTCAAAATCCGCCGTCGGCACGTCCGCCTGCGTTGTCGCCATTCTCGGCTGCGCCGTCGGTGAGCCGTGACGCGAGAACGCGCTCTTGCCCACCACGACAGCCAAAACCGCGAGCGTCAAACCCGCAACGACCAGCCCCACGCTCCGCAGTGGCAACTGCAGTTCGCGCGGCTTGCGGGCACGGATGGTCTTCTCCGTCTCCATGTGCAACCCCTGCCGCCGCAGTCCCCCCTGGCTCTTCAAATAGGCGTCCACAATCGACTGGCTGTCGAGCCCGAGATATTCCGCATACAACCTCAAAAAACCCTTGGTATACGTCGGCGCCGCCAGACGATCGAATTCGTCCGATTCGAGTTGTTCGAGTATATCGATCTTGATTCTCGTCGCCCGCGATGCGTCCTCAAGTGAAACCTTCTTGTTGTGACGCGCCTCCCGCAGATTTTCGCCAATCGATTCCATATCGCTCACGTTGTAGCCGCGAATCTCATTCGCGGTTGTAGCAGCGGTTTACAACAGCCGGTCGTGCCCATTTCCGACCTTCCGACCCCTGCCAATTTGGGTTCGTTTTTGGCTTCGTTTTTTACGAAACCCAAGCCGGCGTGCACAGAATTGGGTTCGTTTCGCAATTTTGCCCCCCGCAGCCCCTTCCCCGTCACTGTCCTCGACGGCGCAGGGCTCCGTTGCCCGCCAAACCACCAGCCGGCTGTCCCCTCCAACCCTCTGACTCCTATTCTCACGCGCGCAATCCTACCATATTCCCGAAGGACATACCAGCCTGCTTTCTGCAGTCGAACGCCCGGGAGGGCGAACCTCCCGGTGAGCCGCCCCCCTGTTGTGCGCCCGTCTTTTACCCCGAACCCTTTTCCAGGCTCCAGATAACCCGATCTTCCCTCGTCCGCCGCCCCGTCCGCGCGCCAAAGACCTTTCGTGTTGATATCGCATGTCGATCTGCGCTAGAAGAGCGGCACCGGGAGAAGCCACGGTGCGATTGCATCCTTTCGCCGCCTCAGCATTTGCACGATTATTCACCGCACCCGCGGTCTCGCCACCGCGTCAAATAGGAAACCCAGGACACGATCAATCCTCAATTCCGGGAGTGTATAGGTGAAAACATATCAATCTGTGCTTGAAGCCGTCGGACTCGCCGTCGCCGTCAGTCTTGTCTGCGGTTGTCTCACGACAACAAAACCCGAAAGAGCGTGGTGTATGGTCATGGCCGTGCAGCCGAAAGCGGCCGATCCGTTTAACCCCGCTGTTGTGAAAAGCCTGCAGCCAGATTTCGTTTGGACGCAATCCACCCAGAAAGGCGCCTCGTATGATTTGGCGATTTTCGAGTGCTCACTCGGGCTGCGGTTGGAAGTCCACAATTTGATCTATTACAAGGAAGGGCTCACGGGAACCGAGCACCAAGTCGAAACGCCCTTGGAGCCCAACCGACCGTACTGCTGGTCTGTGCGCGTCCGTACTCCGGACAAGGTCTACGAGTGGTCACGTTATAACTACAATCGAATGATGGTGCTTCCGGGGGCCGGCATACACGAGTGGGCCAATGGCGCTTTCTTCACGTTCCGCACCCCGGGAAACCATGTGAATTGAGCGGTCGTCGGGCCGGCTCTACCAAACCCAAGCCGTCTTCTAGTCACCAACCTTCTGGCTCCTGACCCTTGGATTCTGGATTCCGTTGCTCGGTCTCCGGTCCTTTCTGTCCCCTGTCTACCAACTCCTAACTACCAGCTACTGCCTCATTCACTTCTCCGCCGGCATCTGCTCATCCAGATCCATCAAAATCTCGCGCGGTTCCGCGCCCTTGTTCGGGCCGACCACTCCGCGTTCTTCGAGCAAATCCATAATCCGCGCCGCGCGCGTGTAGCCGATGCGCAACCGCCGCTGCAACACCGACACGCTGGCGCGGTTGGTCTGCCGAATCACCTCGATGCATTGCTCCACCAACTCCTCGTCCTCCTCGCTCGCGTCGCCATCGGGCAAATTGACATTCCGCTGTAGTTTCTGCGCCAGCTCCTGCTCAAACCGCGGCTTGGCATGCGCGCCGATGAAATCCACAATCCGCGTGATTTCCTTGTCGAGCACGAGCACGCCCTGCGCGCGCACCGCCTTGCCTGATCCCGGCTCGTACAGCATGTCGCCTTTGCCGAGCAGTTTCTCCGCGCCCTGGCTGTCCAGGATGACCCGCGAATCCTGCATCGATGCCACCTGAAATGCGATGCGGGCGGGAATGTTGGCCTTGATGACGCCCGTCACCACGTTGACGCTCGGGCGCTGCGTCGCGATCACCAAATGAATTCCGGCCGCGCGGCCCAATGCCGTCAGCCGCGAGATCGCCATTTCCACGTCTTTCCCGACCGTGGTCATCAGGTCCGCCAACTCGTCACACACCACCACCACGTAGGGAAGCTTGTCAGGGATGATCAATTCAAAGTCCCGCGGCACTTCGATCTTCAGCAAATCCTGCTCCGCCTTGGGTGTTGGTTTGGAGTTCGTCGTGTATTCGGGCTTCTCCCGGATCGGTTCCTCGTCGTCCAACTCCACCGGCGTTTCCACCTCGGGCGCGACGGATTTCTTCGGCCGCGTATTGAACGCGCTGATATTGCGCACGCCGCTCTTGGCAAAAATCTGGAACCGCTTCTCCATTTCGCGAATCACCCACCCCAACGCCAGCGGCACTTTCTTCGCCTCGGTCACCACGGGCACGATCAAATGCGGCAGGGCGTTGTAATGCTGCATCTCGACCATCTTCGGATCGATCAACACGAGGCGCAGGTCTTCCGCCGTAAATCGGTAGAGCAACGACGCGAGAATCGCGTTGACGCATACCGTCTTGCCCGACCCCGTCGCGCCTGCGATCAGCAGGTGCGGCATGTTGGCGAGATCGCCAATGATCGGGTTGCCCTTCACATCGCGGCCCAACAAGATCGGGATCGTGTAGCCCGTGCCGCGCCACTCTTCCGATTCCAACATGTCGCGCAGGTACACCGTCGTGCGCGACGAATTCGGCACTTCGATGCCCACCGTGCCCTTGCCCGGCACGGGCGCGAGAATGCGCACCTTCTCCGCGCGCATCGTCATCGCGATGTTGTTCGACAGCGACGAAATCTTTTCGACGCGCACGCCCGCCGCCGGGTACAACTCGAACAGCGTCACCGTCGGCCCTTTGGTTACGTCGCCGGACTCCACTTCGATGCCGAATTCCTGTAGCGTCTCGCGCAAGACTCGCGCGCTCGCTTTCAAATCCTCCATCACGTCGCGCTTGCCGGGCAACGGTGGCTGTTCGAGCAACTCGATCGTTGGCAATAGATACTCTTCCCCGGATGCGGCGCTGACGCTCCCGAGCACCGTCGCGGCCGGCTTGTCGCGCTTCGGCCTGGGCGACGCCGCGGCGGCCCCGGCTTCCGACTCCGTCGAGCCGTCAGCAGATGACGCACCGGGAGCGCCGTCCTTCTTCGGCTTGAGCTTGTCGGCAATCTTTTCGACCAAGGATGGCGCGCCTTCTTCCGCCCCCTTCTTTTTGTCCGCGCCATTTTGTGGACGTGACACGGTGTAATCCTCGAACTTCGGTTCGGGTCGCCGCTCGCGGGCCGGCTCCTCGCCGCCGTTCGACCGTTCCGTCGCCAGTTTGCGCGCTTCCTTCTCCCCCCGCGCCAGTTCGCGGTCGTTCTGAAATTCCTTGATCGTTAGTTCGCGTTCCTGATCGCGAAGCTCGTCCTCGACGCTCGATTTGGATTTGCCTTTGCGCTTTCGCTGCCAAAAATCCGTCGCGGTCCCGACGGTCAACGCAACCCAATAGCTCGGGCGGAAGTTGATGAGCAAGATAAGGCCGATCACGTAGCAACCACCGAAGATGATTATCGTCCCGGGCTTGCCGACGAGCCGTTGGAAAAAACCGCCCACGAACAAACCGAGAAAACCGCCGGCGCTATCCGGTAAATTCAACGCATGCTGCGCGCGTACCAGGCCCGCCACGTGCAGCAGGCAGCTCAATGAGATGAGCAATAACGCACCCGCGCCGATCTTCCCGCGCCACGGCACTTCTTTCCCCAGCAGGAGCGTCGCCCCGATCACCGCCAGCACCGCCATCAATCCGTACGCGGCCAGACCGAACGCTTGGAACGTGACAAACGCAATCCATGCGCCGACGGGTCCGATGAAGTTCGCGGCCGGCCGATGGTCGCTCGCGGATATGTGGCCGACGTCGTACGGATCGTACGAAATCAGGCTCAGCAGCAGCAGCAGAGACAACACGACCAGGACAACGGCCCAAATCTCGCGACCGCCCGAGTGTTTCGAGTCCTTCCCCATAGAAAAATGTTGCAAATCCTCCTTGCGGTTGAGCAGTGTATGCAAAACGGCAGCCAACTGCAAGGCACAAAACGTACGACCGAGCACAATTGAAAGGCTTCAATATGACCCTCACCCTGACCCTCTCCCCTTCGAAAGGGAGAGGGGAATCTCCTCTCCCCGCTTGTAAGGTGAGAGGCTCCAACCCCGTTGTCTGTCGATTTTCTCCTCTCCCCTTGGGGGAGAGGATTAAGGTGAGGGGAATTCGTCGTACTCAGGAAGGGTCTTAAGCGAGCCAATGCTTTACCCGTACAAATTTACCCCCGTTCTACAGGAACGTGTCTGGGGCGGGAATGCGCTGGAACATTACGGCAAATCCGTGCCGCCGGGCAAACGCGTCGGCGAATCCTGGGAAATCAGCGACCGTGACGAGGTGCAATCCGTTGTTTCCAACGGACCCGACAAAGGCAAAACCCTCCGCCAACAGATCGAAGCCCATGGCGCACAACTCTTGGGTTCTGCCGTTGTAGGCCGCAAGCCGAGCGGCGACAAGCCGCGAGACGCGAGCACGTCGTCTCCCAGCTCGCAACCCCCACGCGGCGAGGGCAAACCGTCTCCCAGCTCGCAACCCACGCACTTTCCCCTTCTCGTCAAACTCCTCGACGCCCGCGAACGGCTCTCGTTGCAGGTTCATCCGTCCCCCGCGCTCGCCGCCAAGTTCAAAGGCGAACCGAAAACCGAAATGTGGTACGTGCTCGAAGCCGATCAGGACGCGCATCTCATCGCCGGGCTCCGCCGGGGCGCCAGCGGCGCCGATTTCATGCGCTCGCTCGAAGGCGTCAAGGATTCTAAGCCCATCATCGACTACGTCTACCGATTCCAGGTGTTGCCGGGAGATTCGTTCTTTGTTCCGTCGGGTAGAATTCACGCCATCGACGCCGGCGTCGTGCTGGTCGAAATCCAGCAGAACTCCGACACCACCTACCGCGTCTATGATTGGGGCCGGGTCGGTCTCGACGGCAAACCGCGCCAGCTTCACACCCGCGAATCGCTCGTCTGCATCGATTTCAAGGATTACGAACCGAAAAAGCTGCGGCCAACCGTGGAGCGCCGGGGCGTTAACGGCCTCTGGCGCCTGGTCGAGTGCGAATTCTTCCACGTCCACCGCCTTGATCTGGCCAACGCCTGGCCCGACCGCACGGACGGTTCGACGTTCCACATTCTCACCTGCATCTCCGGCGCGCTCGGCATCGTCACCCCCGACGGCAAGGAAGACCGCCTCAACATCGGCGAATTCATCTTGCTCCCCGCCGCCCTCGGCTTCTACACGCTCACTCCATTGGCGGAAAATACGCGGGCATTGAAGTCGTACGTGCCGGCGTCAAGGTGATAGCGCAGGATCTCACGCTCCAGACCCGCCGTCCATGAAGTCAATGTCCAGGACCTCCACATCGCCAGTTGTCGAGACTTTATCTATGTGGAAGTTAGGGAAATCCAAATGGAATTCGATGCGACGCCCCGGCCCAAACGGCGCCCAGAACTTGCTAAAGCTGTTCGGCTGCTGAGAGGTATGGCTCGCACCCTGCATAATCCCTTCCTCCTCTTGATAATATCCACGAATCACCGGCCCCTGACGCCATGTTAGGATGTTGCCATTGTCGTCCCGCAAGTTGATCTGCACCATCATTTGGCGGATCGACCGACGACCAACGTTGCGAATGGTGCACGAGATCGCCGCGGGATTACTACTAATAATGGCTACGCTTGTCTTGAGAGAGCCTACATAGGACTTCGCCGATGGAGTGCCATTCGAGAGAATCGTAGGGTTAAGGAGCGAATGAACAGCGCCTACATAGTCTCTCAAGAAGTGGTATCCCACCCACCCTGCCCCCGCGACTAGATAGGCAGCAAAAAGGAGGGCCGCAACCAGAAAAACTATTCTGACAAATCGTAATCCTCTCTTGGCAAATTCCCTACGCACATCACAACTTATACACCTCCCCATACTTCGTCTTCAAATACCGAATATACGGCTCTATCGTGAGCTCCTGGCCCGTGGCGCGCTTGACGATTTCATTCGCGGTGAATTTGCTGCCGTGTTGGTAGATGTTCTCACGGAGCCAACCGTGCAGCGTGGCGAATTCGCCCCGTGGGATCTGGTTCGGAATCTCCGGATGCGCCTTTGTCGCCGCCTCGTAAAACTGCGCGCTGAGGATGTTCCCGAGTGTGTAACCTTGAAACACGCCGCCGATTTGTCCGCCGTACCAATGCACGTCCTGTAACACACCATCCCGATCATCCGGCGCTGTAATCCCCAGATCGCTCTGGTACCGCGCCCTCCATGCCTCCGGCAAATCGTGAACGCTCAACTTGCCTTCGAGCAACTGCAGTTCGAGGTCGAACCGGATCATCACATGCAAATTGTACGTCACTTCGTCCGCATCGGTGCGAATTAGCGACCGCTCGACCTTGTTGATCGCCTGATAAAAATCGTCCAGCGGTTCGTCGTCGAGTTGCAACGGAAACGCCGCTTGTAGCTTCGGGTAGAAATACTCCCAGAACCCGCGTCCGCGTCCGACAACGTTCTCCCACAACCGCGACTGGCTCTCGTGCACGCCCGACGACGTCCCGTGCGCCAGCGGCGCGCCGTCCAGTTCGGGCCGAATCCCCTGTTCGTACATCGCGTGGCCCGCCTCATGGATCGTGCTGAACAGCGCATCGCCGAGATCGTTCTCCTTCACCCGCGTCGTGATCCGCACGTCGCCCAGCGAAAACGTCGTGCAGAACGGATGCCGCGTCTTATCCTGTCGTCCTCGATTGAAGTCATACCCAAGTTGCTTCACCACTTCCTGGCCAAACGCCAGTTGTTGCGCTTCGGGAAAATTCTGGCGAATGCATGACTCATCGGCTACGGGCTGCGCCACAATCGCCTGCACGATCGGCACGAGCTTGCTTCTCAACTCCGCAAACAACGCGCTCACTGTCGCCGCTTTCATCCCGTAATCGGCAAAATCAATCAGCGGATCGGCAATGTGATCGTAACCGGGAAAAAAGTTCGCCAGCTCACGGCTGTAATCGAGCGTCTTTTCCAACGCCGACCGCACCGCCGCAAAATCGTTGGCCGGCCGCGCCTTCACCCACGCCTCATACGTCGCCGCGGCGTGCGCGCTGAATTTCGCGACGAATGATGACGGCACTTTCACCGCGCGCTCATACTCGCGCCGCGTCACCCGAATCAACGCCGCGTCATCGGAATCGTACGGCAAGTCTCCCTCATACGACCGCAAGTCAACGAGCATTCGGCCAATGGTCGGATGGGTAAACTTCTCGTGCGCGAGCCGGTTCAGCGTGGCAATTTGCCTGCCCCGCGCCTCTGCGCCGCCCGGCGGCATATACGTCGCCTGGTCCCAGCCCAGCACTGCCGATGCGCGCCACAGATCGTCAATCTCCGCCAACCGATTCTTCAATTCCTCCAGCTTCGGCTCGATTGTCTGTGTCATCACATCACCTCCAGCAACAGCCCCCGCAAATATTCCGTCTCCGGTATCGCCGGCAGAATCGGATGGTCGGGCGATTGGGTGAGCACTTTCACAAGCCGCACCGTCTTTTTCGCGTCGGCCGCGGCATCGAGCACGACCGACTTGAACAACTCGGCATCAATGTGGTGCGAGCACGTAAACGTCGCCAGCAGTCCGCCCGGCGGCAGCATCTTCAGCGCGCGCAGGTTGATTTCCTTGTACCCGCGCAACGCGTCGCCCACGTTCTGTTTCGTGCGCGTGAACGACGGCGGGTCGAGCACAATCACGTCGTATTCCCGTTTCTCGACATCGTATTTCTTCAGCACATCGAATGCATTCGCGCACACAAATTCAATCTTGCCCGTCAGCCCGTTCAGTTCGGCGTTCTTGCGCGCCCGGCCCACCGCCTGATCAGAAATCTCCACCGCTTCCGTGCTCTTGGCATCACCGACCGCCGCCGCCAGCGCGAAGCCGCCGTGGTACGTGAAACAATCGAGCACGCGCTTGCCCGCGCAGTGCCGCGCGACCTCGGCGTAGTTGTCGCGCTGATCGAGAAAGAACCCCGTCTTCTGATCTTCGAGCACGTTGACTTCGATGGAGAACTGGTTGAACTGCACGCGGACGATGCCATCGGTCTCGCCGACGAGCACGCCCTTCGCTTCTTCCAACCCTTCCAGCTTGCGGCTGGGAACGTCGCTGCGCTCAACGATGGCCTTCGGTTCAACCACGTCGCGGAGAACCTCGATGATCTGCTTCTTGCGCTGGTCGATCCCGAGCGTCAGCGCCTGCAAGACGAGATGGTCACCGTACTGGTCGACGATGAGTCCCGGCACCTGGTCGCTTTCCGATGACACCAGACGAAACGCCTCGGCATCGGCAATGGACGTGTTCTCGCGTCGGTATTCCAGCGCCGCCTCGATGCGGCGGGCGAAAAACGCCTTGTCGATCTCCTCTTTCTGCGTTGTAAACCGCCGGACGGTGATTTGCGAGTGAGTGTTGAGCAGGCCGCGCCCCATGAAGCGCTCCTTGTGGTCGCGGATGTCCACGGCGTCGCCGTCCTTGGGGTCGCTGGTGATGTTCGCAATTTCGCCCGAGTACACCCAGCTATGGCCCGCATAGAGGCGGTGTTCCCGGCCTTTTTTCAATATGACAGACGGCATGTTTGTGACGCTAACAGAGTTTTGTTATGCTGCGCAACTAATCGTATGCAAATCTACTGGGTCAGCCTGCTCGCGGCGTTTGGCGCGGGCTTTGTCAACGCCGTGGCGGGCGGCGGCACGCTGCTCACGTTCCCGGCCCTGCTGTACAGCGGCATGTCCTCGATCAAGGCCAACGCCACGAGCACAGTGGCCATCTGGCCGGGCTCGGTCACGAGTTCGTGGGCCTATCGACGGCAACTGACGCAGAACCGCGCACGCGTCTGGATTCTCTCCCTGCCCTCGCTGCTCGGCGGCCTGGCGGGTGCGATCCTGTTGCTGAACACGCCCGAGTCCGTCTTCCGTTACATCGTGCCGTATCTGATTCTGCTCGCGTGCGCTTTGCTCCTGCTCAACGAACCCATCGGACGCTGGATGGCGAAACGCGCCGACGCACACCCGAAGAAGCACGCGGCCGCGCTGTGGTTGTCCCAATTCGCCATCGCGGTTTACGGCGGCTATTTTGGCGCGGGTATCGGCATCCTGATGCTGGCGGCGATGGCGATCTTTCTGCCGGACGATTTGCAGGCGGCCAACGGCATGAAGAACTTCTTCGCCATGCTCATCAACGGCATCGCGTCGCTCTATTTCCTCGTCAAAGGCATGGCGATCCTGACCATCGCGCTCGCCATGGCGTTGGCGGCCATCGTGGGCGGCTTCATCGGCGCAAAAACCGCGCAACGGTTGTCACCCGGCCTCTTGCGAGGCGCGGTCGTGGTGTTCGGCGTGATCGTGGCCGTGCACTTAATGATCAAAGGGTAACGGTTGTCCCACGCTGGAAGTCGCTGGCACAATCCGACGTAGCTCGTACCTTTACACCAGCAACGGCACAAGCCACGTGGGGACTGGCTCATTCATGACAACCCGCTGGCCGTTCTCGAAAACAGCCACTTGACGGAACGGCGTTCGCAGATCGTCGTTGTCGAAAACCCACACGTGGGGAAGATCGCAAATGGCTGTCTTGAGGTTCGCCATCGTGCGGGGAAATCGCGCAATCAACTTCTCGGCGGGCACGTCATGCCCGCCTTGCGAGACGCGCATGGCGACGCGTTCTTCGGAAACTTCCGGCCCGGAGATTCCAATGAAGCACAGAACGACGGTGTAACCTTCCTCGGCCGCTTCTTTCAGAAACGCCAGCTTGTCCCCGATTGGATCGGAGAACACGGTCTCGAACACGAAGCTTTCGCGTTGTTCCACCAGTTGCCGACGGAGCGCCTCGGCCAGGCGCGCGGCTGCGTAGGGATCGAGGTTCAGTTCCCGCGCCAGCAGGTCGGTGTTGACAAACCGCAGCCCAGCGGGCTGGAGATGGGCGTGGTAGAACGTGGTCTTGCCCGCGCCATTCGGCCCCGCCAGCGCGACAATGACTGGACGGCGGTCGAGCGGCGGGCCTGACTTGGGCTCGCAACCCCTTTTGGAGCTCATCGTCGCGTGGTCTTCGCCTTGACCGGCTGGAACTGGCGGTTGACGAATCGCCCGACCGCGCGTTTCCCGTTCGCTTCAATACGGATGAGCACGCCAGGTCGATCCGGGTGCGGTTCGTAGTGCGGCCAGGGCTGGCTCTGGAGAAACTCGGTCAACCGTCGACGACCGGCGGGCGAATCAACGGATTTCAGGCAGGCTGACAGCGGGCGCGTCGCGGCATTGCGACACAAAGCGAGCATCTGCGTGCCCTGGAGCAACGGCTCGACTGCCCGGCCGATTTTTGCCCAGAACTCCACTTGTCCTGCGATGGAGCGTTCGACCGTTTTCCCGGCCAGCCGGGCGTCCAAGACCAATGCATCCGAAAGTTTCACTGGTTGGCTCATGCGAAAAAGGTAGCATAATGCTACCAGATGTCAAGGTCGACAATTTGCCAACAGGTGAGACGCCCATTCAACCCAGTGCTCGCGCTACGGCCAATACTGCGCATCTTCGTCGGTCGGCTGGGCCGTGGGCGCGAACTGCTTCTTGATGTAGTTGGTGATGTTGGTAACGATCATACCGACGATCGTGTCCGGCACACCGTCGAAATTCTTGCTCTGGAGCCGCATGTCACACGGATCGTTGACGTAGTCCACCACGAAATATCGCCCGTCGTGTTCCAACGCGATTTCGGTGCTGAAGAAATCGAGTTTCGCGACATCGGCGATGATGCGCACGATGCGGGTGAGTTCGTCCACGTTCACAAGCGCGCGGTCCGAGGGCGTCACAACCGAGTACCGGTGCGTGGTGTCATCCCACCAACACGGGATGATCTCGCCGCAGACGTGGTACACACGAAACCAAGCGCGGCGCCCGTTGAGAATCTGCGGATTGACGCGCTGCTGGATGAGAAACCGCTGGTTGCGGAACTTGGCGCGGGACCGCGATACGTCGTCGGGCCGCATGGCGCCGATGACGACGCCGGAACCGCCGCCGCCTTTGGCGGGCTTGACGACGAACGGCGAGGTCAGCGGCTCGATCAGGCGTGGATCGAAATTCGGCTCGGTCTCATAAGGCGGCAGAATGATCGTCAGCGGCAACTGCAATCCGCGCGCCAGCAGTTCGCCGTGAATGTTCGCCTTGTCGATGGAACGCCTGTAATGATGCTGGGCGTTGACGAATTTCGTGCCCTTCGTTTGCAGCAGTTGGTTGAATGCCAGGAAGCGCTCGTCTTCGTCGCTGGCGCGGTCGAGAAAACACCGGAAATTCCGTTCGTTGTTTTGCGCTTCGAGAAAGGTCTGCTGCAGGTTGTGCGGCCCGACGAGATAACAACTCAGTCCGGCATTCAGACAGGAACGATCCAGTTGGTTGACGAAGTCCTGGTCGTACTGCCAGTTCCAAGCCAATCCAAAATGAACCTCAGTCGAGCGTCGGGCGGTGGTGTCCATTTCCCTTGTCCGTTGTGTGGCAGCTCTTTAGAGCAGTTTCCACACCCGCTTTTTGCGCTGAGGGAGGAACACCCTGGCCCAACTTCATCGGGGCCGATACGTCACTCAACTCGGGGTACTCGAAGACTTTACCTTCGTAATTACGAATAATAACGCGCTGCTTGTCATGCGCCAGAACGTACTCGGGACTGATGGGCACCTTGCCGCCGCCCCCGGGCGCGTCGATCACATATTGCGGCACTGCATAACCCGTCGTGTGCCCCCGCAGCGCCTCCATGATCTCCACGCCTTTGCGCACGCTGGTGCGCAAGTGGTGCGTGCCCTTGACCGGATCGCACTGGTATATGTAATAGGGCCGCACCCGCATCATCAACAGCTTGTGCATGAGCTCTTTCATTACCATCGCGTCGTCGTTGACCCCAAGCAACAACACGCTCTGGTTCCCCAGCGGAATACCCGCGTCTGCGAGCCGACCGCACGCCTCCCTGACTTCGTGCGTCGCTTCCTTTGGGTGATTGGAATGAATGCTCATCCACAACGGATGATACTTCCGCAGCATCGCGCACAACTCGGGCGTGATCCGCTGCGGCAAAAAGATCGGGATCCTCGTCCCGATACGCAGAAATTCGACGTGCGGGATCGCCCGCAACTCGCTCAGCACCGATTCGAGACGCTCGTCGCTGAACAACAACGGATCGCCCCCGCTCAGCAATACATCCCGCACCTCCGTGTGCTCGCGAATATAATTGATCGCGTCGGTAAACTCGGTATGGAGATGTTGATCGCCCGCGCCGCTGACGACGCGGCTGCGCGTGCAATACCGGCAGTACGCCGCGCAACGATCCGTGACGAGAAACAGCACGCGGTCGGGATAACGGTGCACCAACCCCGGCACCGGCATGTGTTCGTCCTCGCCGCACGGATCGGCCACCTCCCACGGCGCGGTGACCATCTCCTCAACGCGCGGAATGACCTGACGCCGAATCGGACAGTTCGGATCGCTGACGTCGATCAGATTGAAAAAGTACGGCGTGATGGCCATCGCCAAATGATGGCCCGCCTGTGACACGCCTTCCCGCTCGGCCGGCGTCAACGGCATCAACGCCTCCAGTGCTTCCAGCGTCGTGATGCGGTTCCGAAGCTGCCACCGCCAATCGTTCCAGTCCGTTTCAGGCACGTGCGACCATAGGCCGCGGCCTGCCGACGGAAATCGCTCGTCTATGGAAGAGGGTTTCAACACCACTTTTTTGGGATGCGAGGAGTCAGGCTGAGGATTCACACCAAACGGAACGCACTCGGCGCGAGTGGCGCCCCACTGTCCCCCAGGCTCATCGGATTGCATGGCGGGGGGAGTATAAGTCATGACACACAGGTGTCAAGTGGGTGGCTTTTGTGGTCTCCGGCGGAGCCACGGATGATACCCTCCGCACCGTGCCAGAAGCCATTTTGGGCCCATAATTGGGCTGCCGAGACCCCAAACGAAGCCAATTGATAAAATAGCACATTTGGACTTCTAATATCTTGTCCTTCAAGCTTATCCACAAATCAAAATACCCCGGAAAGCCGAGTTGGACGAGACGCCGCTGTTGTACGCGGCAATTGGCTTCGTTTTACAGAATTACATATTTGGGCCGTACCCCCTCCCCCGGCGCAACCGGCCTCTCCTTCGTCGAGTCATTGTAGCGACGGCGCTCCGCCGCTGTAAATCAAGTCGTTGTAGGCCGCGTGCCCTCACGCGGCGCTTTCCGTTTGACCGTCGCACTATCCCCTATGTCAAAGAACCATTACAACCGCCCCGCCTATACACTATCGCATGTCTATTGTCTAGTCTTTTCTCAGCGGTTGATACCCGCTTGTCACAAGTCCGTCGAGGGGTTCATCCCGAGCCGCGAGGAGCCACCCCCCTCCTCCGGCCCGTCCTTCCTCTCCTCCGCTTCCCGCCGGCCCTGAGCCGCTCCCCGCTATGAATCACACGATCTGACAGGCTTCGTCAAAGCTCAGACGCGGGCTGCGCGGATGGAGCTTGGTCGTATCGCCGTGACCGAGGTTGCACAGGAAGTTGGATTTGACCGTCGTCCCCGCGAAGAACGCCGCGTCCACCTTCGCGTTATCGAACCCGGACATCGGCCCGCAATCCAGTCCGAGCGCGCGGGCGGCCAGCATCAGGTAGGCGCCTTGCAGCGACCCGTTGCGCAGCGCCATGTACTCCAGCACGTTCTCCGGCAAGTCCTTGAACCAGGCCTTGGCGTCCACATGCGGGAACAGCTCGGGCAGTTTCTCATAGAAGTGGACGTCCATGCCGATGATCGCCGTGACCGGTGCGGCCATCGTCTTGTCGACGTTGCCGGCCGACAGCGCCGGCTTGAGCTTCTCCTTCGCCGCCTTCGATTTGACGAACACCACCCGCATCGGGCACATGTTGGCCGACGTGGGCCCCAGTTTGGCCAGGTCATAGACCTGCGCCAGCAGCGCGTCGTCAACAGGCTTGCCCAGCCAGTCGCTGTATGTCCGCGCCTCACGGAAGATCAGGTTCAGGCTTTTGTCACTTAATTTGCTCATGTCTAATCTCCCCTAAACAGTAATGTTGAACCGACCACACATACCAACACCATTACTTGTGAACCCGCCAATTTCAAGGGGAGAGGACCCATCCCTGTGCCCCCCCCAGCCGTCCTAACGCTTGGCCCGTAGAGAACGCGCTACAGATGGGCACACGACGGGTCCGCTCTCGGCCAACCGCACGCACACAAATGGCCTCTCTTTTGACTTGGTGTCACACCAGGCACGCCTTACTCTTCCCACGGAGGAATCGGATGTCCGACATACTCGTCCGCATCTGGCGGAACACTTACGACGCGGCGCACCAATGGCTAAAAGCGCTCGGGACCCCAGTTGCCACACTCTGCAAGCGAGGACGCGAGAAGCTGCGGAAGCCTCGAATTCGCTGCAAGAACGTGGCAGACTTGCTTACATCGCTTCGGTCAATCGCTGTTAATTTTACCATTCTGGTACTTCTCCTTCTTTTCATTCCCATTGTATATCATGATTGCACTCAAAATGTTCTGCTCGTTGAGCCGTTCTCCGTCCCTCCCGAGCTTCAGGCCCTCGGTTACAACCCACCCGTAATGGCGAACCAGTTCGTTGATCAAGTTCAGGCAATAGCCGACGAGGTTAAGATCGCCAGCAAAGCACAACCCTTGTTTACCCCACCGACCGAGCCGATTCCTGATATAGAGGTGCCCGACACGGGCTTCTCCCTAAAATCCATTATTAACCTGTTGAGGGGACACTACCGCGCTACCACCGAGCGGATCTCCGCCGACGCCACCCTTAACACAAATGCACTTCAACTAACGCTGCGGATTGACGACCAGACCGGCCGCAACACGGCACTGATAACAGGGCGCGTAGACCAAATGGACACGTTGATGCGAGCCGCCGCTGAGGAGGCACTCAGGCACATCGATCCCTACCTACTTGTTGCCTACTATCTTACGGAGGACCGGCCTTCTGAGGCGATCGTCGCAGTTCACAGCTGTCTCAATAAAGGCACAATCGACGACAAAGCGGCTGCTTATTCCGCATGGGGCATCGCGTACATGCTTCAAACCAACTATGAAGCCGGCGCCACGAAGCTCCAAGAGGCCCTGCGTATAAAACCGGGCTTCATCAATGCGCTGGATAATTTGGCAACGCTCGCATTGTTTCAGGGGCAACTTTCCAACGCCGTAAGATGGTCCGAAGTAGCAATCAAGACCGATCCACGTGATGCAACCGCATATCGAAACTTGGGAATGTTTTCTTTATTACAGAGCAACCTTAATAAATCCCTGGCCATGACTCTGAAAGCTTCGCAGCTCGACCCACCGGATCCTCAGACCTACGCGAATTTAGCCGCCGCCTTCCTCAGCTTGGGCAGGTACTCCGAGGGGATCGTTGCGTCTGAAAGAGCCATAGAACTCGGCCCAGATCTTGTTGACGCGTACAACAATCTCGGTGCCATCTATTTTGCCCAATCCAATTTCCCAAGTGCGCTAGCCGCCTACGAGGAAGCCATGACCGCCGTGGAAAGAAACGAACGTAAGCGCGGCAGAAACAGCGCCCGCAGCTTGTTTCACTTTATCTCTCTCCAAGGTGGACCACCCCGCTCAACCAAACCAACTGGCATGGCTGAGCTTTACTACAACACGGCCCTCGTTCTCTCCGCCCAAGCAAAATATAATGATGCATTAAACCTCCTAAAAAAGGCCGTCGCCCGCGACCCAAACTACGCCCCCGCGTACTACCATATCGCCGCCATCTATTTCGACCGCGGTGCCTTTCCTCAAGCTCTGGAACCAACTCAAGAAGCTATCCGGTTGGACCCAACTCTACAAGACGCGTATTCGCTTATCGCACTTACCCTAGAACATCTCGGCAAGTGGTCGGAAGCTTGCACCTACCTCAAGCAAGCCACGGAGCAAGAGCCAACCGTTTCTGAGTGGTGGTTTGACTGGGGATTGGCCCTTGAGCACCTCGGCGACCGAACAGCAGCCATGGCCAAGTACAAGCGAGCCTCTGAACTCAATCCAACGTCGCCGGACTCTCTTGTAAACTGGGGCGAGCTTCTCAGACAGGCGAAGGATTTTGACGGCGCGATTGACAAATACAAACGCGCCATCGCCCTTAACCCAAATCTGAGGGCAGCCTTTTTTGATCTGGGCCTCTGTTACATTGAGCAACAGGACTACGACAAAGCAATAGCAGTGCTCAAGCGAACAACCGAGATCGACCCCAAGTTCACGATGGCCTACGTACATTGGGCAGAAGCGTCAGAAGAAGTCGGTGACTACAAAGCCGCGGCTGCAAAATGGCAGGAAGCGCTTCAAATAAGCCCGCACCTATTTGAACACTCAGACGATGAAATTACCGAGCTCCTGCAAAAGAACCAGCCGATCCCATGAGGCCCTAAACGTGGGCACGCCACACCGCCTCACAATTTCCGCCCAGACATCGCCACGCGCGGCCTTGTCCGTCATAGCTCCAGCGGAGGTGGAAGCTTTACCCGCCTCTGGAGTGGTTTAGCCGTCCCCGGCGCGGTTTACCAGCCCCGGCGGGCTTGGCGAAGACGGACACTTCACGTCACGACACTCCCAGCCGAGTCGATGCGTAATCCGTTGGATTGTTTGTCGGCACGCATGTAGATTATGACAGAATCGACGCGGAGGCAGTCTGATGAAACCAAAACTCATTCGGAATGAACGGGAACACAAGGCCGCGCTGGCGTGCATCGACCATCTCATGGACGCGCGTCCCGGCACCCCCCAAGCCGACGAACTCGACCTTCTGGCCGCCCTCGTCGAGATCTACGAGGACGAAGCGTTTCCCATCGACGAGCCCGACCCCGTCGACGCCATTCGGTTCCGCATGGAACAACAAGGACTCAAGCCCCGCGACCTCGTCCCCTACATGGGCAGCCGAAGCAAGGTCTCCGAAGTCCTGTCTGGCCACCGTGGCCTGAGCCTGAACATGATTCGCCGCCTGTCGACCGCGCTCGGGATCCCCACGGATGTTCTCGTCCGCGAGCCACGGGAGGTTTACAGGACCCGCACCGCCAAGAAAACACGCGCGCGCAGAACCAGCTCAATCAGACCCTGACTCCCGCTTTCCATTTGCCCCGCGTGAACCGTCGTCAAACTGCGTTTCGGATTTCGAGTTTCGCCCGTAAGCGTCTCACTGCGAAAGGCCGATTCGGTAATATCGCGGGGGAGAACTCACGGCATTCGTGTCAATAACCGTCACGGTTCCACCGGTGCCTGCCACGTTGGAGATGATGGTCGACCACGGGCCGTTGGCCGGATCGCCGGTGCTCTGGACATAGTAAACACGGTTGGAGCCGGTGTCGAAGCTGATCTCGGCGTCGTTCCCATCCACCTGGACTCCGGCAATCTGCAGATCGGGCCCCAAATCGAAGTTGATCACGCTTTCGATCCAATCCAGATTCGCCGAGATGCGCGTGCTGTAGAACGCGCTGGGGATTGGCTGCGGCCCGCTCATGAACTGCCAGTTTCCGGGTGAGACCTCCTCGAACAATCCACGAACATCCAGCAGTGACGCGTCAAACTCGGTGCCATCCACGGCGTTGCTAAACGGTCCATCCACTCCGTAGTTGATTCCGGCCAGCTTCCAGACGCCGCCATCCTCAATGAACAGTCCGCCGCCCGAATCGCCCTCGGACAAGTCGCACGCATTCGAACCAGCCCCCGCGTCGAACGCGCAGCGCAGCAAATCACCCACACCTGTACCCCCATTGATGATCGAACCGACCCGGCTCTCTCCCCACCGCTCCACGCCGTCGGACGGCTCAACCCACAGCCATCCATTCGTCTGCCCGCCCACAACCACGGGTTCCCCTGACTGCGTGCCCCGGCCGAACACGACGACCGGGCTGTTCGTTTCCCCGGACGCAGTATACAGCGGCGCGTAGTACGGAAATGTCTCGGCAACCTGCCAGATACTCAGATCGCTGTCCAACGTCGTGAATTGCGCAACCGGGTGGTAGGTAACCCCATTGAATACAAATACGTCGTTCGTCGATCCATAAATGTGCGCGGCGGTGATAAAAAACTGCGGCGCAATCGGCGTTCCCAGAAAACTCCCCATCGGATGGACGTTTGTCGACAATTCCAACGAGGTGTCCCATCTACCCTCGTATTGCCATCCGCTGTTGGTCAACGGGCCCGAGGGAGCGTTTGTGTTGTAAGTCGGGTCCCCGGTCGATTGAAACAGCACGGCACACACGTCGCTCGCGTTTGCGGTAATCAACCAGACAACCACCAACACTCCCACAAACACCCGGCCCTTGCCGAGCTGCTGACCCTTCAGACGCAAAACCCTCATAATTCCACTTCTGCCCATCCTACCGATTTTCTTCTCATCTTGCACGACAATCCCGTGTGATGACCTATTTCCTTGACCCTCATTGCGTTATGAGTCAGCATCCCCGCCCGTTGTCGAGCCGGTCGGTCTCCGCTCGCGTAGAAATGAAAAAAATCGTCATCATCTTCTTGTTGCTGGTCACGGTCATCACCTTGGCGCTGGTCTATGCCACCTTCACCAGACCGGCCCCGCACGCCGCCGATCTGCTCCCCGAATCGACACTTCTGTTCCTCGATATCACCGACTTCTCCAAGTCTCGCGACGATTTCTCCAAGACCGAATTGTACGCGCTCTGGGAGGAACCCGAAGTCCAGGCATTCCTGAAAAAGCCGCTCGATTCGTTGCGCGAAAGCCCGTCCCATCCGGGCACCGACTCCGGCACCGCCGCCATCCTCGATTTCGCGATGAACACGGCGCAAGGCGAAGTCTTCCTGGGTCTCACTCACGTGACCATCCTTCCCTCGCTCAACGTCGGCCTCGTGGTCGGCGCGGACACGGGACACAAGAAACTCCAGGCGGCCGCAGGTCTGTACAAACTCGAGGGCTCCCTCAAGAAGGCAAATCCGAATGGTGACTTTGAAGATAAAAGCTATCTCGGCATAAAGTACACCGTCTGGCAAATCACACCGGACCTGCCGATCTGCCACGCCTTCTTCAATTCCCTGGTGGTGTTCACCCTCGGCGAAGACACGATGCGCGATATGATCGCCTCGTACACCGGCCAGGTCCCTCCCAACTTCAAGCGTCTCTCCACCAGCGCCAGGTTCGCCAATGCCCAACATCACGCCGCGAAAAATTACAATTTCCTCGGGTACGCCAACGTCGAACAGGTGCTCGGTCTGTTCGGCCCGCTGCTGGCGTTTTCGCCACAAACGTCGGGCGCGTTCCAAAAGTTGGATGGCATGGATGCCGCGGCGTTCAGTATGACGTTCGTCGATCGTGGCGTGGAGGATGTCGGCTTCCTCTCGTACTCCCGCAATGCGCCGAAGCCCGCCCTGCCCACAAAGCAGAAAACTCTCGTGCTGACGTCACCCGATACGTTGTTCTATTCCGTCGGCTCGGCCAATCTCGCGACTGTCTACGAGGAGGGCATGCAGGCTCTCTCTCAATCCGGCAACACGTCAATCATGCTCTCCGTTGGACAATTCCAGCAAGCGCTCCGCACTCACGGCATTCACATGCGGGAAGACATTCTCCAGGAATTCGGCCCGGAGACAGCCGTCATCGCCAGTTGGCGCACGGGTGCCCGTTCTCCCGACGTCGCGTTCGTCGCCGAAATCGCCCACGAGGACAAACTCCGTCCAGCCCTCGACAATGCCATGAACGCCCTGAAGCAAAGCGCGCTGGGTGACGATGAGAAGGCCCCCTGGGATGAAACCGAAAGCGCGGGTCACACACTGCGTACCGTTCGGGTCGGCGCGGGTCTGCTCGCCCCCACGTACACCACCACCAGCCAGTTTTTCATCCTCGCGAACACGCCCGATTACGCGCGCGAGTTGCTGGCCCATGTGATAGCGTCGAAACCCACGCTGGCCGCCAGCGCCGCCTATCAGGAATCCATCAAGCGCGTGCCTGCCAACGGGTCATCCTACGGCTACGCCGACCTCCGCGGATTGTTCGAGCCGCTCTATGCCATCACCAAATCAGCCGCATCACAAAACGGCAACAACGACTTCGTGGACATGGACAAACTTCCCCCAACCGAAACGATCTCCAAACATCTGTTCCCGTTTGTCTCCGCGACCGTGAGCAAGCCGGGTCAGGTGACGGCCACGTCGTTTTCGCCGGTGGGCAAGTCCATGGCCGTGATCGCCGGCGTCGGCGCCGGGATTTGGGTCGCCACCGAGTTTGGGCCACAGATCCAAAATGCCGTTGCCCCTACCCCAGCTTCGCCCAGAAAGTCTTCAAGTACGGCCGCTCCTTCGGCGCTACGCGGAAATCAAACGGCACCGTCTCAAACTCCGGCGTCCCCATAGCGCGCCCACACCGCTTCGCCGCCTTCTGGATGCTCCCTTCAAACTCGTCCGCCGCCAGCGTCCGCTGATTGGTCGAACACAGCAGCCAGCCACCCGGATCGACCAAGGGAATCGCCAGCGCCGCCAGCTCTTCATAATCGCGTCCCGCTTGGAACGCCCGTCCCCGCTTGGTGGTGGAAAACGTCGGCGGATCAAGGATCACGATGTCCCAGTGCTGTCCCCGTTTTGCATATCGTTTCAGCCAATCAAACGCATCCCCGAAAAAAAATTCATGCGCCGCCGGATCAAGACCGTTCGCGCGGAAATTCTCCCGTCCCCATTCGAGGTAGTTCTTCGACAAATCCACGCTGGTCGTCACCGCACCAGCCTTCGCCGCGACCACGGAGAAGGCGCATGTGTAGGCGAACGTATTGAGTACCGTCTTCCCCTGCAGCGGCATCGCCAGTAGCCGACGCCGATTCTCGCGCTGGTCGAGAAACACCCCCGTCGCCAGCCCCTCGCCGAAATTGATGAGGAACGTGATGTCGTTTTCACGGACAGGCGTTCGCCGGTCCAATTCGTTCCCGTAAACCAGCCGGGGAGCCGTCCGTTCCTGCTTCGTCACCAGTTGCGTGTAAATCGCCCGCGGCTGGCACTCGGCCCGCAATCGCTCGATCAATCCCGCGCCATTCTTCTCCGCCGCCTCCGCCTGCCATTGGACCAGAAGATTCCCGTCATAGGAATCGACAATCACGTCGGAGAAACCATCCGCTTCGCCGCTGATCAGGCGGAAGGCGTTCGTCGGTGCGCCAAACAACGGCTCGCGAAATTCCACCGCCGCGACCACCGCGTCCACCTCATCAAACGCGCACGGCACCGACGCCTCGAACGATACTCGTTCCCCGGTCGCGGGATGCTGGAAACTGAGTTTGCGCGCGTGCAGCATCAGCCGCGGCGCGGTTGCCCCCTCGTATTCCGTGTCTCCGAGAATCGGGAATCCGGCATCCGCGGCGTGTCGCCGAATCTGGTGCGTCTTGCCCGTCAGCGGCTTGGCTTGCACGAGGAAGTAATCCCCATGGGCCTGGATGAACTCAAATTCCGTCACGCAATTCGGTGACTTCTCCCAGAACTTCACACGCGTCGGTCGCGCCGCGCTCAGCAGCAGATACACCTTCTCGATCGTGTGCTTTTCGAATTGCTGGCTGAGCGACTGGTTTGTTTCCCGCGTCTTGCCGAACACGATCACGCCGGACGTGTCCTTGTCCAACCGCTGCAAAATCGACAGCGTCCGCCAGCGCGGCTCGCGCTTGGTCAACCATTCATGGATGCCGTCCGGCGCAAACCGATCCGGCTTGTGGGTGTTGATGCCCGACGGCTTGTTGACGACCAACAGATGGTCGTCCTCAAAAAGAATCAGCCCGTTCACAAAGCCACGACACTCAACCCGGTGGCCAGTTCATCGGCCGGCCACCCAGCAGATGCACGTGCAGATGCGCCACGCTCTCGCCCGCGTGCGCGCCCTTGTTGATGACCAGCCGATACCCCGTCGCATCAATGCCCTCGTTCCGCGCAATCTCGGCGGCCACGGTCAGCAAATGTCCCAGCAACGCCTCGTCACCAGGACCGGCTTCGGAAATGCGCGCGATATCTCTCTTCGGCACGACGAGAATATGGACCGGTGCCTTCGCATCGATGTCCCGAAATGCCAGCGCCCGCTCGTCCTCATACACAATCTTCGCCGGAATTTCTTTACGGATGATTTTTGCGAAAATGTTGTCGGCCATGCCCTACTCCACCACCGCCAGTTTCAAGCTCGCCGCCCGCGGCGAACGCACCCGCACCACGCGCTCGCGAACGTGTTCCACGATGTCCTCTGCCAACCGCCGGCATCCCGCCGTCCACCGCCGCGTCCCGCGCAATTGCATCACGCACGCGCGCAATCCGTCGATCCGCATCGCCACCAACCGACGGTTCGCCGCCGCGCTCAGCGCGTGGTCGAGCTGTTGGAAAAACTCCAACTCAAACCCGGCGTTCGTTCGCCACGCCAACTCATTCAGATGTATCGCCACGCGGTTCGCGTCCCCGGCATACGCCTCGGAAATCCAGTCATAGCCCAACGTCGCCAGCACCGTGGCCACAATGTCGGCAATCTCCTTGCTCGGGATGACCCGCTCGCTGCGCGACTTGACCGCGAACGCGTGCACTGCCGCCGCAATCGACTCCGCCAGCCACCAATCGGAATGTCCGACATTCTCGGCGACTTTCTGGATCGACAGCGCCAGCCGTTGCTCGTCGAATGGCGCCAGGCGACCATCCTCCGCCCGGACCCACAAAACGTCGGTGTGCAATTGGATCATGATTTGCCCATCTGCTTGATCTCGTCGATAAATTGCTCGGCGTCACGGAACTGCCGATACACGGAGGCAAACCGCACGTACGCCACCTCATCGAGCTTGCGCAGGTGGTCCATCACCCGCTCGCCGATCTTCATCGACGGCACCTCCCGCCCAAACTCGTTCTCCAGTTCGCTAATCACCCGCTCGGCCAGTAATTCGATTTTCTCCGTGCTCACGGGACGTTTCTCGCAGGCCTTCTCGATTCCGGCCAGCAGCTTGCGCCGGTCAAACTCCTCATACTGACCGTCCCGCTTCTTCACGCGCAGCTTCTCGCGGAAAATCTCCTCGTAGGTCGTGAACCGCGCCCCGCACTTTAAACATTCCCGCCGCCGCCGAATCAGCAGCCCGTCACGGTTGCTGCGCGAATCGACCACCTTGTCGTCGACGCCGGCGCATTTTGGACACCGCATATTCCCTCAGTTTCTCCAACTCTTGCCTTAGCTAACACGCGGCCCCGCGCGGGTCAAGAGGGAATACCTCGTCAACAGATTTCCCGTGTGCTATATGTCCCCGTCCCAAATGCGGTACCTGAAAATGATCGCCATTCCGTTGCTGACCCTGGTCGTCGCCTTCGCCCTCTGGCTGCGCTGGAACGAGGCGCGCATGATCTATTACCCCAACCGCCAGATCGACCAGACCCCCGACCAACTCGGCCTCCAATACGAAAACATCACCCTCACCACCTCCGACAACCTCCGCATCAACGGCTGGTTCTTGCCCGTCCGTGGTGGCGCCAAACTTACCGTCCTCCTCTTCCACGGCAACGCGGGCAACATCTCCCACCGGTTCGACAAACTCGCCGTGCTTCGCGATCTCGGCGTCGATACCTTCATCATCGACTATCGTGGCTACGGACGCAGCGAAGGCAAACCCGACGAGCCGGGCACCTACCGCGATGCCCGCGCCGCCTACGATTACCTCGTCACCCAACGCAAGGTCGCACCGCGCTCCATCGTGGTCTACGGCGAATCCCTCGGCTCGGCCGTTGCCGCCGATCTCGCCACCAAAGTCGACCTCGGTGGTCTCATCCTCGAGGAAGCCTTCACGTCGATTGGCGACGTCGGCCAGAAGATGTTCCCCTTCTTTCCCGTCCGCTGGCTCGTGCAAAACAAATACGACACGCTCGCCAAAATGCCCCGCATCAAGGTCCCGCTGCTGATCTTCCACAGCCGCGACGACGAGATCTTCAACATCCGCCACGCCCAGCGTCTCTTCGCCGCCGCCAACGACCCCAAACAACTCGTCGAACTCCGCGGCGCTCACAACGACGCCTTCCTCGTCAGCGCCCCCACCTACCACGACGCCCTACAGAAGTTCTTCGCCAGCTCCAGTCAGCCTTCGTCGCTGTAGCAACTGTGTTTTCTAAGAGGGCTGGAAGTTGGGGTCTTGAAGGACACGATTTACCCTGAACCTGCCGAACGGGTCCCAGGCGAAACGCTGTGCCCCGCAATTGGCTTCGTTCTCCCAAAGCCAATTACAGAAAACCAACCCGGCGTGCACAGAATTGGGTTCGTTTGGCAATCCCCCCACGCCCAACTTCCCCCGTCCATGGACACACCCCACCCGCGCCACAAGTTGCCACTCAAGCCAACCCGTCGCGTCTCTCGATCCCGTTATGTCAAATAACGATTCTGTCCGCCCATCATATCTGACTCCCGATATGCCAGTCAAGCCCATTTATCCATCGTCCCCGCTGTTGTAGCCGCACGGCTTCAGCTCCGACAGGAGTCGCGAGTCCTTCTCGGACCTGCGTCCGCCCCGCCTCTACCCCTCCTTCAACGGCTCAATGTTGCCAGGCTTGCCCACCCGGGGCCGAGCCGAGTCCTCGAGACCCGTCGTGTTTGTGCTGCCGACGCAACCGCGGGCCGGTCGCTTTCACTTCCCGGCGCTGTCACCCCGAGCCAGCCTGTCCTGAGCGAAGCCGAAGGAAGGGGTCTCTGTCGTTTCCCCGCCTGCCGCCTGCGTCGGCGCGATGTTATACCGGGGTCCATCCGGTTTGTAGGGCGAGATGCCGAGAGCCTGCCCTGAGCGAAGCCGAAGGGTCTGGGTATCTCGCCGTTCCGGCTCGCCGTCGTTGCCGTCGGTAGGGCGCCCGGCCCGGGTGCCGTCCGCGGTCCGTGCCTCGTCCTTGTAGCCACGCCGCTCTGTCCGCGTGCTCCCCGTCGTTGGTAGGGACGCCTCTCCGAGGCGTCCGCTGTCCACAGCGGAACCCCCTTCGTCCCCAACCCCGCGGAAGCCGACTTCGATGGAGCCGAAAGCCGTACTAGCCGCCAAGCCGAGTCCGACGGAGCCGCGCCGAATATGTGCCGACGCCTTGCTCCTCGCCATCACCGCCCCGCAGTCCCGCGCCGATGCCTGCACCGATTTCCCACAGAAAGGGCCGTTACCATGACTCAAAAACCCGCCCTCCCCAAAAGGTCGGGCAGGTTAGGAATTGACAAAGAGCCGACTTTGTGAAATCTTTCACAATCGTCCTCTGGGAAGGACGCTGCCGCGATGCCCCGCCCTCCCAGTCGGATCCAGTTCGTAAACGATAACGGTCACACAACCGCTGGAGGCTTCGATGAAGCACAGGCTGATCGTGCGTCGCCACGCTCGACGTGTCTTGTGGGTACTGGCCGCCGCGCTCGGGCTGTTGGTCTTCTATGCCCACCGAGGCGCGGACAGCACATCCGTTGCCGATGAAGGTTCCGCACCGACCAATTCCCCCCCCGCCGCCATTCTCCTGCTCTTTGAAAAGCAGGCCAGTTCGCCGCCGTGGAACGCTGACACCCCCGCCAAGACCCAAGGCATCCTCCAAGAATGCACCACCCTGCAACAACTGGTCACCAGTGGCGCGACCGATGACGTGCTGAGCAATGCGCTCGCGGCCAGCACCCTGCGCATTTCCGTGTTCATGACCTTCGGCCAAGGCCTCTACAGCACTGGCGACACCCATCACGCGGAGATGTTTTTCACCTCGGTCGTGAACGATCATCCCACCCGCGCCACGGCCAAACAGCTCGCCCGCTCTTGGCTCTGGCTCGGCAAACTCTACCAAGCCGACGCTCTCACCCTCAAATACCAGCAGTCTGACCCCGCCGCCGCCGCCGGCCTCTTCGACACCGCCGCCACCGACTACCTCGCCGCCAAGGACGCCTCCGCCGATTGGGTCCGCACCAGCGGCTGGCTCGGCGCCGCCCAGTGCTACCGCCAAATGGGCCAACAAGCCATGTGCCGACTCTGTCTCACATCGCTCTTGCAGGAACTCGCCACCAACGGTGTCACCCTCGCGGGCACCGATATCGCCCTCGGCCCGATCCGTCAGGATGCCGCCACCCACCTGTTGGCCACGAGCTATTATGAGGACGGGCGCTACCAGGAAGCCGCCCAGGTCTACTCCCAACTCCTCACCCACGTTAGCGCCCAACTCAACGTCGGTTCGCCGCAGTACCCCGGCCAGGCCTCCTATGTGAACCTCGCCAACGCCGGCCTCAGTTGGTGCGCCGCCCGTCAAGCCGAACAAACCGGAGGTGCCCAATGAACTTTACCCGCACAAAGGAGATGCAATGAATGCACAATCCGCGTCCAGCAGCCGCTGTCACGCCGCCCGGTTACCACGCGCCGCCAATTCCGCTTGCCGCCGGCGCTGCCGCCGTGCTATGCTTAACGCCAGAGGTTGGGCGCGTATGAAGGGAATCGCGAAAATTGCCACGCAGGGACTTGTTCTCCTCGTCGTCTTCTGCGCCTGCATTCCCTGCGCTCTCGCCGAAACCGTCTACCTCTCAACGTTTAACGCGAACACGATCGACAGGTTCGACTCCAACGGCAATGATACGGTCTTTGCAACCGCAAGCTCTGGCCTCAACTATCCCACCGGCCTCGCCCTCGACAATAGCGGGAATCTGTACGTCGCAAACTCGGGTGGTAGCGTGCAGGGCACCCCGACCATCGAGGAGTTTACCCCAAGCGGAACCGAGTCAGTTTTTGCCAGCGCCGGTTTAAGCTTCCCCACGGCCCTCGCGTTTGACGGCAGCGGCAACCTGTTCGTAGCCAATTCTGGCAATAACACAGTCGTAGAGATCGCCCCCAACGGAACCGGATCGGTCTTCGCGACAGCCATCTCCGGTTTGTACTACCCCGCTGGCCTCACCTTCGATCCGGAGGGCGATCTCTATGTCGCAAACGGCAACAACACGATTCTAAAATTCGGCACAAATGGTGAAGTGTCAGTTTTTGCCACCAATGGCTTGGACAACCCCGGCGGTCTCGCTTGGTTCGATGGAAGTCTCTATGTCGTGAACGGCGTCAACGAGATCGAGAAATTCAATCCCAGCGGTCAAGGCTCAACCTTCATCAGTACTAACCTTATGAACCTGGCTATTGATCTCGCCTTCGATAGCAGTGGCAATCTTTATGTGGCTAATCACGGCGACAGCGACGTGTTGAAATTTACCCCGGACGGCGTCGGCTCGGTATTCGCTTCGGGTTTGGCAAACGCCGTGGGCATCGCCATTGAGGATGTCCCGGAACCGTCCACGCTACTCCTCGTCAGCCTCGCTCTGCCCTTGCTGTTTCTTACGCGCGCGGTGGTCCCGTCACGAAACGGCGAACGCCGTCCCTAAACATCCACGCTCCGCCAACCAAAGGAGGAACCTATGGACTCCAATTCCTGTGGTCTCACGAAACCCGCCCACGATGCC